>NZ_JAMQKB010000003.1 GCF_028416575.1 Terrihalobacillus insolitus | reverse complement strand
TGACCGTATTATGGGTTAAATCACGCAGCACTAATAAGTCATTAAACTTCTTAACATAAGGTTTAGTATCGAAAAAACTCATGATGTAGACCTCCTAAATAAAAGTGTATTGTCAAAAATTGAACACTGTTGCTTGTACAGTACTTTTATTTAGGGGGCGACCTTGAGGAAATAAAATAAAAATTGTTAATTATATTAGGACATGATACGATAAACAAGTAGCAGCACCTCACTTTTTGGTTTGTTTTTTGTGGTAAATTAACAATACCTTATATTTGAGTGTGCTGCTATATTAAATTAGCTGAAATGTTTGGGAAAGATGGGTTTAAAAGCCATCGCGATAGCGATTTTGTTCAATAATGGAACAAACATAAAGATGAGGAATACAATATATATTAACTATTTTTAAAGAGTAAGAATATTTTCTGTATAAGTGGTGACAAGAATTCAAATTTTAGCTATAATGAATCCTAATTATTAAAATTCTAACATGTTATCGAATGCAATGAATAATAGGAGGCGGAAATTATGAGCAACAATGAACTAGAAAATCTGCGTGAAGAATTGGATAAGGTGAACCTAGAATTATTAGAGAGGGTTAATCACCGTGCAAAGCTTGTTCAGGAAATTGGCCAACTGAAAGATAAGCAAGGAACAAGCCGTTTTGATCCAGTTCGTGAACGCGATATGCTAAATTTAATTACACAGCATAATGATGGCCCTTTTGAAAATTCTACGATCGAACACCTATTTAAACAAATATTCAAAGCTGGTTTAGAGCTGCAGGAAGATGATCACAGAAAGGCTTTACTTGTATCACGTAAAAAGAAGCAAGAAGATACAATTGTTGAAATAAATGGGGAAAAAATCGGGGACGGAAACACGCACTTTATTATGGGCCCTTGTGCAGTCGAAAGCTACGAGCAAGTGGCTAAGGTTGCAGAAGTAGTTAAGAATAAAGGATTAAAATTACTTCGTGGAGGTGCTTTTAAACCACGTACCTCACCATATGATTTCCAAGGCTTAGGGCTTGAAGGATTAAAAATATTAAAAAGAGTTGCAAATGAATATCAATTAGCTGTAATTAGTGAAATTGTAAACCCAGCGGATATTGAAACAGCTGTAGATTATATTGATGTTATTCAAATTGGAGCACGTAACATGCAGAACTTTGAGTTACTAAAAGCTGCTGGAGAAGTGAACAAACCAGTTTTACTAAAAAGAGGATTGTCAGCAACGATTGATGAATTTATCAACGCAGCTGAATATATTATTTCACGAGGAAATGGAAATATTATTCTTTGTGAACGTGGTATACGCACGTATGAGAAAGCAACAAGAAACACGTTAGACATTTCTGCTGTACCTATTCTCAAACAAGAGACACACTTACCGGTAATGGTCGATGTTACGCACTCAACAGGACGTAAGGATTTACTACTTCCTGCAGCAAAAGCTGCCATTGCGATTGGCGCAGACGGAGTCATGGCAGAGGTGCATCCAGATCCAGCAGTAGCTCTCTCCGATTCAGCACAGCAAATGGACTTTGATCAGTTTGAACAATTCATGTATGAGTTAACGAAAAAAGAACTAACTCGTGCATAGTAAGAAGTAATGGAACCCAGTAATTTACTAACCCTTGTCATATATCATTGACAGGGGTTTTTCTTATGGGAAATTGTATATTTCATCGCCTCTTTGCTTCTATCTTTTGACGGAAATAAGAACAAAACGAGAAAGTTTCATGGTTGATTTTGAAAAAAACGTGTCAAAATAGTTGGAAACGTTGCGGATGCATGCGTTGTATCGTATGATAAATGAAAAGATGGTCGAAATCTTTCATTCTTTAGGAGGTAATATCGAAATGAACATTACAATATATGACGTGGCAAGAGAAGCAAATGTATCCATGGCAACCGTATCAAGAGTTGTCAATGGCAATCCAAATGTAAAACCAACAACAAGAAAAAAGGTATTAAATACAATTGAGAGATTAGGATATCGCCCCAATGCTGTTGCACGAGGACTTGCGAGTAAAAAAACGACTACTGTTGGTGCTATTATTCCAGATATCTCAAGTATCTTTTTTGCAGAATTAGCAAGGGGTATTGAAGACATCGCAACGATGTATAATTATAACATTATCCTGAGTAACTCTGATCAAAATAAAGATAAAGAATTACATTTAATTAATACAATGCTGGAAAAACAGGTGGATGGTATTGTATACATGGGTGGCACAATAACAGAGGAACATATCGAGCAGTTCAAAAGGTCTCCGGCACCTATTGTACTAGCGGCTACCATTGATGAAACAAATTCAATTCCTTCTGTTAACATTGATTATGAACAAGCAGCATATGAGGCGGCAAAGCTTTTGATTGATCATGGGCATCACCCTGCCTTTGTTACTGGGTTGGATGAAACAGACATAAATAATCAAAAGTACAATGGATATATTCGTTCATTAGAAGAAAATAACCAGTCCATTGAACATGCATTTATTGTGAAAGGGGATTACTCGTACGACTCTGGAATAGAAGCAGCCCAGCAGCTATTGGAATTAGAGCAACCACCTACGGGTATTTTTGTAGCCTCAGATGAAATGGCTTTAGGTGTCATTCATGGCATTCAAGATAGAGGAATGCGTGTTCCAGATGATATTGAAGTGTTTGGTTTTGATAATACACGACTTGCGACAATGGTTCGTCCAACGCTCTCTACGATTGTTCAACCAATGTATGACATTGGTGCAGTTGCCATGCGACTTTTGACAAAATTCATGAAAAAAGAAGAAGTTTCTGAACAAAATGTAATTTTACCTCACCGAATTATCGAAAGAGACTCAACAATCGACAAATAATGCCGATATAAATAATAAGCCTATTTTCAAAATCGGTTAGGAGAGAGTTTATGAGAAAGAGAGACCTTTTAACTCCAATCGGCATTACATTAGGATTTGTGATGCTTATGTTTGGCATTATTAGCAGTGGTGGGACGAGTGGATTTGCTTCCTTCCTTCAAATCGCTTCCATTTTAATTGTAATTGGTGGATTGGCAGCAGCACTTTTGATCAATTTTAATCTGGATCAAGTAAAATTAACACCTGTTGTAATGAAGGAAGCTTTTTCTAAAAATGAGCAAAGTCTCTCTGATTTAATCGGTTTATTTGTTCGGTTATCAGAGCGAGCGCGTCGAGAAGGATTGTTAGCTCTAGAAAATGAATTAGAAGATGTAAATGATCCTTTCATTCGAAAAGGGATATTGCTGGCAGTAGATGGAATTGAACCAGATGTAATCAATGACATCATGAGCGCAGAAATTATAGCAATGGAAGAACGTCATCAAAAAGGAAGAGCTATTATAGAGAAGGCAGGAGAATATGCACCTGCTTGGGGAATGATTGGAACATTGATTGGTCTTGTGTTAATGCTTAATAACCTTCAAGACCCGTCGACACTTGGACCAAACATGGCTGTTGCATTATTAACGACTTTTTATGGCACGGTTTTATCTAATTTAGTATTTATCCCTATGGCAGGTAAACTAGAAAACAAAACGGATGAAGAGATCTTTTTAAAGCAAATCGTTATTGAAGGGGTCATCGGGGTTCAATCTGGTCAAAATCCAAGAATATTAGAAGAAAAATTGAGTGCCTTTTTATCAAATAATCACAAACTTGAGAAAGAAGAGAAAAGTGAAGAACAAGGACTTGTGGAGGAGACCATTCATGAAGCTTAGGCGTAAACAAAAAAAGCCAGACAAGGGCGCACCTAGGTGGATGGTTACCTATTCTGACATGATGACGCTTATTCTAGTATTCTTTATTTTGCTTTTTTCCATGTCTCAAATTGATTTAGTGAAGTTTGAAGCAATTGCTGAATCATTTCGTAATCGAATGGTCTTTGAATTTTATCCATCTCCTGTTCCGATGGATAATCCTGCAGAAACATCCGATCCAATCGAAAGTGAAGTACGATCAAACGATATTGATCTACCTAAGGAAAGTTATCAGGGAGCGATACAGCAGCCTGAGGAATCAAGTGAAAATGATGAATCATTAGATAGCTTGTTAAATGCAGTACAATCTTTTTTAGATGAACAGAACTTAAATGATGTGATTACAGCAAATCATACCGAAGAGGGTGTAGTCTTAATCCTACAAGAGCAGGTGCTATTTGAATCGGCTGAAGCGAATATTATTGATGCAGGAAAACCTTTTTTAGATAAAGTAGGTACATTGCTTAGTAACATCCCAAATCAGGTTAGGGTTGAGGGTCATACCGATAATCGTCCCATTTCGAATTATCGTTTTCCATCTAACTGGGAGCTTTCTGCAGCTCGGGCAAGTAGTGTCATTCGATATGTAATTGACCAACAGGAAATACAAGAAAATCGGTTCATCGCTGTTGGATACGGGGACACCCGACCCGTTGTTCCAAATACTTCACCAGAAAATTGGAATAAAAATCGTCGTGTTGAAATTGTTATACTGGAAAAAGAGCAATAAAACTCCCCTAATGCATGAATGGATCGGGGGAGTTTTTTTATAGTACAGGAGTCAGAATCGCTTTTTTCATCACACGTTACTGAATTTATTTTGATTTCTTATATAATGAAGTGCTTTGTTTAATGTGTTGCTGTTTTTCTCTGTTATTTCTTGTTTTCTCGGTATAGGAGAGTAAATACGCTTGTCATCACCCCATGTTGTTGGTAAGGAAACAGGAGCAAGTTTCCCCCATTTTGTAATCCATCGTTTCGGTAAGTCACCATCGAACGCCTTTCCAGATGTCATGACACCCCATATTTGAGACCATGCCCGTGGCACAACACGCCAAATATCATAGCCGCCACCACCTAATGCAATCCATTTTCCATCACAATATGTATGTGCAAGTTGATGAGCAAGGGTAGGGATTTTTTCATAGATCTCCATTGTTGCACATAAATGGGTCAAAGGATCATATGCATGAGCATCAGCTCCATTTTGTGTGATAATAACATCTGGCTTGAAATAGTGGCATATTTCTTTGAAAGCGGACTCATAAACATGTAAAAAAGATTCATCCTCTGTAAAGGCATCAATTGGTACATTAAACGAGTAACCAAACCCCTTCTTTAGCCCACGTTCATTGACATTACCTGTCCCAGGAAAGAGATATCTACCCGTTTCATGAATCGAAAGCGTGCAGACGTTTGGATCATCGTAAAAAGCCCATTGTACGCCATCACCATGATGGGCATCTGTATCGACATACAAGACCTTTAAATCGTACTTTTCTCTTATGTACTTAATTGCCACTGCCCCATCGTTGTAGATACAAAAACCAGAAGCTTTTCGTTTAAATCCATGGTGCAGACCACCTCCAAGGTTTAATGCATGTGTAAAGGAGTTTTTAAGGACAGCATCAACTGCTGTTAATGTTCCTCCTACAAGCAGGGAAGAGGATTCGTGCATGTTTTCGAACATAGGGGTGTCTTCGGTTCCAATCCCGAATTCCAATCCTTCCTCTGCTGTTAGCTCGCCACGACTAGCTTTTTTGATGGCCTGAATGTATTGCCTATCATGAATGAGTGCTAATTCCTCGTCAGTTGCATGTCTCGGAGCAATAATCTGTTCAGGTACTAAACGATTTTCTGCCTCTAATAATTCCTTTGTCAATGCAACCCTTTTTTGGTTAAAGGGATGATCTTCATGAAAGTGATATGTTTCATAGTCTTTTGAGAAAATAAATGCCGAATGTTCACTCATTATGAAACCTCATTTGATTGGGCGACAAAACCTCATAGTGTGCACGTTTTAAATCTTCAATAATGGGTAGTGGATTCATTGTTTGTATTCGAAATACGAGTATTTTGTAATCTGAATCATCATTGTATGGGTATATAAGAACGGATGAAATATTTACTTTACGTTTCCCGACTACGTTTGCAACAGCCGGAAGTGTTCCAGCTTTGTTGGGTACTTTAATTTCGATTTGCGAACCTTGAACATTTGTGCCAGTTAGTTGAATCATCGTATATAGCATATCTTTTTCCGTAACAATCCCAATTAGTTTTTCATTTCTAACAACTGGTAAACAAGCAAATTCTTCTTCATAAAAGATGGAAGCAATTTCCTCAACAAAATCAAGTGGGTGAACAGTTACGACAGGACTGCTCATTATTGTTTGAATCTCGTGTTTTAATGCCTCTGATTTTGATTTAGTATCAAATATGGAAGGGCTAGCATCACGTACATCGCGATCCGACACAATGCCAATCACTTTGTAGGATTGGTCAACAATTGGGATATGGCGGATATGATGTTGATTTAATAGACGTAATGCATCTTCAATTGGTGCGGTTGGAGGTAACGTGGTAACCTCCGATTTCATGATTTCTTCTACCAGCATTTTCTATTCCTCCTTCTTCATGGAACGATATTTTTCCCTTTGTAAAAATCGCAAACGATCAAATTGTTTAATGGAGGATTCAGGTACATTTTTCCCCACTTTGACCATTAAACAGTTGGCAGGATGGGATACAATTTCAGGGTCATCTGTTGGGGAAGGTGTTAACCCGCCAGCAAACATCATTTTTTCCATTACTTTTCGATAGTCCCAAACACTTAATTGTGTTCCTTTAAGATCCCAATGCCAGTAGTACTCGGTTGAAATGATGATATAGTTCTCCATCATTTCATCCATCATCGAGAGTTTTAGTAGAGAAGAGGCGAGTTTGGCTCCACGGAATTCTGGGGCGACTTCAATCGCTCCAAGTTCAATGAGATCCTCCATTTGAAACACCGACCAACGTTCTAAAGGATCGGGATAAAGATATGTCACATATCCGACGATGGTGTTGTTATTTCGAGCAATAATTAAACGACCTTCTTCAAAATCAGCAATTTCTAGTAATGCTTGAAATTGCTTTGGTGCTGGGCGAAATGCATCCAGCCCTTCGTGAAGGTGATATTTCTTTAATTCAGTAGTTGGTACAGGGCCTTCCACTACTACTGCACCCATTTCTGTGTCTTTCAGGACAGCATGATATTCTTTTTTGTGTTCCACTGAAACACCACCTATCTAATAGTGCTATTGTACATCCTCTACAAAGATATCTAAACTTCATTATACAGGAATTTGTGATCTGTTGTTAAACAACGTGAATGATAAGGATCGAAATGTTGCGAACCGACACAACTGCTTAATTATATCCAAAATAAAATGCCACTCTATGTTTTCCAAAGGTGACATTTTATTTGAATTAGTTACTATTCAGTTGGTTGTTCGTCTTCAGGAGTTGGAACCACAGTGCCATCATCCGTTCCACCACCATCTGTCGGTTGCTCAGAATCGTTTGTTGCGGGCTTATCAGGCTGATCAGGCTCTTTAGGATCATCAGGCTTATCATCAGGCTTATCATCAGGCTTATCATCAGGCTTATCATCAGGTTTATCATCATCGGGTTTATCAGGTTCTTCAGGTTCTGGCGTGAAATCACCGACTTGAACTGCATTCGATGCAGCTGAGGAAGAACCAAAGTAATCAACTGCTTTTACATGGTAGATGGCTTTCCCGTCTCCAACCGTGTAGTTTGTGTCGGTTGTATTTCCAATTAGTTTGAATGCTGCATCTGGTTTGTCCGCCTTGAAAATACGATATCCAACTACATCATTATTACTAGGAGCTTTCCATGTTAGCTCGCTTCCAGTCTTCTTTAGGCTTGTTGGTACAGACGGATTTTTACCATCATTTTTAACTTCATCTGTACTCGGCAGTTTAACATCCTTCCAGACACCGCTATTACTGTTTGGAATAATCTCAGAGATGTCTTTTATATCCTCTAAACCCATTCGTTTCAAGAATTCAGGATTAAATGCAACCCCATCGGTTTGTGTGAATTCTTTCGGTGTTTTCGATCCTGCAACATATGCTTTGTCGCCGACCATGACATACTCTCCTTTAATCAGGCTGTCGTCTACCTTGGTCGGAACATATTTTGCATTAAATAGATCCGTATCGACTAGACCAAGCTCTCTGCATAAGTCTGATGGAATCAAACCAGAAGTTATACAATAAGAGCGGGACACAATTCCACCTGGACGTTTGAATCTTTCAGAAGGTGCCATTAGTTCTGGGTCAACTTCTGTTGCAGCATTAATCAGTTTTGCCCAAAGTGTGGTGTTCCGAGAACTATAGCTAGTACAGCCGCTACACTTTAAATTTTTCGGTGTATCATAACCAATCCATGTTCCAAACGTTACATTTGGATTCGTAGCGACAAACCACGCATCTTCCCAGTTTTCAGATGTTCCGGTTTTACCTGCCCAATCTACATTTCTATTTGTAAGCTGGGACGGAACAGATGCAGCCGTACCACTTCTTAATACTTCCCGCATAAGATCAAGGGTCAAGTAATTCGTTTGCGGGGTAAAAACTTCCACCGATTCACTTTTATTTTCATAAATGGTTTCCCCATCCACTGTTTCAATTTTATCAATGATATAGGCGTCGGCAAATTTCCCGCCGTTCCCAAACGTCGCAAAAGCATTGACATTTTCTTCAACAGATATTCCGTATTTTGTGGATCCGATCCCAGCAGCAAGTATCTGATGGTCTTCTTCTACTAGAGAAGTGATCCCCATTTTCTGAAGATAATTGGTGACAGGATCATTTTGGATGATTTGACTATAAATTTTTACTGCTGGAACGTTGTATGATTTGGCAAGAGCAGTTCTTGCTGATACAAGACCGTGAAATCTTCCTGTGTAGTTATCAGGCCATCCTTTAGGTATGGACGGGTAGTTTTTATAATTTTGCATATCAACAATAATGGAGCCAGGTTGAATAACTCCTGCTTCCATTGCAGGGCCATAGTCTAAAATAGGTTTCATTGTACTTCCATTTGGTCGTGGTGCATCCATCGCATGGTTCAACTGCGAATCGAGACTAAATCCACGTCCACCAACAAAGCTAATAATTTTACCTGTTTTATTTTCAATTAGGATTGCGCCAGTTTGAACAGGTTCCATCACACTCCATGATTCACCCGTATCTTGATTCGTAAATGTTTGTTTTTTATCTGGGCCGTAATTGTCATAGTTTTTAGCTACTTCTTGAAAAACGTCATAGATTTCTTTATCAACAGTCGTTTGAATTTTATACCCACTTTGACGCAGATCTCGATCTGCTAGAATCATATATTCTTCTTTCAATTTATCATTTGTGTTGAGATCCTCTTTTGTATAATTATCTTTTTCAGCAAGAATATAGGCTAAAATTTCCTTTGCTCTTTGTTCCACTTCATTTGTTAAATAAGGATACTTGTCGAGTGGAGTTGGTTTGCGATCTGTAAATGAAGCAACGATATCAAAGTCAAGTGCCTGGTTGTATTCCTTCTGGCTTATAGACTCTTCCTCTAACATTCTTTGTAGTACGAGCTTCATTCTATCCAAGCCTGGTTCTAAGCCCTCTGCACTCTTTAGTTCGCCATTGTTTGTGAAGGGGGTATAGTAATATGGGCTTTGTGGCAATCCGGCTATGAATGCCGATTGTGCTAGATTTAACTCATTCGCATTGACATCGAAGATACCTTTTGCTGCAGTTTGAATACCAGCAATGTTTTGACCGGATGCATTTCTTCCAAAGGGAACAACATTTAAGTATGCTTCTAATATTTGATCTTTGTTAAAGGATTGCTCAAGTCGAAGTGCTAATAGAATTTCTTTTGCTTTTCTTTCAAAAGAAACTTCATTTGTTAATATTTGATTTTTAATAAGCTGTTGGGTCAATGTACTTCCACCCGTTTTAATGTCGGCATTTGTTGCTTCTTGGACTACTGCACGTAAAATAGCTTTAGGAACAACACCATTATGCTTGTAGAAATTACGATCTTCCGTAGCAATAACCGCATCAATCGCTTGTTTTGATACTTGATCCAATGTAACTTCTTCTCTAAACAAATCGGATTGAACATTGCCGAAAGAAATCCCATTTGCAAAAAAGAGCTCAGATGTTTCTTCATAGTTATAGATATCTTTTTGCATATCTGCTACAGGTCGTATCGGCTCATCCTTTACAAGAGAGGCAAAATAGCCTGCACCTACTCCACCCGCAAAAAAAAGACCGATCACTCCAATGACAATAAAAAATAACAAAATATTCCAAATAACATCATAGGTAATCCGGGATCCTTTCTGAATCATCCCTTTATCCCATAATTCTTTTAGTTTCGTGATATATTTGTCGAACATTTCCTTGTAATTCACAGCTAACCCCCCTAATTTCAATCTTCATTATAGCACAATCCGTCAAATTGCGGGAGTGAAGAAAGTATTGCAATTTATAATGAGATATGCTATTAATAGTATCATTAGAAATACATTGTGTTTTTTATCTTAATTTGAAAATATTGAAAAAAAGCGTTGAAGGAATATAGTAGCAGCGTAATTCCCTGCACAAAGAGAGCTGACGGTAGGTGCGAGTCAGTGCAAAATTAGTTGCGAAGTACACTCTGAAGCTACTCTTATCTTTTGGTGAGAGTCGGTCATTTTACCGTTATAAACTCAAGTGGCAATTGTTAGGATTGCAACAAGGGTGGTACCGCGAGCGCACCTCGTCCCTTTTTTAGGGATGAGGTTTTTTTGTGCTTTAAGAAAACTGAATTGAATTATAGGATCGGAGTGACATAATGTGAACATTTTAGAGGATTTAAAACAAAGAGGGTTAGTTAGTCAAACAACCGATGATGAAGGTTTAACAAAACATTTAGAAGAAAATGTTGTTACCTTATACTGTGGGTTTGATCCAACAGCAGATAGTCTTCATATCGGGAATTTGGTTCAAATTTTGATTTTGAAAAGGTTTCAACGGGCAGGGCATCGGCCAATCGCATTGATTGGAGGGGGAACTGGTTTAATTGGAGATCCAAGTGGTCGATCTACTGAACGTTCTTTAAACGATTTGGAAGTGGTTCAAGGATACAGTGAAAAGATTAAGCAACAGCTTGCAAAACTTTTAAATTTTGACGATGGTGAAAACGCAGCAATTGCTAGAGATAACTATGAGTGGTTATCAAATATGACTATTATTGAATTTCTAAGAGATACCGGGAAGTACTTTGGTGTTAATTATATGCTTGCGAAAGAATCTGTTGAATCTAGAATCGAGAATGGAATTTCGTTTACCGAATTTAGTTATATGATTCTTCAATCAGTCGACTTTTTAAACTTGTATGAGAAAGAAAACTGTACACTGCAAATTGGTGGTAGTGATCAGTGGGGAAATATTACAGCGGGTTTAGAGTTGATTCGTCGGACAAAGGGTGGAGAAAAAGAAGGCAAGGCATTCGGGCTTACAGTTCCATTAATAACAAAAGCCGATGGTACTAAATTCGGAAAAACCGCTGGAGGAGCAGTATGGCTTGATCCAGAAAAAACGTCCCCATATGAGTTTTATCAATTTTGGATAAACACGGACGATCGTGATGTTATTAAATTTATCCAGTACTTTACTTTCTTAGAATTGGAAGAAATAGAGGAGCTAGTAAAAGAGGTAGAAATTTCACCTGAAAAACGTACAGCTCAAACCCGATTGGCAGAAGAAATGACGAAGATGGTTCACGGGGAAGAATCACTAAAACAAGCACAAAGAATTACAAGAGCGCTTTTTAGTGGTGATGTGAAGGAATTAACTGCACAAGAAGTCGAGCAAGGGTTTAAAGATGTACCTTCACATATCGTGTCAAAAGAGGAGATGAAGCTTGTGGAATTACTTGTTGAAGCAAAAATAACCTCTTCTAAAAGACAGGCGCGTGAAGATATCCAAAATGGTGCCATCTATATAAATGGTGAAAGAAAAACGGACGTCTCTTATGCAGTAAGTGCAGCAGATCGAATTGACAACCAATTTACGATTATAAGAAGAGGAAAAAAGAAGTATTTTCTTCTCCGATTTGAGTAAATATGAAACTATATAAAAAAAGCACTGCATAATATTGCAGTGCTTTTTTTCAATTGAAAATTAACGAGAGTAGAATTCTACGATTAGTGCTTCGTTAATTTCAGCAGGCAGTTCAGAGCGTTCAGGGTAACGGTTGTACGTGCCTTCTTGCTTATCTTCATCAAACGTAAGATATTCTGGTACGAAATTATTTACTTCAATTGATTCTTTTACAATGTTAAGGTTTTGTGATTTTTCGCGTAAACCAATAACTTGACCAGGTTTTACTCGGTAAGATGGAATGTCAACGCGACTGCCATCAACTGTAACGTGACCATGGTTAACCAATTGTCTAGCTTGTCTGCGTGTACGTGCAAGACCTAATCGGTAAACAAGGTTATCCAAGCGAGATTCTAGTAAAATCATAAAGTTCTCACCATGAATCCCTTTCATTTTACCAGCGATATCAAACAGATTACGGAATTGACGTTCGTTTATTCCGTACATGAAGCGTAGCTTTTGCTTTTCTTGTTGTTGCAATCCGTATTCTGATTGCTTTCTACGTTGATTTGGACCGTGTTGTCCAGGTGGGTAAGGGCGTTTATCTAGTTCCTTACCAGTTCCACTTAAAGAAATGCCAAGTCGACGAGACTTTTTCCATACAGATCCTGTATAGCGAGACATAGGACATTTCCTCCTTTTTTTATTAGATTAGCATAAAATAAGACAGAGTGTGTTCCCTGATCGCAGCTCATTTTGTTTTCATGTACCATCGCTCCAGCAGCAGAGAGTTACACGATACACCTAGAACATAAGATATAGGTCAAATGCTATCCGTTACTAGGAACAAAATGAAACAGTCGGAGGATCACAAAGGCTACCTTTTATTTTACACAAAGACCATTATAAGTTTTCTATGGATAGAAGTCAACTCATTTTGTTGTCAATTCCTTCTTGTTTTGAAACGAATCATATTATAATGTAGGAAATAGGCGACATATAGTATATAATAACTAGTAAAGATTTATTTGGAATGATAGGTGAGATGATCATGACAAGCGACCATGATTGTGAGTTGAATCAACAAAACAATGGAAACTATAAATTATTATTTGAAATTTCGCAAAAGATTTTTTCTTCGATTGAAATAGAGCATGTGTTAAAGGCTATCTCAGAAGCAGTAGAAGAATCCTATCCTGCCTTTTTACATCATTTATTTTTAACACAGATTTACGAACAATGTCATTCGCTTCCTTTAAAGGAACTAGTATACACGGAAGAATCAGAAAGCCGTCTAAGCACTATGGCCTATAAGACTGGAAAGATTCAAATCGATGATGCTGAGACATCAGGATCAAGTGTTTCAGGTCAAATCTTTGTTCCTATGATCGGAAAACAAGGTACATACGGAGTCCTACAGGTTATTTCAATAAATAAACCTATTTTCCCAAAAGAGGATATTTATTTCATTACAGCAGTGTCCAATTTAGCAGGAACAGCCATAGAGAACGCTAGTCTGCACCAACATTCTAAGCGTTTAATAGATGATTTAATGTTTGTTAACAAAACGTCGCGCACATTAAACACCAATTTAAGATTATCCGAAACAACAGCATTTATGAATAAACAACTGAAGGAATCATTTGATGCAGACCAAGTTGGATTTATCCTTTTTAAAGAAACAGAAGCAAACGAGTATCAAATTTTAGATGGAAGCACAGACTATTTTTTGTTAAAAGAAGCAAGCTCATTCATAGCACATATACAAGAAGTGCTAGAAACGGAAGAGGCTTTATTCATAGGTGACTTTTTAACAAGTAATCCCGAAATTGCTATATCCTATCGCTCCGTTATTGCCGCGCCCATGACACAATCCGACGATCTTATTGGCGCGATCGTCCTATTGCATACGGATGCATATGCTTTTTCTTTTGAATCTTTCAAGCTATTTCAAACGTTAGTACATCATTCTACCTTAGCGTTTGTTAACTCAATGCTCAGAGAAAAGCTGGAACAATTGGTTATAACAGACTATTTGACAAAGCTATATTCAAGGAAATATTTAGATGAAAAACTTCATGAACACATGAAAGCAGATGTGCAAGGAACGTTTATTCTTATTGACATTGATGATTTTAAGATCATCAATGACACATATGGACATGATACTGGGGATTTTCTAATTGTACAGGTTGCCAATATTATTAAAAGCCATATAGGAAAAGAAGATTTTGCGGCTAGATGGGGAGGCGAGGAATTAGCTGTTTATTTGCCAAATGGAACAATTAGTGATGGCATGGAAATGGCTCTCCAATTAGTTCGTCAAGTGGAAGCATTCACTGAACCTGCAGTTACTATTTCTTGTGGCGTTTCGTATTGGAACAGCCAACACTATGATCAGCCTAAAAGTGTGTTCGATCGGGCTGATGTTGCATTGTATGAGGCTAAGAAGATGGGCAAAAATTGTGTCGTCAAAGAAAGGTACAAATAAAAACCGAGTAGTCACTACTCGGTTTTTAAAAGTAAGTGTTGTTGTAATGTTTCTGCAAATTTCTCGATATACACTTGATCGACATCATCAAAACGATTCGTGATCGGACTATCAATATCGAGTACTCCGAACAATGTGTCGTTCACAAAAAGAGGAACGACAATTTCGGATTGACTCGCCGCATCACATGCAATATGTCCTGGGAATTTATTAACATCCTCTACTCGTTGTGTCTTCCCTTCTTTAATGGCTGCTCCACATACGCCTTTACCAGATTTAATCCGGATACAAGCTGGGAGTCCTTGGAAAGGGCCAAGTACGAGTTCTTGATCCTTTTCTTTCCACAAATAAAAACCAACCCAGTTTACGTCATTTAAAAATTGATTGAGAAGTGCAGACGCATTCGACAAATTTGCAATTATGTCTTGCTCCCCTTGTACTAATGCTTCAAGTTGCTTTAGCATCAACTCATAATCTTTTGCTTTATTACCAGAATAATGTTCGACTTTAAACAACGAAATCCCCTCCTATTAAAATAAATTCGACATTGCTGACGCGGAATTTGACGAGCGAAAAATGAAGGACTCCTTACATTTATGTCGTAAAACATAAAGTGAGGTGAATTCTTATGAAAAATAATGAAACAAAACGTAAAGTGATGGATGCTGCCTGTAGACTGTTTTACTCAAAAGGTTATCATGGTACATCTGTACGGGAAATAGCCAAAAAGGCTACAGTAAACGTTTCTTTAATCAACTATTATTTTCAAAGTAAACAAGGTTTACTGGAATCTGCTGTTGTGCATTACTATGAAGAATACTTAAAAAAAATAGAAGAAGAAATGATTCAATCCGAGAATCTATCCTCTTTTGAACAATTAAAACGAGTAATTGCTATCATTATACAATATAAACAAGAACGCCATCAATTTACTTGTTTCATTCAGCGTGAATTAACATTAGATTCTGTGTTCGTTAGGGAGATGATGGTCACTTATCTTGCCAAGGAGCACTATATACTTAGTGGGTTATTTGAAAAAGTACTTGAAGAGACTCATTACAATAAAACTGACCGTCAGTTTTATCTTCTCCAGTTAAAAGGATTACTGAATACGCCATATATGGCACCCAACGAATGGCATAATAAGGTGAAATGGAGTCGGTCAAATGATTTGTTTATAACAAAATATACAACCTCTATTTTCAAATGGATCGAATTTGTAACAAGTGTAGAAAAAGAAAAAAGCAGATCAGAGTTATCTTAATACGTAACTAGGGTCTGTTTTTTTTTGCTGTAAGTGCGTGTTCAAAAAGTCACCGAATTAGAAGCAAGCAGGTCGAGGCGGCGCTGTTTTGAGTAACGGAGCGAAAGCTTGTTGCTTCGAAAGCATTACCTCGCACGAAGAAAAAGTGTTCTTCTTTTTCTAAGGATATGCTTTTAATACGTGAGTAACGGAAAAACAAGCCAACGAAGAGATGCGCCGCTTATCATTTGGTGACCTTTTGAACAACCTCTGTAATGACAAAATACATGGAGGAAGCTTTCCGTTTGAATGCACCAAAAAAATAAAATACAAGAGCAAAAAACAGAAAAAAATGTCATGTCAGCGATAAATTTGAAAAAATTTAGCCAAATATGGTGTGAACATGGTATCATATGAATAATAAAATGATACGAAAAAACACGGAAAAATGAATGGCTACTAATTTGCTAGATCTTATCGGGGCATTAAAGTCACTTCTCATTTCTCCTTATGAACTAGTAATAGGCAGGAGGCTTGAACATGGCATACATTATTGGAATGATATTAATATTAATTGCTTTCATTATTTTGGGACTAATTTTAAGGAAAAAGGTTTATGACGAAGTGGATCGAATGGAAAGCTGGAAAATGGACATTATGAATCGCAATGTGACAGCTGAACTTTCTCGGATAAAGGATCTTAACTTATCTGGAGAAACCCAAGAGAAGTTTGAGTCTTGGAAGGAACGCTGGGATTTTATTTTGACAAGAGAACTTCCTGATATAGAAGAATACTTATTTGACGCTGAAGAGTCAGCTGACCGATATCGGTTTCGTTCAGCCAAAAAGAATATTCGATCGGTTAAAGAAACGTTAAAAACAATCGAAACAGATATCGAACAGGTGCTTTCTGAACTAGAAGATTTGCTTGATTCAGAAAAAAATAGTCGTGAGGAAATGGAGGAACTACGTCCGAATTTAAAAGCCTTACGAAAAGAACTATTACAGAATCGCCACAGTTATGGAAAAGCTGAAATTCGATTTGAAGTGGAGATTGATGAATTAGAAGAAGGGCTAGCAAATGCTTACCAAATGATCGACTCTGGTAATTATTCCGATGCCCGTATTGTTGTGGAAGAGTTGAAAAACAGCCTTTATTTGCTTGAGATTCAAATCCAAGAGTTTCCTACAATGTACAAGAAAGTGAAACAAGAGCTCCCTAGCCAAATTGATGACCTTTTGTCAGGTATAAAGGATATGAAAGAATCAGGGTACCGTATTGAACATCTTGGATTCGAAAAAGAATTACATAGGTTTCAGGAACGGCTGCTTATTTGCTTGTCTGAATTGGACAAAGGAGAACTGGAACAAGCGCAGCAAGTCATTCCCGAAATAGATGAGCGCTTAAAAGAAATGTACCAGCTATTAGAAAAAGAAGCCGTTGCCAAAAAATACATTGAAAATCATATTAAACAGTATCGTGAACTTATTACAGAATCATCAGAATCCTTTGATGAAACAACATCAGAAGTAGAAACGTTGCAGAAAGCCTATTATTTTGAAGATGCCGATTTGGAAACCCATTTAAATCTTGAGAAGTGGATGAGTCAACTTCGAAACCAATTTGCCGAATTAGAAAACGAATTAGGTAATGACAAAATGACACATATCGACTTAAGGGAGAAGCTTGAAACAGGATTTCAAGAGCTTGAAGATTTAGAAATAAGACATAAACAGTTTAAAGAACATATTCGAACATTGCGTAAAGACGAGCTTCAGGCAAAGGAAAAAATAACGGATATGAGGAGAAAGCTATACCAAACGAACCGTAAGCTCCAAAAGAGTAACATTCCAGGTGTACCATCGTACATATGGGAATTAATAGAAACAGCAATGGAGAAAAGTGAAGCATGTATTGAAAAGCTTCAAAAACAGCCATTAGATATGGGCGAGGTACAACAGGCTTTAAAGGAAGCGGAGAAAGCAGTACAAACAACGATTGATCAAACGGAACTTTTACTTGATCAAGCCAACTTAGTAGAAGTGGTTATACAATATGCTAACCGTTATCGCAGCCAATATCCTTTGCTTTCATCAAAATTGGCGGAAGCGGAAGCTATGTTCCGAAATTTCGAGTACGAAAACGCTCTTGAACAGTCAATGAAGGCACTAGAGGCAGTGGACCCTGGTGCTATAAAGCGATTAGAAGAGCATGCCGAGATCCCGAGTTAAAGGTGTGATAGCATATGTTTAAAGTTGGGCTACTTTTTCTAAGTATGGCTGCTATATCCGTGTGGTTTACTGTGATTTGGTTATACTTAGGTGATGAAAAAACTCTGCAAACTGCGAATCACACAACGGTTCAGCGATCGGTAACAAATTACCCTAATAAGTTTAATGAGTTTACGGAAAGGGTAGAGACTTTTAACAGTGTAGAAAGTGATGCAACTGCTGATTATTCCAATAACATGGAGATCACTCGAGATTGGTTAGAGGAAATAGAGGGAGATAACATTATTTCCGTTGATACGTTGATTGCCAAGTTAAACTTAGACTAGCTTGAACACGCATTTTAAAATCCCTTGCTATAGTAGCAGGGGATTTTGTTGCATATATTATTGCAATCTAATATGAATCAAAGGTATTTTTCAGTAGCTAACTACTATTAAGAAGCTTGAAAGTATGGTAACATTAATGCTTGCAAAGTCTGATGAGGAGGTGGAAAAGTGATCTATTTAGACAATAGTGCAACAACAAAACCATTTACAGAAGTGATCGAAAGCTTTCAAAAAGTGTCTGAACGATTTTATGGAAATCCATCCTCCGTTCATCAATTTGGTACAGACGCAGAGGCGCTGTTGCGTAAGGCAAGGGAGCAAGCTGCAACACTTCTAGATGTGTCACCTGAAGAAATTATATTCACTTCAGGTGGAACTGAAGGAAATAATATGGCTATAAAAGGGATTGCATTTGCCCACCAAAATCGAGGCAAACACATTATCACAACTCAGATTGAACATCCGTCTGTTTTGGATGCCTGCAAGGCATTAGAAACATTGGGTTTTAAGATAACGTACTTACCAGTAAATAACATGGGCTGTGTAACGGTAGAGGATGTCGAAAACGCAATAACGGATGAGACCATTTTGATTAGCATCATGCATGTGAATAACGAACTTGGCTCTGTTCAACCTATAGAGGAAATAGGTGACATTGCCGCGAAATATCCGAAGCTGTTTTTTCATGTTGATCATGTACAAGGCCTCGGAAAAGTGGATCTTGATTTTAAAAAGAGTAAAATAGATCTTTGTACGGTTTCAGGGCATAAAATACATGGTTTGAAGGGTACTGGATTATTATATGTAAAACGAGCGACTACGCTATTCCCACTTTTTCACGGAGGTGGGCAGGAACGGGGTTTTCGATCAGGCACAGAAAACTTAGCTGGCGCGGTTTCATTTGTAAAAGCTTTACGTTTAATCAAGGAAGCACAAATTAGCAATAAGATGAAGCTAAAGACTTTAAATGATAAGCTTCGAAACTGCTTGGAAGCAGGGGAGGAAGTGGTGATCAACTCACCAGTAAATGGTGCACCACATATTCTTAACTTCTCTGCCCTTGGTTATAAACCAGAGGTTCTAATTCATGCTCTTGAAGAAAAAGGTTTCTATATTTCGACTAAGTCTGCCTGCTCGTCCAAAGATGCAGACGAGAGCGCAATTTTAACAGCGTGTGGCTTTGGATTTGATAGAAGTTCATCAGCATTACGGATTAGCCTTACTTATGAAAACAGCATCGATGAAATGATCACATTTTGTGAAGCTTTTCATGATGTCATAAATAGTGTATTAAAATAATGGGGTAGATAATTATGCAATCCAATCATATTTTAATTCGATATGGTGAGATATCTTTAAAAGGGAAAAATAGAAAAGTATTCATCAATCAACTTCATGAAAATGTGAAACGAGCATTAAAAGAGTATCGTGATATAAAAGTAAAACAAACACACGATCGAATGTTTGTCCTGTTAAATGGAACGGATCCACAGGACATTATTGAAAAATGCAAGTATATATTTGGAATTCAAAGTATTAGTTTGGCAATGAAGGTTGAAAATGAGGTAGAAGAGATAAAAGCTGGTGCTTTAGAAGCCTTAAATCAAGCAGAAAATGCGAAAACATTTAAAATAACAACAAAGCGTAGCAATAAAACGTTTCCGATCGGGTCTCAAGACATGAATCAGGTACTTGGTGGTCATTTACTATCCAATACAACGAACTATAAGGTGGACGTGCATCAACCAGATATAGAATTAACTGTTGAAATACGAACAGATGCCACCTACATTACTTCTAAAAGGGTACAAGGAATGGGAGGGCTACCAGTTGGTTCTTCTGGAAAAACACTGTTGCTCTTATCTGGTGGGATCGATAGCCCTGTTGCTGGTTATTTGACAATGAAAAGAGGGGTTCGAATCGAAGCCATCCATTTTCACTCACCACCGTACACGAGTGAAAGAGCAAAGCAAAAGGTTTTGGATCTTGCTAAAAAATTAACTGGATATGGTCACTCGATTCGTGTCCATATTGTTCCTTTTACAATGCTACAACAGATCATTCATCGTGAAGTTCCTCATGGATATTCTATGACCGTTATGCGAAGAATGATGCTTAGAATTAGTCAAATGGTAGCTGAAAAAGAAGGCATTCTTTCATTAACAACAGGAGAAAGCTTAGGGCAAGTCGCAAGCCAAACGATGGAAAGTATGAATGCTATCAATGAGGTAACCAACTATCCTGTGTTGAGGCCATTAGTTGCTATGGATAAAGATGATATTATTTCATTGTCGAAACATATTCAGACATACGATATTTCCATCCGTCCGTATGAGGATTGTTGCACCGTTTTTGTTCCAAATGCACCAAAAACAAAACCGAAAAAAGCAAAAGTTATTCAATTAGAGAAGTTTTTAGATGTTGAACAAGAATTGCAGAAGACAATCGAAAATATTGAAACAGTTGAAATAACGAGTCATTCTAATCAAAATAACCACTTTGAGGAGTTACTTTAATTTTATAACTTTGCACTCTTTTGGAACTGGTTAAGCTTGCAAGAACTACCAGTGGCTCATCATGCATGATTCCTCCTAAAACGCACAATATAGTAATGCGAAGGAGGTGAGACAGTCATGGCAAGCAACAATAATAGTAACCAAATCCTAGTTCCTGGTGTAGAGCAAGCTTTAGATCAAATGAAAACTGAAATTGCTCAAGAATTTGGTGTAAATCTTGGCGCTGATACTACTTCTCGTGCTAACGGTTCTGTTGGTGGAGAAATCACAAAGCGTCTCGTATCAATCGCTCAACAACAAATGAGAGGCTAACAAAATCATATTGATGGCATAAATTAGAAAGGGTAGCTACGGCTATCCTTTCTTTCTTTTTTAGAGGATGTTCAAAAAGTCACCAAATGATAAGCTGCGCATCTCTTCGTTGGCTTGTTTTTCCGGTCCTTGGAAAAGAAGCCCGCTTTTCCTTCGTGCGATGTATAATCGGGGAAGCATTCCTTGTGCTCATGTAGGTTTATGTCTACACTGCGCTCCTCAAAACTACGCCGCCTCGACCTGCTTGCTTCTAATTCGGCGACTTTTTGAACACGCACTTTTAGGAGAAATCGCAAGCTATATTAGAGGGATTTGTGTTATTATTTCACTATGATTATTTTTACAAAAAGGAGTAATAGATATGGGTATGCTGTGGTATGGTGGGAAAATCTATACAATGCTAGCTGAAAATGATTTTGTCGAGGCTATTTATGTTGAAGATGGCTTCATTAAAGAAACTGGGCAATGTGAAGAATTAATCGATAAATATGCGGATAACATAGAGGTGAAACATCATTTAGACGGTGCAACAATGTTTCCAGGTTTTGTGGATAGTCATTTACATATTATTGGTCATGGCGAGCGTTTGGTTCATCTAGATTTATCCAAAATGAGGTCAAAACAACAAATATCCTCTGCTTTAAAGGCAAGAATAGAATCTTTGGAGGAGGGGGATTGGCTAATTGGAGAAGGATGGAATGAAAACGGTTGGGATCAGGATTATTCGATTTTTACCCTAGAAGAACTTGATGAAATTTGTCCGAATCATCCAATGGTTCTCACTAGAATATGTCGCCACGCGATATTGGCAAATACGAAAGCGATGAACGAATCTGGGGTAACGAATCAATCAACGAATCCACAAGGTGGAGTTATTGTCCGAGACGATGAAGGCAATCCTACTGGGTATTTTTTGGATACAGCTCAGGAGTTAATAAAAGACGCCATCCCATCCTTATCAGAAGCTTCTTTAACAAGGCTTGTAGAAAAATCGGTAGACGATTTGTTGAAATATGGATTAGTAGGTGGCCATACCGAGGATTTGAATTACTATGGGGGGTTTTTGAAAACCTTTCGTGCGTTCACAAATGCGATTGATGGTGTAAATCGTAAATTTAAGGCCCATTTACTTGTACATCATGGTGTACTGGATGATCGGATTCAGGAAACTTCTAAAACATCATTGGAAACAGATTATGTAGAATTAGGAGCAGTAAAAATTTTTGCGGATGGGGCTTTAGGTGGAAGAACAGCATGGCTAATGGAGTCTTATGACGATGAGTCTGGTAATGTGGGGATGGCTATTCACCCGATTGAAGAATTAGAAGCACTCGTCAAAAAGGCAAGAAAACATGACTTACCAGTAGCTGTGCATGCTATTGGTGACAAAGCAGTTTCGGTTATTGCTTCCATCCTAAAAAAATACCCTTTAACCAATGGGAAACGAGATCGGATTATTCATGCGCAAATTATTAATGATGAAGTACTGGAGCTGTTAGAAGAAATTCCAGTTGTGCTTGATATTCAGCCAACTTTTGTTGCTTCCGATTTCCCTTGGGTCATGGAAAGAATCGGAGAAACGCGTGCGAAAAACGCTTATCCGTGGAAAACATTTCTAGCCCGCGGAATACGATGTGCAGGTGGTTCAGACGCACCAATCGAAATTGTGGATCCGTTAATCGGTGTACAAGCTGCAATGCTACGAAGATCAAACTGGGATGGGAAAATCTATCAACAAGATGAGCAGCTCACAAATTTTGAGGCGATTTCTCTTTACACTACTGGTAGTGCGTACGCCATTAATCAGGAAGAGAGAAGAGGGAAAATTGCACCTGATTATACAGCAGATTTCACTGTTTTCGATCGAGACATTATGACACTAGCTCCAGAAGAGGTACAGAAGGCCAATGTAATATTTACAATTGTTGATGGTGAAATTGTATACAGCAATAGAGTATGAATTTAAAAACAATGCCCTCTTTTTTGCGAAAGAGGGCATTGTTACTTTTACAGAAATGTGCGCTTTACACGATTCCAATAAGAATTATTTTTTAGTTTTACTGTTTTAATCATTTTTTCACTTAGTGTAACGGTTAAGTCCTTTACATTTCTTATCGAGTAAGCTTCATTGTCAAGACCAATAATTGGATAGTCATTTCCGTCCTGCACGAATTCCAGTGTGAGCTTGCGTTCCTTGTCCAAGACGAAAGAAGACCCTAACGTTCGATAACGATTACTGTTCAAGGATGCCAATTCGCTCACTTGAAAACAGGGTGTTTTGGGATCTAGTACAGCCCCATTTAACGATTTGTTGTAGCCTGTGCTCCCTGTTGGCGTAGCGACAATTAATCCGTCACCACGAAAAGTTTCAAAATGCATATCATCAATGTAAACTTCCATAACAATCGTCTTTATGATAGCAGAACGAATACTAGCTTCATTCAAACAATGAAAAAGTGTTTCATTATTTATAAGTACGTCGATCAATGGAAAACGGCGAACCTCGAGCTCTTCATTAATCATCGATTGAACCATTTCATCAAAGTTATCTAAATTAAAGTCGCAATATAAGCCAGTTTCATTTGCACGAGTTATACCAGTGTATAAGCAGTCCTGCCTAAATCCAGTTTTTCGAATAGCCTGTAAAAATGCTCCGTCGCCACCAACACTAATAATAATATTAGCATCCTTGTCCTCTTCTACAATTTGAAATCCATTTTCAATTGCAAGGTCAAATAGTGGCTCTAGTTTTTGTTCGAGCTCTTTTTCTTTTGGGTAATAAAAGTATAAATTACTTCGCGAATTCATGATGTAAAATCCTCCTAACATCCTATTGCAATATCTCCTTTCATATTAGCACTATTTGACAAGGAATCCTAGCCTAAAACGAACTGCAAGGTTTTTAGTTTAATCTAATAAAATAGTGAAAATACTAATTTAAAAGTACTTGTTCAAAAAGTTTAAAAGGTGGTGGTTGTATGGGTTGGATTTATTTTACTCTTATCTTTCTATTTTTACTTATTATGATTTTATTATTTCGAGTCTATGTGACGATTCATTATATATATGAAGATAATGAGAACAAGCTTGTGATTAAAATACATCTTTGGAAAATACCCATGATCCATAAAACCATTGACTTGAATGATGAAATGTGGTCGGAAATTGAAAAAACGACACAAAATATACCTGAACGCGAACAAGAAATAAACAGTGTTGAAGCAATCTTTAACAAGATAAAGTCTATTAAAAATAAAATTCTTGAAATATTTGAGATGAAACCACTTTTTCTACCGTTCATCAAAAAAATACATATTAACCAATTTTCCTGGAAGTCGAAAATAGGTACAGGGAATGCAGGTTCGACTGGAATGGTGTGTGGGGGTGTTTGGACGATGAAGGGGGGAATCACTGGCATACTCCATTCGTATACAACCGTTGTAAATCGCCCGATTCTTATCGTTACACCACTTTTTCAGTCCAAGTACGCAAAAACGGAATTAACATGTATGCTATCCGTACGCCTCGGACAAACTATATACGCATTCATGTATTTGTTAAGGAGACGAAAACAATATTCTACAGAGTGGAAGAAAAATAAGGTTTAACCGAGGAGGAAGCGAAATGAGCGAACATCCAATTCAAGGTTTAATGACTACAGCAATGGAAAATCTAAAAGACATGATCGATGTTAATACCATTGTAGGAGACCCCATTGAATCACCAGATGGAAGTGTTATTATTCCCGTATCTAAAGTAGGTTTTGGTTTTGCAGCAGGTGGGAGTGAGTTTAATCCAAGTCAAAGCCAAAGTGGAAGTGATTCTGAAGGTGATTCGGAAAGCTTTTATCCTTTTGGTGGTGGAAGTGGTGGAGGCGTCTCCATTACGCCGATCGCTTTTTTAATTGTCAACGATAAAGGTGTCCAAATGGTACACTTGGATGAGAATACGCATTTGTATGAGCGGTTGCTAGATCTTGCACCACAAGCGGTTGAAAAAATCCAAGATCTATTAAAAGGTACCACATTAGAAAAAGGAAACAAAGATAAGAAAAAAGACAAGCCGAAGAAAAAAGAAAAAAAGAAAGAGCAAGATGCACATCAGGAAGATGAAGAGGATGAAGATGAAGAATAAAAGTAAATAGTAGACAACCTAAAGAACTGCCTTCATACTAATAAAAAGGCAGTTTTTTAATGCCATCAATCGGAAATTCAAATGTATAGTCATAGCCCTTACATAATAATACATACCAACAAACGGAGGCAAGAAATCGTGGAACAAACAAAAGTAGAAACAGCATTTCAATGGTTAGATAAAACGACTGAATTAATCCAACAACAAATGAATGTTCCATACCTTGATAGTCTCAGTATCACACTATCATATATGATGGGTAAGGAAACTTTGGAGGAACAAAATGATCTATTAAAGCAACAGTTGGAGAAAAAAGCAAAGGAATTGAATATTTTCCAATACGAAAAAGAAGTGTTAAGGAAAACGATCCAGCTTGCAACATTAAAAGGAATGAAGGATGCAACCCAGCAACAGCATTTAATAACCCCTGACACTGTTGCAATGTTTATCGGTTATCTGTCGGAAAAACTAATCGGCAAAAACGATCATGTTCGGCTATTTGACCCAGCGTGTGGGACGGGAAATTTGCTTACAGCAGTAGTAAATCGATTATCAGGAAATAAGCAGGCTTATGGCAGTGAAGTAGACCCCACTCTAATTCAATTAGCTCTTATGAATGCAAACGTTCAGCAGCTTGATATTGAATACTTCCATCAGGATAGTTTACGCCCGTTTTTGTTAGAACCAGTTGATCTAGTAGTGTCAGACCTGCCAGTTGGTTATTATCCAGATGATGTTCAAGCAAGTCAGTATGAACTAAAGGCAGAGGAAGGTCATTCCTATTCCCATCATTTATTTATAGAACAAGGTATTAAATATGCGAAAGAGGGAGGGTATCTCGTTTTTGTCATTCCAAACTTCCTTTTTGAAAGTGAACAGTCTAGTCAATTAAATAGATTCTTACACAAGCATGCTCACGTTATTGGGTTATTACAGCTACCTTTAAGCATGTTTAAACTAGAAAAAAATGCAAAGAGTATTTTTA
Organism: Terrihalobacillus insolitus; assembly: GCF_028416575.1. GTDB lineage: Bacteria > Bacillota > Bacilli > Bacillales > Amphibacillaceae > Terrihalobacillus > Terrihalobacillus insolitus. The sequence continues at coordinate 181,185 of NZ_JAMQKB010000003.1, read as the reverse complement.
TCCTTCAGAAAAAAGGACGGGCTACAAATGCTCCAAAAGAAGCCTTAATGGCACAGCTTCCATCTTTTAAAAATCCCGTTGCGATGAATAAAATGTTGGACAAAATAAATCAATGGTTCCAGTCAGAGAATGGCAATGATGAGTAAATAATCAAAAGAGGTAGACACTAAATTATATGTTATAGAGGAGGTTCAAAAAGTCACCAAATGATAAGCTGCGCATCTCTTCGTTGGCTTGTTTTTCCGTTACTCACGTATTAAAAGCATATCCTTAGAAAAAGAAGAACACTTTTTCTTCGTGCGAGGTAATGCTTTCGAAGCAACAAGCTTTCGCTCCGTTACTCAAAACAGCGCCGCCTCGACCTGCTTGCGACGCACAGGACGTGCTAGTGTCGACGTTGCCACAGGACGTGGCGACATTAGTCGACCTTCTAATTTGCCGACTTTTTGAACACGCACTTAATAGGGGCTTCGCAACTTTGCGAAGCCTTTATTTCAAGTAAAATAATGAGAAAATAAAGACTTTAAATTAGGAAGCGTTGTCATCGCTAGTTATCCTTGCAAACCTATTGGGCTGGTGTTTTAATATGTATGGCGCAATGAATCACAAACCTAATTATGGGGGTTGAATGATCGTGAGTAGTAAAATTTTAGCAATAAACGCAGGTAGTTCTTCTTTAAAATTTCAATTGATCACCATGCCAGAGGAAACGGTATTAACGAAAGGATTAGTCGAGCGAATAGGATTAAATGATTCCATTTTCAGCATAGAAATAAATGGAGAAAAATATAAAGACATGGGTGATATAACAGATCATGAGCAAGCTGTCAAAGTGTTATTAGACAAATTGACTACATCAGGGATTATCCAATCATTAGAGGAAATTGATGCGATTGGACACCGGGTTGTTCATGGCGGCGAACGTTTTAGTGATTCTGTACAAATAACCGATGAGGTAATTAAAAATATAGAAGACGTATCGGATCTTGCTCCATTGCACAACCCTGCCAATTTGACGGGAATAAGAGCATTTAGAAGTATCTTACCAAATGTACCAGCAGTTGCCGTTTTTGATACGGCATTTCATCAAACAATGCCAGAACAGTCCTATTTATACAGCTTACCGTATGAATACTACAAAAAATATGGTATTCGAAAATATGGGTTTCATGGCACATCACATAAATATGTTTCCCAGAGAGCGGCAGAGCTTATCGGTGTCCCGCTTGATCAGCTCAGGCTCCTTTCTTGCCACCTGGGAAATGGAGCAAGCATTGCTGCAATTGAACATGGACAATCAATTGACACTTCTATGGGCTTTACACCGCTTGCAGGAGTGACAATGGGTACACGTTCAGGCAATATTGATCCTGCCTTAATTCCTTATATTATGGACAAAACAGGAAAAACAGCTGCTGAAGTAATGAACGTCCTAAATAAAGAAAGCGGAATGCTGGCACTTTCTGGTTTTTCCAGCGATTTAAGAGATATTGAGGAAAAGGCTTCGGATCAGGATAAACGCGCTCAACTTGCTCTTGAAGTTTTCGCATCTCGAATACACAAATATATCGGTTCCTATGCTGCTCGGATGCATGGAATAGACGCCATCATTTTTACTGCAGGCGTGGGTGAAAACAGTTCAGAAATTCGTGCTCGTGTATTAAAAGGGCTTGAGTTTATGGGTGTATATTGGGATCCTGCCTTGAACAGTATTCGTGGTAAAGAAACCTTTATTAATTATCCACACTCGCCAGTAAAGGTAATCGTCATCCCAACAAATGAGGAAGTCATGATTGCGAGGGACACCGTACGATTGACACAACATGTTATGAATCATTAATCTTGCAACACATTAAAAACCAATGTTGAATATCACATTGGTTCTTTTATGCTTAATTTTAGTATAATGAGGCTAATGAAGAACAAGTAACATGGAGGGAAGTATTGTGAGTCGAGAGGAGATAGAACAACAAATACGAGATTGGGAAAAAGAACAAAAAAACGTCCAAACAAATGAGCGCATACGATTATTCGAAAAATGGACAGAGGACCTATTTCACCTTATACCTATAAAAGATCAAGAAACTTTTTTTCAACATATTGATCAATGGCTTTTTCACACCCATGCATTACTGCAAAATGTACCACTAGGTAAGCATGCGGTAGAAAATGTCCTGCAAACGGGCAAAATTTTTAATACGGACATTCGGTCGGTTGAAGATATGAAACAATTGTCGATCGACCAGTTGACCTATATTGCAAAGGATCAAATTTCGAGTAATAGATGGATTTCAATTATCCAAGGAGGATTGACTGGTACAGGTCGTATTTCGTTCGTAGGACTAGATTTGCCACTTGCGATTTTAATCAACCTTCGACTTGTTTATGTAATTGGTTCTACTTTTGGTTATGAGATGCGAAAGCCTTATGAAATGATGATTGCCCTAAAAGTGTTTCATGCTGCTAGTCTCCCTAAACGGCTTCAATCAGAGGCATGGGCTTCCTTACAAGATGAACTTACATTAAATCATCATGGGTATATGTATGAAGGCGATGAACATACCACTAATGTAAGGTCGATGCATCAACCATTGAGACAAATCGTGAAAAATCTATTCCTAATCAGACTAAGAAATAAAAAGACTTCACGTTTTCCATTCATAAGGGTGGGTGTTAGTGCTTATTTAAATGATCAGTTAACATATCAAGTTGGAGAATTTACACTTCGATTTTATCAAAAAAGGTTTTTAACAGAAGAAAGAAGGTAAGAGAGGAAAATGTCAGTAGAGGAACATAAAAGAGAAGCACGCTGGGATGTCCGTTGTAAAATTATAACGATCAGTGATACAAGATCGATGGAAACAGATAAAAGCGGACAACTGATGAAGGAGAAGATGATTGCTGTTGGACACGAGGTGGCAGCTTATGAAATCGTGAAGGATGAAAGGAATGCCATCTATCAAGCTGTTCAAAAAGGAATACAGGATCCCGAAATTAATATAGTACTAACAAATGGGGGAACGGGAATAGCGAAAAGGGATGTAACGATCGAAACAGTTCAACGACTGTTTGACAAAGAACTGGTTGGTTTTGGTGAATTGTTTCGTATGTTAAGTTACACCGAAGATATTGGTGCAGCGGCAATGTTGTCAAGAGCTGTTGCAGGTGTAGCAGGCGATACCGCTATTTTTTCAACACCTGGTTCGAGTGGCGCGGTCATCCTAGCAATGGATCGTCTCATTGTTCCTGAACTTCCCCACATTGTTCGAGAATTAAAAAAAGACATGTAGAGGTTGTTCAAAAAGTCACCAAATGATAAGCGGCGCATCTCTTCGTTAGCTTGTTTTTCCGTTGCTCATGTATCTGAAACCATACACTCCGCTACTCAAAACTACGCTGCCTCGACCTGCTTGCTTCTAATTTGCCGACTTTTTGAACACGCACATGGGAGACAAGCTGAAGAACGCTTGTCTCTTAAATTTGTGTTTAGCCTCGAACGACGAGCACATCACACGAAGCATAGCGGGTGATGCTTTCTGATACACTGCCAATCAAAAAGCGTTCCACTGCATTCAATCCAGTCGCACCACATATGATTAGATCCGCCCCATGGTTAGGTGCGATGTCTTTGGCAATTTTGATTTTCGGTGATCCGTATTCTATATTTAATTCTACTTCTGTAATACCGACCGACTGGGCTTTTTGTTGATAGTGGCGCAGTAATTCTTCGGCGTGTCGCTCTGATCGAAGTGCAAGGGTTCGATCATATGCCTCTACAGTAGCGAAGGTTCTTGTGTCAATAACATGGGATAGAATTAGCTTGGCATTGTTACGCTTGGCGATGTCGAGTGCTTTGTCAAAAGCGAGCTCAGAGGCCTTTGACCCATCTAATGCAACTACTATTACCTTATATTCAAATTCCATTTCCCCACCCCTTCCACATATTATGAAAGCGTTTACTGTAATTATATTATAACATCTAATTGCTATGTAAAGAATCATTTATCTTTAAATGTTTTAGGGTTTTAGATCCCTACCTCTAAGCGAAGCGTAGGTGGGAATTTCCAATCAGATGGAGTCGAGACTCCATCTGATTCACCGATGTTTCAGCTTGCTGAAACGAGTTCGCTTTCACTAATAAAACTTCTCATTAGAAATTATAGGGATTATCCTGTAAGATGATAAAGTTAGAATGTAACAGAGAATTGCCCTAGGAGGGGTAGTGATGGGACATGCGTTAATAACTGCTGGTACAAAAGGGTTGGGAAAAAAAGTAACGGAAGCGTTTCTTGAAAAAGGTCACAATGTCACGGTATCGTATCGCAGTGATGTAAAAAAGGCAGAAGAACTGCTCACAGCATTTTCATCTTACAAAAACAATGTTCAATTGATTCAAGCAGATGTAACCATACCGGAAGATTTAGAGAGTTTAGTACAACAGGCCGTTGCTAAATTTGGTGGTATTGATTATTTAATTAATAATGCAGGACCCTTTATTTTTGATAGGAAAAAATTAATGGATTATACTCAACAAGAATGGGATGACATGATCAGAGGGAATCTGGATTCTTTTTTTCATTTACTGAAGCTGACGATCCCACATATGCGAAATAATCGTTTCGGTCGAGTGATAACCTATGGATTCCAAGGAGCTCATACAGCAGCTGGTTGGCTTTATCGGTCTGCCTTTGCAGCGGCTAAGGTAGGATTAGTTTCGTTAACGAAAACGATTGCCTATGAGGAAGCGGAATATGGAATAACCTCCAATATGGTTTGTCCAGGAAATATTGTAGGTGAAATGAAAGAAGCGTCCATTAATGAAAGTCGTCTTATTCCGAATAAAGAAACGCCAATTGGAAGGTCAGGAACTGGGGCAGATATTGCTCGGACAGTGTTATTTTTATGTGAGGACGACTCAGATATGATTACTGGTTCTGTTTTTGAAATAACTGGGGGGCTAGACGTTATTCATCGATACCGTTAAATCTGTACACATAATAGGAACTTTGATACAATGAAAATGCTTTCATTATGTTTGTTCTATTTTAAAGGTTGTTCAAAAAGTCACCAAATGATAAGCTGCGACTTTTTGAACACGCACTTATAACAAGTTATTTTATTGGAGGTTATGAAGTTGAAAATCGGCGTACCAAAGGAAATAAAAAACAATGAAAATCGTGTTGCAATGACACCAGCAGGGGTAATTTCACTTAAGCATGCAGGTCATCACGTATTTGTAGAAACAGAAGCAGGGCTAGGTTCTGGTTTCACGGATGAGCAATATATTTTAGCAGGTGCGGAGATCGTTTCAACTGCAAAAGAAGCATGGCAGCAAGAAATGGTAATGAAAGTAAAAGAGCCACTATCAGAAGAATATGATTACTTTTACGAAGGCCTTATCCTTTTTACATATTTACATTTAGCTGCTGAACCAGCACTAACAAAAGCTTTAATTGATAAAAAAGTAGTAGGCATTGCCTATGAAACTGTTCAATTACAAAATGGATCGTTACCATTACTGACCCCTATGAGTGAGGTTGCAGGACGAATGGCATCTCAAATTGGTGCACAGTTCTTGGAAAAATCAAAGGGTGGAAAAGGAATTTTACTAGCAGGAATTCCTGGTGTGAAAAGAGGGAAAGTTACGGTAATTGGTGGTGGTGTTGTCGGAACAAACGCAGCTAAGATTGCGGCTGGGCTAGGTGCAGACGTTACAATTATGGACTTGAATCCTGAACGGTTACGGCAATTGGATGATATTTTTGGATCATCGATCAATACGTTTATGTCCAATCCATTAAATATCGCGGATGCCTTATCAGAGTCAGACCTTGTTATAGGAGCCGTGCTTATTCCAGGAGCAAAAGCACCAAAACTTGTTACCGAGGATATGGTGAAATCGATGAAAGATGGTTCGGTCATTGTTGATGTAGCCATTGATCAAGGTGGCATTTTTGAAACGACAGACAGAATTACCACTCATGACAATCCAACCTATGTGAAGCATGGGGTACTCCATTATGCAGTAGCGAACATGCCGGGAGCAGTCCCAAGAACTTCAACAATCGGTCTTACAAATGTTACGGTTCCGTATGCATTGCAGCTTGCAAACAAAGGCTATCAACAAGCATGTCTAGATAATTCTGCACTACTAAAAGGGATTAACACATTGGATGGATATGTTACCTATAAAGCGGTAGCAGAATCCCATCAGCTTGACTATGCCAGTGCTGAAGAACGATTAAACAGTTAACTACAAAGACACAAGGATTTTTAACATCCTAAAAAAAAGGGGAACGATGGATCGTAATGACTGTCGTTTCCCCTTTTTAAGATTACTCGATCACTTGAAGCTCTTTTGGATACGTGGTAAGCAACTCTGCTCCTTCCTCTGTCATGACAATCTCGTCCTCAATACGTACACCACCAACATTAGGGACATAAATACCTGGTTCAATTGTAAAGGACATGCCTGATTGAAGGGTCAAATTGTTTTCACTAGTTAAAGAAGGATATTCGTGTACATCAATTCCGATTCCGTGTCCAATTCGGTGTGTGAAATATTCCCCATATCCTGCAGCCGAAATGTAATGTCTAGCGGCTTGATCTAAAGTACCAACCGTTTTTCCGAGCTGTGCGGCTTCAATCGCCTTTTCTTGACCTCGTAAAACGGCTTGGTATATTTTTTCTTGCTCTGGATTAATCTCTTGATAGGCTATTGTTCTCGTAATATCAGAACAATACCCATTATAGACTACACCTAAATCGAATAAAACAAGATCTCCTGCTTTGATTTTGTTTAGTCCAGGTGTGCCGTGTGGTGATGCTGTATTTTTGCCAGCGAGAACCATAGTAGAAAAAGACATTTCTCTTACGCCTTCTTTTTTAAGTGCATACTCAATCTCAGCGATCACGTCGAGTTCGCGTTTTCCTACTTGCAGTGCATCAACACCGACCTTTATCCCGTAATCAGCAAGCTTAGCAGCATGCTTCAGTGTATCCATCTCCTCTTTGTCTTTTATAAGACGCAGATCTGAAACTAGCTCCTTCCCCTCGATGAGTTCTGTAGAAGGGAGGACACCTTTGATGCTTTCATAACGATCAACGGTAAGGTGATCCTTTTCAATAGCAAGGGATTTTGGTTTTCTCTTTAATTGTTTTATGTAGTTTGAAAACAGTTTCCACGGGTTTTCGTCATCTGTGTAAGGAAGCAGAGCGCCTTTCCAACCAGCTTGCACCGCATCTTGTTTTTCCATTGCGGGTAAGATGAGAAGGGGATCATCCTTTTGGTCTAGATAAATTGCTACTAGTCGCTCGTGTGGTTCCGTATAGTAATTGCTTAAATAGAAGATATTAGCCTTCGATGTTAAAAACAAACTATCTACGTTTTTTTCTTTTAACATGTGTAAGAGCTTATTGATTCGAGTTTCCATGGTTTCCCCACCTTATAAAGTATAGTATACTTAGTATAACAAAGTGATTCTTCATTGACTGCAAAAATTTTTGAAACCTATTAGATGCGGTAATCGTACATATAAATGTAGGGTTGATCCAAAGGTGAGGTGGAAGAATTTGGGTATTTTTGACAAACTATTTAATAAGAAACAAAGTCAGGCACCGGTAAAGGAACGTACTCCACTGACAATTGAGGTTGGTGACATTGTCACGTACGATCTAGTCGAATATGAGGTGGTTGGAAAAATAACGTACCGGTCTCATGGGTATGAGTGGTTTGGCTATCAATTGTTAGAAGGGCATGATACGATCTGGCTCTCCGCAGAAATGGATGATGAATTGGAATTGGGCATGTATGAAAAAATTAATTTATCGGTAACTTCTCCATTTCCAAAGCAACTGACTTATCAAGACAAAACTTATGATTTAGATGAACAAGGTGAAGCTAGTGTTGTAGGTGAAGGACGAAGCAGAAATATAAATGGTCAGACGATTCAATATGCTGAATACGGTGATAACGAAGAAGAGCACTTTTTAAGTGTGGAATCATGGGGGAATGAGATCGAGGTTAGCTACGGATATCCGATCGAAGCCTATGAAATAAAGATTATTGCAGGTTCAAAAGAAATAGAGGAGGAAATGTAAATGTTTAAATTATTTAAACGGGTAAAAACGGTTGTTGGTGCGGAATTAAATACAATGCTCGATAAGGCAGAAGATCCTGTTAAAATGCTGGATCAATACATGAGAGATATGGCTGAGGATATGCGCGATGTAGAAGGGGCAGTTGCGAAACAGATTGCAAATGAAAAAATGTTAAAACGAAAGTATGAGGATGCACAATCAATTGTTGATAAACGACAAAAGCAAGCTGAAAAAGCAATTGATGCTGGGGATGAAGATCTAGCTCGTCGTGCACTTCAAGATAAAAAGGATCACGAACAACAAGCAACTGTTTTGAAAGAATCTTGGGACAGGGCTAAAAGTGATGCAACAAACCTTCGTGAGAAACTAGACGAAATGAAAAATGAATATCGTGAAATGAAGTTAAAGAAGGATTCGCTAAAAGCACGTGCGGAATCAGCGAAAACCAGAACAAAAATGAATCGAACCATGTCCTCTGTTGGGAACGACGAATCAAAACAAGGGTTTGAGCGAATGGAAGAAAAAGTATTACAGTTTGAAGCAGAAGCAGAGACGAGTGAGGATATGTCTTCTTCTAGTCGATCCCTTGATGATGAGTTTGAAGAAATGGACAAAAAAGATGGGGTTGACGATGAACTAGCAGCATTGAAAAAGAAGCTAGGAAAAGAATAATAAGTTAGGCAAAGCACCAAGAGTAGATGTGAAACAAGATGCATCAGGTAAACCTTTTGTTAAGCAATCCCAAGGGTTTACCTTTGCCTTTTTTACAAGATAAAAAAATAGACTAAAATCGCTCGTTTTCGTATAAAAGGTTGTTCAAAAAGTTACCAAATGATAAGTGGCGCATCTTCTTGCCCACGACGGCTCATAATAAATACAGAAGGGAGGCATTTCACTATATGAAAAAATGGCTTTTTGGCACACTCACCCTTCTAGGTATAGGTATACTGGCTGGTTGTGGACCTGCCTCTTTTTCAGAATTAACAGGTTCACCAGAAAACGGTACTCCTTTTTCTTCACAAGAAGATATCGATGAAGCCATTCCTGAAGAACCAACCAAAGAGGAGATTTCCCAAAAGATAAAGAAAGCAAATGGTAATGATATAGAAGGAATAATACAGGATAACTTTTTTCTGTTAGATGTTGTTTCGAGTGATAATGAAAATGCAAAAGTTTATGCTACACAACGGTTTACGGTCTCCGAGTTAGTGGAAACAATCACATCGGTTGTAGAACCAGATGAAAAAAGTGAGTTAAAGGATAACCAACAAATCTTAATATATCCAAATACGTTTGTTACGTTCAAACAAAGCGACATCGCTTCAAATACCGTTCTAATGGAAGTAGCAAGTGATCAGTTTGTCCGAAATAATTACTCACCTAACTATCTGAATACATTTTTTACCTTTATGCTGCTGAATCGTATGCTTGACAGGAATAATTGGGCCCAGAATCGGGCTGATCAATGTCGAAATGGAGCCTGTTATGGAGGATATACGAATGGAAGAAATTATTCGGGAGGAACTACATCGAAAAGAGGGATGTCCAGTTTCCGAGGCGGCGGCCCGAGTGCAGGAAAATAAATAGGGAGGTTTTTTAGTATGGGACCATTTATTGCTACATTTCTTTATTTTGCGATTGCCATTATCATTGTGCTAATCGGACTTATTATTTTTGAACAGATCACAACAAAGTACAAAGACTGGGAAGAAATTGGTGAAGGTAACACTGCGGTTGCCTTATCCGTTGGTGGTAAAATAATAGGGATCTGTATTATTTTAGCTTTTGCAGTGTACAACAGTGTCGTCATTTGGGAAACACTTATTTGGGGTGCTTATGGCGTAGTTCTACAGATGATCGCATATTACTTGTTTGAAGCACTTACTACCAAATACTCTGTAGAAGAAAAAATAAAAGAAAACAATGTTGCAGTAGGAATCGTATCCATGACTGTTTCTATTGGATTAGCTTTTGTAATTGGCGCATCGATTACATAGAAGTGTTGTAGAAAGAAAAGGTCTGACCTTCGTGCCAAAGGTCAGACCTTTTCTTTTCACATGATTTTTTATATCGGAGTGAGGGAAAATGAAGCAGGATTCGGTTAAACAAAGTATGTTTATTTACTGGGCATCTGGGATTGTTTCCATATGTGGTATTATATTTGAGGTTCTGTTTGGTGCACTTGGTTCCTATATTTTAGGGGATGGTGTAAAGCAATACACGCTTACGATATCGTTGTTTTTAACTGGGATGGGTGTTGGGGCTAGTCTTAGCGAGAAAGTGATGAAAAACCTTGTCATTGCTTTTGTGTACATTGAATTTCTTGTCGCCCTTATTGGGGGTTTTTCAAGCTTTACTATGTTTGGAATTACAGCTTTTTCCCCGGCAGGAACCGATGCATTGTTTTTGTATATGATTACTTTTGTGATCGGTGCCCTTACTGGTGTCGAGCTTCCGATACTCATACGCAAGGCAAACGAAATTGGTGTTTCGCTGCACAGAAGCACAGCACGGGTTCTTTTTTCGGACTATGCTGGTGGATTGATTGGCGGACTACTGTTTGTATTTTTTTTACGGCCACAATTAGGTATGGTAAAAACGGCCTTTTTTGTAGGGTTGATTAATTTAACCGTTGCTCTTCTTATACTTTGGTTTTTCCGACAGGAGATAAAACGAAAAGGAATTCATTTTTTGATTGGTATAGTGATAGGCATTCTTTTGATCATTGGGCTTCTTTTTGGAGAAGAAATGGCATTTAGTTTTGAACAAAAACTCTATCAAGATCCAATCATTTATATGGAAGAAAGTAAATATCAAAAAATTGTTGTGACCCAAAATCAAGGGGATACGAGACTTTACCTAAATGGAGGCTTGCAGTTTAGTTCTATTGATGAATATCGATACCATGAAGTGTTGGTTCATCCTGTCATGGCACAGGCAAGGAATCCTAAAAACGTTCTCATTTTAGGTGGGGGAGATGGGATTGCTGCGAAAGAAGTATTGAAGCATGAAGAAGTGGAAAATGTTACATTAGTCGACCTCGATCCTGCGGTAGTAAGCCTGGCCAACTCCAATTATAAGATCCTTCAATTAAATGAAGGTTCGTTGCAAAACGAAAAAATACGTGTACTGAATCAGGATGCATTTAATTTTTTAGAGAATACGGATGATTGGTACGATGTTATTATTGTAGATCTACCAGACCCAAACAATGAAAGTTTAAACAAGCTGTATACGAAGGAATTTTATTCATTAGCTCGTAATCATTTGAAGCCAGATGGTGCAATGATGGTGCAGGCAACAAGCCCTGTTTTTGCCACGTCTGTTTATTGGACGATCTCCAAAACGATTGCCTCCACAGGATTAGAAATTGAAAATTTTCATGTTGATGTCCCAAGCTTTGGGAATTGGGGGTTCGTGATGGCAAGTCGACAACCGATACAAGTGTCGGAGATGGAAGTAGACGTTCCAACTCGTTTTTTAACGGAAGAAATGCTTTTAGGTCTGACGGAATTTGGCAAGGATGAAGATAGTACGATTCGAAATGATGACGGGGAAGTAATCGAGCTTTCGCCAAACACATTGATTGATCCACGTTTAATTCAATTATATGAAAGTTCGTGGAAATACTACTAGAGGGTAGTTGGAGTTTGATAACGGACTTTTAGAAAATCGTTAAAGTGGGTAAAGGAATTTTGACTCTTTTTTTAGTAATAGTTATAGAGGGTAGAAAACTGAGAATTTAAGAGGAGAGTGTTAATGATGCAAGTATCTTTTCATGGACAATCCGCAGTCCAGATTAAAACGTCAAACCATACCATTCTTATCGATCCATTCATTACTGGAAATGACAAAAGCGATCTGGATGCAGGTAAGGTAGATGCAGACGTCATTTTACTTACCCATGGACATAATGATCATGTTGGCGATACGATTTCAATCGCTAAGCGTAACGAGGCATTAGTAGTAGCACCAAATGAGCTTGCCAACTACCTGGCGTCGAGGGGGTTAAATACACACCCTATGCACATTGGCGGTGCCCATACGTTTGAGTTTGGAAAAGTAAAACTTACTCAAGCCTTTCATGGTTCTGCCTTTGTTGATGAAGATGGAGTTAGTCATTACACAGGCATGCCAGCTGGAATCCTGTTTAGTGCAGAAGGTAAGACGATTTATCATGTAGGAGACACAGGACTATTCTCTGATTTGAAATTAATCGGGGAACGAAACAATATTGATCTTGCTTTCATTCCAATCGGGGATAATTTCACGATGGGACCAGAAGATGCATTGGTTGCAGCAGAGTGGATCAAGGCCAAAACGGTTGTGCCAATCCATTACAATACATTCCCATTAATTGAACAGGATGGGGATGCATTTGCAGAAAAAGTGACACCAGGGAAGGGAATAGCGTTAAAGCCTGGGGAAGGCTTCGAACTCTAAGATAGATATAGCAGGGAGCACTCAATTGGTGCTCCTTTTTATATGGTATAGGAATAGTCACGAGTAGAATCCGCATTATCACTTATTAAAAACATGTTTCCTAAAATAGAAGCATAAAATGAAAAATAAACATTTGAATGTAAAGGGGAGATCATCGATGAAACAATATGCGCTACTACGTATACTTTTAGCTGGCTTTTTTCTATATGTTGCTTGGCCTTCCATTAATGGTCAGATGACACAATTATCATCTATTTTTTGGGCTGGATGGCTCGTGTTTTTATTATTAGTAGTAGGAGCCAATTTCGCTACACTGTTAAAGATGACGAAGCCACCTGTAATGGAACAGGAAAAAAAGCAACCTGTTCAAGTCGGAAACAATTGAAGCCATCCCTATTCATCTGTATAATAACAATTAAGTGAAACGGACTAGTACAGATGGAAAGAATGGTGAACAGGTTGGGAACAAAACATGAGCAAATTCTATCATTCATTGAATCACTTTCAGTTGGAAACAAAATTTCTGTCAGGCAAATTGCTAAGGAATTAAATGTAAGTGAAGGAACCGCTTATCGAGCGATCAAAGAAGCTGAAAACGAAGGATTAGTAAGTACGATAGAACGCGTTGGTACGATTCGAATTGAACGAAAGCAAAAGGAAAATTTTGAGCGACTTACCTTTGCCGAAGTAATCAGTATTGTGGACGGACAAGTACTTGGGGGAAGAGAAGGACTTTATAAGACGTTAAATCGATTTGTTATTGGAGCGATGAAGCTCGACGCCATGATGCGATACACAGAGAAGGATTCTTTATTAATTGTAGGGAATCGAATAAAAGCTCATGAGCTAGCAATTCAAGCTGGAGCTGCTGTTTTAATTACAGGAGGTTTTGATACAGAGGAACACGTAAAAAAACTAGCCGATGAAAAAGAGCTGCCGATTATGTCGACAAGCTATGATACATTTACCGTAGCGGCCATGATAAACCGAGCAATTTATGATCAATTGATTAAAAAGGAAATTGTGTTAGTCGGCGATATTTATACACCATTTGAAGACGCTTATTACTTAAAAGCGAAGGATCGATTAGAAAGATGGTATCAATTTAACGAAGAAACAACACATAGTCGATACCCTGTTGTCGATGAGAATAATAGGGTTACTGGGATGGTTACTTCTAAAGATGTGATTGGAAAAGAAAAATCAAGCCTAATTGAAAAGGTGATGACCAAGAATCCAATGACGGTTCAAACGAAAACGTCGTTGGCCTATGCCGCACATATGATGGTTTGGGAAGGAATCGAAATCATGCCTGTTGTGGACACTCACCACAAACTTACTGGATTAATCTCACGACAAGATGTATTGAAAGCATTGCAGTATATTCAACGACAGCCTCAAATCGGGGAAACGATAGACGATATTGTTTCGAGTCGTCTTGAAATAGGGGAAGAAAGTAATAACAAGACAATATATCATGCAGAGATCACGCCACAGATGACCAATCAGCTCGGAACTTTATCTTATGGGGTTTTTACATCCATTGTTACGGAATCAAGCAGCAGACTACTGCGCCACTATAAAAAAGGTGACCTTGTTGTTGAAAATATTTCGATTTACTTTATTAAGCCCGTTCAGTTGGAAAGTAAACTTGAAGTTAGACCGCGAATTCTTGAAGTTGGGCGTAAGTTTGCCAAGGTAGATGTGGAAGTGTTTAATGATCGAACGCTAGTTGGAAAAGCGTTGCTGATGGCACAATTAATCGATCGTTAAAATCATGAACCCCCTTGCACCTATGCAAGGGGGTTCAATCTAACTTGTTTTTTCTAGTTGGTTTCCATAAAACCGAGTCCTTTTAAACCCAGCGATCATTTGTAGCCCGCCTACAATAAGGAATATAATTCCGATAAATAGTGAGAGTGTCGTTTCGTAGAAGAAATATTGATTGATGCCGAAGAATAAAACAAAGGATCCAAGAAAAAGTCGTGCTTTTGCATTATAATAATGTTGATTAAGTTCTTCGCTTGTTCGGATAATAGCAACTTTATAATAGATGTATAATACGAGTGAAATGACAATAATAATCGGAAAGATAACCATACGAAACCTACCTTTAATCAAATTTTTAACTGCATTCATTGTAGCTTGTTTTTCGAATTTTTACCAGAAATATAATACAATAGCAGAACAACCTCTTATAGAAGGAGCAAAGCCATGACTAAAACGAATATCATAGCAAAAATAAAGGCAAACGAAACCGTTATTATTCATCGCCATGTGAGACCAGATCCAGATGCTTACGGATCACAAGTTGGTTTAGCGAAAATAATTAAAAGTTCATTTCCAGAGAAAAAAGTGTTTGTCGTAGGGGAAGAAGACCCAGCATTTTCTTTTTTAGCAGTAATGGATGACATTCAGGATGCTGAGTACGAAAATGCTTTAGTCATTATATGTGATACAGCAAACCAAGCACGTATCTCAGACCAACGTTATAACAAAGGGAAAGAAGTAATAAAAATTGATCACCACCCAAATGTTGATCCATATGGAGATATTGCTTGGGTTGATACAGAGGCAAGTTCAACGAGTGAAATGATTTTTGAATTATATCTGTTTGGCAAAGATAAAGGACTTACTTGTCCAGATGAAGCTGCAAGATTAATTTATGGTGGGATTGTTGGAGATACTGGTCGGTTTTTGTTTCCAAGTACAACAAACAAGACTTTCCAATATGCCTCAGACCTTGTTACGTTTGATTTTGATCGTTCAGCATTATATGAAGGGCTTTATAATACGAAGCCACATGTAGCAAAACTCAAAGGCTATGTTTTGCAAAACTTTGAGATAACGGCAAATGGTGTTAGTGCAGTTAAACTGACAAAAGAAATTTTGCAAGAACATCAAATGACTCCTATGGAAACAGGACAGCTTGTAGGGATTCTTGGAGATATTGATGGGGTTTATACGTGGGTGTTTTTTGTGGAAGAGGAAGACTTAATAAGGGTTCGGATTCGCTCAAAAGGCCCTGTTATTAATGAAATTGCTGCTAAATATAATGGTGGCGGCCATCCAATGGCTGCTGGTGCGTCAGTGTATTCATGGGAAGAAACAGAGCAAGTAAAAGAGGATCTAGAAATGGTCTGTGCTGCTTTCAAAAAGAAAGTGAAATAAAGGAAAATCCTAAAGCCATTTAAAGATAAAAAAAAGCTTCCTTTAGAAGGAAACCCAAACCCATTCAGGTAAGTGGCACTAGGTGCTTTGTATCTCGGATTGCGGTATAAACCAACAACCGCTTTCCGTTTCATCACACACGACCGAAATATTATGTTTTGCGATGTCTCTTTTGATTAGTCGAATGATTTCTTGTGTCTCAGCATAGGCAGAGTAGCCTTCTAACAGGGTATTGACTTTATCCTCGACTAACCGTCGATTCATAATTAGCATGATCATCCACCCCTTTAACCAATATAGTGCGCGTTCAACAAGCAAACGAATAAAGACGACTTACCTGAGCAACATCCTCATGTACTAATTCTATTTTATATAAAAGAGGCCTGTCTTGTCACCGTTTTTCAGAAATTTCATTAAACGTTCACTATTTGTAGACTAGGATGCCTATTCTGAGACAGCTGTCAATGTTAAAGATCTCATGTTTCTAGCTTGAAAGACCTACACTTACGATGACACGAAGCTTTGGTGCAATGGCTAACATTTTGACTTCCAGTTTGTACGAGAAGTCATCAATTGCATACCTTTTATTTTCAATCGTTGAAATAAGCAACTGATAATTTTCTGCAACCGTGCTAGTGTTTTTTCCAACTACATCCTTGAGCTCCCCTTTTACCATTTCTCGTAATTGATATTTGATTAAATCATCTAGCTTCAATCTTTTATCATCCTCAATTAAAATATCAATTTCTTTTATCTGTAATTGGCTTTTCGTTTCTTTATCTTTTTCCTTTGTATCCTCTACTAATATTTCTAAATCATCAATTTTACTCTCCAATTTTACCCGTTCCTCCACCCACATTTCATACAATGAGCCGTACATATAAACGAAAACGAGAAAAGCGACAATTGCTCCAATAAACATACCAGCAAGAAACCGTTGCCAGCTGGCTTTTTTAAATAATGGCGGGATATGCATTAGTCGATACTCTCCTGTGTCATCCATTCAATCACCATCAGTGCAGTTTGAACACCACCCATGGCAGATAAAATGTATAAAATTTGCTTAATCAAATCCATCGTAGAACCATCATATATGCCTCGCTCGAAGTTAGAGATTGCGTCGAATGTGCCTCCGATTGCAGCAACAATAGCCCAAATTCGCAGGCCTTTGGCAATACGACTCATCATCGTCAATGGGGGTTCCCCTGCGGCAAATGAGCCAATACTGCCAATGAGTGATCCACCCACGATTACACCCAAAGCGATAAAATAAATCTGAATCATGGAGGAGAAAAAACGTTCTTCCATCTATGACGACTCCTTTAAAACGATTAGATTTTTCATGTGAATAAGTAAAATCCGCCGATCTTTCTCTATTCCAGCTTCTTACCTTCGAGAAAAGCAAGCTCGTATATTTGTTCCAACCTAAAGACAACCTATTTAGTTAAAATTATGATAAACGGGTACAAGTTATGTTAGTTTATATTATTGTGTCTTTGCTTTTTCCTCGGCTATAATAGAAGTAATTCGAAAAGGCGGGAGAATAATGGGATATACCCACTTGCAAGTCCGAAGCGGATATAGTTTGATGAAAAGTTCGATAACTATTGAGAAATTAGTTGAAAAAGCGAAAAGTCTTGGTTTTGATGCACTTGCCATCACCGATGAAAATGTGTTACACGGTGCCATTCCTTTTTATCAGGCTTGTCTAAAAGCGGGAATGAAACCAATTATCGGGATGGCTGTTAATGTGTCTGACAATGAAAGTGAAAAGGCATCCTTTATATTGCTTGCCAAAAACAATCGTGGGTATAAAAATCTGCTTAAACTGAGCTCGTACATTCAGCTTAAACAGTTGGATTGGATCAACAGGGACGATTTAGCACAATATACAGGCGGTATTATTGGAATTCTACTAGTGGAATCAACGCCAATTCCAGCCTATTTAGGAAAAGATGAGAAGGAAAAAGCGAGAGCATACGTTTCTGAATGGAAGAATATCTATAAAGAACGTGATTTTTATCTGGGCGTACAGGATCATGGACAAGAAACAGAGAGACAAAGCCAACAGATAGTAAATCATAACCAGTCACAGCTTGATGCACCTGTTGTTGCAATCAATGATGTCAGATACCTTGAACCGACAGACCATCTTGCATTTGATTGTCTTCAAGCAATAAGAAATGGAGAGAAATGGTCACGATCAGCTGCAAATGCCTCGACGAAAAATAAATACTTAAAGTCTGAGGAAGAAATGGTATCGATGTATGGAGGATTTTGGCCAGAGTTACTCGAAAACACAATGGAAATTGCGAAGAAGTGCACGCTTAACTTGGATTTAGGTAAGCGCATGATTCCTTCCTACCCAGTCCCAACTGGCGAGACAGCAGACACATTTTTGGAAAAACTATGTCGGGAAAGTCTCGTAACAACGTATGACAATAAGATGTCAACAGAAATAGAGGAGCGTCTTACTTCTGAGTTAACCGTTATTAAAAAAATGAAGTTTAGCGATTATTTTTTAATCGTGTGGGATTTTATTTTATTTGCTAAAAAACAAAGAATTATAGTTGGTCCTGGTCGTGGATCGGCAGCAGGGTCTCTTGTTGCCTATTTACTTGGGATCACGGAAGTCGACCCAGTAAAATATGGTTTATTGTTTGAACGATTTTTGAACCCAGAGCGAATCACGATGCCAGATATCGATGTGGACTTTTCAGATCACCGCCGTGATGAGGTCATTCAGTATGTGAAAAACAAATATGGCTTCGAACACGTAGCCCAAATTATTACGTATGGTACATTTGCTGCCCGTTCCGTGCTCCGTGAGCTAATCAAAACAATGGAAATTGACAAGCAGGATGCCGCTTTTATTTTAAAAGAAATTCCAAATCACGCATCCAATTCAATCGTGCAAAGTGTAAAGGCCTCGGATGCTCTAACTTCCTATGTGAAGCAGTCAGAAAAATTGCAGCGCTTATTTAAAATTGCAGCAAAGCTAGAAGGATTACCACGACATGTGTCCACACATGCTGCAGGTGTTGTAATAAGTCAAGAACCATTAGTGGAGCATGTGCCACTTACAGTGGGTCACAATGATGTTGCATTAACCCAGTTTGCCATGAATGAATTAGAAGCAATCGGATTGTTAAAGATGGATTTCCTAGGATTACGAAATCTTACCCTCCTGGAGCAAGTAGTGTCTGCCATTGCTAAAAATGAAAACAAAAGGTTGGATATAAAAAACATACCTTTTGATGATCGAAATACTTTTGCCATATTGCAGGAGGGGAGAACAAACGGAATTTTCCAGCTAGAATCACAAGGGATGCAGGGTGTGTTAAGGAGCCTTTTGCCATCCGATTTTGAAGATATTGTTGCAGTAAATGCATTGTATCGACCAGGTCCAATGGAATATATTCCAGTCTATATTAAAAGAAAGCATGGACAGGAAGCAATCACGTATCCACATCCCGATCTAAAACCTATTTTAGGAAAAACGTATGGTGTTCTCGTCTATCAAGAGCAAATCATGCAAATTGCGAACATGATGGCAGGGTTTTCACTCGGACAAGCAGATATTTTACGTAGAGCTGTCAGCAAAAAACAAAAGGAAAAGATGCATGAACAAAGAGAGAATTTTATAGCAGGATGCTTGACGAATGGTTATGAAGAAAGTGTCGCGGAAGAAGTCTTTGATTGGATTGTTCGGTTTTCTAACTACGGATTTAACCGAAGTCATGCGGTTGCATATAGTATGATTGCGTTTCAATTGGCTTACTTAAAAGCGCATTACCCTACCTATTTTTTAGCCGAATTAATGAGTTCACTAGCTAGCCAAGAAGACAAAGTACGCATGTACGTAAAAGAGGCGAAAGAACTTGGGATTGAGATGCTAGCACCATCCATTAATAGAAGCTCCGGAAGATTTACGGTTGAAAACAAAAGGATTCGAATGGGGTTGAGCTCGATAAAAGGCGTTGGCATGCAAGCAGTGTCAGAAATTATTCGTGCTCGAAAGGAAGGTTCTTTTAAGCATATCTTTGATTTCTGCCTAAGGGTGTCTGCGAAGATCGTCAACAGATCGGTGATGGAATCATTAATATTAGCCGGTGCATTTGATGAAACATATCCGAATCGAGCAAGTCTCATGGCTACGATTGATCAAGCAATGGAGCAAGGGGAGCTGTTTCGGGAGTTCGAGGATCAACCTTCCTTATTTATGAGCGACATTCAATTAGATGTTTCATATGTGGAAATGGAGCCTTTTACACCGATGAAATACTTGTCATTTGAAAAAAGTGTACTTGGGTTGTATGTATCTAGTCACCCACTCAGTGATTATCGAGGGAAGCTCCGCGCTAGTGGTTACCTTGCATTAGCAGATTCAAAGAAATTTCTGCAACAACGCAATCAAAAAAGCGCAGCAGTAGTGTTGGAAATAAAAGCAATTCGGACAAAAAGAGGGGACCCGATGGCATTTTTAATTTTAGGTGACGAGAGTAATGAAGTAGATGCCGTTCTTTTTCCTGAACTGTATCGGAATGTGCATCGTTGGTTAAAAGAAGAAATGCTCGTTCTATTTACCGGTAAAATCGAACAAAGAAATGGCAGACTACAATGGGTACTATCTGAAATCATACCATTTGAAAAAGAAGAAATAGAACAACAAAACAAGCAAAAGCTGTTTATAAAGGTAATGGAACAGAATGATCGTGACGTACTAGTAGATTTAAAACAAATTGCAGCTGAAATCCCAGGAGAGACACCTGTGATCATTTACCACGAAAAAACAAAATCAGCGTATCAATTAAGTGGAGATTATAATGTAAAGCTAACGAAAACATGTCTAAATCATTTATACCATGCATTTGGAAAAAGCAATGTTGTCATACGAAATTCGTAATATCGAGGACACAATATAAAAATGGACTGTTTGGAGCTAGAACGATGTGTTTTTCCGTTGCTTTTTTTCTGGGGAAAATAAGTATCAATCCTTTACACTAGTTGTTCATTTGTTATAATAAAACGTACTAAGTAGTAGTCTATCCATTTTTATAGGATCGGGCTAGTCATTTAAAAGGAGCGGATTTTAGTTGACCAATTTAAGAGATGAGGCTTTACATATTCATAGAGTGAACAAAGGAAAATTAACATTACAGTCCAAGGTTCCTGTAAGAAATGCAAGGGACCTGAGTTTGGCTTATTCACCTGGTGTAGCCGAACCATGTAAAGAGATATATGATCAAAAGGACAAAGTTTATGAATATACGATGAAAGGAAACATGGTGGCAGTTGTAAGCGATGGTTCAGCCGTTTTAGGATTAGGTAACATTGGCCCGGAAGCTGCACTTCCGGTAATGGAAGGAAAATCAGTGTTGTTTAAAAGCTTTGCTGGAGTCGACTCTTTTCCAATTTGCCTTGATACACATGATGTGGAAGAAATCGTTCGTACGGTTAAATTAATGGAACCGACCTTTGGCGGTGTGAATTTGGAGGATATTGCGGCTCCTAATTGCTTTGTGATCGAAGAACGATTAAAAAAGGAAACAAATATTCCTATTTTTCATGATGATCAGCACGGAACGGCAATTGTAACTCTTGCTGGATTACTCAATGCACTAAAGCTAGTGAATAAATCATTTTCAGATATAAAAGTTGTCGCCAATGGAGCTGGAGCAGCTGGTATTGCCATTATAAAATTATTGCATAGCTTTGGTGTTCGTGACATGATTATGTGTGATTCAAAAGGTGCTATTTATGAAGGTAGAAACTATGGGATGAATGATGTAAAGGATGAAGTAGCTAAAATAACGAATAAAGATAAACAAGAAGGTCAATTGGCAGAAGTAATGGAAGATGCTGACGTTTTTATTGGTGTTTCTGTTGGTGGTCTGTTATCAGAAGAAATGGTAGAGAGTATGAACGAGAATTCGATTATCTTTGCAATGGCAAATCCAGATCCTGAAATTATGCCTGAAACTGCCAAAAAAGCAGGTGCCAGAGTGATCGGAACAGGAAGATCAGACTTTCCCAATCAAGTAAACAATGTGTTAGCCTTTCCTGGGATTTTTAGAGGTGCATTAGATGTTAGGGCAACAAGAATAAATGAAAAAATGAAAATTGCTGCTGTTGAAGCAATTGCATCCTTAATTGGAGAGGAAGATTTACACGAGGATTATGTGATTCCAGCGCCATTTGATCCAAGGGTTGCACCGGCTGTAGCTGCAAGTGTCGCGAAAGCTGCCATGGAATCTGGGGTTGCACGTATTCACGTTGATCCAGAAGAAATAGCCGAAAAGACTCGCCAATTAACATTAATAGACGAATCGTAGTATTTTAACTTACGATAACTTTCTGAGAAATGGAATGGCTGCTTTCGTTGTAAAAAGGAGGAATAACCCTTGCTCAAGGACTTTTTTAGCAAGAAAAAGAAATATGCATCTGTTCCAAGAAAGGAAGCAAAGCAAGATATTCCTGAAGGACTAATGCAAAAATGTTTAGGTTGTCAAAAGATTTTTTACCGAAAAGAAATGAAAAAAAATCTTCATGTTTGCCCACATTGTGAGCACCATCATCCGTTAAATGCAGGAGAAAGAATCGATAGCTTATTTGATGAAGGATCTTTCCAAGAATGGGACCAACAACTCGTTTCAGCTAATCCATTACATTTCCCTGATTATGAGGAAAAACTTGAGAAAGACCGGAATAAATCGGGTCTAAATGAAGCAGTAGTTACTGGAAAAGGGGAGATTAATGGGTTCGAAACGGCATTTGCGGTAATGGATTCTCGCTTTCGAATGGGAAGTATGGGATCTGTTGTAGGTGAAAAAATTGCACGAGCAATTGAACGAGCTAAGGAATCGTCCCTCCCATTTATCGTATTTACAGCTTCTGGTGGAGCTAGAATGCAAGAAGGTATTCTAAGCTTAATGCAAATGAGTAAGACGTCTGTTGCGATTCAACGTTTTCGGGAATCAGGTGGTCTGATGATATCTGTCATGACCCATCCAACAACTGGTGGTGTGTCAGCTAGTTTCGCATCTGTTGGGGATTATAATTTTGCAGAACCAGGGGCGTTGATTGGATTTGCTGGTAGAAGGATTATTGAACAAACGATAAGAGAGGATCTACCAGATGATTTTCAAACTGCTGAATTTTTGCTTCAACACGGGCAACTTGATAAAGTAATCCCAAGAAGTGAAATGAAACACGTCCTAACGACCATACTGGATATACATCAACCTAGGGGAGATCGTCCATGAAGCAGGTGCTAGATTTTGAAAAACCAGTCATTGAACTAAAAGAAAAAATTGCCGAATTAAAAAAGTTTACGAGTGACAGTGATATCGATCTAACGGATGAAATTTCAACATTAGAAAAAAGATTAGAAAGATTAGAGGATGATATTTACGGGAACTTGAAACCGTGGGATCGCGTCCAAATGGCGCGCTATCCTGAACGGCCAACGACACTTGATTATGTAGGTGAGTTGTTTACTGATTTTATCGAGTTTCATGGCGACCGTCATTTTGGAGACGACGAGGCAATTGTAGCAGGGATAGCGAAATATAAACAAAAATCAGTAACAATTGTCGGTCATCAAAGAGGTAAGGACACGAAAGAAAACATCCGAAGAAACTTTGGTATGCCGCATCCAGAAGGGTATCGAAAAGCATTGCGTCACATGCAACAAGCTGAAAAGTTTAATCGACCGATTATCAGTTTTATCGATACAAAGGGTGCTTATCCAGGAAAGGCTGCAGAAGAGCGTGGCCAAAGTGAGGCAATTGCCCGAAATCTTGTAGAGATGGCAGGTTTAAAAGTGCCAATTATTTGTATTGTAATTGGCGAAGGTGGAAGTGGTGGTGCTCTCGGTTTAGGTGTTGGTGATCGCATTCACATGCTTGAAAATTCTACCTACTCTGTTATTTCTCCTGAAGGGGCAGCAGCATTGCTATGGAAAGACTCCAATCAAGCACAGCGAGCAGCGGAATCGATGGGAATTACGTCCTATGATTTAAAGAAACTGGGCGTAGTGGATCAAATTATTCCAGAGCTTAAAGGTGGAGCCCACCGTAGCATTAAGGAACAGTCTGAGAAAATTGACACTGTCTTAGCTGCTTCCTTGGAAGAATTACAATCACTTACAACCAATGAACTGATAGAAAATAGATGGGAAAAATATAAACAAATTGGTGAGTACAAGGAACTGGAATAAATGGCAGATTCACGCCTAAAGTAGTCAATAACCCTTGCCAAGACAATTGGCAAGGGTTCCTTGTGTCCTATAATCGTTATCGTGTATGATGTAATAATAGGTAGAAGGATGAAAGCTGCCTATTGTCAATGTAGCACTATCTTGCAATAGGGACAGAATTAGAAAATCGCGACAACTTTTAATAGAGGTGAAGGATATGAAAAAAATTGGAGTTTTAACGAGCGGTGGTGATGCTCCAGGAATGAACGCTGCGATTCGAGCTGTAGTAAGAAAAGCGATTTACCATGATTTGAAGATTTATGGGATCCGTTATGGATACCAAGGTCTAATTGATGGGAATATAACAGAGATGGAGCTTGGCTCTGTTGGCGATATTATTCAGCGAGGTGGAACAGTACTTTATTCTGCCAGATGTGAGGAATTCAAAACAGAAGAGGGTCAACGAAAGGGAATAGAACAATTAAAGAAACATGGTATTGAAGGTTTGATCGTAATTGGCGGGGACGGCTCTTTTCGAGGTGCAGAGAAGCTTACGGAGAAAGGCTATCCTTGTATTGGGGTACCAGGCACTATTGATAACGACATTCCTGGAACTGATTTTACAATCGGATTTGATACAGCACTGAATACAGTCATACAAGCTATTGATAAAATCAGAGATACAGCAACATCACATGAACGTACATATGTTGTAGAAGTAATGGGGAGACATGCAGGTGATATTGCTTTGTGGGCTGGATTGGCCGATGGTGCAGAGAGTATTTTGATACCAGAACAGCCTGATAACTTCTATGAAGTGATTGAAAAACTGAAGCGCGGTCATGAAAGAGGGAAGAAACATAGTATCATCATTTTGGCAGAAGGCGTTGGTAATGCTGTCGAATACGGTAAACGAATTAAAGAAGAAGCACAGTTTGAAACAAGGGTTACGGTTCTAGGTCATACACAGAGGGGTGGATCTCCAACAGCAGCCGATCGTGTTCTAGCAAGTCGATTAGGCGCAAGAGCTGTAGACCTTATCTTAGAAGGAAAAGCAGGAAGAATGGTAGGAATCCAAAATAACGTACTAGTGGATCACGTTATTAGTGAGGCACTTGCTCAAGAACATAAAATTGATTTGGATATGTACAAGTTATCGAATGAATTATCCATATAAGTGCGTGTTCAAAAAGTCGACAAATTAGAAGCAAGCAGGTCGAGGCGGCGCTGTTTTGAGTAACGGAGCGAAAGCTTGTTGCTTCGAAAGCATTACCTCGCACGAAGAAAAAGTGTTCTTCTTTTTCTAAGGATATGCTTTTAATACGTGAGTAACGGAAAAACAAGCCAACGAAGAGATGCGCAGCTTATCATTTGGTGACTTTTTGAACATCCTCTATAAGTGTTAATCTCTAATGAAGTTATATAAGGAGGAAATGAAACATGAGAAAAACGAAAATCGTATGTACGATTGGCCCTGCATCAGAGTCTGTTGAAATACTTGTCCAGTTAATTCAAGCAGGTATGAATGTTGCTCGGTTAAATTTTTCACACGGAGATTTTGAAGAACACGGCCAACGAATTGTAAATATTCGCGAAGCAGCGAGAAAGACTGGAGAAACAGTTGCTATTTTATTGGATACAAAAGGGCCAGAGATTCGCACAGGTGTCCTTAAAGGTGGAGAAGCACAGTTAAATAAAGGCGATATCGTTTATGTATCTATGGATGAAATAGAGGGGACATCTGAACGTATTTCTGTTACGTATCCAAAATTAATTGACGATGTGCATGAAGGTTCAAAAATCCTTCTCGATGATGGATTAATCGAACTAGAAGTCATGGAAAAGATCAACGATAAAAACGAATTAAAAACGATCGCACTAAATTCTGGATTATTGAAAAATAAAAAAGGTGTAAATGTACCAAATGTTAGTGTGAATCTACCAGGAATAACAGATAAAGACGCACAAGATATCGAATTCGGAATCCAACAAGGTGTTGATTTTATTGCGGCGTCTTTTATTAGGAGGGCGAAGGATGTTCTAGAGATCAGAGAACTACTTGAACGCCATCATGCAACAGATATTCAAATTATTCCGAAGATCGAGAACCAGGAAGGTGTAGATAATCTTGACAGCATTTTGCAGGTTAGTGACGGATTAATGGTTGCTAGGGGAGATTTGGGAGTAGAAATACCACCTGAGGACGTTCCTTTAGTACAGAAGGATATGATCCGTAAATGTAATACAGCTGGAAAGCCAGTCATAACTGCTACACAAATGTTGGATTCGATGCAGCGGAACCCTAGACCAACACGAGCAGAAGCTTCAGATGTAGCAAATGCTATTTTTGACGGAACAGATGCCATTATGCTTTCTGGAGAAACGGCTGCTGGTCTCTATCCGGTAGAAGCGGTTCAAACAATGAGTAATATTGCGACAAAAGCAGAAACGGGCATTGATCATAAGATCATTTTAGATGAACGTTCTAGATCTAGTGATTTGACTATTACAGATGCGATTAGTCAGTCTGTTACCCACTCGGCGATGAACTTAAATGTTAGTGCCATTATTACGCCAACCGAAAGTGGTCATACGGCGAGAATGATTTCGAAATACCGTCCAAAAGCACCGATTGTTGCTGTAACCTTTAATGAAAAAGTAAACAGGAGATTGTCTCTTGTTTGGGGTGTATCCGCCGTAATCGGAGAAGAAGCACAGTCGACTGATGACATGTTAGACATTGCCGTGGATCGAGGTCTTGCAACAAACATTTTTTCAAGAGGAAGCCGTGTAATTATTACAGCTGGTGTACCAGTTGGTGAAAGTGGAACAACGAATATTATGAAAGTGCACGTTATCGGAGATGTGCTTGCCAAAGGACAAGGTGTCGGAAAAGGAACAGCATACGGAAAAGCGGTTGTGGTTAAAAATGCTGAGGAGGCACTACAGAAAGTTTCTGAGGATGACATTATTGTCACATATGGTACAGACAAAGAGATGATGCCAGCAATAGAAAAAGCGAGTGGAATCATAACAGAAGAAGGGGGCATTACCTCTCATGCTGCTGTTGTTGGTTTAAGTCTCGGAAAACCAGTGATCGTTGGTGTAGACAAAGCAATCGACATTATTAAAGATGGGAAAGATATTACCATAGATTCCACAAAAGGTGATATTTATGACGGTCACGCAAGCGTACTGTAATGAAAAGGGGGAATACCCCTTTTTATGGACATCCTCTAGAAGGGAGAACGATCTATGTTCCGGTGGTTATTGTTATTTGTATTAGTTGTTCCAGCCCTTGAAATTGGAGTTCTTGTATGGATAGGGGGGATAGTCGGTCCATGGTGGGTGATTTTACTCATTATATTAACCGGAGTTTTAGGAGCATGGCTCGCTAAACAACAAGGGATAGAAGCACTCCATCGAGCAAGGCAGTCTGTTTCAATGGGGCAGGTTCCTCATGATGTGATTTTTGATGGGTTGTGCATCTTAATCGGTGCTGCGTTTTTATTAACACCAGGCTTCATTACAGATACTTTAGGCTTTATCCTGCTTATTCCGTATACAAGGAACCCAATCAAACATTGGATGCAAAAAATGTTGCAAAATATGATGAAACGTGGAACCATAACAATTTTCAGGAGATAATAAAAATCGATGCTACCCTTCCTTTGGTCCTTTAATAAATAACCAAATTTGCCATAGTACCCCTGTTTGGTACAAAGTGTTGATCACGACAAGTAATGCTGGACTTAGGATAAGTCCGGCAAATCCCCATATTTGAAAGCCAACAAAGAGTGCTACTAGTGTGGCCAATGGGTCTAGTCCAATATTGGTTGATAGAATTTTTGGCTCCATCACTTGACGTTGAACAATTACGACCATGTACAAAGCGGTAAGACCAATTGTCATGCCGTACTGTCCAGTTAAAAAAAGATAAGCAATCCATGGGAGGAATACAATCCCAGTCCCTAAATAGGGTATTAAATCGATAAGGCCTGTTATAACAGCAATCGTAATGGCATACTTTACTTGAAGAAAAAGGAGTCCAATTAGGACAATCACAGCCGTTATAGAAATAAGGATGCATTGAGCCTTGGCAAAACCAAAGAACGCTTTTTTCAGTCCATTGACCACATCACTGCCCGATTCGGTTACAGATTCTGGAAGCATTCTTTTTGTTAATGCGTGTAGCTTGTACCAATCCTTTGCAATAAAAAATGTACCCAATAAGGAAAAAATAAAAACGGTCATGTAATTTGGGAGACTACCAAGTGCAACGGGTATATTCTGCAATAACGCTTGTAATGTATTAGCACCAGTAGAAGCAATTTCGTCTCCAATATTTTCAATGTTTCTTTTGATTGTTGCTTGTTGTGCTGGATCTAATGTACGAATCAAGGAGATCATTTTTTCATAAATCGGCATTGCTTGATGTGCGATAAAATCTTCGACAAATTGTACGAGCGTTTTAAAATGTGCTGGGATGTGTTCGCCTAAATAGGTTGTACCGCGAATTAATTCTATAATCAAAATTGTAATGATACTAATGACCAATGCTAAAACAAATGAAATCGATGCAAGAACAGCAAGGCTTCGAGATAATTTCCACTTTATTTGTAAAAAATTAATGATTGGATTTAATAGACTTGCAAATAGAATTGCAAGAACAAACGGATACGTAAATGTTGTTATATAAAAAACGATAATAAATGAAAAAAATAAAGTCCCTAAAACGATTAGCAGTCTGATCAATCGATGCCATATTAGTTTATTCAATCCAATCACTCCCATCACACCATTGATTTAAAGAGGTTGTGTCTATCCTTGTTGCCATATTTATGGAGGTCGTTATGTTCACACAGTCATCGTTATTTTTGCTTATTTTATTTATATTAGGTTTGTTAGGAAAAAATCAGTCTATCTTGATCGCTGTTTATGTTTTATTTGGAATAAAGCTTTTTCAGCTAGAAGATAAAGTATTCCCTTACTTGGAAACAAAAGGTATTGGTTTAGGCGTAACTGTTTTAACGATTGCGGTACTCGTACCAATTGCTACAGGAGAAATTGGCTTTAAAGAATTATATGCTAGTGTGAAATCTTACTATGCATGGATTGCATTAGGTGCTGGAATTTTTGTTGCTTTAATAGCTAAAAGTGGTGTCAGTTTACTTGCTAATGATCCCCAATTAACAGCGGCACTTGTAATGGGTACGATTCTTGCAGTTGTTTTTTTTCAAGGTGTTGCTGTTGGCCCTTTAATAGGAGCTGGAATAGCCTATTTAGTGATGAAGTTGGTCGATTTTATCCTTGGTTTAACTTAGGTAAATTTTAACATTCCAATAAATTCACTCTGTTTAATCGGTTTCAATTCACAAAAAGTGCTAGATTGTTTATAATTGTTTATGGAGTTGAATATGTTTCTTATTTACGGAAGATGTCATTTTAATATTTTCTTTGTAGTTTAAGAAGCAACTAGCGAAACAATAGAAAAGGAGAGAGATAAAATGTCAACGAAAGGTCTTGAAGGTATTGTTGCAACAGAATCCTCAATAAGCTCGATTATTGACGACCAATTGACCTATGTCGGGTACAAAATTGATGACTTAGCTGAACAAGCCAGTTTTGAGGAAGTCATATTTTTACTCTGGAATAAGCGACTTCCAAACAAAGAAGAGTTAAATAAATTACAACAAGAGCTTGCAGCGAATATGTCCGTTCCTGATGAAATTATTGCTCATTTAAAATCATATGATCTATCAACTGTTCATCCGATGGCAGCATTAAGAACTGCTGTGTCGATGCTTGGATTATTTGACGAAGAAGCGGACGTTATGGAGCAAGAAGCGAACAAACGAAAAGCATTGCGTTTGCAGGCAAAGGTTTCAACCATCGTCGCAGCTTTTGCTCGTATCCGACAAGGAAAAGATCCTGTGTCTCCTAAGGAAAATTTAAGCTATGCAGAAAATTTTCTTTTTATGTTAAACAATAAACGTCCTGAGAATGTTGAAGTTGAAGCAATTAATAAGGCGTTGGTTTTACATGCTGATCATGAGTTAAACGCTTCCACCTTTACTGCCCGCGTTTGTGTGGCAACCTTATCGGATGTTTACTCTGGAATTACCGCTGCAATAAGCGCATTGAAAGGACCACTTCATGGTGGTGCAAATGAACGAGTGATGAAAATGTTAACGGAAATTGGTGAAGTTGATAACGCGATACCATACATTAAAGAAAAATTAGAGAACAAAGAAAAGATAATGGGTATGGGGCATCGTGTATATCAAAATGGAGATCCAAGGGCAAAACACCTTCGAAAAATGTCAAAAGAGTTAACTCATTTAACTGGTCAATCAAAATGGTATGATATGTCTGTTAAAGTAGAGGAGTACATTAAAGCAGAAAAAGGACTGCCTGCAAATGTTGACTTCTATTCCGCTTCTGTCTACCACAGTCTAGGGATTGACCATGACTTGTTTACACCTATATTTGCAATAAGTCGTGTTTCTGGATGGCTTGCACATATATTAGAACAGTATGATAACAATCGATTGATTCGTCCGAGAGCAGAATATGTTGGTCCTAAAGGCCAAACGTACGTCCCAATTGAACAAAGGTAATCACTTTCATATGTTACAATAGTAAGGAAACAGAAAGAATTGGAGGGCATTTAAATATGACACAAAGTGAAAAAATCACAGTAGATAATGGGGTTATGAACGTACCAGATCGTCCAATCATTCCTTTTATTGAGGGGGATGGAATTGGACCAGACATTTGGGCTGCGTCCAGAAAAGTTATTGAAGCAGCAGTGGAAAAAGCATATAAGGGCGTTAAGTCAATTGAGTGGAAAGAGGTTCTTGCTGGGCAAAAGGCTTATGATCAAACTGGTGAATGGTTACCAAGTGAGACATTAGATGTGATCCGTGACTATAAGATTGCAATTAAAGGTCCGTTGACTACCCCAATTGGTGGAGGGATTCGTTCCTTGAACGTAGCATTACGTCAAGAACTGGATTTATTCACCTGTTTGCGACCTGTTCGTTATTTTGATGGTGTTCCATCACCTGTTAAACATCCAGAAGATACAGATATGGTCATTTTCCGTGAAAATACAGAAGATATTTATGCAGGGATTGAGTGGCAAAAAGGATCACCAGAGGCAAAAAAAGTAATCGAATTTCTACAAAATGAAATGGGCGTACATAAAATTCGTTTTCCAGAAACTTCTGGGATTGGAATTAAACCAGTTTCCGAAGAAGGAACAAAGCGTCTAGTTCGTGCGGCAATAGAATATGCACTTAACGAAGGACGTAAAAACGTAACGCTTGTGCATAAAGGAAATATCATGAAGTTTACAGAAGGTGCATTTAAGACATGGGGATATGAAGTTGCTGAACAAGAATTTGGTGATAAAGTGTTCACGTGGGCAGAGTATGACAGAATCGTCGAAAAAGAAGGAAAAGATGCTGCTAACCAAGCACAGGATGCCGCAGAAAAAGCTGGCAAGATTATTGTAAAAGATGCAATTGCAGATATTTTCTTACAACAAATTTTAACACGTCCAAAAGAATTCGATGTAGTCGCAACAATGAATTTAAACGGGGATTATATTTCTGACGCACTTGCTGCACAGGTCGGTGGAATTGGTATTGCGCCAGGGGCTAATATTAACTTTGAATCAGGTCATGCCATTTTTGAAGCTACTCATGGAACGGCACCAAAGTATGCTGGTATGGACAAAGTAAATCCTTCATCTGTCATTCT
The DNA here is from genome assembly GCF_028416575.1 of Terrihalobacillus insolitus. GTDB lineage: Bacteria > Bacillota > Bacilli > Bacillales > Amphibacillaceae > Terrihalobacillus > Terrihalobacillus insolitus. The sequence continues at coordinate 149,504 of NZ_JAMQKB010000003.1, read as the reverse complement.
TTCAGCAGTATTAATGCTTGAGCATTTAGAGTGGAGAGAAGCAGCGGATTTAATTACAAAGGCAATGGATAAAACAATTGCTTCGAAGGTTGTAACATACGATTTCGCGCGAATGATGGATGGTGCAACAGAAGTCAAAACATCCGAATTTGGCGATGCCTTGATCAAAAATATGGACTAAGCTTTAGGAGGAGAGATTCTAGATGGCAATTCAAAGAAGAAAAGTTTCTGTTATTGGTAGTGGATTTACTGGTGCAACGACAGCACTTATGGTAGCTCAAAAGGAACTGGCTGACGTTGTATTAGTCGACATTCCTAATATGGAGGATCCTACAAAAGGAAAAGCGCTCGACATGCTAGAAGCAAGTCCTGTACAAGGATTTGATGCCAAAGTCACTGGTACATCTAATTATGAAGATACAAAAGGATCAGACCTCGTCATTATTACGGCAGGGATTGCACGAAAGCCAGGTATGAGCCGTGATGATCTCGTTAGCACAAATGCTAAAATTATGAAGAGTGTTACACAAGAAATTGTAAAATATTCTCCCGAAACCTTTATTCTAGTGTTAACGAATCCAGTTGACGCTATGACCTATACGGTATTTAAAGAATCAGGGTTCCCTAAAAATAGAGTGATTGGCCAATCGGGTGTACTTGATACAGCAAGGTTCCGTACATTTGTAGCAGAGGAATTAAACTTATCTGTTAAGGATGTAACTGGGTTTGTATTAGGTGGTCATGGTGATGACATGGTGCCACTTATTCGGTATTCTTATGCAGGTGGAATTCCGCTTGAAAATTTAATTTCAAAAGATCGTTTAGATGCGATCGTGGAGCGTACAAGAAAAGGTGGCGGTGAAATCGTTAATCTTCTAGGCAATGGAAGTGCCTATTATGCTCCAGCAGCTTCCTTGACTGTAATGGCTGAAGCTATTTTGAAAGATCAACGACGAGTATTACCTTCAATAGCATACTTAGAAGGGGAGTACGGTTATTCTGACATTTACCTAGGTGTTCCAACTGTTGTTGGTGGTAATGGTCTTGAGGAAATAATTGAACTTGATTTATCCGATGATGAAAAAGCTGCTTTAGATAAATCTGCTGATTCCGTAAAAAATGTTTTAAAAGTGTTAAGTAAGTAGTTAATTTAATAGTATGATCAGCAAAAAATCAAAAAACGCCATTGTCTTCACTGACAATGGCGTTTTTTATACGGATATTGTTGATTTATATTGTTACAGAAAATAATATGCTTTTTTTATATGTTTGACAATTCTTTTTATTATATGCATAATATGATCATATGCTAATATATACATGAATAGGTGGGGTTATAAGATGTTCAAATAATTTGTTCATGCTCATCTTTATATAATGGCATTTATAAGGGAGAATCATTTATGGGAGATAACAAGGAACAGAAAGAAATATATTATAAGAATGACTTAGATGAGGAAACTTTATTTGTAATATCTGAAACTTTCAAAGCATTAGGTGATCCAACAAGAATACGAATTCTTAATTTATTGTTTCATAAGGAGTTATCAGTGAATGGAATAGCAGATGCGCTAGAACTTAAACAAACAACTGTTTCACATCAATTACGTTTTTTGAAAAATTTACACTTAGTAAAATTCCGTAGGGAAGGGACTACATTATATTACTCCCATGATGATGAACATGTAATGCATATGCTAAGGCAAACTGTAGATCACGCTTGTCATCATTAGTACTTCAAGAGAAACTAATATGTATTAATAATTTATCCCATCTTAACGGGCAGTAAAAAATGAAAGGTGTATTTGGATCCAATATCATATTTTAAGGAAGGTGTTCGAAATGGAAAATACTAAAGAACAGCAATCACACGAAAATCATGATCACGGTCACGATCACGACCACGACCACGGTCATGGACATGGTCACGGTCACGGCCATGATCACGATCATGGAAAAATGCCAGTTATTTCTTATTATATTGGCTTAGTCTTATTTTTAGTTCCATTATTTTTAGGTGATGAGAATTTATTGTTGAAAAATGTTTTATTTTCAATCGCTTCAATAACAGCTGGTTATCATGTAGTTGTTCTTGAAGGCATTGGAGAGACTATTGCAAACACTAAATTAAATAGAAAATTCACGCCGAATTCTCATATATTAATGGGATTAGCAGCAATTGGAGCTTCCCTAATGGGGAATTTTAGCGAGGGAACTTTATTAATTCTTATCTTTGCTGGTGCGCATTTTCTTGAAGATTACGCTGAAGGAAGAAGTAAAAGGGAAATTACCAAGTTGCTCGAAATGAATCCAACAACAGCTAGATTAATTATGCCCAATGGAAATATCGAAATTGTTGAAGTTAGTGAATTAAAAGTCGGAGACCAACTTCAAGTATTAAACGGAGATCAAGTACCAATTGATGGAATAATTCTATCTGGAACTACCTCCATTGATGAATCTTCAATTAATGGTGAAAGTATACCCAAAGAGAAGGCTACAGGAGACGATGTGTTTGGGAGTACGGTTAATGGATCTGGAACTTTTACTATGGAAGTCACTAAAGAGAGTAAAGATACTGTTTTCTCAAAAATTTTACAACTAGTTAATCAAAATCAAAATAATCAAACAAAAGTTGCCAGTATTATCCAAAAATTCGAGCCAAAATATGTTAATTTAGTTTTGATCATGATACCATTAGTAGTCTTACTTGCTCCTTTTCTCTTTGATTTGACGTGGGCACAAAGTGTTTATAGAGGTTTAGTTCTTTTAGTCGCAGCTTCCCCTTGTGCCTTGGCGGCAAGTACCGTTTCAGTGACTTTGTCAACAACATCTAATCTTGCAAAACGAGGAGTCCTTTCAAAAGGAAGTTCTTACTTATCGCAATTCGCTGATATTAATGCAATTTCCTTCGATAAAACAGGGACCCTTACGAATGGAAAACCAGAAGTAACAAATTTTTATTTTGCTGATTCTGTAAATGAAGAAAATATTATTGATATCGTAGTGGCACTTGAAAAAAAATCTAATCACCCATTAGCAAATGCAATTTTAGAAAAATTTGAAGCTAAGAATAAAATAGACATTGAAGTGATCAATCAGATTGGGAAAGGTCTAACAGGAGATTATAATCAAAAAAATTACCGTGTAGGTAAACCTACTTCTTTTGATGATGTTTCAGATGAGTTTACTCGTTTAAATAACGAATGGGCTTCAGAAGGAAAGACTGTTGTATATGTAGCAGAAGATGAAAAAGTTATCGGACTTATAGCTTTAATGGATGTTCCGAAAGAAAACGCGAGAGCGACCATTGATTACTTTAAAAAACGTGGTATACACACAACTTTAATTACTGGTGACTCAGAAATGACCGGGAGAGCTGTTGCCGAACAATTAGGACTTGACGAAGTTATCGCTAATGTAATGCCTGATGATAAATCAAATATTATAAATGAACAAAAAGAAAAGTATGGGGTCACCGCAATGGTAGGAGATGGTGTGAATGATGCACCAGCTCTCGTCAAGGCAGACGTCGGTATTGCTATGGGAGATGGTACCGATGTTGCAGTAGAAGTATCTGACTTGGTTTTAATGAAGAATGATTTATCTAAATTGGTAAATTCCCATAGAATTTCTTCAAGAATGAGCCGTGTTATTCGGCAAAATATTATTTTTTCAATGGCGGTTGTTGCCTTTTTAGTTGGAGGTAGTTTGTTAGGATTAACGGATATTGCAATCAGTGTTATTATTCATGAAGGAAGTACTTTAGTCGTTATATTAAATGGACTTCGATTATTAAGATCTAACTAATCAATGAATCGATCAATACTAAATAGTACACCACACAAAACAATCAACTTATCTCAAGTGGGTTGTTTTTGTGTGGTAAAAATCTGCACAATGTTCTACAAACCCGTTATTAATGGTATTGGCGGTAGTCGGGCTTGCCATCATATCTTCTGGTATGAGCAATGGATTGACCTATACGTTGTTGTAATACATTCGGCATTTAGGTATTATAGAGTTATATTAGCTAAATTAGCTAATATAACTAAATGTGAGGTGAAGCCGTATGATTGTCAGTTCTACAGAGGTGCAGAATAATTTTGGGAAATACTTAATGCTCGCAGCAAAAGAGGAGATCATCATTACCCGTAACGGAATCGAATTTGCACGATTGCAGTCGATGGAAGGGAAACTTGAGCCAATTTTGCAGGAAAGTATCGTGAAAGAAACCGCGGAACCGTATCATTTCAAAGGAAGAAAAGCGTCGTATGAGGAGTTTCTTGAGCTGACTCGTGATGATGAGGTGAACCGTTATGAATATATTGATGGGAAAATTTATTTATTGGCTTCGCCGACAACAAGGCATCAATATGCAGTTACAGAAATGTTGGTGAGTTTTCATCAATGGTTCAGAGGGGAAAAATGCACACCGTTTGTTGCACCTTTTGATATACATCTTAAGAGACCAAATTTTGATGACCCAAGTGTGGTTCAACCCGATTTGATGGTTATTTGTAATCTAGATAATCATCTGGACGAGAGAGATTATTACACAGGTGTACCATCGCTCGTGGCCGAAGTGTTGTCTAGAAGCACACAGAGCAACGATCTAGTTAAGAAGTTGGATCTTTATATGACTACGGGAGTCAACGAATACTGGATTGTTAACCCATTCAATAAGGCGGTCACAATTTATGGCTTTAAGAATAATGAGGTCAACAATATAAAGACATATAAACATTCGGAAACCGCGCTATCTTTTCTTTTTGAAGGACTTTCAGTGGAACTTGAACGAATTTTCAGGCCATAAAAAGCACAAGAGTTTTTCTAAGTATGTTATTCGTTGATCCTTTCAAAACAGCTTCAGCCATTACATATGTTATAATACTAGGTAAACGCTTTCAAATGATAGGAGTGTATACAATGCTCGGTAAGAAAAGAATGATTGGTAAAAAAATTGATGAACTCGAAATTGGCGAATGCTATTGGGCTGCTCATACCATAGAAGATAAGGAATTACTATTATACTTAGGTCTAACCGATGACGCCAATCCATTATACATCCAGCATGATTATGCATCACAAACACCATACAAACGACCACTCGTACCATCAGTTATGTTATTTGGTATGGTATCCACAATGGTTTCTATGCATCTACCAGGACCAGGGAGTCACATTACTAGTCATAATATGACATTCCCTAAACCTGTCTACCACTATTCAGAGGTCAAATTTAATCTTGAAGTACAATCAATTGATATGCCTAATCACCTGGTTGTACTATCTGTGACTGGATTTGACAGCAATGGTGATCAAGTTATTTGTGGAAGTTTACATGTGACCCCACCTTATAAACCGGAGTCCATGACAGCAAGCTCTTTGGATAATTTCTATTAATTCTGTTCGATAGTGGATCATTAAACTCAAAAAAAGCTTGAGTACAGAGTACGATCAAGGTGATTTTCCCGCGCGCAGGTTCTTCAAGGAGTATGTTAAGAAAAATTTACATTCACACTCCAATTTCTGTTGTATGATAATAGTAGTGCGTGTTCAAAAGTCAACAAATTAGAAGCAAGCAGGTCGAGGCGGCGCTGTTTTGAGTAACGGAGCGAAAGCTTGTTGCTTCGAAAGCATTACCTCGCACGAAGAAAAAGTGTTCTTCTTTTTCTAAGGATATGCTTTTAATACGTGAGTAACGGAAAAACAAGCCAACGAAGAGATGCGCAGCTTATCATTTGCCGACTTTTTGAACACACACTAGTAGGAAAGGCGGGGTGAATAATGAAACAAAAGGTACTAATTGTTGATGATGAAGAATCGATCGTAACTTTATTAAAATACAATATCGAACAATCAGGTTATGAAACAGATGTTGCTTACAATGGATTGGATGCTTTGCAAAAAGCAACGACACTAGAGTTCGATTTCATTATTCTTGATTTAATGCTTCCTGAATTGGATGGTACAGAGGTATGTAAGAAATTAAGACAACAGCAAATAGATACTCCAATACTCATGCTCACGGCACGAGACGATGAATTTGACAAGGTTTTAGGTTTAGAGCTTGGGGCCGATGATTATTTGACGAAACCATTTAGTCCGAAAGAAGTTGTCGCTCGGATTAAAGCGATCCTTCGCAGGTCACATCCAATAAACGGAACAAGCTATAAAAAAATAAAAATTGGAGATTTATTGATTTACCCAGAACAATATGTTGCAGAATTAAACGGAGAAGCATTGGATTTCACACGGAAAGAATTTGAATTATTACTATATCTTTCTAAAAACAAAAGCAGAGTTTTATCAAGAGACCAGCTTCTTAATTCTGTTTGGAATTATGATTTTGCAGGGGACACACGGATCGTGGATGTTCACGTCAGTCATTTAAGGGAAAAGATAGAACCCGATACGAAACGCCCAGTGTACATCAAAACGATAAGGGGACTCGGATATAAAATGGAGGATCCAACCTGATGCGTTCTACAAGTCGCCCGTTCATTACATACGGATTAATTGTCGTTTTTTTTGTCTTAGGGATAGGCATTGTACTTTCTCAAATCACAACCGATTGGGTCATTATGATAGTTGCTCTTATAAGTTTAGCCGTTTTATTTTTTGTTCTTTTGTTTCAGATATACGAAAAGTATTTTAAACCAATTCGTTCAGCTACAAACGTTGCAGAAGAACTTGCAAAAGGTAATTTTAAAGCAAGAACCTATGAAAGTAATTTTGGCGAGCCCGGAAGACTTGGGAACTCTTTAAACACACTTGCAAGAAGTCTACAGGAAGTTACGATTCAAGAGAAAATGCAAGAAAGCCAGTTAAAAACAGTTATAAGTAACATGGATAGTGGCTTAATTCTGATCGATGAAAGAGGCTATGTTCATCTCGTGAATCGAAAGTTTTTACGTATTTTTGGTGGAGAATCCAAGGATTATGTAGGATACATTTATTATGATGTTCTCTCTCAGGATCAGATCCATCATGCGATTCAGGAAGCTTTTATGTATGAGGAAAAAGTAAAAGATTCGTTTACACTACGTGTCGATATTGAAAAAAGGTTTCTTGAAATTGGAGGTGCTCCAATTTTTAATGAATCAGGCCAATTAAAAGGCGTGGTTCTCGTTTTTCATGACATTACAGAGTTAAAAATGCTAGAGCAAATGAGAAAAGACTTTGTTGCAAATGTTTCACATGAACTAAAAACCCCTATCACTTCTATTCGTGGCTTTACGGAAACATTGTTGGATGGCGCAATGGAAGATGAAGCCACTCGTAGACAATTTTTAAACATTATTTTGGATGAAAGTGAACGACTCCAATCGTTAGTGCATGATTTACTGGAACTTTCTAGGTTAGAAAAAGACGAAATGAAATTACAACTAGAATCCGTCCAAATAAAAGAACTTTTACAAGATGTATTGCCAGTTATAGAACATCAAGCGCAAAAGAAAAATATCCAACTTTTCTTAGACGTAATGGAAAATGTAACAATACAAGTAGATGTCAATCGTTTAAAACAGGTTTTCATTAATTTATTAAACAATGCGATTAGTTACACATCGAATAATGGAGAAGTTAAGTTAAAGGTTCAGGAATCAGATGAAATGGTGCATATCAAAGTGTCAGATACGGGAATTGGTATTCCAGATGATGCTAAAACAAGGATTTTTGAACGCTTCTATCGAGTGGATAAGGCGAGAAGCAGAAACACAGGTGGCACTGGATTAGGGCTTGCCATTGTAAAACATATTGTGGAAGCACATGGTGGGACAATCCGAGTAGAGAGTGAATTAAATAAAGGTGCAATATTTATTGTTGAATTACCGAAAGTTAGCTAACAAAGGATTCTGTCCTTTGCTTTTTAGTCTCAACTGTAGTAAAGTTGAACGATTTCCCTTTAAACATGGTATAATAAACAAAAGAATATCCTTTAAATGTTTTAAAAGAATCATCATCATAACCAGTTTGTGACAGCGTCAGTGAGTTTCACAAATGCACTTGGTGAGATTTTCTTTCTAGCCTCTGAGAATCCCTTTTGGTAACCCTGATATCAGGTTGATTCATGAGGTCAAAAAAGTCATCTAATTCGATTTGAATACTCTTTTTTACAAAGTTGAAGCTAAATAGGGTGATGCTTTTAAACGTCAATTTATTCGTTCCTTGACGCGTAAAATAAGTTGGTTTCAATCGGGATTCACACATGAAAACAAAATCGTTTAATAGATTTTCAGTAACCCGAATGGCACCTAAAAATATCTTCTTCATTACAATCCCCACAATCGATTTTATTTACCAAAAAATGGTATTAAAATCGATTGTGGGGGAGAAGTTCAAATGTCAAGGGGAATTTTGCTTGTTTTTTTGATTTATTTTATTGTCGATTTTTTTTATAAAAGTATGAGTGATTTATTTATTACAATTTTTGGAAACTTGGGTTGATGGCATTGCGGGCTAGCCCGAGGAATGTCTGAGCTCCCCACAAAGCCATTCTGTGGTAATCTATTAACTTACACAATCTTCTTGACAGTACCAGCGAAAACCTAACTAATAACGAACAAGAACACTATTTATTAAGATTAGCTAATAAAGACAATGAATTAAATGGTGTACACGATTTGAACCGTATAAGGGAATCTCTAAAAATGTGGCAGGAAAATTACAATGCTCTTTGGGAATGGGGAAAATCTATAGATATTATAGAAACCCCTATTACCCTAATACAAGGGAAGGAAGATTCGGATAGTTCATTAAGTGAGTGGAATAAGTTAACCTTAGGGGAAACAAGAGCTTTAAAAACATTAGGGAATCATTATACAATGATGAATACTTCCAATATAAAATTTTTAGGTGAACTTGTTCAATCACTAATTGATCAAAAAATATGAACTAATGTTTAGATGAATAGAATAAGAGTATATATATTTAGTGATTTTTTATTAAGGGACGATTGGATGTACATCCCCAAGAAGCTATTTCAGATTAACATTTTCTTTTGTTAGTTCGCCAACCTGACGGTGACTGGCTTTACCAGTATCTATACCAACAAACTGGCCGTCTTGATATTGCTTGGGTCAGCGGCCTTATTGCCAACTTCCTGGGTTTCTTTCACAACCTGTACTTTAAATTAATTAGAATAATGTTGGCGTTTCATTGGAATTTCCCTTTTCGAATTTATTGTATGATATCATTCTTTTAGATGTCCAAGGTCAAATAGGGGCTTGTAAGATTACTCCTTTCTGGTCCATATTTTGTTTTATACTTTTTAACTATAGAGGAAAATATTCAAGAAAGGGTTTTTAGGTTATGTACAAACCAACCTCATCAAAATGGTTTGGTAATTATAAAAACCAGTATCATGGAAAGTTAAAATTATTTTGTTTTCCGTATGCTGGGGCAGGGGCGTCAATTTTTAGGAACTGGCCAAATCAATTGTCCGATGTAGATGTTATCCCAATCCAATTGCCAGGACGGGAAAATCGTTATAATGAACCACCTGAACTTGATATGCATAATTTAGCAAAAAAAATAGGCATTTGTATAAAACCTTACTTAGAAGAGCCATTTGTTTTTTTTGGTCATAGTATGGGTGCTTTAATAAGTTTTGAGTTAACCCGATTTATAAGGCGCGAATTCAATATTCTACCCAGACTTCTAATAATATCTGCATGTCGAGCTCCCCAATGTAAAAAATCGGAACCATTAAGTTGTTTACCGACGAAGGATTTTTTAAAAAAAGTTGAGGACCTTAATGGGACTTCGAATCAGATATTAAATAATCCTGATTTAATTCAATTGATAGAACCAATACTGCGTAAAGACTTTTATTTATGTGAGACATACAAATATCAGAAAGAAAGTCCCTTAGAATGTCCAATCACTGTTTATGGTGGTGCACATGATAGCGTTTCAAGCGAAGAAGAACTTTCGTTATGGTCAAAGCATACATCAAACACTTTTGAAAAAAAAATATTTCCTGGTGGGCATTTTTATTTTTTAGATAACATATGTTTCATGAAAATTTTAAACGAAAGATTAGACGGATTAGTCAAATTGTAAATAATTATAGCATTGGTATATTGATAGTTCGACAATATTTTTGTTATTTGGGTTTTATCCGGAGTGGTAGGCATGAAAGCGTAGGCATAGAAATTAATATTGTTTACGTCAGGTGTTGGGATTTTTCGTAATCATACCTACAGTCTCCTTATCAAGTTTGACAATGAATTGATTTCATATGATTAAAGAGGTATAACAAATTAAGTTAAAAAAAATCTTAAAGGCGGTGAAGATGATGGTTACGATATATGCAGTAAATAGTAAACACAAACTTTCCTATACCTTTTATCGAAAAGCCATAAAAAAAATTCCAGGATCAGAAATCAGTCGGCTTCAAAAATATCATCATCCTCAAGATAGAAATAATTCACTGTTAGGATTGTTATTATCACAAAAATTGAATGAGGATTATTTAAAACAGCCTGTTGAAATTTCCAGAGACGATAAGAATAGACCCTACATAAGCAATCCTTATCAATTTGGTGGAGATTTTAATATTTCACACTCTAATTTTTGGGTTATTTGCTCGATAACAAAGGATGGGAAGGTGGGAGTGGACATAGAAAAAAGGCTACGTACTGATTTATCAATTAGTAAGGAATTTATGTCGAATGAGGAATTAAAACAATTTAACAAACTAGTGCCCAAAGATCAACAGGACATTTTCTACAAATTGTGGACCTTAAAGGAATCCTTTGTTAAGGCGACTGGTGAGGGGATTAAATACCCTATGAAAAATATTACCTTTGATATACCTTTGCTTTTGAAAAACAAAATTTGTGTAAAGAGCAATTATAGACAATTCCTTGACTGGGGGTTTGAAAATTATTACCTAGGTAGTGATTATCAAGTTTCTTTGTGCTCAAATAATCGCTTTTTTCCAAGCCGAATCAAAATAGTTTTACAACAGTCACTTATTGACTAATAAACTTTATTTTTTTAAGAGGTTCAGTCGGTGTTCTCAATATATCCATGTATTATATTGATAGAGGACACTCACAAGCCCTTATTTGACTTTGGACATCTAATTTTTTGCTCAAAGTGCTTTAAAATGCTAAAAAAGGTTAAGGAAAATAGAAAGTACATACTTTATCAAAGGTGCATATTATTTGTTGAATTTTGATCAAAATACTAAAGGTTAGAAGAGGCCATCGAAGGGGAATAGAAACATTTTATAAGTGATCAACTTAAAAATATATTTGCAATGATTGGAGTGAATATGTTGCAACAAATCGAGGAAAATAAAAAAACAGTATTTTTTAAAAGTCTAGTATCGCCCATAGTGCAATCAAGAAACTTTACTTTTTTATGGATTGGGCAAATCCTCTCCCTCCTAGGGAGATCCATTACAATGGTGATTCTCCCAGTAGTGGTTTATTCGCTTACTGGATCAACGGTAGTTATGGGGCTCGTAATGACACTTTATACGCTTCCCAATGTCCTCGTACTCCCGTTTTCTGGATTAATTGTGGATCGTTTCAATCGTGTTAAATTAATGATGGTAACAGACATTGTTCGATTTTTTTTAATGTTGATAATTATGGGGTTTATGTTTACAGATAAACTAACAGTTCAAATTGTATATGGATTTGTTGCAATATACGGGCTTATGGATGGTTTGTTTCAACCCGCCTATTCAGCTTTAAGGGCAAAAATTTTCGTTCCAGCAATCAGAAATGCCGCAAACTCCTTGACACAAATAAGTAATCAGGGAATACGTTTGATCGGACCAGCACTTGGCGGCGTAATTGTTTCAGCCGTGTCAGCAGGTGTTGCGTTCGGACTTGATGCGTTCACCTATTTAGTTTCTTTTATATCACTTCTATTTTTAAAGAATGTAGGGTCAAGGACCGTGCCAATTTCTAAAAATCAAGCACCTAATTTCAAAAAGGATTTTATGGAAGGAATAACGGTGCTAAAGCGTCACCGATGGCTATGGGTAACGATTCTGGCTTTTTCCTTTATCAACCTTTGTTATGGCGGAGTAGTAGCTGTTTTGGTTCCATGGTTACTTAATGTTAATTTTCATTTTGATCCTTTTGTTTATGGATTCGCCATGGCATTTTCAGGAGGAGGGGCGATCATAGGCGCTTTGATTTTTAGTTCGAGGCAACAATGGCGTCATCGTGGATTGATTGCTTATGGAGGAGTCCTGTTAAGTGGAATTACCCTTCTAGTGATCCCTTTTCTTTCGTGGGCCCCAGGAATAGTCCTTTTGATGTTTTTTGATGGGTTCGGAATTATGGTCTTTGGTTTAATATGGGAAACGACTTTGCAGGAACTTGTTCCTGAAGAGGCATTTGGCAGAGTAGCTAGTTTGGATATGTTGGGTTCATTTGGATTATTGCCCATTGGTTATTTAGTAACTGGGTGGTTGGCTGAAGTCGTTGGGGGTGTCTTAACTATGATGATGTTGGCTGGTGCAATAGTTCTGACAGTGGTGGTTGTCCTTTCAGTTCGGGATATTCGCCATTTTGATTGAGATAATCCTTTTCGGTCTCTGTACCCCGAAAATTAAAAATAGTAATTCTCCCTTGAGCATAGTATAAACCTAATTACTACCCAAGTTTAGTTGCAAATATTTACAACGGCGGCATAACGGGGTTTTTAAAGGCCAAAAATCCTTTTCTATACTACAGCGCTGAATGCTTAAGGATTTTCTTTAGAAAATCATTGTTGATAACATGCTTGCAATTCAGGGCTTTGAGCGCTTGATGCTGTTTTTTTTCCACCTTCTTCAACAACTTATGATTTCAATCTACTAGTTGGCATCTAAGTTGTGCGAAATGTTCCTAGCTTAAATGGAGGATGGTTACATTTCTCTAGTAAAGGCTAGGCAATTCCTTGTAGAATTGAAGGATTATATCGAAGAATCAAATGAAGAGGTAACACTCGGAAGAGTTCTCTCTTAGTCGATTAGCACTGGATTCAGTAAGGATGATAGTGTTAAGAGCTCGGTGAAAAGGCGTAAAAATTTACCGTAACAGTGAAGTTTAGCTGACGAAAGCCTACCCGAGGGGGTGTTTTGGTTTAGCATCTCCTCATGCAACCCACATTACGATTTTTTCAATTCAGGATTTTTTTACCTGCTCTTCACGTCTTGTGATGTCCAAAGCCTCATTCATCCACTTCATTACATGAAACTTATCAAAGGTAATGGATGCTTTGGGGAAAGACTCTTCAATCCCTTTAATAAACGCTGGGGACATGTCAATGCTCATTTCATTAATGTTATCTGTATGGCCGCCGTGCTCTAGTAAATCTGTTTAAAGTCATCTAAAACCTCATGATCTTTTCCTTCTGCTACAGAAATGACTTTACGCTTATCCATGTCCATAAAAATGGAGACATACTCGTGCCCTCTTCGGCGTAATGTTTCAACACAGCCCACCTTATCAACATCAGAATAGTCTTCGCGGCTTCGTGCTTCATCCACATAATGATGCAATACAGGCCATAGACGTGTATCATGTTCTCCAACAAGTAGAGTCTTTTTCCCTCTTTTCATGAAACATGATAAAATAGAAGAAATAGAATGTTTTAAGGAGTGCCAGAAATGACAAACAAGTTGATTTTAATTGATGGAAATAGCATTGCTTATCGGGCGTTTTTTGCCTTACCCCTATTAAATAACGATAAGGGTGTTTATACAAATGCAATCTACGGATTTACTACTATGCTACTTAGAATTTTAGAAGAGGACAATCCGACACATGTATTAGTCGCGTTTGATGCGGGAAAAACTACTTTTCGCCATAAAACGTATGTGGAGTATAAAGGTGGTCGGCAAAAAACACCGCCAGAACTGTCCGAGCAATTCCCTTTATTAAAAGAAGTCTTAGATGCTTTTCAAATTCCACATTATCAGCTTGATCAATATGAGGCAGATGACATTATTGGAACATTAGCTAAGCAAGGGGAAAAGGAAGAATGGGACGTGAACGTCATTTCTGGCGACAAGGATTTGCTTCAACTCGTATCAAATAAAGTAAATGTTCGCTTGACCCGAAAAGGCATAAGCGAGGTTGATCACTATACTCCTAATTTTATGAAAGAAAAATTGGAGTTACGTCCAGATCAAATTATTGATATGAAAGCGTTAATGGGAGACAGTTCGGACAATGTTCCTGGCGTACCTGGCGTCGGTCAAAAAACGGCGGTTAAGCTGTTGAAAGAATATGAAACACTTGAGAATTTATATCAAAACTTAGATGGTGTCAGTGGGAAGAAATTAAAAGAAAAACTAGAGACCCATCAGATGGATGCACGTATGAGTAAAGAATTAGTAACCATTGATTGTCATTCCCCTATATCTATTGGGCTTGAAGATCTTGCATATAGCGGCTACCAATCTTCAAAGGTGCGTGCTATTTTTCAAGAACTCGGTTTTCAGTCCTTGCTTGACCGTATAGTTGGCGAAGAAGGGGAAAAGGTGGGCAAATCTGCGGAGAAATTGCCTGACATAGAAGTTACGGTTGTCGATGAAATCACCGACGATTTATTTACTGGTGAGGAGGCAATAATCGTTGAAATGCTCCACGAAAATTATCATCAAGCACCAATTGAAGGCATTGGCATTGTAAATGAACAAAGGAAAATGTTTATCCCAACAGATGTTGCGATTCAATCGGATGTATTCAAAAATTGGGCTGAAGATAAAACAAAGAAAAAGTGGGTGTTTGATGCCAAAAAAACACTTGTGGCCCTGTTAAATCAACATATACATGTGCAAGGAATCGATTTTGATCTGTTTCTAGCATCCTACTTGATTAACCCTTCCGAAAATCATCATGATATTCCAGCAATTGGTTATCGTATGGGTGAACAAGGATTATTATATGATGAAGAGGTGTATGGAAAAGGTGCAAAATTAAAGCTTCCGGAACAAGACATTCTTGCTGAACATGTTGTGCGAAAAACCAACATGCTTTTCCATGTAAAACAAAAAGTTGAAAAACTACTCGAACAAAATGATCAACACGAACTATACTTGGATTTAGAAATGCCGCTTGCGCTTATTCTTGGTGAGATGGAACATACTGGTGTATCCGTTGATATAGAACGCCTGCGACAGATGGGTGAAGAGCTTCAAAAACGTTTAAAAGAGATAGAGTATCAGGTGTACGAACTAGCTGGAGTGACATTTAATATAAATTCTCCTAAGCAGTTAGGGCCGATCCTATTCGAAAATCTGGGTTTACCTGTCATCAAAAAAACAAAGACAGGCTATTCGACCTCTGCAGAAGTATTAGAGGAATTGAAAGAGAGCCATGAAATAATTCCTAAGCTGTTATTGTATCGACAGCTTGGTAAATTACAGTCCACATACATCGAAGGTCTGTTAAAGGTTGTGTATAAAGATACTGGTAAAATCCACACACGTTTTAACCAAGCGTTAACACAAACTGGGAGATTGAGTTCAACGGAGCCGAACCTTCAAAATATCCCGATTCGACTAGAAGAGGGAAAGAAAATTAGACAGGCATTTGTACCATCTAAAGAAGGCTGGTATATGTTTGCTGCTGACTATTCTCAAATTGAACTAAGAGTGTTGGCCCATATTGCAAAAGACGAAAAACTAATAGAGGCTTTTAACAATAATATGGATATTCATACGCGTACAGCAATGGATGTTTTTCATGTTGAAGCAGAAGAGATTACTTCCAATATGAGACGACAAGCTAAGGCAGTCAATTTTGGAATTGTATACGGTATTAGTGATTACGGCCTTTCCCAAAGTCTTGGAATCACAAGAAAAGAAGCGAAAAAATTCATTGATCAATATTTGGAAAGCTTCCCTGGTGTTCAGGCTTATATGGAAGAAGTTGTTTATAAGGCAAAACAAACCGGATATGTGACAACATTAATGAATCGAAGAAGATATTTACCAGATATAACGAGTCGTAATTTCAATAAGCGCAGCTTTGCTGAGCGAACGGCGATGAACACGCCAATACAAGGTACTGCAGCAGATATCATTAAAAAAGCAATGATTGATTTGCGTCAAAAGCTAAAAGAGGAAAGACTAGAAGCAACTTTACTTTTACAAGTGCATGACGAGTTGATTATAGAAGCACCAGAAGCAGAACTAGAAAAATTAAAACAATTAGTTCCTGCAGTGATGGAACAAACTGTAAAACTTGACGTTCCGTTAAAAGTTGAGTATGCCTACGGAAAAACTTGGTACGATGCAAAGTAAAGAGAAAGAGGTAAAAGGATATGCCAGAACTTCCAGAGGTAGAAACAATCAGGAATACATTAAAGCAACTCGTACTAAATAAGACGATTGATCAGGTAGAGGTGCATTGGGGGAAAATAATAAAGAGGCCTGATGATGTGTCATTGTTTAAGGAAGAACTTATCGGGGAAACCATTCATGATATTGAAAGAAAGGGGAAATTTTTACTATTTGTCCTTGATCGATTTGTTCTCATATCCCATCTCAGGATGGAAGGAAAATACCGTGTTTTTCCAGATGATACGCCACTTCCAAAGCATACTCATGTTATCTTTCATTTCACGGATGGGATGGAGCTAAGATATAACGATGTTCGTAAATTTGGAACGATGCATCTTATGGAAAAAGGGAAGGAGTTAACAGACAAGCCACTTAACCAGATCGGACCAGATCCTTTTGATCCAGCATTTAGTCTCTCTTATTTTTATGAAAAAGTCCACCGCAGTGAACGAAAGATAAAAAATATTTTATTAGATCAGTCTGTTGTAGCAGGATTAGGAAATATCTACGTGGACGAAACATTGTTCCAAGCAAGGATTAACCCTGAACGTAAAGGAAATGGATTGACTCATAAAGAAGTGAATGAGATAAGGACTCAAGCTATTGCAACGATTCAAGAGGCTGTCAGGCAGGGTGGTACAACGATTCGCTCATATGTGAATAGTCAAGGTGACATGGGAATGTTTCAGCAGCAATTATTTGTGTACGGTCAAGAAGATAAGCCATGTAAAGCATGTGGTAAGCCCATTACAAAAATAAAACTTGGAGGAAGAGGGACACACATTTGTCTGTCCTGTCAAAAATAGATGAAGGTTTGATACACGGTCGAATAGCTCCTGCCATATACTATCCAAGAAAAATAAAGAAAAGGAGCTAATCAAATGGCCGAAATCTCCACCTTTATTTTGCTAGCGTTTGCGGTTAGTTTGGATAGTTTTGTGGTAGGTTTTACTTATGGGTTAAGACAAATGTACCTTCCGATTCGTTCGATTGTAATCATTGCGACAATTTCTTCTATTGTGTTTTTTCTATCCATGTTTGTAGGAGATTTTATTGCCTCCTTCCTATCTCCTAAGGTTGCAGAGGACATTGGCGGATGGGTACTCATCCTTATTGGGATTTGGGTAATTATTCAATTTTTTAAAACAGACAATACACAAAATGATAGTGACCCGATTTTGGTGAACTTTGAAATTAAGTCACTTGGCATCGTAATTCGGATTTTAAAAAAGCCAATGGTTGCTGACATGGATAAATCAGGTGCAGTTACAGGAGTGGAAGCCTTTTTGTTAGGTATTGCGTTATCGATGGATTCTTTTGGAGCTGGAATAGGTGCTGCATTACTTGGATTTGTTCCACTACTTGGAGCGGTTACAATTGGAATTACGACAGCTTTGTCTCTTACAATAGGACTAAAAAGCGGAAAAATTTTTTCTTACTGGGATTGGTTACATCGCCTAACGTTTATTCCAGGGATTATTTTAATTGCGATCGGAGTACTAAAAATGACTTAAAGATGACTTAAAGATGACTTAAAGATGACTTAAAGATATTGTAAAGGATGATGTAATTGACAGTAGTAATTGGGTTAACTGGTGGTATAGCTAGTGGTAAAAGCACCATTGCAAATATGTTTAAAGAAAAACAAATTCCCGTTATTGATGCAGATGTTTTGTCTAGAGAAGTGGTGGAGCCAGGACAGAAAGCGTATCAAAAAATTGTAAAAGCATTTGGTGATGACATTCTGTATCAGGACAGAACGATCGATCGAAAAAAACTAGGAAACGTCATTTTCTCTAATGAAGAGGCGCGTGAGAAGCTGAATAGCATCGTCCATCCTGCTGTAAGGGAACGGATGCTTGAAAAGAAAAATGCATTTGTTAAAATGGGTGAAAAAGTTATCGTTCTAGATATTCCACTTTTATTTGAAAGCAATTTGCCACATTATGTAGATAAAACATTAGTTGTGTCAGTAGATGAGGAGGTTCAGTTGACTCGCCTAATGGAAAGAAATCAGTTATCAAAACAAGAAGCACTACAACGAATACATGCACAATTACCTTTGAAAGAAAAAGCGAAGAGAGCAGATGCTGTTATTCATAACAATGGAACAATCATCCAATCTCAAGCACAATTAAATGACATTCTATCTAAATGGAAGATCCTCTAAGTCTGACTATGTGTCAGGCTTTTTATTTTTTTGGAAATGATGCATGAAAATCGCACACAATATGTTTTAATGTGATATACTATATATAAATTAAATCGTAATAAGTATATCATATTGGAGGTTTTGTTCATGCCATCTCGTGTTGCCATTAATGGATTTGGTCGAATTGGTCGATTGGTGTTTAGAAAAGCGATAAAGGATGATCAATTAGACGTTATCGCAATAAATGCGAGTTATCCACCTGAAACGCTTGTTCATTTAGTGAAATATGATAGTGTCCATGGACGTTTTAATGGAGAAGTAAGAGCACTTCCGAACGCAATTGAAGTGGACGGAAAAATAGTGCAGATCGTATCATCCCGTAATCCAAGCGAACTACCGTGGAAAGAAATGGAGATCGACATTGTTATCGAAGCAACAGGCAAATTTAAAACCAGAGATCGTGCTGGCTTACACCTTCAAGCTGGAGCAAAAAAAGTGATCATTACTGCACCAGGCAAGGAAGTTGACACAACAATTGTAATGGGTGTTAATGAAAAGTTATATGATTCTGATCATCACCATATTATTTCTAATGCTTCCTGTACGACTAACTGCCTTGCTCCAGTAGTGAAAGTGTTAGAACGCGAATTTGGAATTAATAATGGTCTAATGACAACGGTTCATGCCTTTACAAATGACCAACAAAACATTGATAATCCACATAAAGATTTGCGGCGTGCTAGGGGTTGTACCCAATCCATCATTCCGACTACAACGGGTGCGGCAAAGGCGATCGGAGAGGTATTGCCACAGCTGCAAGGAAAACTCCATGGTGTAGCCTTACGCGTGCCAACTCCTGATGTATCACTTGTTGATCTTGTTGTTGATGTCAAACAAAAGGACGTAACGAAACAGGAAGTAAACGATGCATTTAAAAATGCTATGAAAACCGATCTTAAGGGCTTGCTACATTATTCAGAAGAGCCGCTTGTCTCCATTGATTATACAACATCCGAGTACTCAGCAATAATTGATGGTTTATCTACGATGGTGATCGATGGTAACAAAGTTAAAATTTTAGCATGGTATGATAATGAATGGGGCTATTCCTGTAGAGTCGTCGATTTAGCAAAATACGTAGGATCAGAATCAAAGGTTTTTGCATAAAAGTGCGTGTTCAAAAAGTGCGTGTTCATAATGGATAGGATAACCCATTGTATCCAATACTATATCATGTAATGCTCCACCTTTTAGCATGTTTGGTCTTAGCTGAATTAGGGGAAACAGACTTGTACAAGGTTGATTTTTAACCAAATGTTTTCTTGAATAAAAAAATCTGGCTTGCCAAAATAGGGTAAAGCGTATATACTTTTTTTGAACTTCAGAATATATGCGCTTTAGAAACTGCTTAAAGGGTTAGGATCTCACTGGACTAACTTTCCCCCGTGGTAGTTTTGCATCATGGGAAGTAAATTAGTAAAGGGGGAGTAATACAATGGATACAATGGGAAGACACGTTATTGCTGAATTATGGGATTGTAATATAGATACACTGAACGACATGAGTTTAATTGAACAAATTTTTGTTGATGCTGCTTTAAAAGCAGGTGCTGAAATAAGAGAAGTAGCTTTTCACAAATTTGCTCCTCATGGTGTAAGTGGTGTAGTGATCATTTCCGAATCACATTTAACCATTCACAGTTTTCCTGAACACGGCTATGCAAGTATTGATGTGTATACATGTGGCGATATTATTGATCCAAACGTTGCCGCATCGTACATTGCAGAAGCATTGGAAGCACAAACATGCGAAAAAATTGAATTACCTCGTGGCATGGGTTCTGTAAAGGTTGAACAATTTAAAGCATTGTAACAGATAAAATCCTCATACTGTTTCTGACAGTTGGGGATTTTTAATTGCTGTGTAAAAATAAATTCATAATAAATTAAATATACATGAACGTTTCATTAAAAACATGTTAAAATAGAAATTGTAGACACGCACTTGTAGTAAATGTACTGTGAAGAGGTGTAGTGATGACTGTTAGACAAGTATTGTCAAAATATTTTAGCAACCATTCGGAAACGAGTGAGCAACACTGGGATCCATTACTTCAAACGCATTATTTCAAAACGACAAAAGATAAAGGTCTTCAAGTAGTCAAGGATTACCTTTCGAGATCCCAATCCTTTAAAATTAAGGCTGAATCGAAAGAACACGGAGAAATCAGTTTTATATATAAAGGAAGTAAGAAGGCCTTCGTTGTCGCTACTATTGTTATGGTCAAGCCGTATCGAACTGCTATTGATTTTTCAATCACAACTGAATCGTCTCTTCCATTTGATTTCGGTTTCAGCCACAATCTAGCGAAGAAATTGTATACACAGTTAAAAAAAGAATTGCAGTTTATTGAAAATTAAAGTCAGCAAGATCGGTTTTACACGAATTATGGAAAACAATTTTCTGGGGATGATCAAACATGCGATGTCCAAATTGTCATTTTAAAAGTACCAAGGTTTTGGATTCAAGACCAATTGAAGAAGGTCGTTCCATTCGAAGACGAAGGGAATGTGAAAATTGCTCTTTTCGTTTTACTACTTTTGAAAGAATTGAAGAGGTTCCATTAATCGTAGTGAAAAAAGAGGGCACTCGTGAAGAGTATAGCCGTGAAAAGCTAATGCGCGGTCTTATTAAGGCATGTGAAAAAAGACCTGTAGCTCTGGAACAAATTGAAGCGATTGCTATTGAAGTAGAAAAAGAATTGCGAAACAGGGGTACTTCTGAAGTTCAAAGTAAGGAGATCGGTGAGATGATCATGGACCAATTATCATCTGTTGATGAGGTTGCCTATGTTCGGTTTGCATCTGTTTACAGACAGTTTAAGGATATTAGTGTATTTCTTGATGAGTTGAAGGATTTAATTCGGTCAGATAAAGATAAAAAGTAGACTTTGACTTTTATGTTTCACGTTTTTGAAATATTTTCAAGGTCTCTCTCATTTTGTTCTCTAGTAAGTTATATGAATTATTGTGGTTTAGAAAGGGTAAGTAATATGACACAACATATCGGAAAACTCCTTCCAATAGAAGGATACCAAGTCACCATTCGTGGGAATATAGCCACATCCTATCCCCAATCCTTAACCCATTTGTATCAACCGCTAATAGGTGTTCAAGCCATTTCATTATTTCAAACGTTGTTAAATGAATATTATATTAAAAAAGGATCATTACAAACGCACCATACACTTATGACGTATTTATCCTTACCATTGGATCAAATTTACGAAGCGCGATTACGGTTAGAAGCTATTGGTTTGCTTCGTTCATATGCCTCTGAAAATGAGGAGGAAAAAACGTACCTTTACGAGTTGCATGCACCATTTTCCGCCAATGAATTTTTTGAGGATGGAATGCTTTCCCAATTATTACTTCATCATATAGGTGAAACAAAATATGATGAACTTCAAGAGCTATTTGGTGTAATGGAATCCAAATACATTAGTGGGCAGGATGTGACGGTTACCTTTACCGATATTTTTGATACATACAGCCCCACTGAAACAGATTTGAGCAAAAAAGATAAACAAATCAAGCCTGATAATCGTGACGATCAACATGGTCCACCACTTCCGAATAATATCGTTGATTTTAATTGGTTAGAAAAGATGCTCAAACAAAGGATGCTACCTTCAAATAAAGTATTAACACCAAAAAACAAGAAATTAATGGTACAATTGGTTGTTTTATACGACCTTACAGAACAGGAATTAGAGAGTGCAGTAATGTGGGCATTAAACGAAGATAATAAGCTTGATTCAAAGGAATTTAAGTCTGCATGCCACGATCTGTTTTCGTCCAAAAAACAATCTGGTGCAAAAGGAATGGACTTCCGTACAAAAGTACCTTCCAATAATAATGAAACAATCGATAAAAAATCAGGAACGAAAGAAGATCAATTTATTCAAATGCTTGAACAAATTTCACCAAAACAATTGTTAGAGGACTTATCAGGCGGAAATGAAGCATCAGCACAGGACTTAAAGGTTATTCGAGATGTGATGACACAGCAGGGAATTACCCCAGAAGTAATGAATGTATTAGTTCATTACGTTTTACTGAAAACAGACATGAAACTTTCCAAGGCATACCTTGAAAAGATTGCAAGTCACTGGGCAAGAAAAAATGTGACGACTGTCAGACAAGCAATGATCATGGCAAAGTCAGAAAATCAAAAGTATCAGCAATGGAGTAGTAGTAACCGACAATATTATAAGAAATCAACTGGAAAGAAAGATATTGTACCAGACTGGTTTAAAGAACGTCAGGATGCTTCCAAAGCAAAAACAAGTGAAAATAATCAAAATGGAAGTAATTTAGAGGAAAAAGAGGATATTGCTAACTTAATAGAGAAGTATTCTAAAAACAAACAATCTAAACAGTAATGGGGTTGAGTTATATGGAGCCTATTCAAGCATCATTGAAAAAGTGGATGAGAGAAAATAAGAATTTTAAACAGCAATATGTCCAAATGAGGGAAAGCGTGCTAAGTGATCCGGCAGTAAAGCAATTGTTATTCGATCACCCTGAACTTACAACGGAACAGTTGGATAAACACTTAGTGAAGTTATATGAATTCACAAGCCAATCTAAGAACTGTGACGCTTGCCAATCTTTGAATGAATGTGACAATATTTTAAAAGGCTATACCCCCCATCTATATGTCGAAAATGGTGATATTCGTATCGCTTATGACAAGTGTTTTAAGAAAATAAAAAATGATGAAAAAAGAAAGAAGGAATCATTAGTGGAAAGTTTGTATATGCCTAAGGATATTTTGAATGCTTCGATTGCGGACATAGACCATAGGGACAAGGAACGTTCTGAGGCTGTTCGTAAGGTAATTGGTTACTTGGAGATGATTGGAACTGAATATGCAGAAAAAGGAATCTATTTTCATGGGCCTTTTGGAGTAGGAAAAACGTATTTTCTTGGGGCGTTAGCTAATGAATTGGCAGAAAAAAATATTTCATCGATGCTCATCTATATGCCTGAATTTGTCCGTGCAATAAAGGCGTCATTAAAAGATGATTCTATCAACCAAAAAATAGAACACTTTAAAAAAACACCTGTACTCATGCTTGATGATATCGGAGCAGAATCTCAATCCGCCTGGTTTAGAGATGAAATTTTGGGCTCCATTTTGCAATATCGAATGATGGAACGTCTGCCTGTCTTTTTCACTTCCAACTACAGCTTGAAGCAGCTTGAACAGCACCTAGCAACGACGAATCGAGGAGATACTGAAACAGTTAAAGCAGGAAGGATTATCGAACGGATCAAGCAAGTAAGTAGGGAAGTACCACTATATGGTAAAAACCGAAGAATGTAATCATTAAATGGTTTTAGTGTTTCGGCCCATACTGCTTAAGTGTGGGCTTTTTGTGTTAAAAAGAATCGGGTAAAGAAGAAACGATAAAAGTGTGTGTTCTAAAAGCTCTATTAGAAGGACAAAGCACAAGCTAGGAATGGTATTTTTAAATGAAATACTCATTATTTGCACAAATCACCCATATAATGTATCAGTTTGATCGTGATGAGGGTGATATGGATTGCTTGAAGTTTATTTTGAGTCAAAGGAAGAGACAGTAACATTTTGTGATCGATTATTTACATACGATAACAAGCTAAATATTGTTTGGAAAACAGATGTGTCGATTGGTAATCAAGTAAAAATAATGGAGGACAAGTCGAAAATAGGATTGCCTGTCGCCCATGCGTTGTCGGATGTATTCATACAGCATAGAGAAATTCATTGGATTATCGACATTATTAAGACGTGTTACTATTACAAGCACAAAGAAGAAATCAACCGAATTGCATCTCTGGCACAAGCGATTATTGCTGGAGAAGATGCAGACTTAGCGGATATAGTGAAAGACAACAGACCAAGGGATATGCTACTAACTTTGTTTTGGGTCAATCGTGAAGAATCACCGATCTACTTTGATTCGATCATGAAGTTTCGCTTTAAAAACTTTCGTGAAGAATTGATCGAAGTCGTTGGTCTTGCTATTGATGAATTTAAAAGAGAAGAGGATTATCAATCATTTGTGCAATCATTAAGGGAGTATGTGGCAAAGAAAAAGTCGAAATACAAAGCGATTCACGTTTTACAAGGTACGAACTTTTCTTTTTACAATGAAAATGGGAAACTACTATCACACATGGAGTTAAAAGCATTAATGCAACATGAACCTCTATACATCGTTGGATTGGATTCAAATGAGATGAATATTACACCATTGCTAGCAATGGCACCGAAAGAAATTAACATTTATGGAGACGATCCCTCCGAGCCAAAAACGACAACGATCATGAATATATTCCAAGAGAAAGTAAAACGAAAACATTCTCATCAATTTCCGTTTTAAGAGGTTGTTCAAAAAGTCACCAAATGATAAGCTGCGCATCTCTTCGTTGGCTTGTTTTTCCGTTACTCACGTATTAAAAGCATACGTTCCGTTACTCAAAACTACGCCGCCTCGACCTGCTTGCTTCTAATTTGCCGACTTTTTGAACACACACTTTAAGTAATTTAAAAAATAAATAAAGAGCACTTGATTTTTTTAATTTTAAAGGCTATAATACGTTCATATTAAAAATAATAGTTTGATCCGTTTTGATGAGGACAAGGTCATTTGTGGGAAATACGCGAGAGAGGGAAGCCATTGGCTGGAAGCTTCCTGTATGGAAACAGTTGACTACCACCTCTAAACTTTGCTTCTGAACCGATTAGTAGGCAGCAACGTCTAAATCAGCGTTAATGATGTAAGAAGCCGTAGAAATACGGGAATTAGGGTGGAACCACGAGACCAACGCTCGTCCCTTTGCAGTTATGCAGAGGGATGGGCGTTTTTTTAGTTGTAGAAAAAGGAGGAAAACAAATGGAAAATTCAATGATCATTACATTTCCAGACGGAGCTAAGAAGGAATTCCCGCAAGGAACGACAGGAGAAGATATAGCAGCTTCCATTTCTCCTGGACTAAAAAAACAGGCGTTGGCAGTGAAGCTTGATGGTAAAGCGTACGATTTACGTGCGAAGCTTCCGTCAGACGGGAAAATAGAAATTATTACGTCTAAAAATGAAGAAGGCATTGATATTCTTCGGCACTCAACAGCGCATTTAATGGCACAGGCGATTAAACGACTATATGGTAATGTGAACTTGGGAGTTGGACCAACAATCGAAAATGGATTTTATTACGATATCGACATGGAGGAGTCAATTACTCCAGAGGATTTGCCGCACATTGAAAAGGAAATGCAGAGGATTGTAGATGAAAATTTAGAAATTGTTCGTAAAGAAATAGCAAGAGAAGAAGCTATCTCACGTTTTAAGGAAATTGGTGATGAGCTTAAATTAGAGCTAATTGAAGCAATTCCTGAAGGGGAAACCGTTTCTATTTATGAGCAAGGCGAATTTTTTGATCTTTGTCGGGGGATCCATGTTCCAGCAACAAGTAAAATAAAAGTGTTTAAGCTTCTAAGTATTTCGGGCGCTTACTGGCGTGGGGACAGTAACAATAAAATGCTGCAACGTATTTATGGAACAGCATTTGAGAAAAAAGGACAGCTTGCCGAATATTTACGTCTTCGTGAAGAAGCGAAGGAACGTGATCACCGTAAACTTGGGAAGGAACTCGAATTGTTTACCGTTTCCCAACAGGTAGGGCAAGGTTTACCACTTTGGCTTCCGAAAGGGGCAACCATTCGCCGTACAATTGAGCGATACATTGTGGATATAGAAGAACGTCTAGGCTACAATCACGTATACACTCCTGTATTGGGCAGCGTTGAATTGTATAAAACAAGCGGTCACTGGGATCATTATAAGGATGACATGTTTCCAACACTTGAAATGGATAATGAGGATCTGGTTTTAAGACCAATGAACTGTCCCCATCATATGATGGTATACAAAAACCAGCTCCATAGCTATCGGAATTTGCCAGTTCGAATCGCTGAACTTGGAACAATGCACAGGCACGAAATGTCAGGTGCACTTGCAGGATTACAGCGCGTTCGGGCGATGACATTAAATGATGCACATATTTTTGCTAGACCAGACCAACTTAAAGATGAATTCATCCGTGTCGTGAAGCTCGTTCAAGCTGTCTATAAGGATTTTGGGATTGACAATTATTATTTCCGCCTTTCTTACCGTGACCCGGAAGACACCGAAAAGTATGTGGATAACGATGAAATGTGGGAAAAGGCACAAGCAATGCTGAAAGAAACAATGGAAGATATGGAGCTTGATTATGTTGAGGCTGAAGGCGAAGCTGCCTTCTATGGTCCCAAACTAGATGTCCAAGTAAAAACGGCTTTAGGAAAAGACGAAACACTTTCTACTGTCCAGCTAGACTTCCATTTACCAGATCGATTTGATCTTACGTACATTGGTGAAGATGGAAAAGAGCATCGTCCGGTCGTGATCCACCGTGGAGTAGTATCGACTATGGAACGCTTTGTTGCCTTCTTGATTGAAGAGTATAAAGGAGCTTTCCCAACCTGGCTAGCACCGATTCAAGTAAAGGTTATTCCAGTATCAGCTGATGTCCACTTAGATTATGCAAGAAAAGTGGAAGAGGATCTACGTTATAATGGAATACGTGTGGAAGTAGACGAAAGAGATGAAAAGATTGGCTATAAAATACGCGAAGCTCAGATGCAAAAGATTCCATTTGCGCTCGTAGTCGGGGATAAGGAGATCGAAGAGAAAGCAGTAAATGTACGCCGTTACGGGGAGAAAAATTCTGAAACAAAACCTTTAGAGAACTTCGTTACTGCAATCAAGCAGGAAATTGACGATAAGTCTTTACGTAAAAAATAAGCCATTAAAATGAGATTTTCACCCAAAGGAATGAAAATCTCATTTTTTACTTTAAATAAGTGTTCAAAAAGTCGGCAAATTAGAAGCAAGCAGGTCGAGGCGGCGTAGTTTTGAGTAGCGTAGCGTATGCTTTTAATACGTGAGCAAAAGGAATGCTTCCCCGAATAAACTTCGCACGCAGGAAAAGCGGATTTCTTTTCCAAGGAACGGAAAAACAAGCCATTTAAGGAATACAGGCTAAGACCGCCACGTCCTGTGGCAACGCCTGCATGACCCACATCGTGTGGGCCTGAGATGCGCCGCTTATCATTTGGTGCCTTTTTGAACATCCTTTTTAAATAAGTGTTAATTTGGATTAAAATATAACTAAACGTGTTTTTCTAAACGCGTCAAATGATCAACAGACTGGTTGACAGTTAAATAAAATCATGGTAATATATTAAAAGTAAAAATTAAATGAGCGATCTGAGACAAGTAGAAGCACCCGCTTCTCACCTGATTGACGCCAATGGCAGTTGACAGGTAATTATTCTGATATACAGAAGACGTGTGGGTGTAGTATGTGCCGACACTTTTTTTATGTGATCATTTACTTGTCGAGGGAATGCATGGAGTATTTGCTAAAAAAACATGGAGGTGGCTGATTATTAGCAAGGATATGAACGTCAATGAGAAAATACGCGCACGCGAGGTTCGTCTCATTGATTCAAATGGAGATCAGCTTGGTGTGAAATCACGCCAAGACGCATTAGAAATTGCACAAACAAGGAACTTAGACCTTGTCTTAGTTGCTCCTAATGCAAAACCACCGGTATGCCGGATCATGGATTACGGAAAATACCGTTTTGAACAACAAAAGAAAGATAAAGAAGCACGCAAAAAGCAAAAGGTTATTAACGTAAAAGAAGTCCGCCTAAGTCCTGGCATTGAGGAACATGACTTTAATACGAAGTTACGTAATGCAAGAAAATTCCTCGAAAAAGGAGATAAAGTAAAGGCTTCAATTCGTTTTCGTGGGCGTGCCATAACGCATAAAGAAATTGGTCAAGAAGTGCTAGAGCGTATGGCAGATGCGTGTAAAGACATTTCCACTGTTGAGCAAAAAGCAAAAATGGAAGGTCGAAGCATGTTTATCATGCTAGCCCCAATTAATGAGAAATAAATAGAGTTGTGAGATAAGCATTCAAGGAGGAACTACACATGCCAAAAATGAAAACCCATAAAGGTTCTCAAAAGCGTTTTAGAAGAACTGGTTCAGGGAAGCTTAAGCGATCCCATGCATATACAAGTCACTTATTCGCTAACAAATCTCAAAAACAAAAACGTAAGCTTCGTAAAGCAACGGTCGTTTCTTCAGGAGACTACAAGCGTATTAAAACAATGCTACCAAATAAATAAAACAATTTGACTAACCAGACTGGTTCATATATAGGAGGGAACAACTATGCCACGTGTTAAAGGTGGAACAGTTACACGCAGACGTCGTAAACGTGTGCTTAAATTAGCTAAAGGTTATTACGGTTCAAAACATGCTTTATTTAAAACAGCAAAACAACAGGTAATGAAATCAGGTCAGTATGCTTATCGTGACCGCAGACAGAAAAAACGCGAATTCCGCAAACTATGGATCGCTCGTATAAATGCAGCAGCACGTAATAACGATCTTTCATATAGCCGCTTAATGTACGGTTTAAAACAAGCTGGTATTGAAGTGAATCGTAAAATGCTTTCTGATCTTGCGATTAATGATGAAAAGGCATTTAGCCAACTTGCTGAAAAGGCAAAAACAGCACTAAAATAAGAAACAAAAAGACCATTTCCTTAAGGAAATGGTCTTTTCTGATGCAATATTTTTATCAACAAAAAAGGGATGTGTTTAGGTAAATGGATGAAATTATTTTGATTATCACCTATTTTGGAATCATCAATATCACAGCCTTTTTTACAATGGGAGTAGACAAACGGAGGTCAAAGAGTAAACATTGGAGAATCCCAGAACGCCGACTTTGGTTGCTAACGTTATTTGGTGGTGCAATCGGAGCGTATTATGGTATGCGAACATTTCGTCACAAAACGAAACATCTACAATTTAAGTACGGACTACCTATTGTCGCTTTGCTACAAGTAATTTTATATGTGTATCTTTTTCTGTCATAATAGCTCGTCTTATGTCATACATATAGAGAGACACATCTATGAGGAGGACATCTATGGAATACCTGGGTACTTATTTGATGGCCATTGTGGAAACGGGTGGCATTTTTGCTCCCGTATTGTTTATCGGTTTTCATTTGCTCAGGCCTTTGTTCTTTCTACCTGTCGTATTTATTTGCATCTCAGGTGGCATTTTGTTCGGCGTCGTCGCAGGAACGATATACTCAATTGTTGGTATTACATTATCTAGTATCGTTTTTTATCAAGTCATACGTTGGGTTCCGAAAACCTTTGATAAATTAGTTCGGATGAAGCATAAGCTTATTGGTAAAAATGCAAGCTTTACGACGTCACAAGTGGCCGTGCTTCGTCTCATACCATTTATTCATTTTCATTTGCTTTCATTATGTATTTTGGAAGTATCATACAGCTTTAAAGACTACTTAAGGAATTCTTTTTACTCGAACATTCCACTTGCAGTAGTGTATACGTCTATTGGCAAATGGATATCCACCCTATCACCACTATTGATCACAGCGTTATTACTCGCTTTAATACCGTTATTCTATATCTTACGGAAAAAGGAAATTAGTATGAAGTGGGATGAATTTTTTCAAGCGAGTACGTGACTATAAATCTTTTATGTAAAAAAAGTTTGGAAAATCTAACGGGATCCGTTACCTATCGCAAATAATTATAATGTAAGTTCAATTGACCATCAATTTACGCTTGAATTTGATGGTCAGTTTTTGTTGATTTAAGAGGAGTTGCTATCAATTATGTTTTGAAATTGCATAGCAAGTTGTATTGCGGCTAGGAGCATAAATTAGTTTCACGTACTTCTATTCTTTCTAGCCTTTGTCGTGATATAATTATTAAAAAAGGGTGTATACATAATGGATTGGAATCATTTATTCACGATGCAAAAAAAATTAGATGCCTATATTCTATCAAAGCATCAATTGGATGGCAGTGATCTTTTCGACAAAAAGGTTTTGGCCCTGTTTGTAGAAGTAGGTGAATTAGCAAATGAAACACGTTGCTTTAAATTCTGGAGCACCAAGCCTAAAAGTGAATCAGATGTTATATTAGAAGAATATGTTGATGGGCTTCACTTTATTTTATCTTTAGGGATAGAAAAAGGACTTACTTATCATTCTATTCCAATTAATCTACAATCAGCAGATCCTACTGTTTTGTTTAATCAAGTATTTGAGAAAACTTTGGCATTCAAAAATACGCCAAGTAAAGAAACGTATGTTCAATTGTTTACGAAGTATATACAGCTCGGTGAATCTTTAGGATTTGGGGAAAGGGATATACAACAAGCCTATATGGAAAAGAATCAAGTAAACCATGAGAGACAGGATCAAGGATATTAAGAAAGTAGAAGCCGCTCGTATTTTTTGTTACTTCTTTTAAAAAAGTATATACTTTATAGGAAGAATATTATGAGGGAGGTAATTTTACATATGGCAAAAAACGAAGAAACATTAACCATGTTAAAAGAATTAACAGATGCAAGAGGAATTCCTGGAAACGAAAAAGAAGCGAGAGAAGTGATGAGAAAGTATATTGCACCATATGCAGATGAGGTTTTTACAGATAATTTGGGAAGTCTTATCGCAAAAAAAGTTGGGCAAGAAAATGGCCCTAAAATTATGGTTGCAGGCCACCTTGACGAGGTTGGATTTATGGTAACTCGAATAGACGACAAAGGTTTTATCTATTTTCAAACGGCTGGTGGCTGGTGGAGTCAGGTAATGCTTGCACAGCGGGTTACGCTTCTGACTAGAAAAGGAGATATTACGGGTATTATTGGTTCAAAACCTCCACATATATTACCTGCAGAAGCTAGAAAAAAACCGGTAGAAATGAAGGATATGTTTATTGATATTGGCGCAACGAGTCGAGAAGAGGCGGAAGAATTTGGCGTCCGACCTGGGGATTCAATCGTACCGTATTTTGAATTTACTCAAATGAAAAATGAAAAGCTTCTGCTTGCAAAGGCTTGGGACAATCGAATTGGATGTGCCATGGCGATTGAAGTCCTTAAAAGATTAAAAGATGAAAAACATCCGAATATTGTATATGGTGTCGGCACAGTACAAGAGGAGGTAGGATTGCGTGGAGCAAAAACATCAACAAATAAAATTGAGCCAGACATTGGCTTTGCAGTTGATGTAGGCATTGCTGGTGATACACCAGGTATCTCGGATAAAGATGCAGACAGCAAGTTAGGCGAAGGTCCACAAATTGTGTTATATGATGCATCTATGATTTCGCATAAAGGTTTACGCGATTTTGTTCTTGACACTGCAGATGAAAAGAAAATTCCTTACCAATACGCTACAATGGCTGGTGGTGGAACGGATTCTGGTTCCATTCATTTAACAGCAAATGGGGTTCCTGCGCTTTCTATTACGATTGCCACCCGATATATCCATACGCATGCAGCAATTTTACACCAAGATGATTTTGAAAATGCGGTGAAATTGGTCGTTGAAGTAATTAAAGGTTTGGATGCAGATAAGGTAAAAGAAATTACATTTGGATAAGCGATTAGTAAAGGGTGTTTCAGAAATGTATTCTGAAACACCCTTTTGCTTAGAAAGTATCGGGCAGATTGAAGTGATCAAAAATGTGTAAAAAAAGCTGCCTTAAGTTAAATACGAAGCCATTACTTTTTTTACATAGTTTTGTGTTTCGTTAAATGGTGGAATACCGTTAAACTTGTCAACGTTTCCTGGTCCAGCATTGTAAGCTGCTAATGCAAGCTCAGAATTGCCATCGTATCGATCCAGCATTTGCTTGAAAAACTTTGTACCAGCCAAAATGTTCTCCTGTGGATCAAACGGATTTTTCACACCAAGCCCTCTTGCAGTATCAGGCATTAATTGCATAAGCCCTTGTGCTCCTGCCTGGCTAACAGTATTTGTATCAAAATTAGATTCCGTTTGAATGATAGAACGAATCAGACTTGGATCCACACCGTATTTAGTTGCCGCTTGATTAATCAATGGTTCAATTGCATTTTTGTCATAAGATATGTTAGGTGGATAATATAAAGTATTAGGTGGAATAACTCTGTCGGTGGTGCTGCTCATCATACTATTGGTGGAATCTTTATTTTGTGCATGTGATGCAAGTAATTGCTGAAAAGCAGTATCAAATACGGGAGATTGGTAAGAAAATGAGTCTTTGCCAGACATTAAAGACATTGCTTGCAACTGAATAAAACTTTGTATGTATTTGACGTCCATTTTCATTCCCCCACAAATGTTCGAGTTTTTTATTTAAGTTTACAGGATATGCGTAAAAGGAGCAATCTTTTTTTCTATCCAGTGCATAGGAGGTGTATTCGGAGCAAACTGGAACATAAACTCGGTGTAATTGATCCTATTTGCAAAGTTGACGATAAACCTTTTTTTGCAACAAAAAAGGTTATCCCATTAACAGAGATAACCCTTCAACCTTTAGGATGATTGTTTTACACCTTTTTCTAATGTGTTAAGCATTTCTTCTTTATCGGATTCACTCGATTGTTCCCAAATAAGTTCAAACAATACACCCAAACCAGGAAGCATTTTTTCTTCCCCACTTTGAATGGCCTCTACAATGGTTGCTTCTAATTGAGACTGGTCATTGTCAGAAATGTTTTCTAGGATCGCTTTTCTTAAATTTAAATCCACCATGCACACCTCTTTTTTTAGTTTGGTTTAAACATAGTTTGACCTAGTGATGGTGAAATATGTATGATTGGATTAAAGTTTATAAGAGGATGTTCAAAAAGTCACTAAATAATAAGGCGGGAACGGTATGATCACATCGGTACAGAATGAAAAAGTAAAGCAATGGCATAAATTGAAAAAAAGAAAAGGACGACATAAGGCAAACGCTTTTTTAATTGAAGGTATTCATTTAATTGAAGAAGCGCTAACATCTAAATGGAAAGTACAGGAATTAATCGTGCAAAATGGCGTAGAACTGCCTTCATGGGCAAGGGAGACAAAAGTAAGCATCGTAGCAGACCATGTTTTGCAATCCATAACCGACACAAAAACGCCACAAGGGATGGCGGCCGTCGTTGAAATAAACAAACCGATTTGGAAACCGTTTAAAAAGTTGCTTTTGATCGATGCCGTCCAAGATCCTGGAAATTTGGGCACAATGGTGCGAACAGCAGATGCGGCAGGATTTGATGCTGTCATTCTTGGGACAGGCACAGTAGACCTCTATAACGATAAGGTAATTCGTTCTACGCAAGGATCACTGTTCCACTTACCCATTTTTCATCAGAGTTTGGAAGACGTGATATCAAATCTTATAAATCAATCCTTCGATGTTTGGGTGTCGACACTTGATGAGGGTGCAAAGGAATATACGCACTTGCAGGTACCGGATAAAATAGCATTAGTTATGGGCAATGAAGGTGCTGGAATTTCCCAGGAAATCATCGAGCTTGCCAATCAAAAGGTACATATTCCGATTTATGGTCAGGCCGAATCATTAAATGTCAGTGTCGCTGCTGGTGTTTTAATGTATTATTTAAATAATTAGGCTTGCAAATGATGCTGTCTTTTTCTATAATAAGAAAATAATTTATAAGTGCGTGTTCAAAAAGTCGCAGCTTATCATTTGATGACTTTTTGAACAACCTTTATAAAGGCAACGAAAGAGATAGTAGATCATGCTAGATCGATGGTAGAGAGGAAATGTCTTAGACTGGAAGCATTTCTATCGTGTGCATGATTGAACCTTCACTCTGGAGCCGACATTTGGACCTTGCTAGACCTCTTTAACGCAAGTAAAGATGTTCCGGATTATTCCGTTATCAAGCTCAAGTGGGCACAATTTGTGTCAACAAGGGTGGTACCGCGATCGATAAGTCTCGTCCCTTTTATAGGGAGGGATTTTTTTATTTGGTAAAAACGGGATATTGCTTAACGGGTTAATCAATGAAAAGGAGGATTTCTATATGATGAGAGAGCGCTTAGAGGAACTAAAAGCGGAAGCATTAGAAAAGGTGGAAAAAGCATATTCACCATCAGACCTACAAGACGTTAAGGTTGCTTATTTAGGTAAAAAAGGCCCAATTACCGAAGTTTTACGTGGGATGGGTAAGCTGTCACAGGAAGAACGACCGATTATTGGGGAATTAGCAAACACAGTTCGGGAAGCCATTACAGAAGCAATTGAAACAAAGAAAAATACATTAGAAGCGATCGAGCTGGAAAGAAAGCTGCAGGAAGAGGCGATTGATGTCACCCTCCCAGGTAGACCTGTGTCTGTCGGGGGACCACATTTGTTGACGAAAATTGTCGAAGAAATCGAGGATCTATTCATTGGTATGGGCTTTGAAATTAGAGAGGGGCCAGAGGTGGAAACCGATTATTACAATTTTGAAGCGTTAAACCTACCAAAAGGACACCCAGCAAGAGACATGCAGGATTCATTTTATATTACAGAAGATTTACTATTACGCACCCATACTTCACCAGTTCAGGCACGGACAATGGAAGAGTATAAAGGAAGCAGACCTGTAAAAATGATTTGCCCTGGTAAGGTGTATCGCCGTGATACGGACGATGCAACACACTCGCACCAGTTTACACAAATTGAAGGTCTTTATGTCGACAAAAATGTGCGAATGAGTGATTTAAAAGGTGTATTGAATCACTTTGCGAAACAATTGTTTGGTGAAGATCGTGAAATTCGTCTGCGCCCTAGTTTTTTTCCGTTTACAGAGCCTTCTGTAGAAATGGATATTTCGTGTAAGGTATGTGGGGGAGATGGTTGCTCTGTTTGCAAAGGAACTGGCTGGATCGAAATTTTAGGTGGTGGAATGGTGCATCCAAACGTACTCGAAATGGCTGGCTATGATCCTAAAGTATATAACGGTTTTGCTTTTGGTATGGGTCCAGAACGAATTGCAATGCTGAAATATGGGGTGGACGATATTCGTCATTTTTATACAAATGATGTTCGTTTCTTATCCCAGTATCACAATGCTTAGCGAGGAGGGAAATATATGTTTGTTTCATGGAATTGGTTGAGAAATTATGTGGACATAGACGATATTCCAGTGGAGGAATTGGCCGAGAAAATTACGAAAACTGGAATTGAGGTAGAAGGAATCGAGTATATTGCCGAAAAAAGCTCGAATGTGGTCGTCGGTTACGTAAAGGAATGTCAAAAACATCCGAATGCGGACAAACTGAATCTTTGCCAAGTGGATATTGGTGAAGAAACACTACAAATCATTTGCGGTGCGCCGAATATCGCAAAGGAGCAAAAGGTGGCAGTCGCAAAGCCTGGGGCAGTATTACCAGGAAATTTTAAAATTAAAAAGGCAAAGTTGCGAGGGATTGAATCGAATGGAATGATCTGTTCCCTACAGGAATTAGGAATCGAGGACAAATTTGTTCCGAAAGAATTTGCACAAGGTATATTCGTTTTTCCAGATGATACAGAAGTGGGTGCAGATGCATTAGAGTTGTTAAATTTAAACGATGCGATAATTGAGCTTGGATTAACGCCAAATCGTTCTGATGCACTAAGTATGCTCGGTGTTGCATATGAGGTGGCAGCAATATTGGATCGTCCAGTTCACCTTCCTGAGGAGCATGCTGAAACGATGACAACGGAATCCGCTTCAGACTATATCAATGTAAAAGTGGATGATCCTGATTTAAACCCGTACTACGGAGCATTTATAATTAAAGATGTAACAGTAGGCCCTTCACCGCTTTGGATCAGAAATTACCTTATTGCAGCAGGAATTCGTCCAATCAACAATGTGGTCGACATTACGAACTATGTGTTGTTAGAGTATGGCCAACCATTGCACGCATTTGACTATGATCGCTTTGGTTCCAAGGAAGTAGTTGTACGTCGTGCTTCGGAAGGAGAAAAGATTACAACGTTAGATGATCAGGAACGCTCGTTGAAGCCGGATCACTTGGTAATTACGAACGGGTTAGACGCAGTGGCCATTGCTGGTGTAATGGGTGGTGCCAATTCAGAGGTACATGCTGGGACGACAACTGTCTTACTAGAAGCGGCTTATTTTGATCCAGCTACCGTTAGAGCAGGATCAAAAGATCATGGTCTAAGAAGTGAATCGAGTGTTCGATTTGAAAAAGGCGTAGATCCAGAGCGTGTAAAAAGAGCGGGCAAGCGGGCAAGTCGCTTATTGTGTCAGTATGCTGGGGGCTCTGTTTGCGAAGGCGTTGTGGAGTTCGATCAATTAGACCGCACAGAAAAGGAAATTGTGATTGAAACGGAAAAAGTCAATGCTAGAATCGGTACATCGATTACGGACACGGAGATTGCTGATATTTTAAGAAAATTAAATTTCGGTTATCAGCAGGATGAGAGTACCTTTACTGTAATCGTGCCAACACGCCGTCAGGACATTTCGATATTTGAAGATATGGTAGAAGAAATAGCACGTATGTATGGCTACGACAATTTGCCCTACACCCTGCCACAAGGAACTTCTCAGGCTGGTGGTTTAACGGAAATACAACGGTTGAAAAGAGAAGTGAAACATTTTCTAGAAGGTGCTGGATTAATGGAAACAATCACGCACTCTTTAACAAGTAAGGAACGTGTACATCTTCTCGTAAGTCCCGAAATAAAGGATGCGGCTGCTTCTCCTGTTGAGCTGGCAATGCCAATGAGTGAAGACCATAGCCACTTAAGATTAAGTATGCTACCCGAGCTGTTAAGCTCCGTTTCCTACAATTTAGCAAGAAGGCAATCAAATTTAGGGTATTATGAAATCGGAACGGTTTTCGTTTCAAAGGAGAAAAAGGTATCCAGGCAACCAAAGGAAAAGCTCCGTGTTGCAGGTGCATTAACAGGTCAATGGGTACAGCAACCTTGGCAACAAGAAAAAAAAGACGTCGACTTTTTCCTTGTTAAGGGAATAGTAGAAGCATTATTTGATTTTTTAAATCTGTCGGTAGAGTTCCGGCAATCAGAAATAGATGGCATGCATCCTGGTAGAACGGCAGCCTTGTTCGATAATGGAAAGCCCCTTGGATTCATTGGGCAGATACATCCAAACGTACAAAAGGATTTTGATCTGAAGGAAACGTATGTATTTGATATCGACTTAGAATATGTACTAACGATTCACAAAAACGAACCAAGCTTTAACAAAATCCCGCGTTATCCTTCTGTTACGCGTGACATTGCACTTGTAGTAGATGAGAATCTACATGCCGGTGATGTGAAACAAACGATTGAGGCAACAGGTGCACCACTCGTAAAAGAAGTGCAAATTTTTGACGTCTATGTGGGAGAAAATCTTCCAGAAGGCAAAAAATCGATCGCCTTTAATTTGCTATATTTAGACCCAGAAAGGACATTAAAGGACGAAGAAGTGGAAGCGTCTTATCAAAAGATAGTTGAGGCAGTAAGCGAAAAGCACCAAGCTAAATTGAGAGGATAATGAAAAGGACGGCCCAGTCACTGGGTCGCCCTTTTCGTTATCGCAAAAACGCATACGTTGAAATCAACTGTTCATTTCATTTATTGAGGATGTTCAAAAAGTCACCAAATGATAAGCGGCGCATCTCAGGCCCACACGATGTGGGTCATGCAGGCGTTGCCACAGGACGTGGCGGTCTTAGCCTGTATTCCTTAAATGGCTTGTTTTTCCGTTCCTTGGAAAAGAAATCCGCTTTTCCTGCGTGCGAAGTTTATTCGGGGAAGCATTCCTTTTGCTCACGTATTAAAAGCATACGCTACGCTACTCAAAACTACGCCGCCTCGACCTGCTTGCTTCTAATTTGCCGACTTTTTGAACAAGCATTTATTGATACTTTTCGGCTTTTTTCGTATTTGCAAAGTGAACTTTTGCACATTTATCTAATGCAGTGAGTCCATTTTTCCTTAATATGCTTCCTGCTACTTGGTCTACCTTCTGTGAAGCACCTTTTGGGATCGTGATTCCCATTTGTTCGGATAGTTTATCCATTTCTTTAACGAAGCTTGCCCTGGCAATAATCGATGCTGTTGCAACTGCGATCGAGTGACTTTCTGCTTTTGTCATAAAGTAGACATTTTTTTGAAGTTCCCTTTTTTCAGATTGTAGGTGTCGAATGAAACTAGGCGGTTCGGAAAACTGATCAATTAAAATCCCTTCTGGTTCCATAGGAGCTATTTTTTCTAACACCTTTGAAATTGCGTGATGGTGGAGAATTGTTTTCATTTTTCCTTGTGTCCACCCTTTTTGTTGGAGTCTGTTATACTTTTGATTGTGAAGGACTGCAAGCGAGTAGGGAATGTTCAGAGCAACGATTTTTTTGGCTAACGATTTAATGGTAGGGTCGTTTAAGTTTTTTGAATCCGTTACCCCGATCGATTTCAACTCACCGATTTGCTCCCGAGTAACAAAAGCAGCTGCAACCGTAATCGGACCAAAATAATCACCTGTACCAGCCTCATCAGAACCGATGTGGGAGCTCGAAAATAAGGAATCCGCTGGGGCATAGCCATGTGCTGGTTTAGACGTTCCCGTTTTTTTGGTTACCACATTGGTTTCACTTCCCCATCTTTTTGCATCTAGCTCTGGTGCTTTGCCTTGGAATAGTACTTTTCCCGATTTATATGCTGTAATCGAACTATTTGCCGTTTTGGCAGCAAAGATTGCGCCAGGTGGTGAGCTTTTTAAATAAGAATGGTAAAATTTTTTCATTTCATTTATTTTTGTGTTTGGTAATTTTAAAACGATTTGTGGCATTGCAATATCTCTCCAATCTATGCATCTGAATGAAAGTATAGCAGAAAATCTTTTGATTATGAATACAACTCCATTGAAACGTTTCCTAAATTACGCTCTTCATGTTAAGATAAATAAAGGATTGCTGTCAGGTGAAAGGGTTGTAAAGAAAATAAGGTGATAGCCACATAGTCCCTAAAGGCCTTTGAGCTTATAAACACTGATGTACATAGAAATGAGGGGGGTATGATCGTGTCCCAATCTGAAAAAACACGCACAACCGTTGATATACATAACCGTTCTTATACGATTGTTGGATCTGAATCACCTCATCATGTAAGAATGGTAGCAAGCTTGGTAGACCAGAAGATGAGGGAAATCCACGACGCAAACAAAAGACTAGATACTGCAAAGCTAGCAGTTTTGACAGCAGTAAACACAATGAATGATTATTTAAAGCTAAAAGAAGAAAATGAAAGTTTGCTAGATTTATTAAAGAAGAAAGAGGACAACGAAAAATATGATTGATTTATTATTATTGGGAATACTTATTTTAGGAGTCTTTATCGGATTGAAACGAGGATTTATTCTTCAGTTATTCCATTTGATCGGATTTATTGTTGCTTTCGTCATAGCGATTGTTTATTATGATAATTTGTCTTCCAAACTAACGTTGTGGGTTCCATATCCAGAGTTACCAGAGGATGCAACGTGGGCGGTTTTTCTTGATTCTTTGCCATTAGAAAATGCGTTTTATAATGCAGTAGCGTTTGCTATTCTTTTTTTTGGTACAAAGATTATTCTGCAAATTATTGCTTCGATGTTAGACTTTATAGCAGATTTCCCGATCTTAAAATCGTTCAACGGTCTATTAGGTGGTATTTTAGGGTTTATTGAAATATATTTTATTTTATTTATCGTATTATATATTGCTGCGCTCCTACCTTTAGCAATTGTTCAGAATTACTTAGAGGGCTCGGCGATTGCAGATTTTATTATCGAGAAAACCCCGTTTTTATCAAGTCAAATTAAGTCACTCTGGTTTGATTATGTAGTAACCCTAATGGATCTGTCTTCTAAAAAATAGGTAGACACAAACACGAGTTCAAAACCCTTGCTATTTTTTTGCAAGGGTTTTTAGCTTAAAGTGTTCAAAAAATAAATAGGTGGTGGAACGATGGAAGTAAATAAAAAAGATGTGATCAAGCTATTAGAAAATGTTGCAATCTACTTAGAATTAAAGGGAGAAAATCCGTTTAAAATAGCTGCTTATCGAAAAGCTGCACAAGCTTTAGAAACGGATGATCGTTCCCTGTCTGAAATAGACGATTTTGCAAAAATAAACGGAATCGGTAAGGGGACATCTACCGTCATCCAAGAATACATTGAGGACGGTGTGTCGGATACACTACTTCAATTAGAAAAAGAAGTGCCAAGTGGCTTAGTGCCCCTCTTACAGCTACCAGGGTTAGGCGGCAAAAAACTGGCTAAACTATACAAAGAGCTCGGCGTAATAGATGCACAATCATTAAAAGAGGCTTGTGAATCTGGGAATGTGGAGCAGTTGAGTGGATTTGGAAAAAAATCTTCTGAAAAAATCCTAAAGGCTTTAGAAGAATCCTCTAATCGACCAGAACGCCTGCCACTTGCTTTTATGCTGCCGATCACAGAAAGGATCGAAACCTTTTTAAACAGAATAGCCAGTGTTGAGCGCTACTCAAGAGCTGGTAGTATACGTAGAATGAAAGAAACGATCAGAGACCTTGATTTCATTATCGCTACCAATGATCCATCAGCGGTTAAAGATGCATTACTAGAAATTGAGAACAAAAAAGATGTTATTGCATCTGGTGAGACAAAGGTTTCTGTTGTGTTAGATGAAGGCTATGACGTAAACGTAGATTTTCGTATAGTGGAACCAAAGGAATTTGCGACAACGTTACATCACTTTACTGGATCTAAAGACCATAATGTAGCATTGCGACAGGTAGCGAAAGCCCAAGGGGAGAAAATTAGTGAGTATGGTATTGAACAGATAGACACGGGTGAAGTGAAAACCTTCAACAGTGAAACCGATTTTTTCGCCCATTTCGGGTTCACCTATATTCCTCCAGAGGTAAGAGAAAATAACGGAGAAATTGAAGCATTCCGTTCTACCGTTCCACTTGTATCCTTAGAGGATATCCGGGGAGATTTGCAC
This sequence comes from Terrihalobacillus insolitus, assembly GCF_028416575.1. Lineage (GTDB taxonomy): Bacteria > Bacillota > Bacilli > Bacillales > Amphibacillaceae > Terrihalobacillus > Terrihalobacillus insolitus. Next base: position 108,062 of record NZ_JAMQKB010000003.1, on the reverse strand, counting down.
ATGCACACAAGTTGGAGTGATGGTGCTCAATCGATTGAAGAGATGGTGCTTAAGGCAAGAGAATATGGGTACGATTATGTCGCCATTACCGATCACTCTAAATTTTTACGTGTTGCTAATGGTTTAAACGAGGAGCGGCTAAGAAAACAACGTGAAGAAATTAATCGTTTAAATAAGAAATATACAGATATTCATATATTTGCTGGGGTCGAAATGGACATTCGCCCTGATGGTACACTAGATTTTGAAGATGATTTTTTAATGGAAATGGATTATGTCATTGGAGCAATCCATTCGAGTTTTAACCAATCACAGGAAAAAATAATGAATCGCCTATTTACAGCATTAGAAAATCCATACGTTACTGTTATTGCCCATCCAACTGGCCGGGTAATCGGAAAAAGAAAAGGGTATGAAGTAGATGTAGCCCAGTTAATTCAAAAAGCAAAAGAAACAGGTACCGTGTTAGAATTAAATGCGAATCCAAATCGTTTAGACTTGTCGGCGGAATGGGTGAAGGCTGCTCAGGAAGAGGGTGTCAAGATTGCAATTAATACCGATGCTCACAGCTATAACACACTAGAGTTTATGGGGATCGGTGTAGGAACAGCTCGAAAAGGGTGGCTGCAACCAGACACTGTGATCAATACATGGTCAAAGGAAAAACTAATCGAACTATTTCAAGCCAAACGCTAAAAGTTTGCAAAAATTAAAAGTGGGCTAGCGAAGAGATACCCGCATATTGTTGAACACGCATTAAAAAGGAGTAGTAACAGAATGAACGAAAGAATCTTTCGCGTACTTGAATTTTATAAAATAATCGAGCTATTGAATGAGCAAGCAGCATCCTCCTTAGGGAAAGAACAGACACGTTCTCTGATGCCTTCAACTGATATCGAAGAGGTGCAACGACTTCAATCGGAAACAGATGAAGCCGTCCAAGTCATTCGGTTGAAAGGAAATGTGCCTCTTGGCGGGATTTTTGATATAAAGCCTAGCATAAAACGTACGATGATCGGCGGCGTCTTAACCCCTAAGGAATGTTTAGATGTTGCAAGTACGATATATGGTGGAAAACAGATCAAACATTTTATAGAAGAAATGGACGAGACAATAAACCTTCCAATTTTAGATGAATGGGTAGAGAAAATTGTTCCTCTAAATGACTTAGAGCGCCAAATTAAAAGCTGTGTCGACGATCATGGGCATGTAATGGACGGAGCTTCTGACCGGCTCAGAACCATTCGATCCAAGATTAGAACATATGAAAGCAGGGTCAGAGATAAACTAGAATCTTACACGAGAACGAAAACAAAAATGCTGTCTGATTCGATTGTAACGATCCGAAACGACCGGTATGTTTTGCCTGTTAAACAGGAATATCGTGGATCCATAGGTGGGATTGTGCACGACCAATCTGCTTCAGGTGCTACCCTGTTTATGGAACCGCAATCGGTTGTTGATCTAAACAACCAGCTCCAAGAGGCCAAGCTCCACGAAAAGGAAGAAATCGAACGGATTTTACGTCAATTATCAGAAAGAATCGCTGAAGATCAAGCGTTTTTATACCAAAATGTTGCAGCCTTGGCAAAAATAGATTTCGTGTTTGCAAGAGCCAAGCTAGGCAGAAACATGCGAGCTTCAAAGCCTACGATGAATGACAAAGGTACCATAAAAATGAAGCAGGCTCGACATCCACTTATTCCAGAAGAGGAAGTGGTTCCAAATGATATTGAATTAGGTGAATCCTATACAACCATTGTCATTACTGGCCCAAACACAGGAGGGAAAACGGTAACTTTAAAATTAGTCGGTCTTTGCACCTTAATGGCCCAATCTGGTCTACAAATACCCGCACTAGACGGTTGTGAGCTCGCCGTTTTTTCAAATGTATTTGCCGATATTGGTGATGAACAGTCGATCGAACAAAGCCTCAGTACATTTTCTTCTCACATGACAAATATTGTAGACATTTTAAAACAGGTAGATGAGAAGACATTCGTACTATTTGATGAGCTTGGTGCAGGTACGGATCCACAGGAAGGTGCGGCACTTGCGATGTCGATCTTAGATGAGGTTGTACAACGTGGGGCAAGAATTATTGCAACAACGCATTATCCTGAACTAAAAGCCTATGGATATAATCGGGAAGGTGTTACCAACGCATCCGTTGAATTTGACGTGGAGACTCTCAAACCAACGTATCGATTAGCAATCGGGGTACCAGGACGAAGCAATGCATTCGAAATTTCTAGTAGGCTAGGCCTTAGTGAATCGATTATTGCTACTGCAAAAAGTCATATTGGCACAGATTCAAAAAGTGTTGAAAATATGATTGCTTCATTGGAAGAGGCAAGACGGGAAGCCGAACGGGATTATGAACAAGCAGAAATGGTTTTAACTGAAGCAGAAGAATTGAGAAATGAATTAAATAAGCAATGGGCTAAATTTGAAAGTAAACGAGAAGAGCTTTATAAGCGAGCAGAAGAAAAAGCAGAAAACGCAATTTCCAAAGCTAAAGAAGAGGCAGAGACGATTGTGTCCGAATTAAGAAACATGCAAAATCAAACCCAATTAAAGGAACACGAGTGGATTGAAGCAAGAAAAATGCTAGAGGAAGCACAGCCTAAACTCGCAAAGTCGAACCCAAACCAATCGAAACCAAAGGGAATAGACCAAAACCTCCAGCCAGGGGATGAAGTCATGCTACTCACTCTTAACCAACAGGGTACCATATTGAAAAAGATAAACGAAAAGGAATTCCAGCTACAAGTTGGTATAATGAAGGTGAAAGCGAAACGGGAGGATCTTTCCTTAGTTAAGCGGTCAGAACCTGTAATCGAAAGGCCAATGGCAACAGTGAAAGGATCCAATTATCACGTTAAGACAGAATTGGATTTACGTGGGGAACGATTTGAGGATGCGATTCATCGACTTGAAAAATATGTAGACGATGCACTACTCGCTGGCTACCCAAGAGTTTCCATTATTCATGGGAAGGGAACTGGAGCTTTACGAACAGGAGTAAAAGAGTTTGCCAAAAAACATAGACAGATTGCCTCTTACCATGATGGAGGAATGAATGAAGGAGGAAATGGTGTAACGGTACTCGAGTTCAAGTAAAACATGGTGCTAGTTCCGCTAAAATCGGGATACTTTAGTAGTTTTGCGTAGGGATTGAGTAATAATTGCGAACTGGAGTATATTCTTAGGGTAGTTGAGGATGAACGGTGGAGGCTGACATCTTGCGTGAGCATAACTCATAGAAAATAAAGGGTAGGTGTTCTTGTGAATGGTTTTTGGGACAATATATTTGTAGCAACCGCTGCTAGATATAGTGTAGCGATTCTGTGCTTAATTTTATTTTTGGCTATCTTTGAACTCGTGACAACGTACAAAAATTGGGAAGAGATTAAAAAAGGGAATTTTTCCGTCGCAATGGCAACGGGCGGTAAAATATTTGGGATCGCGAACATCTTTCGTTATTCCATTGAACAAAATGACACACTAATACAAAGCATTAGTTGGGGGTTATTTGGCTTTATTCTATTATTATTAGGTTATTTTATTTTTGAGTTTCTAACCCCTACCTATAAAATTGATGACGAAATCGCGAATGATAACCGAGCAGTAGGATTTATTTCAATGGTGATTTCTATTGGATTGTCATTTGTTATTGGAGCAAGCATTAGTTAAAAGTGATTTTTTGAACACGCACTTAAAGACAAGGGGAGCGAGTATAGGATGGAAACGTTGGCAAAAATCTTAGGAGTAGTAGCCGCATTATTTCTAATTGTAGGAATTATTTACTTAGTCGTTTCAGGTTAAGTGGGAATGTGGATAGCCTAGATGCACAATATATCGCTGCAAATAAGAATAAATTGCAAAATGCTATTTCAAAGACCTTCCTATATCGGTATAATAAGAATAGGAAGATAAAAGGGAGGTTTTTGAATGGACGAAAAATTGTGGCATTCGCATTACCCGCATGAGATACCCCCTAGTTTGAACTACGATGAAAAGCCGCTCCATGCTTTTTTGAAGGAGAGTGCTTTAAGTTATCCGAAAAAGAAAGCGCTTTATTTTTTAGGTAAAGAATTAACGTATGAGGAACTGTATGCTCAAGCAAAAAAATTTGCGAGCTACCTTCAAGAGCTCGGCTTGAAAAAAGGGGATCGTGTAGCGATTATGCTCCCGAATTCGCCTCAATCAGTCATCAGTTATTACGGATCTCTTATGGTTGGTTGTATCATTGTTCAAACAAACCCATTATATAAAGAAAGAGAACTAGAGTACCAGTTGAAGGATTCAGGTGCTAAAGTGATTGTTTGCTTGGATTTGTTGTTACCTATTGTAACGTCTGTAAAAGAGGGTACGGAAATAGACCATGTGATCGTGACGGGAATAAAGGACTTTTTACCATTTCCGAAAAATTTGATCTATCCTTTTATCCAAAAAAAGCAGCAGAGCAAAGTAGTAAAGCCGGTTCAATCGAATGACACGCATCTGTGGTCTACCGTAATGGCAAAGAGTGATTCGATCGTTAACGAACCAGATATTGATCCAAAAGAGGATTTAGCCTTGTTACAATATACTGGTGGAACGACAGGACATCCAAAAGGTGTTATGCTAACGCATTATAACCTTGTTTCCAACGTACAGATGTCTAAGGCATGGTTATATAAAATGAAAGATTCACAGGAAATTGTGCTTGGTGTTCTCCCATTTTTCCACGTTTATGGAATGACTGTCGTAATGAACTTTTCAATATTGATTGGTGGAAAGATGATTTTATTGCCAAAATTTGATGTAGATGACGTATTGAAGACAATCGAAAAGCAGCGACCAACTTTGTTTCCTGGTGCGCCGACCATCTATATTGGTTTACTTAACCATCCAGATTTAGGTAAATACGACCTGTCATCAATAGAAGCGTGTATGAGTGGCTCAGCTCCGCTACCTGTTGAAGTGCAGGAGCAGTTTGAACGAATAACGAATGGTCGTTTGGTGGAAGGGTACGGATTAACAGAGTCTTCACCTGTCACCCACTCAAATTTGTTATGGTCGAAGCGGGTTAACGGCAGTATTGGCATACCATGGCCAGACACAGATGCCAAAATAATGAAAACAGATACAAACGAGGAAGCTGCACTTGGAGAAGTTGGAGAAATAGTGGTGAAAGGCCCACAAGTAATGAAGGGGTACTGGAACAATGGGGAAGAAACGGCAAAGGTCTTAAAGGATGATTGGTTATTAACGGGAGATCTCGGCTACATGAATGAGGAAGGCTATTTCTTTGTTGTTGATCGTAAAAAAGATATGATTATTGCTGGCGGATACAATATTTACCCTAGAGAAGTAGAAGAAGTATTATATGAACATGAGGGCATTCAAGAAGCCGTTGTGGCAGGCATACCAGATCCTTATCGAGGAGAAACGGTTAAGGCATATGTTGTTCTCAAGGATGGATATGAATTAACGGAAACGGACTTGGACAATTTTTGTAGAAAATATTTAGCTGCATACAAGGTACCAAAAATGTATGAATTCCGTACCGAATTACCTAAAACCACAGTTGGTAAAATTTTAAGAAGGAAGTTAGTCGATGAAGAAAGAGAGAAGCAGAAGAAGGAACAAACGATATGAGCCACTTGGCTCTTTTATATGCAAAAAAAAGACAAGCTCATGTGGAATTGACAGACTTACATTCAAGTTGTAAAATGTAGATGATACATGAATGATTATTCATTCATTTCATTAACTGGTCAGGAGCTTTGTCATGAAAAATAATAAACCAAAATACAATTCGATCATAGATGCCGCTGTTCAGGTCATTGCAGAAAACGGCTATCATGCATCCCAAGTTTCTAAAATAGCAAAAAAAGCAGGAGTAGCAGATGGCACGATCTATCTCTATTTCAAAAACAAGGAAGACATCCTGATTTCTTTATTCCAGCAAAAAATGGGACAATTCACCGAGAAAATTGAACATGAAATTGCCTCAAAACAAAATGCAAAAGATAAGCTCCTTAGTATGATTTCGATGCATTTTAAACAGCTAGCGGCAGATCACCAGCTAGCAATTGTTACTCAGCTAGAATTAAGACAATCGAACAAAGATTTGCGGCTCAAAATAAACGATGTATTAAAAGGATACTTAGCCATTATTGACGATATTGTGGAAGAAGGGCAACAGGATGGCACGTTTCGTTCTGATTTAGACCTTCGACTCGTTCGACAAATGATTTTTGGAACATTAGACGAGACTGTTACAAACTGGGTCATGAAAGAACAAAAATACGACCTTATGAAACAATCGAAAGAAGTACATGAGCTACTTGTTTTCGGTCTATCTGGCAATACTCACCCATAGAGTAGGATAATGGCATTTTTATATACGAGGAGGAATTAATTTGAATGCATTAAACTATGAAATGAGCAACCATGTTGCTACGATTACGCTAAATAGTCCACCAGCCAATGCGCTGTCTAGTACTATTATGCAAGGGCTTTCCGATATTTTGGATCAAATTGAAAAGGATCCATCCATAAAAGCTATTGTATTAAAAGGGGAGGGAAAGTTTTTTTCAGCTGGGGCTGATATTAAAGAATTTACAACACTACAACAATCATCAGATTATCAATCCTTGGCAAAAAAAGGACAAGATCTTTTTAATCGAGTAGAAAATTTCCACATTCCAATTATTGCTTCTATTCATGGGGCGGCATTGGGTGGTGGATTAGAGTTAGCCATGGCCTGTCATATACGTATCGTAACTGAAACGGCCAAACTAGGGTTGCCTGAACTAACGCTAGGAATCATACCGGGATTTGCTGGCACCCAGCGTCTTCCGCAGTATGTTGGTACCGCAAAGGCCTACGAAATGATTTTATTAGGGGAACCAATTACTGGAAAACAAGCTGCTGATTGGGGATTGGCCAATACCGCTACCAGTGAAGATGAACTAGCCGCTACTACACAACTTTTAGCACAAAAAATAACAGAAAAAAGCGGTCCGTCCATTCGCCATGTTATGGAACTAATTCCATATGCGAAGTCAGCCCAGTTCCAAATAGGTGTAGAAAAAGAGGCGGAGGCATTCGGCAAAATTTTTGGGTCAAAGGGTGCAAAAGAGGGAATCCAAGCTTTTATCGACAAGCGGAAACCTAATTTAAAGGATATTTAAACAAGGGAGGAAGAAAGATGAATATCTATGTACTAATGAAAAAAACGTTTGATACGGAGGAAAAGATTGCCGTTAACAATGGAAAAATTGAGGATGATGGTGCTGAGTTCATCATTAACCCTTATGATGAATATGCAATGGAAGAAGCAATTAAGCAACGCGAAGAGCACGGTGGTGAAGTAACCGTCGTAACAGTAGGAAATGAGGACTCTGAAAAGCAACTTCGAACCGCCCTTGCTATGGGTGCAGACAAAGCTGTACTCATAAATATTGAAGAAGATGTGGAAGAAACAGATCAATTCACAACCGTCAAAATTTTGGAGGCATTCTTTGACGACAAAGATGTGGATCTGATTTTAGCTGGTAATGTAGCGATTGATCAGGCAAGTGGGCAAGTAGGTCCGCGTCTTGCTGAACGATTAAACATTCCTTATGTAACAACAATTACCGATTTGCAAATAAAAGGAGAAACCGTTGAGATAGAACGTGATGTGGAGGGTGATATAGAAAAAGTAGAGACGACTCTACCTCTCTTGGTGACCTGTCAACAAGGATTAAATGAGCCACGGTACCCATCCTTGCCTGGAATTATGAAAGCAAAGAAAAAGCCATTAGAGGAGCTCGAGTTAGATGACCTTGATTTAGAAGAGGAAGATGTAGAACCGAAAACCAAAACAATTGATGTATTCTTACCTCCCGAAAAAGAAGCTGGAAGAGTACTAGAAGGCGAATTGGATGATCAGGTAAAAGAGTTGGTTTCGTTGTTGAACAAAGAATCGAAAGTCATTTGACAATACTAAAATAGCAGTAGCTGGGAAAGGAGAAGTAACATGTCTAGAAAAGTATTAGTGATCGGGGAAATAAAGGATGCGTCACTTCGAAATGTAACATTTGAGGCGATTGCAGCAGCCCAGAAGATAAGTAACGATGGTGAAATAGTTGGCTTAATCATTGGGGATAAAGACCTAAATGAAAGTGGAAATACAATGATCCAATATGGTGCAGATCGAGTGATCACTATTGTCAATGAACAGTTGAAAACGTATACTTCAGAAGGGTTTGCCCAAGCTGTAATGGAAGTAATAGAAGAAGAAAATCCAGAGGCAATCATCATGGGTCACACTGCAATAGGTAAAGACTTAACACCGAAGCTTGCAAGCAAGCTTGAATCAGGTTTAATCTCTGATGTTACAGATATTGAAGTAACTGGTGACAACGTAGTATTTACAAGGCCAATCTACTCAGGAAAAGCGTTTGAGAAAAAAATCATCTCGGATGGCGTTATCTTTGCAACGATTCGACCGAATAATATTACACCGCTTGATAAAAATGAAAATCGTACTGGAGAAGTGTCCTCAAAAGATGTGACAATCAAGGATTTAAGGACAGTGATCAAGGATATTATCCGTAAAACATCAGAAGGTGTGGATTTATCCGAAGCGAAAGTGATTATTGCTGGTGGTCGAGGTGTGAAAAGTAAAGAAGGCTTTGACCCATTAAATGAACTGGCAAAAGTACTTGGAGGCGCTGTCGGTGCTTCCCGTGGTGCGTGTGATGCGGACTATTGTGACTATTCATTACAAATAGGTCAAACCGGAAAAGTGGTAACACCTGATCTATATATTGCGTGTGGAATTTCTGGTGCGATTCAGCATTTGGCGGGAATGTCCAATTCCAAGGTAATTGTTGCAATTAACAAAGATCCTGAGGCAAACATCTTTAACGTTGCCGATTACGGAATTGTTGGTGATTTATTTGAAGTCGTGCCAAAGCTTACGGAAGAAATCAAACAATTAAAAGTAAACGCTTAAAAGAGGTTGTTCAAGAAAAGAGTACCGTTTAAGACTAAGTAGTTCCGTTTCTGTGGAGAAACATACGAAATAGCATACTAATTATCAGACCAAGTCGCATATGATTTGGTCTCTTCTTTTCCCTTATCCACCAAGGATTATTGGATTTCATGCATTGCTCCTGCCTCTCGGGAAGTCATTGCACCTTGTCCTTCGTTGACATCTTTTTGAATTTCTTGTTTTACTTTCTGTGCATCAGTTCCCGCAAATTCTGGTTTCATAATAGAACCCAAATTCTCTTTATCTTTTTTATCTTGTTGCATTACAAGTCCTCCTTTATTGTTTAACAATCTTATTATTTACAAAAGAACGCATGGTATGTCCAGAGTATTTGAGCGAATTTCACTTTAAACGGATTTTAGAAGAAATTGCTCCCTTGAAGAAGTTTTCTAATTCTCCAGATGCAATGCGAGAGTACCAAAAAATTCACCATGAGGATCCAAATCGGGACTATATGTTCTTCATACTAGTCGAAAGGAACCTAATACCATTGAAAAAATGAGTAGGTGTTCGACGGGGGCTCAATGTCCACCTAAATCTCATCGATTGTAGCTTCAGTCCTGAATGCCAGCAATTGCTAATATCGAGGGTTTTTAATACCCCTAGTCATTCGAAGCAACCAATTTTGTAGGTTTAACCATTTTAATATAGTGGTATTAGATATAGCATTAGTAAAAATAAAGGAGAGTAGTCAGCAATGCTAGAACAAATGGGGAATTCAGCTATCACTTCTCTAGGTTTCTTTTGGAAGGCGGGTTGGGCCTTTGTGGTAGGTTATTTTATTAGTTCGATGATACAGGCTTTTGTGCCGAAAGATAAAATGGTCAAATATATGGGTAATGCCAAGTTAAAGTCAGTAGGATTGTCAACACTTTTTGGGGCAATTAGCTCCTCGTGCTCTTTTGCAGCCTTAGCAGCAGGGAAGAGTCTTTTTAAAAAAGGGGCACATTTTGTTCCGACCTTAGCATTTTTATTTGCTTCGACCAATTTAGTTGTTGAGTTAGGCATTCTGATTTATATTTTTTTAGGTTGGCAATTTGTGGTGGCAGAAATAATTGGAGGTATTGCATTAATCTTTGTAACCTGGTTACTAGTCAAATTAACTTACCCGAAAAAATTAGTAGAAGAAGCGAGAGAAAATGTAGAAGATAATGAAATGGAGGACAACTTTGATTGGAAAAAGAAGATAAAAACGAAGGAAGGCTGGCTCCAAGTTGGACATGAATTTGTGATGAATTGGCAAATGGTCTGGAAGGAAATTACGATTGGTTTTACTTTGGCAGGAATAATGGCCACTTTTGTTAGTGCAAACACGTGGAAAGCCTTCTTTTTAGTCGATCAAGCAGATGGTTTTTTCAAAGTATTGGAAAATGCCGCCGTAGGGCCATTAGTCGCTATGCTAACGTTTATTGGTTCCTTGGGTAACATTCCAATCGCTACGATATTGGCATCAAGTGGCGTCGCTTTCGCGGGAATAATGGCATTTATTTATTCCGACTTAATCGTTCCACCAATCGTCGCCGTCCATAAAAAATATTACGGTATGAAAACAGCGCTTTATATCGCAGCGGTTTTTTATGTCTCTATTCTCATTACCGCATTGGGAATAAACTACGCTTTTACTTCGGTTGGTTTTCTACCAGAATCAGCGAAACAAATTATGGAGGAAAGTCCATTTCAAATTAATTACACATTTTGGTTGAACATTGTATTTGCCTTTCTAGCTTGGTTTGCCTTATATCTAAATAAAAAATTCAAACAATCAACATCGCATTCAATGATGATGATGAACATGGAAGGTGATTCAAAATTCAAGACAATCGTAACATATGCATGTTTAGGTTATTTAGCAGTAGGTTTGTTAATAAGTTTAATGTAAATTATTAGAAATAGTGTATTTACGCAATTTTAATACAACTTGTTTCTTCCCCGCAGTTCAGGACAGCACTTTTTTATCTGGATTAACATATACCTAATACAGTGGAGATAAGCAAACTAATATGCATGGAGCAGCTTAAGATGCTATACTTTATAAAATAGAGATTTACGAGGAGGAAATTCGAATGGCAATTGTTCACGCAACGGATCAAAATTTTAAAGCAGAGACTGGTGAAGGAGTAGTATTAGCAGACTTTTGGGCACCTTGGTGTGGACCATGTAAAATGATTGCGCCCGTTTTAGAAGAAATTGATGGAGAGATGAACGATAAAGTTAAAATAGTAAAGCTAGACGTTGATGAAAACCAAGAAACAGCTGGTAAATTTGGTGTAATGAGCATTCCAACATTGCTTCTCTTTAAAGATGGAGAAGTAGTTGATCAAGTAGTCGGTTTCCAACCGAAAGAAGCATTGGAAGAATTAATCAGCAAACACTCTTAAAAACGCACTGAAAGTAAATATTCAATCATTCTCATCCCTTGTTACTATTCGTAACAGGGGATGATTTGTTATAATAAATCGTATCTAGACAACACACAAAAACGTAGAGGTGGAAATCGTGAATGACAAAATAAAGGAAAAACTCGCGGTTCTTCCTGATCAACCAGGTTGTTATTTAATGAAAGATAAAAATAATACGATCATATATGTCGGTAAATCCAAAGTGCTAAAAAACAGAGTACGTTCCTACTTTACAGGTGCACATGATCAGAAAACGCAACGTCTCGTCCAAGAAATTGTTCAATTTGAATATATTGTGACCTCCTCTGAAATAGAGGCACTCATTTTAGAAATGAACCTCATTAAAAAATATGATCCCAAATATAATGTATTGCTTAAGGATGACAAAACCTATCCATATTTAAAAATTACTGCTGAGGAGCACCCTAGACTGATTGTAACAAGAAAAGTGAAAAAGGATAAAGGTAAGTATTTCGGTCCTTACCCAAATGTAATAGCGGCTAGAGAAACCAAAAAATTATTAGACCGCTTATTTCCTTTAAGAAAATGCAATAAACTCCCAGATCGCGTTTGCTTATACTATCACATGAATCAGTGCCTTGGACCGTGTGTCTATCCAGTTAGCCAGGAAACAAATAAAGAAATAGTCCAAAGCATTACTTCTTTTTTAAACGGTGGACACAAGGAAATAAAGAAAGACATAAAGCAAAAAATGTACCAAGCATCAGAAGGTTTGGATTTTGAGCGTGCCAAAGAACTTCGTGATCAAATCCAGCACATTGAGTCTGTAATGGAACAACAAAAAATGACACTTAACGATGAAGTCGATCGGGATATATTTGGTTATGCATTTGATAAAGGGTGGATGTGTGTACAAGTGTTTTTTATAAGACAAGGAAAACTTATCGAACGAGACGTTTCTGTTTTCCCTTTTTTTGATGAACCACAAGAAACGTTTCATAGTTATATTGGGAGATTCTATTTACATCAAAATCATCCAAGGCCTCGCCAGATCTTAGTTCCTGTCGCAACAGACAACAAATTAATCCAAGAATTATTAGAAGTTGATGTACACATTCCACACAGAGGCCGAAAAAAAGAATTGGTAAAGTTAGCAACGAAAAACGCTAAAATAGCGCTAGAAGAAAAATTCTCCTTGATTGAGCGTGATGAAGAGCGCACGATCAAAGCGGTGGAGGGGTTAGGGGAAAAGCTGAACATTGAAACCCCGCATCGGATTGAGGCATTTGATAATTCAAATATTCAAGGAACAGATCCTGTTTCGGCAATGGTTGTATTCATTGACGGACGGCCAAATAAAAAAGAATATCGAAAATATAAAATAAGAGATGTAAGCGGACCAGATGACTATGAAACAATGCGCGAGGTAGTAAGAAGAAGATATTCCAAAGTTTTAAAGGACAACCTTCCATTACCAGATTTGATTGTAATTGATGGAGCGAAAGGCCAAATGTCTGCGGCCAAGGACATCCTTGAAAATGAGCTAGGCCTTGATATCCCTTTATGTGGATTAGCCAAAGATGACAAGCATCGCACAAGTGAACTTTTGTATGGAGAACCTCCACAAATCGTTTCGCTTGATCGACAATCTCAGACTTTTTACCTAATCCAACGCATTCAGGATGAGGTGCATCGATTTGCGATTTCTTTTCATAGACAGCTTAGAGGGAAAAGTGCTTTTAAATCAGAGTTAGATACCATTCCTGGAGTAGGAGAAAAACGTCGAAGGATTTTGTTACGCCATTTTAAGTCGATCTCAGAAATTAAAAACGCTTCTGTAGAGGACATAAAGAAGCTAGGCATCCCCACTCCAACAGCCGAAACCATTTTAGCACAGTTGAATTCAAATCCTTGAACATGCACTTGGAAATAAGAAACTCTTATCGTTTCACGATAAGAGTTTCTTATTCATTTCGTATAAATGACACTAAACTGGACAGATTGTTTTTTTGGTTTACTTTCATCCATACACTCACAAGCAATATCTTTAATGGTTTGAAACGATTCTGCCAAAAAACCAGCCTCAAATCGATATTCAGTTCCTACTTGTAATCGCAACTGTCTGCTTAACGCGTCTCCCGTAAGTTCAAAGATTGTTTCGCGTCTTTTTTCCTTAACTTGTGTCAAGGTTCCCCAACCCGCTTGTTTGAAAAACGCTTGGACATCCTCTAACTGGGTATATTGTAATCTTCTAGCTAAATTTTTCCCCATTGTATAAAGGATTGTAGATGCATCTTTTCCTAACAGATCAGGCAAACTAATATGGCGAAGAATATCATAACCAGCACCAGCTGTATGGAGTTGATGGACGATGTTTTCTTCTAGTTTTTCGATTTTTCTTTCCATAAACAAATACCATCCTTTCCTAAATATTATCTCTTGAATTGCTAGGAGAAGCAAGTAGTCTTATGATCTATATACAAAACAATTGATATTTCGCGACTTGTTTTCTTGACGCTCCAAGTTCAGAGAAGTACAATAAACATGTTACAAAATTGTACAATTTCCAACTACGCAATTTCTAGTTGATTCATTTTGAGTAAAGCGCTTTTACGGACAGGGAATTTGTACGAATTACAACAATGACATATGTTGAGGGGGGTAAACATGGCAGGACAACGTGAGTTCTATTATCGAAGGCTTCATTCATTATTAGGGGTAGTTCCAATTGGGGTCTTTTTGATTCAACACTTAACCGTTAACTATTTCTCTGTATATGGAAGAGAAAACTTTAACAGGGCAGCGGAATTTATGGCAAATCTTCCATTTCGTTACTTTTTGGAAATTTTCGTTATTTTTCTTCCTATTTTGTTTCATGCGATTTTAGGCGTATATATTGTGTTCGTGTCAAAGAACAACGTGAAGAGATATGGTTTCTTCCGCAATTGGATGTTCTATTTGCAAAGAATCACAGGAGTTATTACGCTCATTTTTATTGCATGGCACGTTTGGGAAACAAGAATTGCAATTGGACTGGGTAGGGCAGAATTAGATTATAGCTTAATGGAGACGATCCTTTCTGAACCGTTTATTTTCTGGTTCTATTTGATTGGAGTCTTATCCACTACTTTTCATTTTGCAAATGGTTTATGGAGTTTCCTCGTTTCTTGGGGAATCACGATCACTCCACGCTCACAGGTAATAGCCACATATGTGACGTTAATCGTTTTCGTAGCGGTTTCTTATATGGGTGTAAGGGTGCTTTTCCAATTCGCATCAGGTTCTTAAATAAGTGTAAGTAAATAAAGGTTTTAATAGCTAATGAGGAGAGTGAGCAAAACTATGAGTAATCGCAATATTGTTGTTGTAGGTGGCGGTCTTGCCGGGCTTATGGCGACTATCAAAGCAGCGGAAGCAGGTGTTCATGTTGATCTGCTCTCTATTGTTCCTGTAAAGCGTTCTCACTCTGTTTGTGCGCAAGGTGGTATTAACGGTGCTGTTAATACGAAGGGTGAAGGGGATTCTCCTTGGGAACACTTTGATGACACTGTATATGGTGGAGACTTTTTGGCAAATCAACCTCCTGTTAAAGCGATGTGTGATGCAGCACCAGGAATTATACATATGCTGGATCGCATGGGCGTAATGTTCAACCGTACGCCTGAAGGATTATTGGACTTTCGTCGTTTTGGTGGAACGCAACACCATCGAACAGCATATGCTGGGGCAACAACTGGACAACAACTATTATATGCACTAGATGAACAAGTAAGGCGCTTTGAGGCAGAAGGACTTGTTACGAAATATGAGGGTTGGGAATTTCTTTCTGCTGTTATTGATGAAGAAGGCATTGGTCGCGGTATTATTACACAAAACATTCAATCACATGAAATCCAACTGTTAAAAGCCGATGCTGTTATACTGGCTACAGGGGGACCTGGTATTATATTTGGTAAATCTACAAATTCTGTAATTAATACAGGATCCGCCGCAGCTGCACTTTATTTGCAAGGTGCATATTACGCGAATGGTGAGTTTATTCAAATCCACCCAACGGCAATTCCTGGTGATGATAAATTACGCCTTATGAGTGAATCTGCACGTGGTGAAGGTGGACGAGTTTGGACATATAAGGATGGAGAACCTTGGTATTTCTTAGAGGAAAAGTATCCTGCATATGGAAACCTTGTACCTCGAGATATCGCTACAAGGGAAATTTTTGATGTCTGTGTAAATCAGAAGCTAGGTGTGAATGGTGAGAATATGGTTTACTTAGACCTTTCTCACAAAGATCCAAAAGAATTGGATGTAAAGCTTGGTGGAATTATTGAGATTTACGAAAAATTTGTTGGTGAAGATCCACGTAAAGTTCCAATGAAAATTTTCCCTGCTGTTCACTATTCCATGGGTGGACTTTGGGTTGACTTTGAGCAAATGACAAATATCCCAGGAATTTTTGCAGCGGGAGAATGTGACTATAGCCAGCATGGTGGAAACCGTCTAGGTGCAAATTCGCTACTTTCCTCGATTTACGGCGGAATGGTAGCAGGACCAAATGCAATTAAATATGTGGAAGGCTTAGATAAAACAGCTGAAGATGTATCTAGTGCATTTTTTGATGAGAAATTAAAGGAAGAGAAAGATAAATTTGAACAACTAATGGGCATGAAGGGTACTGAAAATGCTTATCAAATCCATAAAGAGCTTGGGGAATGGATGACAGATAATGTTACGGTTGTCCGTGATAATAAAAAACTGAAGCAAACAGATGAAAAAATTAAAGAACTAATGGAGCGTTGGGAGAATATCAATATTAATGATACTTCTCGGTGGAGTAATCAAGGGGTAATGTTTACTCGACAATTACAAAATATGCTTCAATTAGCTCGTGTTATTACGATCGGTGCTTTAAATCGCAATGAAAGTCGTGGTGCTCATTATAAACCAGAGTTTCCTGATCGTAACGATGAAGAATGGCTCAAAACAACGAAAGCTCAATATAACAAAACAAATAATGCCCCTGAGTTCACATATGAAGATGTTGATATTTCACTTATTAAGCCTAGAAAACGTGACTATAGTAAAAGTAAAGGGGGTAAATAAGAATGGCTGAGCAATCAACACTTACGCTAATCATTCAAAGGCAGGATACCCCAGATTCTGCTCCATACGATGAAACATTTAATGTGCCTTACCGAAAGAATATGAACGTTATTTCAGCTTTAATGGAGATTCGCAAAAATCCAGTAAATAAAGACAACCAGAATACGACACCTGTATTCTGGGAAATGGGATGTTTAGAAGAGGTATGTGGTGCCTGTTCGATGGTAATAAATGGTGAGGCGCGTCAAGCATGTTCCACATTGGTTGATAAGTTAGAACAACCAATTCGCTTAGCACCTATGAAAACTTTTCCAATAGTACGGGATTTAGCTGTTGACAGAAGCCAAATGTTCGAAGCACTTAAAAAGACAAAATCTTGGATCCCAATTGATGGAACCCACGATCTTGGTCCAGGACCAAGAATGGCCGAAAAAAAGCGTCAATGGGCATATGAACTATCTAAGTGCATGACATGTGGAGTGTGTCTTGAGGCTTGTCCAAATGTAAATGACAAATCCGATTTCATGGGTCCATTTATTTTTCCACAGGTTCGACTCAAAAACGCTCACCCTACAGGAGAGATGAATAAAGGTGAACGTACGGAAACAATAATGGGTGAAGGTGGAATCGAAGGCTGTGGAAATTCACAAAACTGTGTTCAGGTTTGCCCAAAAGGAATTCCGATTACCACTTCGATCGCATCCATGAACCGTGAAACAAATATTCAATCTTTTAAAGCCTTCTTTGGTAGTGACCGTCTCTAATAATTCGATTATGTGAAGAGAAACCCTTACCAATATTGGTAAGGGTTTCTTCGATTTAACTAATGTTCACAATAAGGGGGATTCTTATATGAAATCAATAAGTTATATTAATGACTTTGAACAGTGGCGCAATGCGTTTGAATTCTACATACCTATTAATATCAGATTTTCTGAAACAGATATGTTTGGCCACGTTAATAACGTGTCACCATTCATTTATTTTGAAGAAGCAAGAATTGAGTATTTGAAAAAAATTGGTTTGTTCGGTGATCTTTCAAAAGAAAATGATACCATTCCAATTGCCGCTGACCTTCAGTGTGATTATCACAAACAAATGTTTTTTAATGATCAAATTAAGCTTTATGTTAAAGTAAATCAAATCGGAAATACATCGTTAGACATGCATTACATGGCAATAAATCAAGACGATGAAGTATGTTTAACTGGCAGGGGTCGCTTAGTTCAAATTAATCAGAAGACTGGAAAGCCTACCCCATTTAGCGATGAGGTAAAAAAGACCTTGTTCGGATAGCTTGATTAGCCAGGCTGTACAGAAGATAACAGATTATCCTTACTTTTCTGAGCTCTTTGCTACGGTAAAAACCGACTCTCCTAGGAAAGTCGGTTTTTTTTTTAGAGCTTTAGTTCCCCCATACGAAGGAGCTCTACTACAGCCTGCGAGCGCCCCTTAACTCCAAGTTTTTGCATAGCATTTGATATGTGGTTTCGCACCGTTTTTTCTGATATAAACAATTCCTGGGCGATTTCTTTCGTTGTTTTGTCCTGTACTAAGAGTTCAAATACTTCCTTTTCACGTTTCGTTAATAATTGCTTCGGCTTGTAGTCATTATCCTTCAAAAGCTAACCCCTCCTTGCTGTCTTAGAGCTGCAATTACTGAAGGGTATTTATTTAGTCAATGTTATAATATGTAACAGTGCGTATTACGTGCGTGTTTATAAGTAATGTAGGCTTCACGATCCATCCTATTAAAATTAATAGTTGAATTTTCGTATAAAAACCTTGAAAATAAGGTTATATGAATTTTGGAGGGATAATTCAACATGCCATCTACCATTGCTGACATTGAAAAGAAATTAAGGCTTATTGCTGGAATTATTAAGCAAAAAGGTAGAGAAATACTACATCACTATCCAATAACAGCGCCTCAATTTGTCGCCCTTCAGTGGTTACTAGACGAAGGTGACTTGACCATTGGAGAACTCTCAAACAAAATACATTTGGCTTTTAGTACGACTACCGATTTGGTTGATCGAATGGAAAAAAATAATATAGTGGAACGAATTCGAGATGCAAAAGACAAGCGTGTAGTAAGAATCCACCTTCTCGATAAAGGGAAAGACATTATACATGAGGTGATCCATAAGAGACAGGTCTACCTTGGTGACGTATTGAAAAATGTATCGGCGGATCAAGTTGATACATTAAATCAAATTTTAAGTCTGCTTCACGAACAAATGCAAAACGTAGATAATAAATAACAACATGAAGAGGGGATTATAGTGGATCAACCGATTGGTGTTATAGATTCTGGAGTTGGTGGGCTAACGGTCGCCAGCGAGCTTATGCGGCAATTACCAAAGGAACGATTAATTTACATTGGAGATACATTAAGATGCCCATATGGTCCGAGATCAAAAGAAGAGGTTATTCAGTTTACTTGGGAAATGGTAGACTTTTTAATTGAAAAAAATATTAAAATGCTCGTTGTTGCATGTAATACAGCAACAGCTTTTACGCTTCAACAGTTACAGCAGAACTTAGACATTCCCGTAATCGGCGTCATCCAACCAGGCGCTAGAGCGGCTATTAAGGTGAGTGTCAATAATTGTATCGGTGTAATTGGGACAGAGGGTACCATTTCTAGTAGGGCATATCCGAATGCATTGAAAGGCATTAATTCTACTATTCGTGTTAACGATTTGGCTTGTCCTAGCTTCGTGCCAATGGTTGAGCAGGGAATCCTTCTTGGTGAAAAGGCTTTACAGGTAGTATCGGAAACACTTGAGCCAATGAAAAAGCATAATCATATAGATACTCTAATTCTTGGGTGTACGCATTATCCACTACTTCGTGATACTATACAAAAAGTAATGGGAGATCATATATCTATTATTTCATCGGGAGAAGAAACGGCTCGTGAAGTTAGTACAATTTTAGGTTATCATAAAAAACTATATCATGGAGATCGGAAAGCTAAGCACGAATTTTTTACAACAGGTCATTTACATGTTTTCAAAGAAATAGCTCAAACATGGTTAAATCAGCCTAATGCAATGATCCACACAGTTTCAATTGGGCAACAAACAGCAAGACGTTAAAGAGCACGCCTCCCAAAGTGGCGTGCTCTTTCTTGTTTATCGTACCGATGGGAATTTTTAATCTTTAAATGGTTTTAGGGTTTTAGACCCCCACCTCTAAGCGAAGCGTAGGTGGGAATTTCCAATCAGATGGAGTCGAGACTCCATCTGATTCCCCGATGTTTCAGCTTGCTGAAACGAGTTCGCTTTGTAAATTTTTTGAACGCACTTATAATATTTCCTTAAAAAAATGGATTCGATGGTCTAAATTTTTTATAAGCTCGTATATATAATAGTACAAACCATCGTAGGAGGGAATAGCATGAAGAAACGGGCATTATTGGGCAGTTTTTTAATAATAGGCTTGTTAATTGTTTTAACAGGCTGTGTATTCAAAGGAGAGCAATCTTTAACTGAGATGGATCCTCCTAAAGATGCGGATGCAACAAAAGAGGCTAATTATGTAGAAGATGTGGAAGATGTGAGTGAGGGTGCTGGAGCTGGTGATGAATCGTCTGAATCGTCAGCAGATAAACAGAATGGCGAAGAAAATGGAACGAATGAAACAGTTGAAAGACAACTTTACTTATTAGATTCAAACGGTATGGTTGTACCTCAAACGATAGCGTTACCTAAGGATGAATCAAAGGCAGTTGCTTCTCAAGTATTGGAATATTTAATTAAAGATGGGCCAGTAACAGAATTGTTGCCAAATGGCTTCTCAGCCGTATTACCGGCAGGAACACAGATACTTGGCTTAAATTTAAAAGAGGATGGTTCTTTGATTGTAGACGTTTCTAAAGAATTCAAGGAGTACCAACCAGAAAATGAACGCAAAATTCTAGAGTCTATGACATATACACTTACCCAGTTTGAAAATGTAGAAAAAATACAACTTCGAATAAACGGATATGACCAAACCGAAATGCCTGTTAATGGTACACCAATTGGGAAAGGATATTCTAGAGCAAATGGGATAAATATTTATGAAAAAGATACGGTTGATCTAATGGATAGTGAAGCAGTTACGCTTTACTATCCAGCACAACAAAATGATACATTCTACAACGTTCCAATCACTCAACACGTGAAGGCAGAAGGAGATATGTATCAATCGATTGTACAAGCACTTGTTGATGGGCCTTCATTTGAGTTGAATTTGCTAAATGTGTTTAATTCAGGTACATCATTATCACAAGAGCCAACATATAAGGATGGTGTAGTAGCATTAACGTTTAATGAGGCTGTGTTAAATAATGTGGATAAGGCTTCGATTTCTGACAAAGTAATGAAAACATTGGTCTTAACTCTTACAGATCAGCCAGGAGTAGAAGCAGTAGATGTAAAGGTTGAAAACATAGATCAAGTTTATAATGAAAATGGAGAAGCATATTCTGAGCCAGTGACTAGAGATACATTTGTACCAACAGGTGAGATGTAAAGGTTTAAGTAGGTAGAATTTAACAAAAAAAGTAGTAAAAAAACTTGGCTGCATAGCCAGGTTTTTTTACTGTTACAGATAATTTTGATTTAGAAATCGAAATAAGGTATTGATACTGGGTATGAAAATTTGACTAATGACCATATAATAAATGGATAGTTTCTAACTATGGTTGAAAATGTGTTACGATAATTGGGAAATGAAGAATCTGTTCAACACGCAATTAAAGGAGGACATTTGAAAGAAATGAGAAAAGATGAACGAAAAACGAATCAATTAAGGTCTATACATATGGAAACTGGGTATATCATGCATCCAGAGGGGTCAGTCCTCATAACGGTAGGAGGAACCAAAGTGATTTGTAATGCAAGTATAGAAGATCGTGTCCCCCCTTTTATGCGTGGATCGGGTAAAGGCTGGATAACTGCTGAATATGCAATGCTACCGCGGGCAACAGACCAACGAAATATTAGAGAGTCTTCTAAAGGTAAAGTATCTGGGAGAACAATGGAAATTCAACGATTGATTGGTAGGGCACTTCGGGCAGTTGTGGATCTTGATAAATTTGGTGAACGTACTGTATGGATCGATTGTGATGTGATCCAAGCTGATGGAGGTACAAGAACTGCTTCCATTACAGGTGCATTTGTTGCAATGACATTGGCTTTTGGAAAATTAATGGACACTAAAAATCTAAAAGAGATGCCGATTAAGGATTATCTTGCTGCAACGTCTGTTGGGGTTCTTCCTGATGGAACAGAAATTTTAGACCTAGCATATGAAGAAGATTCTAAGGCTCGTGTTGATATGAATATTGTGATGACTGGAAATGGTGAGTTTGTTGAAATTCAAGGAACAGGCGAAGAGGCTACCTTTTCATTCCCCCAACTCCAAAAAATGCTTGATCTCGCTAATGAAGGAATAAAAGAAATAATAGATCTCCAAAAAGATGTAATTGGAAAATGGGCACCATTAATTGACAAGAATATTCAAAAATATAACAACAATAACCGTGGTGAAACATTATGAAAAAAATCATGATTGCCACAAAAAATGAAGGGAAAGTAAAAGAGTTTAAACAACTGTTCCTTAAATATGGTGTGGATGTAATATCACTTCTTGATATGGAGGAAGATATCCCTGATGTTGAAGAAACAGGAACAACTTTTGAACAAAATGCCGCCCTAAAAGCAGAAACAATTTCTGCTGTATTAAATATACCAGTTATTGCAGATGATTCTGGATTAGAAATCCGTGCACTAGAGGGTCGGCCTGGAGTTTATTCTGCTCGATATGCGGGAACAAGTAAGAATGATAGAGCTAATTTAGATAAGGTGTTAACTGAATTAACTGGTGTTCCTGACGAAAATCGAATGGCAAGGTTTGTTTGTGTAATCGCTGTCGCACAACCAGGTAAATCAACGTTTACCAAGAGAGGGACATGTGAAGGGAAAATAGGATTACACCCTACAGGAAAGCACGGTTTTGGGTATGACCCTATCTTTATCCCAAATGAATATAATAGAACAATGGCACAACTTAGCGCAGATGAAAAAAATGCGATTAGTCATAGAAGAAATGCATTGTCCCAGCTGGAAGACTGGTTAAGACGAACCTAAAAGTACATGTTCAAAAAGTCGCCGAATTAGAAGCAAGCAGGTCGAGGCGGCGTAGTTTTGAGGAGCGCAGTGTAGACATAACCTACATGAGCACCGGAAAAACAAGCCAACGAAGAGATGCGCAGCTTATCATTTGGTGACTTTTTGAATAACCTCTAAAAAGGATGTTTTAAAAAACCTAAAGGAGGACAAACAGTGTCAAAGGTTTTAATAATGAGTGATAGTCATGGTCTTACAGATGACATAAATCGAATTCGTGAGCGACATGTGAACGAGGTAGATGGAATGATTCATTGTGGAGATTCAGAGTTAGATAATGATAGTGATGCGCTTTATGGCTTTCATGTTGTAGCTGGTAACTGTGATTTTGACCCTGCCTTTAAGAATGAAATCGTTTTTAACATGAACGACCGTCGATTTTTAGTGACGCATGGACATCTACATAATGTAAAAACAACCTTGATGTCGCTGTATGATCGTGCTGAACAATTGGGTGCGGCCATTGTATGTTATGGTCATACACATGCAGCAGGAACTGAACGTATCAAAGATTGTATTTTCATTAACCCGGGAAGTGTTCGGTTACCTAGAGGACGAAAAGAAAAAACATATGCAATCGCCTCTTGGAGTGATTCTCATACATTTACAGTTGATTACTTTACGACCAACGGTGAATCTGTAGAAGAGTTATCATTTCAAACAACATTCGAATAATTATTTTTAAAGTCACCCGTTCATTGTGTTATATTAAACGGGTGATTCTTTAGATGAACAATTTTTTTGCATGGACGGTATTGACAAGTGTGATTAAAGTAATTATAATAAAACTTGTCTGTTTGAAGAATAGAATTTACTAATCTTGTGCGGGTGTAGTTTAGTGACGAGCAATGCTTCCACCGAATGATCTACGAGTTGTTCCGAAGCATAGACACCCCTGAATAAGCTAGAGGATACAGGAACAGGGACTTATAAAGAACGTACGCTAGTGTTTGCTAATCTAATGCGGGTGTAGTTTAGTGGTAAAACCTCAGCCTTCCAAGCTGATGTCGAGGGTTCGATTCCCTTCACCCGCTCCATACAAAAAAACAATGTAATGTTTGAATTACATAATGTACTTTATGTCCCAGTAGCTCAGCAGGATAGAGCAACAGCCTTCTAAGCTGTGGGTCGCAGGTTCGAATCCTGCCTGGGACGCTAAACAAAAACGTCAAATCCTCAATAGATTTGGCGTTTTTTAATGTTTCTTTTTCCTGTTTTTTGATACAATGAATAGAATATAAATAGAATAAGGTTCTTCTATATTAGTCAGGAAGGGTGCCTATGCAACAGAACAATAATAATATCGTCATCTTCCCAGGATTAAAAAAATCGCTCAAAGAGGAAAGTTTACTGGCTCTCAAGGAAAAAAGGTATGAAGATGCATTAAGGAAGCTAGATCTACTGCTTTCCTATGATGTGAAAACATCCGAAATTTTAACTGGAAAAATTATTTGTTTGATGGAATTGGGTAATTACAGTGAAGCAGAAAATTTGTGTCAGGAACTTCTATTACATAAAGATCAACACTATTTTGAGTATCTACATATTTATTTCACTTTGTTGTTTCAAACGAGCCAATACGAAGAACTATCAGATAAATTAGAGGAAACGTTTAAGAATGAACAAATCCCTGAGCCAGTGAGAGGACAATTTTGGCAGCTTTATGAAATAACGAATAATTTGAAACACGAACAACAAGCGGAAAAAACAACGGTTTATATCCAAGAGCTACTAGATGCAATTGAAGCAAATAAACCAAAAGAACAATGGCGTTTAGTAACGAAATGTAGAAAATTAGAAGTGTTGCCACCAGTAGAAAAACTAAAAGTTCTATTAATAGAGAAGGACGTTCATCCAGTGGTGAAAACAGCAATTCTTCAATGGTTTGTTGAAAAAGAAGTCAGTGAGAATATAAAGATAGAGAAACTAAATCGACAAAAGATTGTCAAACCAATCCAACTAACGGATCTATCGAACCATAATACCGTTAAACAACTATTCTTTTTATTAAGCAATGTAGAACAAAAAAACCCAACACTTTTTGACTTGATGCAGCAGCTACTTAACCGCTATTTGTATGTTCTGTATCCCTTTACTCCAGAAGATGAGCACCTTCCGATCGTTGCTCAAGCATTAAACCAGTTAGGTAGTATGTATTTACATATGGAAACGACACCTATAGTACGATCACAACTAGATTCACAAAAAGTGAAGGTCTACATGGAAGAAATCGTGGCATTAGAAAAAGAATATTTTCTAATTTTAGAAGACTAGATTGCAAAAAAATTGACTGAAGATATATACACATCGTAAATTGTTGAAAGGACTAACGATTATGTTATAATAAGGTGGTTGTAAATCTAGTTCGCTTGTATGTTCTATTAAATAACGAATGTACGTCAAAATATGACATTGTGAAAATATAGTTGTTGGAGGGAAAAACATGTCAGCTAAATGGGAAAAAAAAGAAGGAAACGAAGGGATTTTAACGATTGAAGTAGAAGCGGAAGCATTTAATGAAGCGTTGGACAAAGCCTTTAAAAAGGTCGTAAAACAAGTTCAACTTCCAGGATTCAGAAAAGGAAAAATTCCTCGTAAAATTTTTGAGCAACGCTTTGGGGAAGAGTCCCTATACCAGGATGCAGTAGACCTTATTTTACCTGAGTCTTATACAAATGCGGTTCAAGAAACGGGTATTGAGCCTATTGAACAGCCTGAAGTGGACGTAGAACAGATTGAAAAAGGGAAGAATTTAATCTTTACGGCAAAGGTCAAGGTGAAGCCTGAGGCAACACTAGGCGAGTACAAAGGATTAGAAGTAGAGGAAGTAGACACGGAAATAACAGATGAAGATGTTGACCATGAACTAAACCATTTACGGGAGCATCAAGCAGAATTAGTCGTAAAAGAAGAAGGAACTGTTGAAGAAGGCGACACAGTTGTCATTGATTTTGAAGGATTTGTTGATGGTGAAGCATTCGAGGGTGGCAAAGCGGAGAACCATGAGCTTGAAATTGGATCTGGTTCCTTTATTCCAGGGTTTGAAGAACAACTTATTGGCAAGGCAACTGGCGAAGACGCTGAAATTGAGGTTACATTTCCTGAGGAATACCAAGCAGCAGAGCTTGCCGGTAAAGAAGCGACATTTAAAGTAAAGATACATGAGATAAAAGCTAAGGAACTACCTGAACTAGACGACGAATTTGCAAAAGATGTCGACGAAGAAGTGGAAACATTGGATGAATTGAAGAAAAAAACAAGAGAACGGTTAGAGGAAGAAAAAGCAAACGAAGCAGAAAATCAAAAAAGAGAAACACTTATTCAAAAAGCATCGGACAATACAGAGGTAGATATACCAGAGGTAATGGTAACAAATGAACTGGATCGTATGCTTAAAGAATTTGATCAACGCTTACAAATGCAAGGGATGACTTTGGATATGTATTATCAATTCTCTGGCACGGATGAGGCTGGTATGAAAGAGCAAATGAGAGAAGATGCAGGGAAACGTGTAAAAACAAGCCTAACATTGGAAGCAATAGCAAACACAGAAAACATCGAAGTTACCGAAGAGGATATAAATAAGGAATTAGAGTCAATGGCTAGTATGTACCAAACAGATGTTGATCAACTCAAACAAATGCTTGGTGGGAATGCAGATGCCATTAAGGAAGATTTGAAAATTAAAAAAGCGATCGATTTTTTAGTAGAGCACAGTAAAACAGCATAACGAATAAACAAGGCGCGAGTTATCTCGTGCCTTGTTTATCCTTTTACTACATATTACAAGAGGATGTTCAAATCAAAAAATGTTTGTCATCATTTCGGCACACATGTTATACATATACTGTAAGGATATAGGAACCTTAAAAAATGATTCATGGTTTTATTATGACGTGATTTGGCAACACTCTCATTGTAGGTTCCTTTATCAGCTTTATCCATAACAAGCTTGGAACATTTCGGGATGCTTGGGCGGGTGCGCATTTTTTATACATAATTTATGGCCATATGTCTCTTGACAATGAGATGTAAAATTTGGCATAATGTGTTTTACTTTTTAATCATATTGTTATCTGATATGATGAGCAAAGAAATATAATTTTTAATCTAATGATGTTACATGATCATAGATACTTTAACTTGAGGGGTGAAATGGATGTTTAAATTCAATGAAGAAAAGGGACAATTAAAATGTTCCTTCTGTGGAAAAAGTCAAGACCAAGTCCGTAAACTCGTCGCAGGACCTGGTGTTTATATATGTGATGAATGTATTGAACTTTGTACAGAAATAGTCGAGGAAGAGCTTGGAAATGAGGAAGAAGTAGAATTCAAGGAAATTCCTAAACCACATGAAATTTGTGATATTCTTAGTGACTATGTGATCGGACAGGAAAAAGCTAAGAAGAGTTTATCAGTAGCTGTTTATAATCACTACAAACGAATAAACTCAAGCAAAAATGCAGATGATGTTGAATTATCAAAAAGTAATATCGCGATGATTGGCCCAACTGGTAGCGGGAAAACATTACTTGCTCAAACGCTTGCTCGAATTTTAAATGTACCATTTGCAATAGCGGATGCAACGTCATTAACCGAAGCTGGTTATGTTGGGGAGGATGTAGAAAACATACTTCTTAAATTAATCCAAGCAGCTGAATACGATGTAGAAAAGGCCGAAAAAGGCATTATTTATATCGACGAAATTGATAAAGTAGCCCGTAAATCTGAGAACCCTTCGATCACTCGGGATGTTTCAGGTGAAGGTGTTCAACAAGCGTTGCTAAAAATATTAGAGGGTACAACTGCAAGTGTTCCTCCACAAGGTGGTAGAAAACATCCACATCAAGAATTTATCCAAATTGATACGACAAATATTCTATTTATTTGTGGCGGTGCGTTTGATGGAATTGAGCAAATTGTTAAGCGCCGTTTGGGTAAAAAAGTGATCGGCTTTGGTGCGGATGATGAGAAGCAAGATATGGATAAGGGACAGCTTTTACAAAAGGTGTTACCTGAAGACTTGCTTCGGTTTGGATTAATTCCTGAATTCATCGGTCGTTTACCAGTAATAGGAAGCCTTGAGCCGTTAGATGAAGATGCATTAGTGGAAATTTTAACAAAACCAAAGAATGCTTTGGTTAAGCAATACCAAAGACTATTTGAAATTGACAATGTAGAACTTGAAATGGAAGAAGAGGCATTGCGCGAAATTGCGAATAAAGCAATTGAAAGAAAAACAGGTGCTCGGGGTCTTCGCTCCATTATTGAAGGGATTATGTTGGACGTCATGTTTGAGCTGCCGTCTCGAGAAGACATAGAGAAATGCATCATTACGAAAGACACTGTATTATTGGAAAACGGTCGTCCCAAGCTCGTTTTAAAAGACGGAACTGTAACGGATGAAAATAAAGAATCACCTAAAGAGAGTGCCTAAATAGAACGAAGGCAAAGGGAGAGTATTCGATTCAATCGATGCTCTCCCTTTTTTAAGTACACAATTCTTAAAGAGGTTGTTCAAAAAGTCATCAAAGCGAACTCGTTTCAGCAAGCTGAAACATCGGGGAATCAGATGGAGTCTAGACTCCACCTGAATGGAAATTCCCACCTACGCTTCGCTTAGAGGTGGGGGTCTAAAACCCTAAAACCATTTAAAGATAAAAGCGACGTCTTTGCTTGCCAACGAAGCCCCGCTTTCTTTTCATGCGATTCAGAAAAACGACAATTATTACAATCATTTCACCATGTTTAACCATTTCATTTGCGGAGATACTAACAACTAACTTTGTTATTTGGAGGTACATCATGAATTTGGTTAGTGTTGTTGTAATGATCCAGCTTTTCTTTGGTATTGTAATTGGGTTATATTTTTGGAACCTTTTGAAAAACCAAAGATCAAATAAGGTAACAATCGAAAAGGAATCAAAGAAGGAATTAGAAGAGCTCCGAAAAATGCGCGACATATCGCTTTCTGCTCCGCTTTCTGAAAGGATTAGACCAAAAAAGTTATCTGAAATTGTCGGGCAAGAGGACGGAATTGAATCGTTAAGGGCAGCTATATGTGGTTCAAACCCCCAACACGTCATTATTTATGGACCACCAGGTGTAGGAAAAACCGCTGCTGCTCGTCTTGTGTTAGAAGAAGCAAAGACCTATTTAGAAACCCCGTTTCGCTATGATGCGCCTTTTGTTGAACTTGATGCAACGACGGCAAGATTTGATGAAAGAGGAATTGCAGATCCGCTAATTGGTTCTGTTCATGATCCAATTTACCAAGGAGCAGGAGCTATGGGGCAAGCAGGTATACCACAGCCGAAACGAGGAGCAGTCTCAAATGCACATGGTGGTATTCTATTTATTGATGAAATTGGAGAACTGCACCCGATTCAAATGAATAAGTTGTTGAAGGTTCTAGAGGATCGAAAAGTATTTTTAGAGAGTGCTTATTATAGTCAAGAAAATAACAACATTCCATTACATATACATGAAATTTTTTCGCGTGGTTTACCAGCAGACTTTAGGCTTGTCGGAGCAACAACGAGACAGCCTGAAGAAATTCCGCCAGCGATCCGATCGAGATGCTTGGAAATTTTCTTTCGTGAATTAGAACCAGAGGAAATAATGCAAGTAGCAACAAGAGCTTGTGAGAAGGTTCAATTCAAAGTGGAAGAAGCTGGTCTAAAGGTGCTTTCTAGTTATGCAAGAAATGGAAGGGAAGCTGTTAACATGATTCAAATTGCTGCTAGTGTCGCCAAGAAACAAGGTACCAACAAGATTCAAGCAGGAGAGATGGAATGGGTTGTGGATGCGAGTCGATTATCGCCAAGGATAAAACCAATGATTGTGCCAGAATATAGAATAGGGAAGGTAAATGGATTAGCCGTAACAGGACCAAATACAGGGCATTTACTTGAAATTGAGGTCTCTATTTTGCCGCGTTTGCGCAACGGTGAGATAACGATTACAGGTATTGCAGAGGAAGAAACAATTACGAGCTCCAACCGGTCTATTAAAAGAAAAAGTATGGCGCGCGGATCGATCCAAAATGTGATCACCATGTTACGATCTATAGGTGTCCCAGCACATGAATATGATATTCACCTTAATTTTCCAGGTGGAATTCCCGTTGATGGACCTTCAGCAGGGCTAGCGATGGCACTAGGTATTTACTCTAGTGTTCAAAAAGTTCCTCTAGATTACCAAACAGCTGTTACTGGTGAAATGAGTATTCATGGAGAAGTTAGACCGGTTGGAGGAATAATAACCAAAATCAAGGCAGCTAAACAAGCTGGTGCTAAGCAGGTGATCATCCCAAAAGAAAATTATCAGTCCATTTGTGATCGTATTCATGATATTAAAATTGTACCAGTTGGGTCATTCAAGGAAGCCCTACCGTATATCCTTATCCAAAAGAAAAAGTGGTTGCAGGAGAAACGAGAGGAGACCGCCAAGAAGAAGACCATACAATAGTCGTTTGATTTTACAATAGAACCACTTTTCTTTATACTATCAGAAAGCAGAAGCTTTTTCGTTCTTTTGCTATTTTGTGGTGGGATAATATGTGATAACTCAGAAGAAATAGGGATACAAATGGCTGTTTAATTTCTGAAAATAACAGCGTATGCTTGTGCTAATTTTCTCAAGCAGTTTTGACTTATTGCATGTACATCATATGAAATTGCGTTTTATAAATCGGAGGTGCTTGTAGTGACAGAACCAAACAAAATACAGATTCCCCTCCTTCCACTTCGAGGATTAATTGTTTTCCCATCGATGGTCATTCACTTGGATGTAGGTCGTGACAAATCGGTAAATGCCTTAGAAAAAGCAATGATGGATGATCACATAATTTTTCTAGCAGCCCAAAAAGTAGTTGATTTGGACGAGCCAGAACCAAAGGATATTTATCGTATTGGTACAATGGCAAAGGTGAAGCAGATGTTAAAGCTTCCAAATGGGACAATACGCGTGCTGGTGGAAGGGTTATATCGTGGGGAGATTATTCAATATATTGAAAACGATGATCAGTTTTTAGTAGAGGTTGAAGAATTTGAAGAAATCCATGGAGGCCAAAATGAAGAAGAAGCGCTTATGAGAGCGCTCATAGAACAGTTTGAGACCTACATAAAAATTTCAAAAAAAGTAAGTCAGGAAACATTGGCCACTGTTATAGATATAGATGACTCGGGTAGGCTTGCTGATATTATTGCTTCACACCTTACTTTAAAGCTGAAAGACAAGCAAGAATTGTTAGAAATAGAAGATGTTAAAAAGCGCCTTCAACGGTTAATCAAATTGATTTCGAATGAAAAAGAAGTGCTTGATTTAGAGAAAAAAATCGGCCAACGTGTCAAACACTCGATGGAAAAAACCCAAAAAGAATATTATTTAAGAGAACAGATGAAGGCAATTCAAAAAGAACTGGGCGACAAAGATGGGAAGTCAGGGGAAGTTGCGCAACTTAAAGAAAAAATTGAACAATCTGACATGCCTGAACGGATCATTAAAGTTGCTTCAAAAGAATTGGATCGGTATGAAAAGGTTCCTCAAAGCTCAGCCGAAAGTTCTGTAATTCGAAATTACATTGACTGGTTACTTGCCTTGCCTTGGACAAAAGAAACGGAAGACAATTTAGATATTAACCATGCAGAAAAAATTCTAGATGAGGATCACTATGGACTGGAAAAAGTGAAGGAAAGAGTGCTTGAATATTTGGCTGTTCAACAGCTAACACAATCATTAAAAGGACCAATCCTTTGTCTTGTTGGACCACCAGGTGTCGGAAAAACATCGTTGGCAAAATCGATCGCTCGTTCCATAAACCGAAATTTCGTTCGAATTTCACTTGGGGGGGTTCGTGATGAAGCGGAAATACGGGGGCATCGCAGAACATATGTAGGAGCGATGCCAGGTAGGATTATTCAGGGGATGAAAAAAGCCGAAACGGTAAACCCTGTATTCTTATTAGATGAGATTGATAAGATGGCAAGCGATTTTAGAGGCGATCCATCAGCAGCAATGCTTGAAGTATTGGATCCAGAGCAAAATAGTAATTTTAGTGATCATTTCATTGAAGAAACGTATGATTTATCGGATGTTATGTTTATTGCAACAGCAAACAATTTGGGATCTATCCCAGGTCCATTATTAGATAGGACGGAAGTTATTTATATTCCAGGATATACCGAAGTAGAGAAACTACACATTGCTAAAGAACATTTACTGACAAAACAAATAAAAGAAAATGGGTTAACAAAAGCACAGCTTCAAGTACGAGATGAAGCATTAATAAAGCTCATTCGCACGTATACAAGAGAAGCTGGTGTTCGTAACTTAGAAAGAACACTTGCATCTGTATGTAGGAAGGCAGCAAAAATAATCGTATCAGAAAATAAAAAACGTGTCGTCGTAACAGAGAAACAGTTAGAAACCTTGCTAGGCAAACCAAAATTTCGTTATGGTATGATGGAACAAGAGGATCAAGTTGGAGCGGCTACAGGACTTGCTTATACAACTGCAGGTGGAGATATCCTCTCGATTGAAGTATCTCTATATCCTGGTAAGGGGAAATTAACACTAACGGGTAAACTTGGCGATGTAATGAAAGAATCTGCTCAAGCTGCATTTAGTTATATTCGTTC
Organism: Terrihalobacillus insolitus; assembly: GCF_028416575.1. Lineage (GTDB taxonomy): Bacteria > Bacillota > Bacilli > Bacillales > Amphibacillaceae > Terrihalobacillus > Terrihalobacillus insolitus. The sequence goes on along the minus strand of NZ_JAMQKB010000003.1, from coordinate 75,739 downwards.
TAGAGCAAATGAGCTACGCATTGATCCAGACTTTCATGAAAAAAATGATATTCATATTCATGTTCCAGAGGGAGGAACACCAAAGGATGGACCATCTGCGGGGATTACAATGGCAACTGCATTGGTTTCTGCACTAACAGGACGACCAGTCAAAAAAGAAGTAGGAATGACAGGGGAAATAACGCTTCGTGGTAGAGTTCTTCCAATTGGTGGGTTAAAGGAAAAATCTCTAAGTGCGCATCGTGCGGGAATTTCCACGGTGATCATACCCGCTGACAATGAAAAGGATTTAGAGGAAATTCCTGATAGTGTTCGAAACGAATTAAAGTTTATTCCTGTTCACCATTTGGATGAAGTTTTAGAACAAGCATTAGCGGAGGAGAAACATGAAAGTTAACCAAGCAGAAATAGTTATTAGTGCGGTTTCCAAAAAACAATATCCAAATGACAGGCTTCCTGAAATTGCTTTAGCTGGAAGATCAAACGTCGGGAAATCCTCGTTTATTAATAAAATGATTCAGCGCAAAAGTCTTGCACGAACCTCTTCTAAACCTGGTAAAACACAGACTCTCAACTTTTACAAAATTAACGAAACTTTCTATTTTGTGGATGTTCCAGGATATGGGTATGCGAAAGTTTCGAAAAAAGAGCGGGAAGCATGGGGGAGAATGATCGAAGAATATTTAGTAGAACGTGAGAATTTAAGAGCAACAGCTTTAGTCGTTGACATTAGGCATGAACCAACTGTAGATGATGTAAAAATGTATCATTTTTTAAAACATCATGATCTCCGTGTATTGGTGATCGCAACAAAGCTAGATAAGATTCCAAAAGGAAAAAGAACGAAGCATATTCAACGAGTGATTCAGACCCTTGACTTAGATCAAGATGATACCGTTATTCCTTTCTCAAGCGAAACTGGAGAAGGAAAGGATCATGCTTGGAAAACACTGCAACTCTATCTTAAATGAAACAAATCACCAAAAGCTTGGTACAAAACCAAGCTTTTTGGTATGTATGCAACTATTTATTTTTTACGTACAAACATATATAAACCTAGACCTATGACGATAATAGGCCAAAAATCTTCAGCAAATTGAAAGAATCTATTTAGCCACTTCATCCAAATAGGCTCGTTTGGTGTAAGAATGACAAATAAGCCGATTCCTAGAAACAAAAGACCAGAAAATAAACCCGATTTCGTTTTTTGGAAGCGAACGAAATATGCAATTGCAATAATAATAAAGTACATTCCCCAATCATCAATCCAAAACGAATAATAGGTAAGTCCGTGGAAATGAATACCGATTCCTAATACAATTACTCCAGTGAATAAGTTTTTGTAATCATTGGTAATATAACTATGTAAGAGTAATGCTATACCCAAAATGATTAAAATAGTGGGCCAGGAATAAAAATTGAAAAAAAGTGGGAGCTGTAATTGTTTTAAAAGGAAAAAAGCACCTATTCCGACAAGTACAAAACCAGTAAACGTATGCTGTTTTTTCATGTAATCCTCTCCGTAAATTATAATTATTATTTGTTAATATCAATTTCTTGATTGTGGGTTGACCGTATGATAAAGTACATATTGTTATGAATAGAATCGATTTATACCTTGTTTCATCCTATCATACTGTTTCAAAATGTGTTCACATTTTTTGTGAAACATAGTAATTACTCATGTTATAATAAATAATGTATGGTAAAAAAGTAGGGGTAAAAGTTTGTTGGGGGTAGATAAATGTGCATATTTTAGTTGTAGGACTTAATTATAGAACGACCCCTGTTGAAATTCGGGAGAAGCTTACCTTTCAGGAACAAGATTTGTCCCAAGCAATGCAGGAGCTTAATAATCAAAAAAGTGTTTTGGAAAATGTCATTTTATCCACATGCAATCGTACGGAAATATATGCGGTTGTGGACCAAATTCACACTGGTAGGTATTATATTAAACAATTTCTTATGAACTGGTTTGGTGTGGACAAAGACACTTTTTCATCCTATTTAACAATATATGAAGGAGATCATGCGCTAGAGCATCTGTTTAAAGTAACGTGTGGTCTAGATTCCATGATTCTTGGCGAAACGCAAATATTAGGCCAAATGAAACAATCCTTCTTACTGGCACAAGAAGCTGGTACAACAGGAACCATATATAATCAATTGTTTAAACAGGTAATTACGTTAGCGAAACGAGCTCATAAAGAAACAGACATAGGGGCAAACGCTGTATCTGTTAGTTACGCTGCAGTTGAATTAGCGAAAAAAATATTTGGGGATTTAATGAACAAGCATGTTGTCATTCTAGGTGCTGGGAAAATGGGGGAGCTTGCAGCAAAAAACCTCCAAGGATCTGGTGTCAAAAAAGTAACAGTAATCAATCGCACGTATGCTAAAGCAAAGCTTTTGGCAACGGAATTTAACGGACAAGCAAAAACGATGGACAACCTGACAGAAACGTTAAAAGACGCAGATATTCTTATCAGTTCAACTGCATCAACCGAATATGTGTTAACGAAAAAATTACTAGAACCTGTGCAAAAGCAACGTAAAGGTCGACCGTTATTTCTAGTAGATATTGCCGTTCCAAGGGATTTTGATCCATCTATTGGTGAATTAGATAGCGTTTTTCTTTATGATATTGATGATCTACAAGGGATCGTTGACGCGAATTTAGAGTCAAGAAAAGAAACAGCGGAAGCAATAGAGTTGATGATTGAAGCAGAGATCGTTCAATTTGCTGATTGGCTAAACACTATTGGTGTTGTTCCTATTATTTCTGCTTTGCGATCGAAAGCGTCATCCATTCAGACGGAAACGATGAGAAGTATTGAACGTAAAATGCCTAACTTGACGGATAGAGAGCGAAAGGTATTAAATAAACATACGAAAAGCATTGTGAATCAAATGTTAAAACAGCCGATTTTGCAGGCGAAAGAGCTTGCAACTGACAAAGACGCAAATAAATCATTACAGTTATTTACTCAAATTTTTGGAATTGAAGATGAAGTGCAGCATGAAATAGACAAACAGGAAAAAAACAATAAAATGGTACAAACTCATCACACTGGGGAGGAAGACTACCTTTCCTTTAAAAATGTTTCCATGAATTCCTAAAGGGCATCTGTTCAAAAAGGAACAAAGCAGACTCAATCCAAGGAAAGTCAACAAAATTGGTCGTGGGCATGCAGATTTTATCTAGTGACTTATTGAACATCCTCTAGAAATACGTTCAATAAGGTAACAATATCTTAGGTCCAATTTTGCAGGTGTGAAATGTTAGAATAACGAAAGGATTTCCTGTATGGTGGAAACGAAGTGGCTATTTGAAATTATCCTGATGATTTATGGAATAAGTGTAATGAGCTATTTCATTGATTTTATACAACATAACCGGAAGGCAAATCAAATAGCCTTCTGGTTGCTTTCTATGGTTTGGATTTTGCAAACCTTTTTTTTATTATATCAAGTATTTGTCACATCAAATTTCCCTGTTTTAACGCTCTCTGATAGTTTATACGTTTATGCATGGATTTTAGTAACTTTTTCACTTTTTATTAATCGTTTCTTTCGGATTGACTTTTTAGTGTTTTTTACGAATTTGCTTGGATTTTTTGTTATGCTACTTCATGTTATGTTAGCTGCAAATAATGAATTAACGGAACAGGGAATACGCTTGGTAAGTGAAATTTTAATTGCGCACATTACGTTAGCTCTCATTTCTTATGGGTTTCTTACTTTTTCATTTATTCTTTCGTTGATGTACTTAGTTCAATATAAACTACTAAAAGAGAAAAAAGGGTATAAATGGTTAGTACGATTAGGTGATTTAGAAAAACTTGATTATTATTCCTTTGTCGTGATTTTGCTAGGAGTTCCTATGTTACTTTTGTCCGTTATCTTAGGGGTTGTTTGGGGGTATACTTCAGACGCCGAATTCTACTGGTACGATTTTAAAACAATAGGATCCTTTGTTGTATTAGTTGTGTACTTTATTTATTTATTTCTTCGAGTAATAAAACGGTATCAGGGAAGATCCATTTCATTATTTAATACGGCTGCTTTCTTATTTTTGTTAGTTAATTTCTTTTTGTTTGAATCATTGTCCAAATTCCATTTTTAAAAGGACTAAATCTCTAAGAAGGAGGTACAGCACATGCGAAAAATTATTGTTGGATCGCGTAAAAGTAACTTAGCATTAACCCAAACGGAATGGGTCATAGAACAATTAAAAAAAGCTGGTGCTCCATATGAATTTGAACTTAAAAAAATCGTCACAAAAGGGGATAAGATTTTAGATGTTACCCTATCCAAGGTGGGCGGTAAAGGTCTGTTTGTCAAAGAAATTGAACAAGCAATGTTTGATAAGGAGATCGATATGGCAGTTCATAGTATGAAGGACATGCCTGCTGTTTTACCTGATGGTTTGGTAATAGCATCCATTCCAGAGCGAGAAGATCACCGAGATGCATTCATTTCAAATGATCATGTACGATTGCATGAGCTTCCTGCTGGTTCCGTTGTCGGAACGAGTAGTTTAAGAAGAGCAGCACAAATTTTGGCTGTTCGACCTGATTTAGAAATTAAATCGATCCGAGGTAACATAGAAACGCGATTACGAAAGTTAAAGGAAGAAAATTTTGATGCCATTGTCCTTGCCGCTGCAGGTTTAAGCCGGATGGGCTGGAAAGGAGATATCGTAACAGAATTTCTTTCGTCAGAACAATGTGTCCCGGCCGTTGGACAAGGGGCGTTGGCAATTGAGTGTAGGGAATTAGACGAAGAACTCCGTAATTTACTTGAGAAAATCAAAAATGAGTATACGACAAAAACGGTGACCGCAGAACGTACATTCTTACACCTGCTTGAAGGCGGTTGTCAAATTCCGATCGCAGGCTATGCTTATTTGGAAGAGGAAGAAGTTGTCCTTACTGCGTTAGTTGCCACTTCTGATGGAAAAACAGTATTGAAAGAAGTGGTCAAGGGAACAGATCCAGTTGCCGTTGGGAAAGAGGCAGCCGAGCGTATGAAAAAACGAGGTGCTCAGGAAATTGTGGACGACGTAAAAGAGGAGTTAGATCAATAATGCATCCTCTAGAGGGTAAGAAAGTCCTTGTAACTCGTAGTAAAGAGCAAGCGAAGGATTTTGTTACACAACTAGAGAGGGTTGGTGCTATTCCGATAGTAACACCTCTTTTGACCTTTCAGTTACAGCTCTCTGAAGCGAATCAAGATATACTTCATAGACTACAGAATTTCACGTGGATCTTGTTTACCAGTTCCAATGGCGTGCAGTTTTTTTTTGAATCATTAAAGCACTATGATCTTTTGGATCAGATCCCCAATGCTATCCAATTCGGTGTCGTTGGACATAAAACAAAGCAAGTACTACATAGTCATGGATTTAAGGCTGACTTTGTCCCTCATACTTTTAATGGGGAGACATTCATACATGCATTTTTAGAGTCATATGGAAAAAACGAGCGTGTCCTTGTCGTTAGAGGGAATCAATCACTTCATACGATTCCGTCTATGTTACAGAAATTTCATGTTTCGTTTGAAAGTATAGAAGTGTATCAAACAATTCCAAATATAGAATACAAGGAAGACATAGTCGATTACATTAAAAGCGGTGACATCGATGCATATAGCTTTACAAGCCCTTCAACAGTTGAAACATTTGACATGCTTACCAATCACATTCCAAATATTGTTTCCTTGATTAAAGCAGATAAGCTTTGTGTTTGTATAGGGACAACAACTGCTGACAAAGCAATGGAAAAAGGATTCAAGAATATATGTACACCAAAACATCGATTTACAATGGAGGGAATGGTAGACGCGTTGGTTCAGTATTATAAGGAAGAAAGGAAATGGTGATGTATGTGCGAACATGCTTTTAAAAGACACCGGAGGCTAAGGGCTTCAAATAACATGAGAGCATTGGTTAGGGAAACACAGCTATCCAAGGATGATCTAATTTATCCAATATTTGTAGTCGAAGGGAGCACCGTAAAAAACGAGGTCTCGTCAATGCCAGGTGTGTTTCAAGTTTCCTTAGATTACCTTACAGAAGAAATGAAGGAGCTTGTTCGGCTTGGTATTCGCTCCGTCATTTTGTTTGGAGTACCTCAAGAAAAAGACGAGGTTGGATCACAAGCATATGAAAGTACAGGGATTGTTCAACAGGCATTGCGCCAGTTAAAGCACGAAGTACCTGAACTAACGTTAATTGCAGACACATGCCTTTGTGAGTATACTTCTCATGGACATTGTGGTGTTATTCATGACAACGATGTCGAAAATGATGCCTCACTTGATTTATTAGTTCAAACAGCAATTAGCCAAGCAGAAGCGGGTGCAGATATTATTGCACCTTCCAATATGATGGATGGATTTGTGAAAGCAATTCGGACAGGACTTGACGAAGCAGGTTTTATAAATATACCGATTATGTCTTATGCCGTTAAATATGCTTCTGCCTTTTATGGTCCTTTTCGAGACGCAGCGGGTAGTACACCGCAATTTGGTGATCGCAAAACATATCAAATGGATCCAGCGAATCGACGTGAGGCTTTGAGAGAAGCTAACTCTGATGTCGAGGAGGGTGCCGATTTTCTGATCGTGAAACCAGCATTGTCTTACTTAGATATTGTACGAGAGGTCAAGGATCAATTTAACGTACCAGTTGTTGCTTACAATGTTAGTGGAGAATATGCAATGGTAAAGGCTGCTGCTGCAAATGGTTGGATAGATGAGAAACAGCTTGTCTTAGAAAAATTAACATCAATGAAACGTGCTGGTGCTGACATCATTATCACCTATTTTGCAAAAGACGTAGCTCAATGGCTTAATGAATAGGAGGTTTAAGTAGAGATGGGAAAAGAATTTAATCGGTCGATTGATGCGTATAAAGAAGCAGTCGACATAATGCCAGGTGGGGTCAATTCACCTGTAAGAGCGTTTAAGTCAGTTGGAATGAATCCAATTTTTATGGAAAGTGGCAAGGGTTCTAAAATATACGACATAGATGGAAATGCATACATTGATTATGTTTTAAGTTGGGGGCCATTAATCTTAGGGCATGCCGATGATCGTGTAGTAGAGTCGCTTAAAAAAGTCGTTGAAAAAGGAACAAGCTTTGGTGCACCAACTGAAATAGAGAATAAACTTGCACAGCTTGTCATTGATCGTGTTCCTTCTATTGAGATGGTTCGTATGGTGAACTCCGGTACAGAGGCTACAATGAGTGCCTTAAGGCTAGCAAGAGGGTTTACTGGACGCAATAAAATCTTGAAATTTGAAGGAAATTATCATGGCCATGGTGACTCTCTATTAATTAAAGCTGGGTCTGGAGTTGCTACACTGGGTCTACCAGATAGTCCTGGTGTCCCTGAGTCTGTTGCCAAACACACGATTACAGTACCTTACAATGACATGGAAAGTGTACGCTATGCATTTGAACAATATGGTGATGATTTAGCTGCGGTAATCGTTGAACCTGTATCAGGTAACATGGGCGTTGTTCCTCCCGTTCAAAACTTCCTGCAAGAACTGAGGCAAATGACGACTGAGAATGAAACCTTACTTATTTTTGATGAAGTTATGACGGGGTTTCGTGTCGGTTATAATGGTGCACAAGGGTATTACAAGGTAACCCCCGACTTAACCTGTTTAGGAAAAGTTATTGGTGGTGGGCTACCTGTTGGAGCATATGGTGGTAAAAAAGAAATAATGGAAATGATTGCCCCAATTGGAGATATTTATCAAGCAGGAACACTCTCAGGCAATCCACTTGCCATGACAGCTGGGTATGAAACATTGTCAGCGTTAGATGAAAAAACATACGAACTTTTGAATGAAAAGATTGATCACCTTGAAGAGGGATATAAACAAGCTGCACTTGAATTTAATGTTCCATTAAATATAAATCGAGCAGGATCGATGATTGGATTCTTCTTTACGAACCAAGGGGTAATCAACTATGATACAGCAAAAACATCAAATTTGGATCACTTTGCATCCTATTATCGCTCCATGATAGAAGCCGGTATATTTCTACCACCATCACAATTTGAAGGGCTATTTCTTTCAACTGCACATTCGGATGAAGATATTGAAAAGACTATTACAGCAGCCCATCATGCCTTTTCAAAAATAAAATAATATAAAACAGATCAAAAGCGACAATGGACACGGCTCCTTGTCGCTTTTTTGTGTGTTTTTATGAATATATACCTTCATGTACTCATATATCTGAAATGAGGCAAACGTTCAGTAATTGGTAAGTGATTTTGAAGGGAGGAGTTTGTATTGACATATGAAGACCCGTCCGTTTTTACGTTTGAATTAGATGAGTCATTATGGTTTAAAAAAGGACAGGAAGTCGACGAACTTATGGGGGTTTCATTAGAACCTGAAATTTCGATACAGGAATTCAATGACTACGTACAAATTCGTGGGGTCATCGAGCTTAAGGGGGAATATTTTCAAGTTAAAGAAGATTTAAATGAGGAAGAAGAACAGGTTCTTTCGCTAAGAGACTACCCCTCAAAACGACTAGTAGAACGAGTGGAAAGCTATGAAGATGGGGTAAACGAGTTTTTTCACAGATTCCCAGTGGAAATTTCTGTTCCGCAATATCGAGTCCATTCACTGGAGGATGTCATGGTTGGAATTGAAACATTTGACTATGAATTACCGGAAAGAAGCCAGCTGAAATTATCTGCCACAGTCGCGATCCACGGCGTAAGAGATGAAGAGACTGCTCTTGAATCAAGTCGAGAAGAAAACCAACCAAACGTGGAAGAAGATCTAGATCAGGATGTACCTTTCGATGATGAAACCATTGATTTTGAGTTCAAAGAGGAAGTTCCATTAGATGTTCCCGAAAATGAATTAACGGAAGGGCCGTTGGATACTCCCGAACTAGAGGAACCTGCTAAAAAGAAAGAAAAAAACAAGTGGAAAAACAAAAAGACTCAGTCATTTGCAGAATTTTTCGGTAAGAACTCTGAAAAAAAACTGGTAGATGATATTGTGGAACCCTTCAATCAGGATGAAAGTGACATCTTCAATGACTCTCCTGTATTAACATTTGAAGAACAAGGAGGAGAAGTTGAAGAAGATCAAGTACCGGAGCGCGAGGAAGAAAAAACAAATCAGGATGCAAGCTACTTGTTAAATATTTTCGATAATAAGAAAGAACAAGAACGTTATGCAAAAATGAAAATGTGCATTGTCCAAGATAGCGACACGCTGATTTCTATTGCAGAGAGATATGATGTTTCACCACTTCAAATTACGAAGTCCAATAAATTGGAAGAGGATGACGTTTTGGAAGGACAAATATTATATATACCAATAAAAGAAAAATGATTTATAGACAAGAACAAGCTTCCAAATACAAATCCCTTGCCACAATGTGACAAGGGATTTTATGTCCTAATTACTTTTTTATGTGAAAACAGATTATAAGGAGCGTGAATGGATGCTAGATCCTATTCGTAAAATTTTACAGGAGTATCATGTTGAACATTTTGACTATGCAAAATTAACAAATCGTACTTACAAAATTGATACCTATCAAACATCCTATGTGTTAAAAAAATCGAGGCTAACACCAAAATCACTGCCAATGTGGAACAGGGTGTATCAATTAGCCGCACAAGAGAGTCTTGCCTCTGTTTTACCTGTATACATGACAAGAAGAAGAGAGAGTTACGTCTCATATAACAATGAAATATACTACCTTTCCCCATGGAAGGAAAAGGGGGACAAACAAGATCAAACAGATGGGATTAAATCATTATATGAAACGCTTGGATCCATCCATTATAAAACAAAACAAAGGCAAGAAGTTTGGACAGAAGACATCGAGCAAAAAATTACTCATGATAAAAATAGGGTGAAAATGTATCAGGATACACTAATAAAGTGCGTAGAAGCATATGAAAAACGACATTACATGTCCCCATTTGAGCTTCGGATTTGTATGCAATATCGTGATATACAAAAGGTTTTGTCTGAGCTTGATAACTGGTATGATTGTTATCTTGAGGATTTTCAAGATGAGCCGACTGTTTATCATTCTTTATGCCACGGAAATTTAACAAATCAACATGTAATCCAGCATACCGAGCGCACGTATTTTATAAATTGGGAAAAAGCATTTATTGGTAGTCCAGTACATGATCTATCTATCTATTTTTTTCATACACTCTCCTACCATGACAATCCAATAGAACAACTAGCCACTTCTTTTTCAGTCTATCAAAATCAAAACCCATTGCTTCAAAAAGAAATAAGTCTTCTTGCTATTTCGCTCTTGCAACCCCATTCCTATTTTCAAATATTGGAACGTTATAGCGAGAAAAAGTCGGATAAAGCACAGCCGTTTCAACTCAAGTCGTTAGAGCAATGTTTTCGTCGTCTCTTAAACGGCCTTCATCTCCAAGAAGTACTTTATGATCTAAGAGATGAAACAAAAGAACAAGAAATAGAAGAGTGAACTGTTAAATCCACTTCAAGTAAAAGAGAAAAAATAATCCAATGCAAAGACCAGATAAAAATATATCAAAGGTAGTTGGCCAAATGAGTGTACGAATGAGCTGGAATACCATGATTGGTAGCGATGCTCTTTCGATAACAATAAGCCAATATCGGCACCAAGGTGGCAGTCTATACCGGTAAAAACGAGACAAAACCCTTCACTCCTTTTCTTTAGTATAAGTGCGTGTTCATTTGAACATCCTCTATAAATACGGTTTTCTACCCTTTTCATGTATCCTATGTGGTATGACTTGTATTTAGTGATGAAAAAGTACAAATAACAAAAAAAAGTTGACTTATTCCATTGTTTTTGGATAAAATAACTCATATAAATAATAAAAGCGTTGAAAGGGAAGAGTACAAGGCTTAACCCTAAAGAGAGGGAAATCAATTTGCTGGAAGATTTCCTAGGATCATGCTTTGGAAGGTCGCCCTGGATGCTGTTTCTCTGAATCGATAGTAAGAGAAACCGGTTAAGAGCCGTTAATAATTGTGAGTGTGCAGACATTACGTCTTGCAAATAAAGGTGGTACCACGGAAATCCTATTCGTCCTTTTTGGATGATTAGGATTTTTTGTATTTTACCACACACGTAAAGAAGGAGGTTATTTCATGGAAAAGAACAAAGAAGAAATAGCATTACCAACTAAGTATGATCCTGCCGTGGTGGAAAAAAAGCGTTACCAGTTTTGGGTAGAGGGTAAATTTTTTGAAGCAACTGGTGATGAGGAAAAGGAACCCTTCTCCATTGTTATTCCACCCCCAAATGTTACAGGTAAATTGCACCTTGGCCATGCTTGGGATACGACTTTACAGGATATTATTACGCGGATTAAAAGAATGCAAGGATACGATGTTTTATGGCTGCCTGGCATGGATCATGCAGGGATCGCAACCCAGGCAAAGGTTGAGGCAAAACTGCGTGAACAAGGGAAAAACAGGTATGATCTTGGACGTGAGGCATTCATCTCTAACGTATGGGAATGGAAAGAGGAGTATGCTGATTTTATCCGTAAGCAATGGGAAAAGCTAGGGCTTGGTCTTGATTATTCTCGCGAACGCTTCACTCTTGATAAAGGGTTATCTGAAGCGGTAAGAGAGGTGTTTGTAACTCTTTATGAGAAAGATCTTATTTACCGTGGCGAGTATATTATTAATTGGGATCCAGCGACCAAGACGGCTTTATCTGACATTGAAGTAATTTATGAAGAAGTTCAAGGTCATTTTTACCACATGAAATATCCATTAAAGGACGGATCAGGACATATTGAAGTTGCAACAACTCGTCCAGAGACGATGCTGGGGGATACAGCTGTCGCGGTACACCCCGATGATGAAAGATACAAGAATTTAATCGGTAAAACAGTCATCTTACCACTCGTTGGGCGAGAAATTGAAATTATTGCAGACGACTATGTCGACATGGAATTCGGATCTGGTGCAGTGAAAATAACACCTGCTCATGATCCAAATGATTTTGAAATTGGAAATCGCCACAATCTTGAGCGAATACTTGTGATGAATGAAGATGGAACAATGAATCATAATGCTGGTAAATACGAAGGTTTGGATCGATTTACGTGCCGAAAGCAGCTTGTAAAGGATCTTCAGGACGAAGGGATTTTGTTTAAGATTGAAGATCATACACATTCCGTTGGTCATTCTGAACGAAGTGGGGCAGTTGTTGAGCCTTATTTGTCTACGCAATGGTTTGTGAATATGCAGCCTCTAGCTGATACTGCTGTGGCACTTCAAAATGAGGAAGATAAAGTCCATTTTGTTCCAGATCGATTTGAGCGCACGTATCTCCATTGGATGGAAAATATTCGAGATTGGTGTATTTCACGCCAATTATGGTGGGGACATCGCATTCCAGCTTGGTATCATAAAAAAACGGGAGAGATATATGTAGGTAGAGACGAACCAAAGGATAAGGAAAATTGGGAACAAGATACGGATGTTTTAGATACTTGGTTTTCATCCGCATTGTGGCCATTTTCCACCATGGATTGGCCAAACACAGAAGCGGAGGATTTTAAACGCTTTTTCCCAACGAACGTACTTGTCACAGGCTATGACATTATATTCTTTTGGGTTGCTAGAATGATTTTTCAGTCAAAAGAATTTACTGGGAAGCGTCCATTTAAAGATGTTCTCATTCACGGCTTAGTAAGAGATGCAGAAGGAAGAAAAATGAGTAAGTCTCTTGGCAATGGTGTGGATCCAATGGATGTCATTGATAAGTATGGGGCAGACTCGTTGCGCTATTTTCTTTCGACTGGATCTTCACCAGGTCAGGATTTACGATTTACTTGGGAAAAGGTTGAATCTACTTGGAACTTTGCCAACAAAATATGGAATGCGTCACGGTTCGCTTTAATGAATATGGACGATCTCACATATGAGGACATTGATCTTACTGGGGAAAAATCGCTTGCAGATAATTGGATTCTAACGCGTTTAAATGAAACCATCGATCAGGTAACGAGAAACGTCGAAAAATACGAATTTGGTGAAGCTGGTCGACACCTATACAATTTCATTTGGGATGAACTGTGTGACTGGTATATTGAAATGGCAAAACTATCTCTTTATGGAGAGGATGAAACGGCAAAACAAACGACCCGATCTGTTTTAGCTTATGTACTTGATCAAACGATGCGGATGCTACACCCATTCATGCCGTTTATTACAGAAGAGATTTGGCAGAAAATACCGCATAACGGAGATTCGATTACACAGGCTGCTTGGCCAGAGGTTCAGAAACAGTTTCATGATCCCAAAGCGGTAAATGAAATGAAACGACTCGTATCGATCATTAAATCTGTACGAAATATTCGGGCAGAGGTAGATACCCCTATGTCAAAACAAGTTGAACTTTTGATACAAGCAGAAGATGAAACGGTTGTAATGGAATTAGAGCAAAACAGACATTATCTAGAACGGTTTTGCAATCCAAGCCACCTTTCAATTGCTACGAGCTTAACAGTTCCTGACAAATCCATGTCGGCAGTTGTTACTGGTGCCGAACTGTTCTTGCCACTAGAAGGCTTGATCGATATCGATAAAGAAATAGGTCGGTTAGAGACGGAATATGAAAAGTGGAGTAAAGAAGTGGAGCGTGTTCAGAAAAAGCTTTCAAATGAAGGATTTGTAAAAAAAGCTCCAGTAAAAGTAGTTGAGGAAGAAAAACAGAAGGAAAAAGACTATCTCGAAAAACGAGCAAAAGTAGAAGCACGCTTGAAAGAATTAAAAGGATAAGAGGAAAAGGCAATCTTTAGTATACTTGCTAAGATTGCCTTTTTCACTTTGGATGGAGCAGACATACTGCATACCGCTATTCAGCAAAAAATCTAAGGCATTGGCGAGTTTTGCGGACTCAGAGGCCTCTATTTGGCAAAAATCCGCAGTTTTGATGGGTTTCGCGGACTGAGAGGCCGTTAATTGCCAAAAGCCAGCCAAAAAAAGCCCATTTAGAGCAAATAGCGTCCTGTGAGTCCGCTTAACCATAGAAATCAAGCCTTTTACTGAAAATAAGAGCCTCTCAGTCCGCATTGTATTTTTAATACCTTTAAGAGGTTGTTCAAACAGTCACCAAACATTTGCGAATTTAGTCATTCCATACTGTCTCAGTCCTGCCTATACACAATATCGTGAATAAGTGCAACATATTTTTCAACAATATTAACGGAGCTGACGTTACTTAAGGTTCTGCTACCAACCACATCTTCTATTTCATTGAATAAAAGTTCACCATCATTTCCAATCAAAAAATCAATTCCCACCATTCCGAAATCAAAGACATCCATAATTTTCTCGATCAATTCGATTTCATGGTTGGCTAGGTCGTACCATGTCGCGGTTCCGCCTAAAGAAAAATTCGCCTTAAAATCTGTCTTGTTTTCTCGTAATACAGCACCAACGATTTCTTTTCCTACCACAAAAACACGTAAATCTTTCCCGACTTGAACATCACAGGATTGGATTAACACATTTTTTAAGCTGAAATCGTTTCTTGTTTTATTCCAATCTTGTTGATTTCGGATCATGTACACACCATTACCACTTCGCGCGTTTGTAGGTTTTATGACAAATGGAAAGGAGATGGGTGGTTTAATAGTAGGCAAATCATCCCCATGTAAAAAGATAGTATCCATCATTGACAAGCCAAATGTTGCAAGGTATTGATGTGTAAGCGTTTTGTCATTGCAAATACGAGAAACAGTAGATGAATTAAATACAGGAATTCCAAGCAATTCAAGTTGTTGGCTTAATAATGGATCCATCGTTCGGACAATTGCAAAGTCAGGTAGGATTACAGGACGATTCCTCCATTTGATTTGTAACTGGTTATCTATAATACCGATCATTAAATCCTCTACAAAAACGAGCTCTAATGAAAGCGATTGTTTCAAACTTTCTTCCTGGAACCATTGGATAAATGCTTGATTTCTTTTTGCATCTTTTGCTCGATAGAGGATCCAGCCTTTTTTCATTTCATTCCACCTCGTTCACAATATGGTTCATAATAAAATCGGCGACATTTACGCCAGTACAGTCATAAATGTTACGAATATGTGCGTTTGAGTTAACTTCACAAACAATAGGCTCCTTATTTTCGCCGAATAATAAATCAACCCCAGCAAAGTCAGCTCCAACTGCTCTTGTTGCAGCTATTGCTATTTCCTTTTCCTTTTGCGAAGGCTGGTAAGGTTCCATTTGTCCACCTGCACTCACATTAGCTCGGAAATCTTCCTTTGAAGTACGGAGCATGGCTGCAACCACATTATCACCTACTACATTGATCCTTACGTCCTTTCCGAAGCTGGTGGAAACAAATTGTTGAAATACGTACGGAACTTCTTTTAATTCCATGACTTTAGTTAGCATTTCTTTAAATGATGTAATGAGATAGACTTGCTCTCCAAATGAACCATAAGCTTCTTTTATAATGAGGGGGAATCCTAGTTCGCTAGCTACATGCTGAAACGGCTCTTGTTCGATTTGTGTTAGACCAGGAAAGATTTTCGGTGCTACAATTGTTTTCGGTATAGCAAGTTTATTGTTAGATAGCTCACGATATGTTTCAATTTTATTATCACACGTGCTAATTGCTTGCGCCGAGTTAAATACTGGTATCTGCATGTCTTCTAGTTGGCGCGCTAATGGAATATCTTTGTCACCAAATACGACAAAATCTGGCAGGCTTTGTTCACTTGTGTTTAGAAGTCTACTACTATTATCTGATAAAATAGAAAATAGATGGTTATTTTTAATGATTTTTGTCTTTATTCCTTTACGATCTCCTGCATTCTGTATCCATTCGGCAAAGTCACGAAATTTGTTTCCCGTAAGATGCCCGTTGTATATAATCCAGCCCTCTAGACACATCATCATTATCCTTTCTGATTTAAGCAAAGTTGAACTTGATCGTTTGTTTTGAAATACTACGATCACTATTTCTTCATTATATATGGTATCGTAATGATACATAATTAAATCGCTCTACTAAAATCAACTCCAATCCTGAAAAAAAGGTAGGTTTTATTATATGTTTCAGCAAATGAATGAGGTTGAACACTTTTTTAAAAGTCGACATCCATATGGGGTGAAACCAGGTCTTGGCCGTATTCGTAAACTATTGAAATTGTTAGGGAATCCCGAAAGAAACTTGCAAGTGGTTCACATTGCTGGCACGAATGGTAAAGGATCAACGTTAACCTTTATAAAGCAAGTTTTCATACAACATGACTATCAAGTAGGTACATTTGTTTCACCAAGCTTGAATGGATTGTGCGAGCACATTTATCTGAATCAATCCCCGATTCCACCCGATCAGTTTGTCAAAATCATGGATAATATGTATCCGCTCATAAATAAACTTGATCAAGATGGTGATCAGCCAACGGAATTCGAGCTTCTTGTAGCCGTTATGTTTGTTTATTTTTCAAACAAGACAGACATCGTGATCGTAGAAGCAGGGATGGGAGGTTTAGAGGATTCTACGAATTGTCTATCTCCTATGTTAACGATTATAACAAATATAGGGAAGGATCATCGTTTGTTTTTAGGTGAAACTATTGCCTCAATTGCTCAACATAAAGCAGGAATCATTAAAAAAGAAATTCCTTTAATTACTGGTGCATTGCAGCAAGAGGCTTTGGATATTGTGCAAAAGAAGGTTAAAGAAAATAATACGGTTTTATATCAGTATGGAGAAGACTTCCAATCTGTGTTATCACCTAACCAGTCCTCTTTTCGTTTCGTATCTGATCAACTAGCGATACCACACATACAATTAAGCATGTTCGGAAGTCATCAAGTTTCCAATGCTTGTATTGCGATCATGGCATTAGCTCAGTTGAAAGAAATGGGATGGCCAATTGAGATTGATAAAATGAAAGAAGGGTTAAGAGAGGCACAATTACCAGGAAGATTTGAAAGCATACATCAAAACCCAAGAATTATTTTAGACGGTGCACATAATGTAGAAGGAATCAAAGCATTTATACAAACGGTTCAACAAAGATTCCCTAACGATAAGAAACACGTATTGTTTGCAGGGTTTCAAGACAAGCCACTTCAAAAAATGATCGTTGAAATGGAAGGTGCATTTGATCGTTTTACACTAACTACCTTTAGCCACGAAAGAGCCGTTTCTAATAACAAACTCTACCAATTAGCTCATAACATGAACAAGAGCGTTGAACTCAATTGGGAAAAGGTCATCATCGATCATATAAAAGAATATCACGATAAGGAAGATCACGTTCTATTTATTACTGGTTCCTTACACTTTATTAGTGTGGCTAGAGCTTACATTCTTAAAATGAGTGATTCCTAAGAAAAAGACAACTCCATATCGTTACTTTCACAATTTTTTGGTTAACTATGGTAAAATTTCGGGACTTATGGTATTTTTAGTTTACGAGTAATATGGGATATAAGACCTAATTTTTTGTTGAAAATTGCCGAAATGGATGGGGAGTTGGTGGAATGGTGGTACCTAAGTGGAAACAAAACAGCTTATTAATTGTTTGGGTACTCGTGTGGCCATTGAGTTTATGGTTGCTTTACCAGTTTTGGATTCCTGGTGATAAAATTTATTGGGTGGACATTTTATCGTTTGCATTACTAATGTGTATTGTCGCACTATTTCCACTAATTGTTAACAACACACCGATTTTCTTCGTTCACGGTATTGGATTTGCCGTGTTTTTATATTATGGCCTTTTTATAGAAGTTGTTTTAACTCAGCTAGCTGTTATCATTTTGTTAATAAAACTTCGGGTTCGACGTACTGAATGGCATCGAATACCTGTAAACATGTTAATGTTTTTATTCGTTTCGCTTTTATCTGCTGGTGTCTATCACAAATTTGGCGGGATACACGGTAGAATTCCATTCGATTCGTATCAGGATGTTGTGCCAATTCTTGTTTATGTTGCTACCGTATTTATTTCCAACCAATTATTACTGAAATTGTTTCAGAAGTTCTTAAGCGGGAGAAAGGTCAAACTCTTCGACAAAGGGTTTATTTGGGAGACTTCTACTACCTTGCTAGTACTTCCTGTTGGATTTATCTTGTATCTCTTATACACAGAAATTCAAGTACAAGCCGTTTACTATGTCGGTATACCTTTTGTTAGCATATCGTTTATTTTGATGCTTTATCATTCTAGCCAGCTGATCAATCATTATCTTCAAAAAACAAGTGAAATTGGTCATGAATTAACAGGTCAATTAGATGTTAAAGAAGTGATCGATCTTTTCATAGAGCGAATTACATCCTTGTTACATATTGATTATGTATATGTGTATGAAGTGGTGGATGATCGTAATACAATGCAGCTTGTCCGATTTTATGATCAAGAAAAATTGTTAGAATTTCCTAGTAAAACAAAGCTTAGAAAAAATGAAGGAGTAAGTGGTAAAGTATGGGCGCAACAGCAAGGGGTTTACTATACAAATGGAAATCAATGGAATGAAAAAGGGTTTCACCAACTGCCTCCAGTTGTCAATAGTCTCATCTCTCTGCCGATGGAAAGAAATGGTGCGGTTGTTGGTGTCATTACGGTAATATCTAGGAAAAAAAGAGCCTATGAAAAATATCAATACATGATATTGGATATTTTAACGAATTACTTAGCAGTCGCAATTGAAAATGCCAAAAACTATGAAGAAACAAGAAGTAAAAGTGAAAGATGCCCACTAACCCATTTATACAACTATCGTTTTTTTGAGAACTATTTACAGAATTATTTTACAATGATGAAGAAGAAACGGATTCGTGAACACATTTCACTCATATTAATTGATTTGGATCACTTTAAATCGATTAACGACCAATATGGTCATGAAAGCGGCAATGAAGTGCTGCGTCAGATTGCCAAAAGATTAACCGATGTGATTGGAGATAAAGGCATTGTTGCTCGATATGGCGGGGAAGAATTTGTTGTATTACTTCCTGAAACGATTCAATCCCATTGTCTCTATATTGCTGAAGCGATAAGGGGTGCCATTGCCCGAGATCCATTTTTGCTAAATAAGCATATATTGCCTGGACAAAATCAGTTGGAAATTCACATCACAGCTAGTCTAGGGATTGCAACGTATCCTGATAACTGTGAGGATCCAGTAGAATTGATCCGTTATGCGGATCGTGCAATGTATGTCGGTGCTAAGCAAAAAGGTAGGAATAAAGTAGCGATTTATGAAAAATTAACCAACACAGATACAATGCAAGAAGAATAGGAGTAATAAAGATGAATCTCGTTTTTCTTTTCTACTTTTTTGTTTTAGGACTCGGGTTAGGCTCGTTTTACAATGTTGTTGGACTACGCGTACCGGTATCCACTTTTCTGAAAAATAAACGATCCATATGCCCGAACTGTTTCCATTCATTATCGTGGTATGAGCTCATTCCAGTTCTGTCTTTTCTGATCCAAAGAGGAAGCTGTCGTCATTGTGATCAATCTATTTCTCGCATCTATCCATTTATTGAGTTGTTTACAGGCTTCTTTTTTGTTTATAGTTTTTATATTTTCGGATTTCGACCAGAATTGGCTGTTGCGTTAACATTCGTCTCCCTTATGTCTATTGTATTCGTAACAGATATAACGTACATGCTTATTCCTGATCGCATCCTATTCTTTTTTCTTCCCATCTTTCTTTTTCTACGCATCCTAGTTCCATTAGAACCGTGGTGGTCTGCTTTTCTTGGAGCAAGTATTGGTCTCTTAATGCTTGCTAGTGTCATCGTGATTAGTCGGGGTGGAATGGGTGGTGGGGATATGAAATTGGTTGGTTTATTTGGACTTGTTTTAGGGGTAAAAGGTGTCCTTCTTGCCTTTTTTCTTGCATGTATTTATGGAACATGCTTTCACGGTTTGCAATGGATAGTTAACAAACAGGGGCGGAAAAAACCGATTCCATTTGGTCCATACTTAGTAATGGGTGCGCTAACAGCATATTTTTATGGAGAGATGATCATTACATGGTATGTTAGAACATTTCTTACTTTTACACTCTAAAAATACGCAAGAAAATTTTTGCCTGATTATGACGAAAATTCTTACGTGATAGATGACAAAACTCGTCTTACTTTTTACTTCTATTATGCTAGAGTAGAACAAACTCTAGTAGAGGTAGGGGAATGATGTGGATAACCATAAAACAATTTCAGTACGAATGAACGGAAAAGAAACATCTATTGGAAAAAACAATGAATACAAAAGCACTCCATGGAAGCAGTCGTATGTGGAGCAAGCTGCTGTTGACCAAAACAATATACCGGAATATGAAATACAACCTAAACCTGATGAAGATTTTTTTCCTGTACGTTCAACAAAAAGAAAAGTACCTCGCATTTTTAAACTATTCTTCATAGCAGCTTTTTCTGCTACTGCAATAGGAATTATATTAGGGTTTGTCATGCTTAAAATGTTTGCGGGAATTGACGCTAACACAAGTGCAGCTGGACAACCTTCTGATATAATCCAAACAAATACAACAGAAAAAGATAATATAACAGGTGGTGAAGAGGGGGAAGTAAATACAGTATCCTATTCATCCCCAACTTTGGCCGTAAATGTTGTGCAAGAAGGTGTATATTCAACAAAAGAAATGGCTCAAGAAGTGCAACAGCAGCTTGATCAAACAGGTTATCCTTCTGTTATTTGGGAACGAGGTGGAGAATACCGATTATTTATCGGTGCAAGTTCCTCCGAAAGTGGTGTAGATTCGTTAAAAAGTACATTTGAAGAACAGGGAATAGAAACGTATGCTAGATCTTGGGAAGTTACTGGGACAAATGTGGAAATTCCAGAATCTGATCAAGTATGGGTGGAACAATATCCAACCTTATTTGATAATGCACTCCAATCCTTAACGTCGGAAACGGCTGGAAATGTGAACGTAAGCGAATGGCAATCATGGTTGGACGAATATCCTGAAAATGGGTCAGAGCAATTGGCTAAAATGAAAGATTCCGTTACCCAACTTGTACAAGCACTAACGGATAATGAGTCAACTAACCAAGCTCAAATTGGATTACTTTCCACGTTGTCGACTTACGAATCTTACCTTGCTAATTTAAAGTAAATAAGGTTTTTAGTTTCGGAGAATTAATAAGAAATCCAGCATTCCAAAAAATAGTGAATGCTGTTTTTTTATGGGTAAAGAGTTTAACGTAACAGAATAATGAATTTTTTCTTCCTGTTTACTCGGCTATTTTCTTGAATAGTCAGTACGGAATGTTGGATTTGACTTAAAAATAAACATCCATTTTTAAATTTTGTTGATTTGTTGCACGAACTCGAAGCGGGTATGATAAGAATACTAAAGCGGATAAAATAAAACCGTTTTAGAGGATAGAAACGAAGGAGGGTTGCTATATTACCAACAATTTTAATACAAGAATGTAGGAGGGGAAAAATTATTGTCAGAACCAGCCGTAATGATTAAGAATGTACCGGTACAAGATCGCCCGAGGGAACGACTTCTCCAACTTGGTCCTAAGCATTTATCGAATCAAGAACTTGTGGCGATCCTACTCGGTACGGGAACGAGAAATGAGTCTGTTGTAACGCTTGCCCAGCGTATTCTCATGCATTTTGAAGGGTTAAAGTTGCTTAGAGATTCAACAATAGAGGAACTAACAGCTATTAAGGGAATAGGAACAGCCAAAGGTGTATTAATTTTAGCGGCTATTGAACTTGGTAGCAGAATGCATCAATTTAGACCTCTCGAAAAGTATGTTATTCGCAGTCCTGAGGATGGTGCAGATTATGTAATGGAAGAAATGAGAAATTTGAATCAAGAACATTTCGTATGTTTATTTTTGAACACAAAGAATCAAATTATTCACCGACAGACTATTTTTATAGGTAGCCTTAATGCTTCAATTGTCCATCCCAGGGAAGTTGTGCGCCCATAAGGGCATTTAAAAAACCTGCCTTGGCAAAGCAGTAGGGAAATATCACAATTTATATCCTATCATCAGCCATCTTATCCGCAAAGGAAACGAAAGCGGGGAGTGTAGCATGTTGGTTAAAGCCATAAGTTGCCTAGTTACCAAGGCACGACTGAATGGCAAGATGAAAAATGCATAGATAAGGATGAAAGCTGAATTGCCTGAATGATAGCTCAAGGAGGACTACGGGGCCTTCAACGTGAGGTAACGATGAACGTTGAATGAAGTATGCATGCTCCTTATAAACTTCGAGGAACATGAGGTGATACTACTTCGTCTAGCTTCTATTCGAAGAAACGAGCGAAAGTCACATCCGACACTATGAAGGGCCATGTTTTTAAATGTCTAAATGGGGATTGCCTAAGTTGGAACGCCATACAAGGCTATGGCAGTTGTGTCTGAATATCCAATATGGTAACGGAACTCTCGTAGTAGTCTGAGATAGGGAAAGCCTATTACATGGCGAAGGAGAGTAGTTTATCGAGTTTAATAATACCAAATTGGGAAGGAGCGAGAACTCTATGAGAAATCCCAAAAGTAGTATTAAACAGTCTAACTTCCAATGCAACGGTAAGTTAGATCGATAAATGGAAAGCCGTATACTCTGAGAGGAGTACGTACGGTTTGGCGGGGAGTTCTTAGAAACCTGCTAGGGAAACTAAGCAAGGCGCTGGGTTCTTACCCTACTACCGCGAAGCAGTAAAACGTTCTGCAGCCTCAATTATTTGTGCCCACAATCATCCTTCTGGAGTGCGCCTGCACGGTGCATGATTTTAGTGATTTCATAAAAATCTAGAACTCCTTACAATGTTCTATGGTCAACATCTTACCTTGTGGGGAAACCCAATGTAGGGAACAAAGCATGATGTGAAAAGGAGAAAAGACGAGGAAGCTATCTACCTCGAGTCAGTTCTTCAGACCAAGTGATGTACGGTAAAAGCTAAACTGCTTGAATCCTAGACGAATGAGCGATGGATGCGCCATTGTTTACGATAGCTAACAAGCAATGAGGACAAAATGGAGACGTATCTCCGGAACGTTTGTTGGGAAGTAACACTTTCCTAGCCATAGTAAGGTTTGTCCTACAATCCTCGGAATGGAGGAAACCGTCGAAAGGGATACCTAACCATTACGCAACTAAAATTATGGCATAATGCAGGGATTACCTAAGTGCAATCGCTCATTTTGATAAACAATAGCAGTGCATATGGTAACGGAGTTTCCGTATTACCCAACGTTTGCTTGTAATGAGTTTAGCAGGGGGAAGGGGAACAGGTTGATGTTAACGCCAATCTTGAAAGGAGTCATGAATATGGCAAAGGATCCATTTCAACAATTGGATGTTATAAGGAATGCTTCTCTTAAGGGAAAAATCATTACAGATTGTTACCGTCTAATGTATAACAAAAAATTGTGGTTTAAAGCCTATACAGAACTATATCCAAATGCCAGGAATATGTTAGCAAAGCGAACAAAAGCTGCATCTTTACATGGTCCCGTTTTAAAGGGAATAGACGACATTATTGAACAGTTGAAAGCTGGGACATTTTATTTTGAATCTGTAAGCAGGGCGCACTTTCCAAAAATAAATGGGAAACAGCAAATTGTACAAGCTCCGAATTTCAAAGATACGCTTGTACAGGAAGTGATAAAAATAATTTTGGAAAATGTATTCGAACCAATCTTCTCGAACAACTCTCACGGCTTAAGAGAAGGCAGCTGCTGTCATACTGCACTTTCTCAAATCAAGAACACATGGCACGGTATCACTTGGTGTATGGCAGTTAATTTGGAGTCTTTTTAC
The DNA here is from genome assembly GCF_028416575.1 of Terrihalobacillus insolitus. Classification (GTDB taxonomy): domain Bacteria; phylum Bacillota; class Bacilli; order Bacillales; family Amphibacillaceae; genus Terrihalobacillus; species Terrihalobacillus insolitus. The sequence goes on along the minus strand of NZ_JAMQKB010000003.1, from coordinate 51,908 downwards.
GAGCAGATGGATCATACAGTGTTGCTTAAACTTATTTCAAAGAAAATCAATGACCGACGTTTCTTGCTTATTATTCAAAATGCGCTTACATGTGGCGTACTGAAAACTAGGATGAGACAAAAAACATTCTCGTGCACACCACAAAGCTGCATGCTCTCGTCTGTTCTTGCAAATATTTATCTTCATGAACTTGATCTGTTCATGGACAATACGCAAAGGATAAAGTACGTTCGTTATACAGGCTCTTTTGTAGTAGGTATTGTTGGTTCGAAACAAATGACTTATGAGAAAAAGAATGATATCATGTGCTTTCTTCATGAAAGTCTTAATCTTAACTTAAACGATGAAACAACGCACATAACCCATCTGAATCGTCCAGTTCCATTTCTCGGATATGAGTTCCGCAAATACAATAGGATTCGAACACACAAAAGCACCATACAGTTAGAAATTCCGAAAACAAAGATCGTGAAATTTGCGAATGAAAAAGGATATGGTAATGTAGATAATTTTAAAATAGTACATCGGAAAAAATTGGTTAACAATTCCGAATTAGAGATACTTAATACTTACAACACGGAATTAAGAGCAATTGCAAATTACTACAAACTGGCAAATAACTATCATCAGCTTAATTCATTGTTTTATTTAGCCCAAAGCAGTTTTATTAAAACAATTGCTAATAAACGGAGAAGTACATCTAGCAAGGTTTTTTCTAATATGAAGAAGCATAAACAAGGATCATTATGCTTAGTTGGGACAGATAAACAGGGCAATGAAAAAATACAACAGTTTGTGAAGCTAAAGGATTTGCCAAAATATAAACATGTAAATGGAAGCCGTTTTATCTGTCCTTAACCTTTAGTGAGAAATTCCGATTAATCAACTGATGAGCCGTATACGCTTAAAGGTGTACGTACGGTTCTGAGGGGGGGATGAAGAAACCTGCTAAAACAAATTAGTAAGGCGCACACTCCCTACCCTACGATCCAGCACCATCACAGGAAGATATCCATGTTACGAAGAGGCTTTCCGAATGTGGTAAAATGATTGGGATAGAGTTGTTAGACCATTTAGTTATTGGTGATCGAAAGTTCATTTCGTTAAAAGAAAAGGGTTATCTATAAGAAATGCAGATTTTGACCGATATGCTAAATATCGCATAGTGAAATGTGTGTATAAGTACTATCTATTTTTGATTTTTTTTCGTATAATTAATATAGACATTTGAGAACAGCGCCATTTTCAAGGTTTTTCTTGTATTGGCGCTTATTCTCTTTAAAGAATGTCGACGATTGTCAGAAAATCCTTATCATTCACTGCATGGGATATATTGCATGTTTCTTGAGTGATCGATAATGTAAAACTACATATATAATAAGTTGTTTTCAGCAATCATAAACTACTTTGCTTTCGAAACGTATAATTTTTTTAGAGAACATCAGGAAAGGGAGATTTATTTGGGTAAATTTAATTTTTCACAAGATTTAGGTATAGATTTAGGGACAGCGAATACGTTGGTTTTTGTTAAAGGTAAAGGTGTTGTTGTACGAGAACCATCTGTTGTAGCAAAAAATAATGAAACAGGCGAAATAGAGGCTGTTGGAAGTTCGGCAAGAAATATGATCGGGAGAACCCCAGGAAATATTACTGTAATCCGACCAATGAAAGATGGGGTCATTGCAGATTATGATACAACTGCTGTTATGATGAAATATTACATTAAACAGGCACAGAAGAATCGTTCTACCTTTGCCAAAAAACCAAATGTAATGGTATGTGTGCCTTCTGGTATTACGATGGTAGAGGAACGTGCTGTTATCGATGCAACCAAACAAGCGGGTGCAAAAGAAGCTTTTCCTATTGCTGAACCTTTTGCAGCAGCAATTGGCGCTGGACTTCCTGTTTGGGAGCCAACAGGTAGTATGATTGTGGATATTGGTGGCGGAACAACAGAAGTGGCCATTATCTCGCTGGGAGGAATTGTAACAAGCCAATCGATTCGAGTTGCTGGAGACGATATGGATGATTCCATCATTCAATATATTAGAAAACATTATAATTTAATGATTGGGGAACGATCAGCTGAATCAATTAAGATGGATATTGGATCAGCAGGAAAACCTGTTGTCAATGAAGAAATGGATATTAGAGGAAGAGATTTATTAACAGGTTTACCAAAGACAATTTCTATTTCTGCTGAAGAAATTGCTCTTTCTTTAAAGGATACTGTAGTTGCTATTATGGATGCGGTAAAGAATACATTAGAAAAAACCCCACCTGAATTAGCAGCAGATATTATGGATCGAGGGATTGTGTTGTCTGGTGGAGGAGCTTTGTTGAAAAATCTTGATCAAGTAATCAGTGATGAAACAAAAATGCCTGTTTTTGTAGCCGAAGATCCACTGGACAGTGTTGCAGTCGGAACAGGAAAATCTTTAGAATATATGCACCATTTTCGGTCCCAACCTAGCATATCTTCACGTTCGACAATGGATTAAGTAGGTGTTTAAATGCCATTTTTCAGAAGAAAACGTTTGTTTGTTATTTTGATTGGAATTATTGTTCTTGTCGCATTCATTGGTTTTTCGAGTCGTGACAGACAGGAACTCTCAACCGCTGAGCAGTTCCTAAATGATTCCGTCGGTTGGTTGCAAAGTGTTGTTTATAAACCTGTAAAGTATACAACAGATATTTTTGCAAACATAGAAGATATTAAAAATACGTACGAAGAAAATCGTTTGTTGAAAGACCGTTTAGAGCAATATAAAAATCTTTTAGTCGATGTTCAAAAACTGAAAGAAGATAATCAGGAACTCCGAAGTGTTTTAAATAAAACAGAAGCACTTACCGATTATCAGTCCATTCAGGCTTCCGTAATTGCCCAGAGCCCAGAGCGCTGGTTTGAACAGGTTACAATAAATAAAGGAATGCAGGATGGTGTCCAACCCAATATGGCTGTCATAACCGGTGAGGGAATGATTGGGAAAGTGAATAGTACTTCTAAATTCACTTCAACTGTCCAGCTTCTAAGTGGATTTGATCGTTTAAACAGAATTTCTGTGACGGTATATGGGCAAGAGGGAGATGAAAAAGGACAACCAGGTTTGATCAGTGGCTTTGACAAAGAAAAAGAGACGCTTATTTTAGAAGGTATACAAGACACGTCAATCGAAGTAGGTGATTCGGTCGTATCTTCTGGATTAGGTGGCATATTTCCAGAAAATCTAGTTATTGGCACAGTCGAAGAAGTATCACCTGGACAATATGGACTTACTCAAACAGCGTATGTTACATCAGCTGCCGACCTTTATGATGTAGACCATGTTATTGTGGTCAAAAGACTTTCGGAACAGCCAGAGGAGGATCTTGAAGTGGATGAGGAGGGTGAACAATGAAGCGTTTTTTTCTTCCACTTCTATTGTTACTTTTCCTCGTTCTTGAGGGGGTAGCCCCTGAGATCTTGCCGAGGGATTTAATCAATGGGAAATTGTATATTATTCCACATTGGGTTTTAGTATTTTCCATTATGATCACTATTTTCTATGATCTTGATCATACATTCTATGCCGTTTTATATGGTGTTATTTTTGGGTTTATTATTGATGTAGTGTATACCGATGTCTTAGGTGTATATATGTTTTTTTATGGTGTTGTGAATTATTTTATTCATGGATTAAAATTAGTACTTCATTCCAACCTGTTTATTGCTCTGTTGCTTGTGGCATTAGGTGTAACTTTAGCGGATGTCGGTTTATACGTTACCTATAACTTCATTGGTATCGCGGATGTTACGTGGCAGGATTATGCGATGTCACGACTTATTCCGACTGTGGTGGCAAATCTACTTTTTCTAATCGTTATTTATCCTTTATTTAAAGGAAAATTAGAACAGTGGTCAGAATTACAATTAAACAAAAAGAAGATAGTATAAATACTATCTATCCAAAGGGTCAAAATAATAGTTTGAGGTGAACCTATCGTGATAGGCAACAAGCAAGTAGTAACGATAAAAGGGACTCGAGATGGTCTTACTCTACATTTAGATGACTCGTGCTCTTTTGACGAATTGTTAAAAGAATTAGAGGACAAGCTCTCTACAAATTATTTAGATGAAGATGAGCCGATGATAACGGTTATGATCCAACTGGGTAACCGTTATTTACATAAAGAACAAGAGGAACAGCTTCGAGACCTGATAAGAAATAAAAAAAAGTTAGTGGTTCAATCCATTCATTCCAATGTAGTTCCCAAGAAAAAAGCATTAGAGTGGAAGGAAGATAGTGAAATTAAAGCGATCAATCGTATCGTGCGTTCAGGTCAAGTGGTCGAAGTAAAAGGTGATTTGTTATTAATTGGCGATGTTAATCCTGGTGGCAAAGTTGTGGCGAAGGGAAATATTTTTGTTATAGGGAGTTTACTAGGAGTAGCACATGCAGGGGTCAATGGGAATCGCGAGGCCGTGATTGTGGCCTCCTACATGAGACCGAGTCAATTAAGAATTGCGGACTATATAAGTAGATCACCTGACTATGAATCTGACGGAGTTTATATGGAATGTGGTTTAGTGGACGAGACGAGAGCAAAGATTGTGATTGATCGTCTTCAGGTTCTTATGCATAAGCGACCAGATTTAAGCGGATTTGAAAGGAGAATGTTAAATGGGTGAAGCGATCGTAATTACTTCTGGAAAAGGTGGTGTAGGCAAGACTACCACTACTGCTAATTTAGGAACTGCGCTTGCATTAATGGAAAAAAAGGTCTGCTTAATTGACACGGACATTGGTCTTCGTAATTTAGATGTTGTGATGGGTCTAGAAAATCGTATCATCTACGATATTGTAGATGTGATGAAAGGAAAGTGTAAATTAAATCAAGCATTGATAAAGGACAAACGTTTTGAATGCCTGTTCCTCCTTCCAGCAGCACAGACAAGTGACAAATCGGACTTAACACCTGAAGGCATGGAGGATATAGTAGACAATCTGAAGCAAGACTATGATTATATTTTAATAGACTGTCCTGCTGGTATTGAGCAAGGCTATAAAAATGCGGTTGCTGGAGCTGATAAAGCAATCGTTGTAACCACACCCGAGAAGTCAAGTGTTCGGGATGCTGATAGGATTATTGGATTGTTAGAGAAAGAGGACATTGAGCCACCACACTTAATCGTGAATCGAATTCGGAATCACATGGTGAAAAACGGGGATATGCTTGATGTCGATGAAATTGTCCAGATTTTGTCTATTGACCTTCTAGGGATTGTGGCCGATGATGATGAGGTTATCAAAGCTTCGAATCACGGTGAACCCGTTGCATTCCAGCCAAACACGAAAGCTTCCATTGCTTACCGGAACATTGCGCGAAGAATATTAGGAGAATCCGTACCATTGTTATCTTTAGAAGACGAAAAAGGCATGTTTTCAAAAATGAAAAAGTTTTTTGGAATGCGTTCTTAGGTTAACTAGAATCTCTTTTTTGAAAAACCTCTTGTCGCTTTAGACAAGGGGTTTTTGCATGATGACTATTTTCAAAGTCTATTGTTATGCGCAGTTTCTCCAATTTAATGAACATCCTCTCAAAACTCAATAACACCAATAACCTACTTCTTGCATATCTCTTTACCTTTTTTCATAGACTTGTACAAATATGACGTGAAGGAAAGGGAACTGTATATGAAAAAAGAGGTCAGTCAAGTCAGAAAAAGCATTGCAAGAAGAAAAAAAATGAAACAGATCGACCCAAAAGCCAAGAGTGGTACATCTTTTCGCCCTACCTTTCTACAGGATGAAGAGAAACACGGTTATTTTCCTTTTGCACAAGGGACAGAAGAGAATGGAAGGATGAGAGATACTTTTGTTACATCTTTCTTTACGAAAACCATTATGGCAGCGATATTATTTTTTGGTGTAGCAATTCTTTATCGTATCGACGTTAGTTGGTCGGACAAGCCTAAACAACTTACATCACAAATGCTTACAGAGGAATTCCCGTTCGCTAGTGTTAACCAATGGTATCAGAACAAATTTGGTTATCCATTAGCCTTAACACCTCAAAAAAAAGACCAAAGCAGTGAAACGGCCAATGCACTTCCTGTGAATGGCACGGTTAGCCAAACGTTTCAATCAAATGGAAAAGGAATTATGATTACAACAGAAAACGTATCAAAAGTTCTTTCCATGAAGGGGGGTATGGTTACATTTGCTGGAAATGACCGAGAGACAGGTAAAACGATCAAGATCCAGCATGCGGACGGTACGTACAGTATATACGGTAATTTAACATCGATTAATGTTTTTCAATACGAGTTTGTCGGAACGAATGATGTAATTGGTGAATTTGATCCATCCCAAGAAAATGCTCAACAAGTATACTTTGCCATTGAAAAAGACAATACATTTTTGGATCCCGTTCAGGTGATGAAAGTTGACGAACGTCCTTAAGCATCTACCTCCTGTTCATCTACATCCTGTTTTTTGGGCATTTACAGGGATTGCTATTTTAACAGGTACCTTCGTGGAATGGATGGTTATTTTTAGCATCGTTCTTATCCACGAGCTCGGGCATTTCGTTATGGCGAAACACTTTAAATGGAGAGTGAACAAGATCATGCTCTGGGTATTTGGTGGCGTAATGGATACGGATGAACATGGGGGTAGACCGATAAAAGAGGAATTGCTTGTTGTACTAGCCGGACCAATGCAACATATTTGGATGTATGGATTGATTTTTTTTGCTTCTTCTTTTACCTCTATCCCACCATCTCTGCTTGATCTTGCATTTGATTACAATACAACGATTCTTATTTTTAATTTACTACCGATTTGGCCACTAGATGGTGGAAAAATGTGTTTGCTTTGGTTATCTCTACTTTTGCCATACCGAAAAGCGCACAGTTTAACGATTGTATGTTCGATCATTATTTGTGTTAGCGGAGTTATCTTGTATTTTATGAATCCTTCCTTTACATTAAGTGCTGTTTTACTTATTAGTTTTATATTATGGGAAAATCGTCTAGAATGGAAACAACGTTATTATGTGTTTTTACGATTTTTAATGAAGAGACATAAGAACAATTGTAAAATCGGCAGAATAAGCCCTATTATTGTTAAGCCTGAAACGACAATAATCCAAATTTTTTCGCTTTTTAGACGAAACTACCGGCATTATATTCAGATATCTTCAGATCCAAAAGAACAGCAAGGGACAATGGACGAACAAAAGTGCTTAGATACCTTTTTTATGGATAAAAACTATACAATAACAGCTAGAGAGATGCTTGACCAAAATGGCTAAGGAAGTTGATAAAGATGCGATCATTGTACATACATTCTAGAACTACCGAACAAGTTGGGGTAGTTATGGAACAGAACGACATTCGGGAAGTTTTTCTTGACCGACCTACTGCAAACAGTCTAGTCGGAAATATTTATGTAGGAAGAGTCCGAAATATTGAGAAAGGTTTACAAGCCGCTTTTGTAGATGTAGGGCTAGATCGACTCGGCTTTTTGCAGCTAAGGGAGTTACCAAAGGGTAGGCAAAACCCGACATATTCCATCGAGAATGTAATAACAGAGGGAGAAAAGATCCTCGTTCAAATAATAAAGGATCCATTTGGTGAAAAAGGCGCAATGTTAACAGCAAACATTACCATTCCGGGTGTTAACCTCGTTTTTTTACCGTTCGGTGCTTATATTGCAGCATCGAAAAAATTACCAGAAACAAGTCGTACGCCTATTGTGAATCAGTTAAAAGCGATAAAGCAGGGGGAGGAAGGCGCAATAGTACGTACTTCAGCCCCTGAGTCTGCCCTGACCGAAATCGAGAGTGAATATGGACTACTGAAACAAAGATGGCAACAAATAGTGTCAGTTGCAAAACAAGTTACTACACCTACTCGCTTATTTGAAGACCATTTAATACCTGATAAACTCTTGCGAAGATTTTCTCCTTCTTCCATCGAAGTAGTCTATGTTGATGATAGCTCTTTAGCGAATGATTTAAGAAAACGACATCCTGTTTTGTCCAAACGGATTAAGTGGAAAAAGGAAACAGAAGCACTTCTTCCATATACCATTCCTCAACTGTACGAATATCTTGTTCGAAAAAAAGTACAGGTTAGTGGTGGGGCGAATCTTCACATTGATCAAGCAGAGGCGTTAACAGTTATCGATGTAAACTCATCCTCTTTTACAAAGCATTTATCCAAAAACCAAACGATGATTCGAACAAATATGAATGCTGCGATTGAAGCGGCGAAACAAATTCGATTAAGAAATCTTTCGGGGATGATTATCATTGATTTTATTCGAATGTCAACAGAAGGGGATCGAGAAAAAGTTCGATACACACTTGAACAAGAATTAGCAAAAGACCCTGTTCGAACGGAAGTGTATGGATTTACTAAGCTTGGATTACTTGAAATGACAAGAAAAAGAGAAACTCCCGATTTACCCTATCTTTTATTAGGGAGTCAGGCAAACGCCATTCATCCGTTCTCACATGAAACGACAGCATATATACTTGAGAGAGAAATTGTATCCTATCAAATGAAGCAGGTCGAGGTGCTCATCATTGAGCTACATCCAAACGTATATGAACGATTTTTACATAACATTAGAGACAACATGAAAGATGTGACACTTGATGTGTACATGATTCAAAATGAGTATATAGATTCTTTTCAAGTCAAACATGCTGGGAGTCAAAGTGTAATAGAACAACAAGTAAAGGAAACCTCTTACCCTATTGACAAGGTTTTTTAATATGTGGTAACATTTATACGTTATAGTGAGTAGCAGCACCGATTGCTACAACCGCACAGAACAGGTATAGTTAAAGTCTTTTGACACCTGTATGGCGAGTCTTAGTCTATAGGGAGGTGCAACACAGTATGTACGCTATTATTGAAACTGGTGGTAAGCAAGTGAAAGTGGAAGAGGGACAAGCGATCTACGTGGAAAAGGTCGATGCGGAAACAGGTAACTCGGTCACTATTGATAAAGTACTTGTAGTTGGTGGTGACGATGTTAAAGTCGGTTCCCCTTACGTTGATGGTGCTTCTGTGACAGCCAAGGTTGAAAAACAAGGCCGTCAGAAGAAAATCACCGTATTCAAGTATAAGCCAAAGAAGAATTACAAGCGTAAACAAGGTCACCGTCAGCCATACACGAAGCTTACGATTGAGAAAATCAACGCGTAGGGCTATAAAAGTGATTAAGGTAACGGCTTATCGTAAAAGTGGAAAAATGTATGCGTTCGAGCTAAGCGGTCATGCAAGTAGTGGACCAGCGGGGCATGATCTAGTATGTGCTGGGGTATCGGCAGTGTCCTTTGGTGGAATCAATGCTGTGATCAAGCTGTGCCAATTCGAACCAATCATTAACCAGGCAGGTAATGAAGGCGGCTACTTACGCATGGAATTACCCGAACACATTACAGATGACATTCGTTCAAAAGCAGAATGGCTGCTAGAGGGTATGATGGTATCCCTTCAAACAATTGAACGTGATTATGGTCAATATATTTCCATCTCTGAAAAATAAGGAGGTGCAATCGAAATGCTACGTCTAGATTTACAATTTTTCTCTACAAAAAAAGGTCAAGGTAGTACTAGAAACGGTCGTGACTCAGAAGCAAAGCGTTTAGGTGCGAAACGTGCTGATGGACAGCTTGTATCTGGTGGATCGATTTTATATCGTCAACGCGGTACAAAGATTTATCCTGGAAATAACGTTGGCCGTGGTGGTGATGACACCCTTTTCGCAAAAGTAGATGGTGTTGTGAAATTTGAGCGTTACGGCCGTGACCGTAAAAAGGTGAGCGTATACCCGAAAGCTCAGGAGGCATAAGCCAACTTATTTAAGATCCTAGCCATATGTATGGTTAGGATCTTTTTCTTTTTGTGATTTGTCTGGCTTCTATGTTCTACAAGAATTCTTGCAAAATTTTTGTTATAATTTTCAAAAGGGGTGACAGATTATGAAAGAAAATGAGGTAATAGATATCCTAAGCCATTATCGTCACGATTATTTGAATCAGCTCCAACTGATTCAAGGGTATGTGATGATGGGAAAAACAGATAAGGTTCAACAAAAGTTGAATGAAATCGTTGCTTTGGCACATGAAGAAAGAAAACTTTCTAACTTACATATACCTAAAACAGCACTTTGGATAATTCGCTTCAATTCGTTACATACGAACATGCGGTTTGACTATCAAGTAAAGGACATTCAATTACCTCTTTCTGATGTAGATGATGAAGTGTACCGTCATTGTGTTCGAACAGTAGAAACGGTAGAATGGTACAGTGACCAAATGGAAATGTATAATGGTAATATAACGATAAGACAAGACAATCAAAATAATGTGTGGTTGGACTTTTTAATTATGGGAATTTTTTCGAATAAGGATGAGATGGTGGAGGAATTGAGCGGTATGTCCTTTTTGCATCATGTTACATATAAAGAAGTCGATAAAAAAATACGCTGTTCGATGTCGATACAGTGCAAGTAAAGAGGTGGCCGATGTGTTTGTCGATCAAGTGAAGGTATATGTGAAAGCAGGCGATGGAGGTAATGGAATTGTTGCTTTCAGAAGAGAAATATATGAACCGATGGGAGGACCAGCTGGTGGTGATGGTGGGAATGGTGGAGATATCGTTTTTGAAGTGGACGAGGGTCTTAACACGTTGATGGATTTCCGTTACAAAAGGCACTTTAAGGCGAAGCGTGGCGAACACGGTATGAGTAAAGGGCAGCATGGAAAAAACGCTGATCCGCTTGTTGTAAGGGTTCCACCAGGTACGACAGTAAAGGATGACGATACGGGCGAGGTCATTGCAGATCTTGTTGCACATAAACAGCAAGCTATAATTGCTAATGGAGGAAGAGGGGGACGAGGGAATATTCGGTTTGCCACAGCACGTAATCCTGCCCCTGAAATTTCAGAGAATGGAGAACCTGGGCGCGAGCGTTACATACAGGTTGAATTAAAACTGATTGCCGATGTAGGGCTTGTCGGTTTTCCTAGTGTTGGGAAATCCACGTTATTATCGGTCGTTAGTGCTGCAAAGCCTAAAATTGCAGATTATCATTTTACCACAATTGCCCCTAATTTAGGTGTAGTAGAGACTGGAGATCAACGCGCATTTGTCATGGCTGACTTACCAGGGCTAATTGAAGGAGCGCATGAGGGGATTGGTTTAGGACATCAGTTTTTACGCCATGTGGAGCGAACCCGTATCATTGTGCATGTGATTGATATGGCTGCAACAGAAGGGCGCGATCCTTATCAAGACTACGTTACGATAAATACGGAACTAAAAGCATACGATCTTTCACTAGAAAAGCGTCCGCAAATCATTGTAGCCAATAAGATGGACATGCCAGGAGCGGCGGAAAATCTAGATGCGTTCCAAAAAAAGGTGAATGACGATTATCCCATTTTCCCAATTTCCGCATTTACAAAAGATGGATTAAAGCCATTGCTTTTTGCCATATCAGACTTATTAGACTCCATTCCGAAAGAAACAACGTCCATTGAAGATAGTGAACAAAAGCACGTCATGTACCGGTTTGTGGGAGAAGAGGATGCATTCACAGTTACAAGAGAGTCTGATGGAAGTTTCGTTCTGTCAGGTGATAAAATAGAGAAACTGTTCAAAATGACAGACTTCAACCACGATGAATCGGTTCGTCGGTTTTCCCGGCAACTTCGAGGTATGGGTGTTGACGATGAGTTAAGAAAAAGAGGGGCAAAAGATGGAGATACTGTACGTCTTTTAGAATATGAATTCGAATTTGTTGAATAAAGAGGAAGTGCAAAAAGATTATGGAGAGGGGGATGGGGTGATGGTCTATGAAGAGGACAAATTTTATTTGGTTCGATCCGATATTTTGCCTGAAGCGATGAAAAAAACGATAGAGGTTAAAGCTTTAATTGAAAGAGGGAAGGTGAATTCGGTCTATGATGCGGTAAAGCAAGTTGACTTATCAAGAAGTGCTTTTTATAAATACCGTGATGCGGTTTTCCCTTTTCAAGCGATGGTAAAGGAAAGGATCATCACTTTATTTTTTCATTTAGAGGATCGATCAGGTACACTATCCAATTTGCTAGCTATTGTGGCTAAGGCAGGAGGAAATATTTTAACGATACACCAAACCATTCCACTTCATGGAAAAGCGAATGTGACCATTTCTCTCAACACCTCTGCCATGAAGCAAGACATTGAGTTATTAATTCAGCAACTAAAACGATTAGACTTTGTTGATCGAGTAGAAATATTAAGTTCAGGTGCATAGATAGGGGGAAGTGACAGCGTGTCACAAACAAAAACAATAGGATATTTAGGTCCAAAAGGAACATTCACAAAAATGGCGGTTGATGGACTATTTAATGGAGGAGACAAACGCAGCTTTAGTACGATACCTGAGTGTATTGATGCTGTTGCTGCCGATGAAATTCAAATTGGAGTGGTTCCACTTGAAAATGCAATTGAAGGAACGGTTCATTTAACGATCGATTATTTAATACACCAAGTTAGACTACCAATTGTTGCAGAAATTGTAGTACCAATTAAGCAGCATTTATTAGTTCGAAAGGATTTTACGGGTACGTTAGAAGACATTGAACAGATTCATTCGCATAGTCATGCGATTGCGCAATGTCACCAATACATACACAAAAACATGCCCAATGCGGGAATCCACTTTGAATCATCAACAGGAAGAGCTGCCGAAGTGGTTGCCGCCTCGTCTGCTAATATTGCAGCAATTGGTAACCACCTCGCAGCAAAAACATATGACTTAAACATTTATGAGGAAAGTATTCATGATTACGCTAATAATCATACTCGCTTTGCAGTACTATCGAAAAGAACAGAACCAATTAGCGTAACTTTACCCGAAGAAGCGTACAAAACATCATTAATGATTACATTGCCTAGCGATTATGCAGGTGCGTTGCATCAAGTGCTTTCGGCATTTGCCTGGAGAAAAATGAACCTTTCTAAAATTGAATCGCGGCCAATGAAAACGGGACTTGGTAATTATTTTTTCATTATTGATGTGAATCAACCTTATGATCATGTTCTCTTTCCAGGGGTACAGGCGGAGATGGAGGCACTAGGGTGTAAGGTGGAAATACTCGGAACTTATCCAACCTATCATGTTAACCCATCTTAAGACAAGACAATCTCTTTTTATAGTAACGGGTTTTCTTTTGAGGTGCAAATAAGAGGAAAACAATGCAAATCACAGAAAGATTCACAACAAAAATAGCAGGGCAATTCGTAGTAGAATTAGCTTCTGCTATTTTTGTTGTGAATAGAAGATTTCTTGGAATATCCAACAAGTGATTGTATAGTATAAATAGATGAATTATGTTCGTTATTTAACTAACATGGCAGGATAGTGCAACAATAAAATGGGTTTTTATGGTAAGGTAAAATAGGAAGAGGGGGGGATTTTTTGCAAAAAAAATAAGTATTGTTTTATTAACTGTTTTAACCATTATTGTGTTAGTAGGGTGTTCCCAATATAAAACCCACGAAGTTTCAAAAGAAGAATATTTGAATGATTTTAAGAAATTTGCAGGAGAGGGTTATAGAATTCACGTTTTTATTGAAAAGAACCCAATTCCAAAAGAAGTTGATGTTCTTTGGAATTATAATAAATATGAGAATTGGACGGGTACACAAATTTTTCGAGCTATTGATGGTGAATATAAGGCAAATTACTTGGAAACTTTTGATGCAGAAAGTTATCCTTTCTATCTTGTAGTTTCGAAAAATGGTATTGAAATACAGTCAAACTCTCTAAACGAAGTAGAACAATTTTATGAAGAATTAGAAGGAAATTAAACTAAAGGGTGCTTAAACAAAATAAATAATAATAGTAAATACTACTCCGTACTTGAAAAGTAGAATTTACTATGTAATATGTATCGTATATATAGATATAATCTTGTGGTTGGATATAATGGAGGTTAATTATGTATAACGTATCAGAAATAAATTATTATTGGACAGAAATTTATTACCATTTACATTTGCCTCATAAGGAAAAAATTACTCACCAGGTTATTAGGATACTTCAACATATAGAAAAAAATAACGGTATAGGCATTGGTGAAGTGGCTACCTATCTGAATGTTTCTCATAACACTGCATCAGAAAATGTGAAAAGAATAATACAAAAAGGTTATCTTCAAAAGCAAAGAGATTTATCAGATGAAAGGAAGGTTATCCTTTGTTTGACAGATACGGGGAAGGATGTTCTATATCGTAACACCAGTCTTGATGAAGAAAAGTTAAAAAAAGTATTAAATCAATTTAGCTCAAAAGATAGACAAATGATAGAACAAGGTTTTAGAACATTAAGTGAAGGTGTTAAGAAATGTATGTAATAATGAAAATAGTTATCTCCGCAATTGTAATAGGAATTGTGACGGAAGTAGCTAGGAGGTTTCCGACATATGGTGGTGTAGTTGCAGCTTTACCATTAGTAAGTTTGCTCAGCATAATCTGGCTATATTTTCAGGGTGAACAAAGTAACACTTTAAGTAAGTTTGCGTTAGGTGTCCTATGGGGATTTCCTGCCACTGCTATATTGCTTTTAATTGTATATATTTTATTAAAGAATTCAATTCCATTGTTTATATCCATAGGATATGGTATAGGTGGATGGATATTATTTTTATTTATACAAGATTTTTTATTTAAGACATTGAAATTATCACTCTTTAACTAAACGGGCAGGTTTATTCATAAGAAATTAGTAATATTAGGGGAGATAGATAGTTGAATAGTAATTGAGGAGGGAGTTTGTGAACGTTAAGAAATTAGTGTGTTTAATAGGCCTAGCTACTATTTTATTTGTTTCAGGGTGTTCAACTTCAAGAACTATTTCGATATCTGATAACAGCAAAATTGCTCTTATTCCTGATGGAGAAGGAGGAAAAGCACTTACATTTGCAGTAATAATGGAGAACAATTCTAATAAAGAATCGGTTCCATTTTATGTAGAATTTGAGATAGAAGATGAGTGGCTAAGCTCCATTGTAGAGAAGAATAAATTTATCGTAGGTGAAAGTATGGGGGTTGATAAATTAGGTGCTTTGTACTCGATAGAAGCTAATTCAGAGTTTCAAGCAGGGCATACTTATAGAATTGCTGGAGAGATAGAAGAAATTAAATTAAAGGAAACAATAGAGCAAAATGATTCTGTAAAAGTTAACTTACTTAATGAGAAAGAAAAGGTTATTTACTCGGATTTCATAAGAAACTTTGGTAAAGATTTTTCCACAGATGGAGTAGATGAGACAGCTAAATAAATGTTTTCTTCAACAAAACCTATTCTTATTGAACTAACGTGGCAGGATAATTTAATAAAGTGAAAAATAAAAAGTGTAGTATGAAATGTTAAGATGGGATTATATAGATTGGAGGTATTCGATGAAAATTAACTCATATCTTATTCAATTAGCAATTACTACAATAGCTATTTTTGGAGGAACTTTTACTATTCGTTATTTCAGAACGGGTGAACTTCTATTAGACCAAATTATTGGGGCTTCGGTTGGTGTGATACTTCTGATTGCATCAGTGATTTGGAGGAAAATGAACAGCCCCAAGTCTAGCGAAATGGAATGATTATTTTCCAAGCGTTCATCGCACCGATCGGGTAGGAATGCGAGGTTTTTCGCAGTGCGAGCTCTTAACAAGTAGAGTGGTAGGCACCATCTTGTTTAAGGGTAACGAGGAACTTATAGTCTAAAGTACATAGCGTTAGATGGAACGCGGAACGACGGGAAACTGTCACATTCCGTGTGGAGCAGGGCAAAAGCTGGAGATAACTTCAAATGCTTACCTATTGCTGACGTTTCTGTAATAAGGCAGGAACGCTTTTTCATTAACGGCGCAGGATAATTGGAAAGGGATTTGAATTGGTAATCGTAAATAAATATAAGATTTATTAGGGAAGTGAGTTTGTTGGAGATTTTAATTAGTTTTATTATTGGGTTTTTGTTTTTAGCAGTTGGTATTATAGCATTTTTCCCACCTCCCACCTCGTAAATTCCCTTGGTTGATACGATTTATCATTATATTTGTAGGTGTTGGATTTACTTTGTATTCTGTTTTAAGGTTATTCGGTTTAGTTTCCTCTTAAAGTAAAGGGTGGCATAACTACAATAAGTATTTTTGATTCATTACATATATGATTTGTTATGATATTATAAGATAAAGGATATCGGTGGTGATTAATTAGTATGGGAAAAATTCAATCTTCAGAAGAGCTTATGAAATATATTGAGAATATGAATAGTGATAACTCTGTATTCCAGTTTTCGATTCCTGGCAAAGGAAAATTTACACTTGTTTTACAAGAAGAAGATGATGAAAAATCTATACAGTTTGAAGCTGATGGAAATCCTGAACTTAAACGTATGTTAAAAGAAAGTCAGGAGCAGTATGAAAATGGACGTGGAATGTCTACTTCAGAATTATTAAATTCTCTGTCTAAAAAGGACTTTATGTAATGTATGACCGAAATGTTATTTGGTCCCCTGTTGTTAAGGAAAAACTTACTCTGTTTAGGAGTGAAAGGTTTACACCTGAAGAGACTCTCGATTTTATCTCTCAGTTTATCATCGAAACCGAAAATCTATTAAAGAATCGTATAATTGGAAAAACATACACTGAAGAATTCGGCAAATATAAAAAGGTTACTAGGGTAGTTATTAAAAGGTTTAGAGTTTATTATAAGTTGATTGAGAATGATGTTGTTATTTTAGCTATCCTTTTTCCAGGTGAAAACTAAATAAACCTTATACATGAACTCATTTGACCGTTACAATTAGTTATGGTCTTTTCTTATGAAAATTTATTGTCAACTATTTGTAAAAGATGATGGTTTGTGAAGGTTTACACTTAAGCTAACGGGGGCTTTTGTTAAAGATTCGACATATGGAATAACTAAATTAAATGAGGCTTGGTTCTAAAAAACAGAACTGAGTCTTTTTTGATTTTTACTTGTAAATAACTGGCGCTTTATCATATTAAATAACAGATTGAGAATATTCACTCTCACTCTGCTAAAAACATTGCTATTTATCGTGCTATTTTAATCGCCAAAATGCCAAAAATATTGATATTGATATATTCAACAAAAATAAGGGTGGGAAATCGTATGTGATTTCGTATCCTATTTATATCGTTATTTACTGTTTTGCACCCTTAAAAGGAACCCGTTATTTTTTATAGGGGTTGTTTTTTTGTGTAGAATTTTTATGGTGTGAATCCGTACACCAATGATAGAGATGCGTATAATTATCTTTATTTTTCAGTTTGAACATCCACTTAAAATAAAAATTTTATTCAACCTTTTTGGGGCAATCGCATATGTTGTTATGGAATTGACCTGTTCTAAGCTTAGAAAAGTTTATCTATAGAAGGGAGTTTCAGTATTGAAGATTCATGTCGCTCAAAAAGGTGAAACATTGCAGGAAATTGCACAGAGGCACGATGTTGTTTTTGATGAATTAAAAGAAATGAATACGCATCTTTCCAATCCAGACATGATCATGCCGGGGATGAAAATAAGAATTCCATCAAGTTCAAAGCAAGTAAGGAAAGAGTCAGCTACTGCTCCTATGAAGAAAAAGGAAGAACCTAAAGAGGTGCCAATGCCAAAAGAAATAATACAGTATCCAACAGAACATCCATATAAGGATACATCTCCAAAAGCCATGCCTGTTATGAAAGAAGATGACACAGTAAAACCATTAAATAATAAAATTCCAGTGGATCCATTAAAAGGCATAAATGATCAAAAATTCGATCAGGAGCCAGGGAATGCAAAAGACAATTGGAAGGCTCCCACAATGCCTGGATTTCCAATGGATAAAAAAGGATATGGAGATAAAAAAATGAGCTTTGGTCCTGAAAATGCAACACATCATCAGGTGCCTGCTCCGTATGGTGGAGCTCCAACTCCTTTTCAAGGTGTACCAAATGGGATGCCATGGGTGCAAGGTGAACCAGCTGGATATCCAGCTCAACCAGTAGGGCAATATGGTGTTGGATCACATGCACCTTTACCTCCACAGCACGTATCACCACAGCAATCCTATCATCAACCGGTACATGAAGAATATGGAGAAAACTGGATGGAATCCTCTTCTTCTGTTGAAATACCACAGTTGCCATATCACTTAGCCGGCACACCTAAGAAACAAAACTGTGGTTGTGGATCTGGAAATAATGTAACTTATCCGCCATATGGAGCTGTTTCACCGTATGGTCAACCAGGATATCAAACATTTGTTCCTAGACCTCAAGGTGGTGTCCCTAACCAGCCAGTTGCACCAAAGCCGGCATATCCAGGCTATCCAGGTGGCACTCTTAATCAGCCGGTTGTACCAAACCAAGCCTATCCAGGCTATCAAGGTGGCACTCCAAATCAGCCAGTTGCACCAAACCAGGCCTATCCAGGCTATCCAGGTGGCACTCCTAATCAACCGGTTGTACCAAACCAAGCCTATCCAGGCTATCCAGGTGGTACTCCAAATCAGCCAGTTGCACCAAACCAAGCCTATCCAGGCTATCCTATTCCACCTGTTTCAGGAGGTTATGGGTATAATAATCCAGGCTTTAATCGTAGTGATGAGAGTGGAGAAGGAAGTGAATAAAGGTGGATTAAGAGACGGTACCAATGTGGGTCGTCTCTCTTCCTTTTTATATACGCACGGAGGACTACAGGTAGAGCAAATTGATAGTATCAAAAAGGGCGTTTACTATGTAAAACAACGAAATGGGGCAGCTTATATCCTAAAACAATATAAGTCATTAGCTATAATTGAACAACAGTGGAAGCTATTTGATGAAATTAGTACCACTACCATCGTACCTTTTACTTCGTTCCCTAATCAGGGGCGGATATTATATGGCGACCATTATTACTGGACACTCGCTCCATATGTACCAGGGAAATCTTTGACCTTTTCAGATGAAAAAGATCGAAGGGATGCTGTTCAGTATCTGGATAAATTTCATACAGAAACAAAGGGAATCTCCATATATTCTCCATTATTAAAACAACCGTTATATGAAAAGTTAGAACATCGACTGCAAAAATGGAAACGAACCAAAAGAATTTTTGAGAAATATGGATATGATCATCTATATTCTGAGCTCAATGTGTTATATGAATTGCTGCTTGATCGATTTACAAAACTGAATTGGAACAAAATTGAGCAGAATGCTATTGATCAATGGATGTGGACACATGGTGATGTTGCTTCCCACAATTTTAGGCGGGATGCAAATAACATGATCCGTTTGATCGATTTTGACTTACTATCATTATCCCCGCATTTATATGACTGGATCCAATTGGGACAAAGGTTTTTACCATTTCTTGATTGGAAGCTAGACCGATTAGAAGCTTATTTTTCGGAAATAAATATCCCTAAAGATGCATGGTTACTTGGTATTGCCATTCCATCAGACATCATTCGTGAATGGTGGCATTTTTTGCAGCAGAACCATCATAAAAAAATCGAACAATACTTAATGAAATTACAGAAAACATGGGAAAAGCGGAAGATATTTGTCGATGATGTAAACTCTGTGCTATGATGATAATTATTAATAAAATGGAAGGTGACGATACAGCAATGCAGGAAAAAGTGGATCAACTTGTCCAATGGCTAAGGGAAAAACTTAAGGAAACAGGCATGAAAGGTTTCATTGTTGGTATTAGTGGTGGAATTGACTCTGCTGTTGTTGCGCATTTGATAAAACGTTCTGCACCTGATGCATCTTTAGGTGTAATTATGCCATGCAAAAGTAATCCAGATGATAAAAAAGATGCCGAAAGTGTGGTAGAAAGCTGTGGTATCGATAAATTAACAGTGGACTTAACAGAAACGCATGATATTATGTTTTCAACGATTCGCCACCAATTAATAGAAAGTGGAAGGTTAAATGATGATCAACTAAAGCTTGCAGACGCAAACTTGAGGGCTAGGTTAAGAATGAGTACACTTTATGCAATTGCAGCTAATCACCAATATCTTGTTGTTGGCACAGATAATGCAGCAGAATTTTACACGGGTTATTTTACAAAATATGGGGATGGAGGGGTTGACTTAGTTCCGCTTGTCCACCAAACAAAAGGTGAAGTACGAGAAATGGCGGAATATTTGGGCGTCCCGTTACAAATTATTCAGAAAAAGCCCAGTGCTGGTCTATGGGAAGGCCAAACCGATGAAAATGAAATGGGAACAACGTATAATACAATCGACACTTTTCTAAGAGGCGGAGAAATACCGCAAAAGGATCGTGAAATTATTGAACGTATGCACCAGAATTCAGAGCACAAAAGACAGATTGCTTCTGGTCCGCCAAAATTTTAGAAATGTCGAGTAATGATAAAATCCAGGAAGACAGCGTTAGATTTTCTTCTAGGATTCCTTGATAGAAACACTTTCCAATAGTATAAAAAACCTTCCCTTACTCATTCTAATGGGTAAGGGGAGGTTTTTTTAATGAGAAAAAAATGGCTCTTTCCTATTTTCACATCCCTATCTTTGTTTATGGTCGGATGTAATGATGCTGAAGAAGCACAACCGCAACAAAATCAGCAGCAAGAAGATTTAACGGAAATGATTCGTTACGATCAGCAACAGGTAGCGGATGATGATCAAGAAAAGGCTACGAAGAAAGACGATGATTATGAAAGAGGCGGAGACTTGGATGGCTATTTAAAGGATATCGACAAGCCAGATGGCCAAGATTATGAAGACCGTTTTTATAATGAAGAGTCTGCAGCTGTTATTCGAGAAATTAACAAATTAGAAGAAGTCAAGTTGACACAGGCATTCGTGACAGATGAAAAAGTGATAGTGGCAGTCATGTTACACCAAGAAGGCAACCTTGATGTAGAAGATGAGATTAAGAGCATAGTGGAGAAAATAGTGCCAAACAGAGAAATCGAGGTTTTCACGGAAGACGTTTATTGGAACAAGATCCGAAACCTAAATTCTCGGTAAAACAAGCAGACACACCGCTAAGACCCAAACGAATATAGACAAATTATTTGGTACAGGTAAGTAACAAGTAGAAATCCCCATCACACATTGAACGTGTTTTGGGGATTTCTTCTACTTATGTTCCTTTTTATGATATAGTAAACGTAAAAATGGAGAGAGGAGAATGTCCAATGGCTGGCCATTCTAAGTGGAAAAACATTCAGAGACGAAAGAATGCACAAGATTCGAAACGCGGTAAAATTTTTATGAAGCTTGCCAAAGATATTTTCATTGCTGCAAAGGAAGGTGGAGGGGATCCCGATATGAACCCTTCTTTACGACTTGCAGTAGATAAAGCGAAAATAAATAATATGCCTAATGAAAACATAGATCGAGCAATTAAAAAAGCAACTGGTAACCTTGACGGTGTTAGTTATGAGGAATTGATCTATGAAGGATATGGCCCAGGAGGAACGGCTGTCATGGTTCAGATTGTAACCGATAATAAAAACCGTGCAGCAGCGGAAGTTCGGCATGCTTTTAGTAAAAACGGTGGAAACCTTGGTGAAAATGGTTGTGTAGCATTTATGTTTAGCCGAAAAGGGTACATCGTCATAGATCGGGTTCAAACTGCAGCAGATGAAGATGAAATCATGCTTGAGGCAATCGAGGCTGGCGCTGAAGAAATGGAGACTTCGAATGAAGCATATGAAATTTATACGGAACCAGAAAAGTTTAATGAGGTAAGAAAACAACTAGAGGAAAACGGCTATGTGTTAGAAACAGCCGAGGTAACGATGATTCCAGAAACATACACACAATTAAATGAAGAAGAAGCAAAAAGTATGCTTAACCTAGTGGAAATGCTAGAAAATATAGAAGATGTTCAGGATGTTTACCATAATATGGACGTTGATGACGAATTATTAGATCAGCTTTAAATACGTATTCAAAAAGTCGGCAAATTAGAAGCAAGCAGGTCGAGGCGGCGCTGTTTTGAGTAACGGAGCGTATGCTTTTAATACGTGAGTAACGGAAAAACAAGCCAACGAAGAGATGCGCCGCTTATCATTTGGTGACTTTTTGAACAACCTCTTTAAATGCGTATTTTCTCCCACCTAAAAAATAAATGAAGAATGGATAAAATTCCTGTTTCTGGTGATAACTAAAATAGGAATAATTGTATTTACAAAAGGTGGGAAACTAAATGAAGCGTAAGTTAATACTGTTTACTTTTACATTTATACTGGGAGTAGGTTTTGTAGGAATGGTAGGGCTTGCTTATCCAATAGAAGGTGGAAGTACGGATAAAGAATTAGCCGCTAAAGAGGAGGCTGTATTAAAGGATCCATTAAAACTTAGTGTCATCCTTCAAAAGCAATATATTGATGGAAAGATAGAGGAAACTTCCCATACGGAGACAATTTGGGCAATGCAGGATTTTTGGGCGTTTTATGATGGTTGGGAAGTAGTGAATCAAGGGAAAGGTGAAGTTACTTTCCGAAAAGAAATTCGTGATATTTCCCCTTATTTAAAGGAAAATGGCTACTTTGGTTTGCAAAACGGACAGCTTACCATTTTTGAAGGGCGACCAATGGACGAACAAGTAATTCAGACATTTTATCATATTGATACAAAAAAATTAGAGACTTATCAATTGCAACAGTTAAATAATGGTATTAAAATTGACTCTAAAGATGTCTATCAATATGTGCTCGAAGCCTTTAGGGGGATGTCACCTTCAAGATCTGTTACTAGTTAACAAAAAGCCTCATATGAATTGAGGCTTTTTTTGTACTTTAAGCACGTAGAGTTTCTCTTCTTTCTACACGAACATACGATTGTGTGGTAGAATGAAAAATAGGAAAAACGTGATAGAGGAGAAATCGTATGATAGCATACATAAAAGGGACGTTAATTCATATCGAAGACCAAGCGGTGATTGTAGAATCACATGGGATTGGTTATCAAATATTTTGTCCAAATCCATTTGTGTTTCAAGGGGAAATTGGAAGCGAAGTAAAAATATATACCTTTCATTATGTACGAGAAGATGCACAAATATTGTATGGATTTAAGAAAACGGAAGAAAAAGCCTTATTTTCAAAAATACTAAATGTATCAGGTATTGGTCCAAAAGGTGCTTTGTCCATATTAAGCACAGCAAAGGTTGGAGATTTTGTTGCAGCGATTGAACGAGAAGATGAACAATATTTAACAAGCTTTTCTGGGGTCGGAAAAAAAACAGCACGCCAAATGATGTTAGATTTAAAAGGTAAGCTACCTTTCGTTGATACAACTGAAAGCATTGTTGAGGGAAATGAAGAGACGCATCCATTAGAATTAGACAAAAGTGTTGCAATAGAAGATGCGGTGGAAGCAATGAAAGCTCTTGGTTATTCAGACAAGGAACTGAAGCCAATTTTGCCGATACTGAAAAAAGAGCAGCATGCCAATACCGATGAATTTGTACGCAAAGGACTTGCACTAATGATGCAAAAGGGGTAAAGAGGTGATCGCGTGGAGGAGCGAATGATTTCTAGTGATGTTCAGGAAGAAGATCAAACAGTTGAGTACAGTCTTCGTCCAACATCATTAAAACAATACATTGGACAACAAAAAGTAAAGGAAAATTTAAGCATTTTTATTGAAGCGGCAAAAATGAGAAACGAACCATTGGATCATGTCTTGTTATATGGGCCTCCAGGTCTTGGGAAAACGACGTTAGCTTCCATTATCGCAAATGAGCTTGGGGTTCAATTTCGTTCCACTTCTGGACCAGCTATCGAACGTGCTGGCGATTTAGCAGCCATCCTTTCTTCTTTAGAGGCTGGAGATGTTTTATTTATTGATGAGATTCATCGTCTTCCTAGGACCGTTGAAGAAGTACTATATCCTGCGATGGAGGACTTTTTTCTTGATATTGTGATTGGATCTGGACCAAGTGCACGCTCGGTTCGGCTAGATCTTCCTCCATTTACATTAGTTGGTGCAACAACAAGGGCAGGGCTTTTGTCAGCGCCACTAAGGGATAGGTTTGGTGTGTTGAGCAGACTGGAGTTTTATCAAGTGGAAGATCTTTGTTCCATTGTCGAAAGAACTGCTGAGATTTTTGCGGCTCCTATTCAAAAGGATGCTGCAATAGAGATTGCCCGAAGATCAAGGGGGACACCTAGAATTGCAAATCGTTTGTTAAAGCGTGTTCGGGACATTTCACAGGTTAAGGGAGAAAGTGAAATTTCAAAAGAAACCACCCAACAGGCACTACAAATGCTTCAGGTTGATGCGGCAGGTCTGGATCATATTGATCATAAGCTATTACTAAACATAATGGATGGCTTTAATGGAGGTCCTGTTGGCTTAGACACGATTGCAGCCACCATTGGTGAGGAATCGCAAACCATTGAAGATGTTTATGAACCTTTTTTATTACAAATTGGTTTTATTCAACGTACACCAAGAGGTAGAATGCTCACACCTAAAGCATATAAACATTTTAAACGGGAGGTGCCAAAAGGTTGACCGGATTCGGAAAAATCTTTATCTTAATAGGGGTTGTGTTTATTATCATTGGCCTGATCTGGGGTATTATTGGTAAACTTCCAGGTGATATTAGCATTAAAAAAGGTAATTTCACATTCTATTTTCCGATTATGACATCTATTGTTGTTAGTATCATTCTTTCACTACTATTTTATGTGATCGGAAAATTCCGTTAAAATGCGTAAGGAGATCGGTGCATATGAATATTGACGATTTTGATTTTGATCTACCAGAAGAACTAATCGCTCAAACACCTTTACTCAACAGGGAAACATCACGAATGCTTGTGATGCAGCGGGATAAGGCTGAAATCGAGCACAGGCATTTTTTTGATATCCTGGATTATCTGGATGAAGGGGACTGTATTGTGTTAAATGATACACGAGTCTTTCCTGCTAGGCTATATGGACTAAAAGAGGATACGGGTGCAAAGGTAGAAGTATTACTGTTGAAGCAACTGCAACAGGATGATTGGGAAGTGCTTGTAAAACCTGCCAAAAAGGTAAAAGAAAATACAACTCTCTCTTTCGGTAATGGAAAGTTACGAGCAACTTGTGTAGAGGAAATGGAGCACGGCGGCCGCGTGCTTCGGTTTGAATATGAGGGTATTTTTATGGAGGTTCTTGATCAGTTAGGAGAAATGCCACTTCCTCCCTATATTAAGGAACAACTGCCTGATCGAGAAAGATATCAAACAGTTTATGCTAAAGAAGAAGGGTCAGCAGCTGCCCCAACAGCAGGCCTTCATTTTACAAAGGAATTATTAAATGATATGGAGAAAAAAGGGATAGAGATCGCCTATATTACGTTACATGTAGGTCTTGGCACATTTCGGCCAGTAAGTGTTGACGCTATCGAAGAACATACAATGCATGCAGAATTTTATCAAATGTCAAAGGAAACAGCGGAACAGCTTAATCGAATAAAAAAGAATAAAGGGCGAATTATTTCTGTTGGTACAACATCAACCAGAACGCTAGAAACGATTGCGAGAGATCATAATGGCGTGTTTAAGGAAGATAGTGGATGGACAAATATATTTATTTATCCACCATATCAATTTAAAGCTGTAGATGGCTTAATAACGAACTTTCATTTACCAAAATCAACGCTCATCATGCTTGTCAGTGCATTTGCTGGAAGGAATTTTGTGTTAACGGCTTATCGGGAAGCAGTTGCGAAACGTTATCGATTTTTTAGTTTCGGCGACGCCATGTTGATTCTTTAAATACGTGTTCAAAAAGTCGGCAAATAAGAAGCAAGCAGGTCGAGGCGTCGTAGTTTTGAGTAGCGCAGCGTATGCTTTTAATATGTGAGTAACGGAAAAACAAGCCATTTAAGGAATACAGGCTAAGACCGCCACGTCCTGTGGCAACGCCTGCATGACCCACATCGTGTGGGCCTGAGATGCGCTGCTTATCATTTGGTGACTTTTTGAACAACCTCTTAAATGCAGCTTAGTAGAAGAAGAGAAAGGGAAAATAACATGCAACCAATCACCTACGAATTAATAAAAACCTGTAAGCAAACAGGGGCAAGACTTGGCAAGGTACACACTCCCCATGGATCATTCGAGACACCAATTTTTATGCCTGTTGGAACATTAGCAACAGTAAAAACAATGAGTCCTGAGGAATTAGAAGAGATAGGGGCTAAGATTATTCTTTCTAATACCTATCACCTTTGGTTGAGACCTGGTGAGGACATCATTCAGGAGGCTGGTGGGCTACATTCCTTTATGAATTGGAATGGGTCTATTTTGACGGACTCAGGTGGTTTTCAAGTATTTAGTCTCAGTGATTTGAGACATATTGAAGAGGAAGGTGTCCATTTTCGCAATCATATTAATGGCGAAAAGCTTTTTTTGTCACCAGAAAAAGCGATGCATATCCAAAATGCATTAGGGTCCGACATTATGATGGCATTTGATGAATGTCCACCATATCCTGCTACATATGAATATATGAAGAGTTCTGTAGAAAGGACAAGCAGGTGGGCAGAGCGGTGCCTTTCTGGACATACGAGACCAAATGATCAAGGATTGTTTGGCATTGTACAAGGTGGTGAATACGAGGATTTAAGAAAGCTAAGCGCAAAGGATTTAACTTCTTTAGATTTTCCAGGATATGCAATTGGTGGCTTATCCGTTGGTGAACCGAAAGATGTTATGAACAAAGTTTTAGAATTTACCACACCACTACTTCCAATAAACAAGCCACGCTATTTAATGGGGGTTGGGTCGCCTGATTCACTTATCGATGGAGCGATTAGAGGAATTGATATGTTTGATTGTGTTCTACCAACTCGGATTGCTAGAAATGGGACCTGTATGACATCCATGGGAAGACTAGTAATAAGAAATGCTAAATTTGCACGAGACTTTAGTCCAATTGATGAGAACTGTGACTGTCATGTGTGCAAAAACTATACGCGTGCTTATATTCGACACCTCATCAAAAACAATGAAACATTTGGTTTTCGATTAACTACTTATCATAATCTATATTTTCTGTTAGAATTAATGAAGCAAGTTCGTCAAGCGATTTTAGACGATCGACTTGGAGATTTCAGAAATGAATTCTTTGAACTATATGGTTTTAATAAACCAGATGCTAAAAACTTTTAAATAGAAAGGGGGAAAACAGTTGGATTTACTAGTTCAGTTATCACCAATTATTTTAATGTTTGTGATTTTCTATTTCCTTCTTATACGTCCGCAACAAAAAAAACAAAAGAAAGTCCGCGAGATGCAATCTGATCTTAAAAAGGGTGACAAGATCGTGACCATTGGTGGGTTGCATGGAACTGTTCATGCTGTGAATGAAGGGAACATTGTACTTACAGTGGAAGATGGTACGAAGCTTACATACGACCGTTCCGCAGTTAGAGAAGTTGTAAATCAGGATTAAATGCTGACATCTGCGTCTTCAATAATACGGCGACTTTTTGAACACGCACTTTAAGGTAACCAACAACAGAATAACAATAGAAATGCACAAGAGAATTCCTCTATGAAATCTCTTGTGCATTTTTTATTGTAATTCTATGAATGACTTTAAAGGCTCAAAACCCGCTCGAACGCGTCGTCATAAGAGCAATGAAGACACATACAGGCTCAAAACCCGCTCGAACGCGTCGTCATAAGAGCAATGAGGACGCATACAGGCTCAAAACCCGCTCGAACGCGTCGTCATAAGAGCAATGAAGACACATACAGGCTCAAAACCCGCTCGAACGCGTCGTCATAAGAGCAATGAAGACGCATACAGGCTCAAAACCCGCTCGAACGCGTCGTCATAAGAGCAATGAAGACACATACAGGCTCAAAACCCGCTCGAACGCGTCGTCATAAGAGCAATGAGGACGCATACGGGCTCAAAAACCGAGTGCATGCGTCGTCATAAGAGCGATGAAGACGCATATGGGTTCAAAAACCAAGCGCACGCGTCCTCATAAATCTGATGTGCGCAGCAACACCGAACCGCCCGTGTTGAAAACGGGGGCCCGCACTTTCTTATTCCTATGTTTGTTCCTTTTTTTCATTGCTAAGATTTACTCCTAAGATGCCACCAAATAATGCAGCAATTAAAAAGCCACCTTGCGTAATCATCTGATCAGCGCTAAATCCTTTTTGAAATCCAAGATATTGATACAATAAAACGAATAGGATAAAGCCTAGCCCAGTACTCCCGCCTAATATCCATCCCTTTTCTTTTCCTTTTATTCCCGATGCAACTCCACCAGAAAACAAGGCAATCAAACTTACTGTTAGTGTCACCCAGTCTAAAGTAGAAGATCCGATGGTTGTAAACCGTAGTAAGAGTGCAAGAATTAGGCTAGCTACAAGCATAACTGCAAAAATGACAATCCAACCATATAAAAGTGCCGTAAAACGTGATTTAACCAATTTAATCCCTCCCCGTGTTTGTCCACTTGCTACATTTTATTCTGAAGAAATGAAATTAGAATAAAATATTTTGGGTGTTCGTGAATACATATATAAAAGGATATGTAACTTGTCTTATCTGAGTAAGTGAGTCGCTAATCATGAACATCCGCAGCGATTTGCTATATGTTGACAAGTCGTAAATGAAAGGGGACAACGTATGTCTGCCACCATCGCGATCACCATTTTTGTTGTAAGTTATTTTTTTATAATGACTGAAAAAATGAACCGAGCTCTAGTTTCCCTTTCCGGAGGCGTTTTGCTTTTATTGTCTGGGGTGTATGAATGGGAACAGGCTTTCACTAGTTATATTGATTGGAATACGGTAACATTACTGTTTTCTATGATGATACTCGTTTCGATAACGAAAAAAACGGGGTTGTTTGAATATATTGCGATCCGCTTTGCACAAAAAGTGAAAGGGGAACCTATTCCTCTTCTACTTGGAACAGGGGTTCTGACGGCAATCGGTTCAGCACTTCTGGATAATGTTACAACCGTTTTATTATTTGTACCGATTTTGTTAACCTTAACGAAGCTGTTACAATTACCATCGTTTCCATATCTATTGACGATTATTTTTAGTGCCAATATAGGGGGAACAGCAACCCTAATCGGAGACCCACCAAACATTATGATTGGCCAAGCTGTTGAACATCTAACCTTTTTATCTTTTATCACGAATTTGGCTCCGATCGTTTTTGTGATCTTTGTCATCATGATCACATCTATCATATTTTTGTTTCGGAGACAGCTCATTAGAAACGAAAATAACACCGTAAAATTAATGCAAATGAATGCAGAGGAATATTTAAAAAAAACACCAATGCTTTACCAGTCTATAACTGTATTATTGCTTACCATTTCTGGTTTTTTATTACATCCAATTATTCATATTGAACTGACTACCGTTGCGGCTTTTGGTGCATTACTTTTGCTTTTGTTAACCGACAAGGAAGCTGGTTCAGAAAAAGTTTTTCAAGAAGTTGAGTGGGTTACATTATTTTTCTTTATTGGACTGTTCATGTTAGTAGGTGGCCTAGAAAAAGTCGGGGTTATTGATGAATTAGCAAGAGGCATTATGTGGGCAACAGAAGGAGACTTGACTAAAACCTCTTTTCTCATCTTGTGGACTGCTGGAATATTCTCAGGGATTGTGGACAATATTCCATTTGTTGCCGCAATGATCCCTGTTGTCGAAGAGTTCCAGTCGTATGGGATGGCTAATTTAAATCCACTATGGTGGTCATTGGCTCTTGGTGCATGTCTCGGTGGTAATGGAACGCTTATTGGTGCATCAGCAAACGTTGTAGTAGCTGGCCTTGCTGAAGGCTCTGGTCAACGCTTACCATTTGTTCGTTTTTTGCTATATGGGATTCCTCTAGTTCTTGTTTCCATTATCTTATCAATGATCTATATTTATATTCGATATTTATTACCATTTTCCCAATCATTTACATGATCACATATTTCATTTAAAAAAGGGAATAATGACCGTAAAAGAAATAAGGGAAGTGGGCAGCATTTGGATTTAGAGATAGGTAAAATTATTTTACGAACGATCGGAACATATATCTTGATTGTTATCATTTTTCGATTGATGGGGAAGAGAGAAATAGGAGAATTAGGGATTCTTGATCTTGTTGTGTTCATTATGGTAGCAGAGATGGCAGTATTTTCGATTGAGGATCCTAAAGAGTCGGTAATGCGATCTGTCGTACCAATGTTAGTGTTATTAGCAATACAACGGCTTACCGCATGGATTTCACTAAAAAGTAAATTGTTTAGAAAATGGTTTGAAGGAAAACCATCTATCATAGTATCTAGAGGTAAAATTGATGAGCACGAGATGAAAAAACAGCGGTATAATTTCGATGATCTACTAATGCAGTTACGACAAAACGGTACAAAGAGTGTACAAGATGTTGAATTTGCCATACTGGAACCTTCGGGAAAGCTTTCTATTTTTGAAAAGGCGACAAAGTCCAGTGACACGAGTTCGGATGCGAAAGGGTTTGTTGTACCCTTGATTTTGGACGGTAAAATACAAACAGACGCATTGAATAAAATAAATCACTCTAAAAAGTGGCTTGCAAGTCAATTGCAAGCAAAAGGTTATCCATCCATCGAGGACATATCGTTTTGTTCAATTGACGAAAACAACAATTGGTATATAGATGAAAAAAATGAAAAAAAGTAATAAAACGCTTATCGACAATGTATCGATAAGCGCTTTTACAGTGCGTGTTAGGATAGTAAATGATTTAAATAAGGGATTTGTTTCAGTTCTTCTTTTGTAATAAATTGGAAAACAAAGAGCAAGATGATATATAAACTAGTTAGGATCGTCAAGGAAAAGCCAAGTGTAAGTACGGACGATTCAAACCCAGGGAGAATCGTCTTAAGCATATCTCCAGCCCACCATGTTGACCCCATTAATAACACCATTTTCATGATGTCTATCATGGGAATGCGGAAAGAAATAGCTTTAATCAGTGTTGCTAGATGAAGAAAGGTGACAAGAACGACTCCAACAATTATAGCTAAGGCAACCCCCATAATTCCAAATGTAGCATTTGAGGCTAATGCAATTAATACGATGAATTTCACAACAGCTCCAATTAAACTATTCCACATTGCCGGTTTTGCCAAATCAAGTGCTTGCAGTGCAGCATTTAATGGTGCTTGGAAATATAGTAAAATAAAAAAAGGCGCCATTAGAACGAGAAATTTATTTGCATTTGTTGACCCATACATAAATGAAAGAATTGGAACAGAATAAAGGGTTAAGACAATCGTTGCAAGAGCACCAGATGCAAAGGAAATCCGGATTGCCTGATGGATCCGATAATGAATAAGATTTGGATTATTTCTTGCACCTGCTTCACTAATAGAAGGAACAAGTGCAATCGATAGAGAATTTGTAATAAATGTCGGTAAAAAGAGAAGTGGCATTGCATAACCAGTTAACTCTCCATATTGCTTGGTAGCAACTGCGGTTTGAATACCTGCAATTGCAAGGCTTTGGGAAACGAGAATGGGTTCAAAAAAATGAGACAAAGAGCCGACCATTCTACTCCCTGTACTCGGCAATGCAATGGACATTAATTCCTGTAATGTACTCTTTCCAGACTTCATATAGCTGAAAAAATATCTTCTTAATTTCATGCGCTTACTATTACGAAACATCCAAATTAAGAATAATAAGGAAAACAATTCTCCGAGAATAACGGAAAACATTGCACCAGCTGCTGCAAATTCAACACCGTATGGCAGAAAAATTTTAACAAATAATGCAACACAAGATATCCGTACTACTTGCTCAATAACGAGCGCAATACTTTGCGGTTTCATGTTTTGTCGCCCTTGAAAATATCCTCTTAATACGGATGTAATCGCAACAATCGGCACGATCGGACTTATCGCAATTAGCGGGTATAGGGTTCTTTCGTCGGTCAGTAAGGTAGTTGCAACAAAAGGGGCTAAAAGTATCATGCCAATTGTAAAAATAATACTTAACGTCCCAGTAATAATTAATGAAATGACGAGAATTTGTTTTATTTTTTTTATATTCCCATAGGCCTCTGCTTCTGCCACACGTTTTGAAATAGCAACAGGTAGTCCAAATTGGGTCAACGTAATAATTAAAAATAAAGTAGGGAGTGCCATCATGTATAGTCCTACTCCCTCTTCTCCCATTAGCCTTGCAACTACAATTCTATTTATGAACCCTAAAAATCGTGTGATTAATCCAGCTAAAATTAGGATAAGGGTACCATGTAAAAAACTTTGCTTGGTCATAATGACGACCTGCCTTCTCAAAAAAGTAATTTTCATATACAATGAATGTATATGCGAATAGATGGGCCAAGCATGACATGCTTTCACAAATTTCTTTTGAAGTGGAGTTTCGGGTACATAAGGAGGAAAGTGTAAATGGAAATAAAACGTGTAAGTGAATGGAAGAACCAGATGGAGCCTGTCCTTTCCAGTAAGGTAGATGAATTGAAACAAATGGGCTATTCCCGTACTTCACAAGAAGAAGTGTGGAAATGTTTGGTGAAAAAAGTTTGGAAAGGCGATCCACAAAAACGTCTTCATCAAATAGCAGAGGACATCTTACATTTAGGGTCAACTATTTATTTGAGCTATTTAACAGTTGAAGCTTACCAAGATGATGATTTATTAGCTTCGATCGCTGCACTCACAGAAAATGATGATTGGAATGAAAATGGGTGATCATTGACATAGGATGTAAATTTTTTCTATAATAGTGCGTATTCATCACGTTATACATAGGAATATATTGGAACAGGAGAGAAGGAGGCACATACAACATGACAAAGAGAGGGAGAATCGTTGCCTTTTTTCTAATCGTATTATTGTTTGCCGGAACGATTGGAACAACGATTACTGGAATTACAAAAGACATCAATTTAGGGTTGGATTTGCAAGGTGGATTTGAGATTCTCTATGAGGTAGAACCAGTTGATGAAAACCAAGAGTTAAATCAACAAATGTTAGAAGCGACCACACAAGCATTAAGTGAACGTGTAAATGTGCTTGGTATTAGTGAAACAAATATTGACATAGAAGGGGAAAATCGGATCCGCGTTCAGCTTGCTGGAATTCAAGATCAAACCGAAGCAAGGGAACTATTATCAACTTCTGCCAGGCTATCTTTTAGAGATGTAAATGATAAGGAATATTTAAATGGTACGGACATAGTAGAAGGGAGTGCAAAACAAGACTTTCATCCTACAACGAAAGAACCAATGGTAACGCTAAAAGTAAAAGATGCTTCTAAATTTGCGGATGTTACGAAAACTATTTCGAAAATGAGTAACAGTGAAACCCCATATGCTGATAACAAACTTGTCATTTGGATGGATTACGAAAAAGAGGATGCGTTTGCACAAGAAGTAACGAAAGAAGATCCGAAGTACATTTCGGCACCTAGTGTTTCGGAGACATTGTACACGTCTAATGTCATGATTACTGGAAACTTTTCAGTAGAATCAGCACAACGTTTAGCTGATATTATTAACGCTGGCTCGTTGCCAGTCAACTTAACGGAAATGTATTCGACATCTGTAGGTGCACAGTTTGGGCTTCAGGCAATGGATAAAACAGTGTTTGCAGGATTTGTTGGAATTATTCTTGTCTTCCTATTCATGATTGGATACTATCGACTTCCAGGTGCGATTTCTGTTGTTACGTTAGCCATTTATATTTACCTTATTCTTCTTGTGTTTGAATTGTTAAATGGTGTACTCACTCTCCCTGGAATAGCTGCTCTCATTTTAGGTGTAGGGATGGCTGTTGATGCAAATATCATTACATATGAACGAATAAAGGAAGAATTAAAATCTGGAAAAACAATGATCTCTGCCTTTAAAGCGGGAAACAGTCGTTCTTTGGCGACAATACTAGACGCAAATATAACGACATTGCTCGCTGCTGCTGTCTTGTTCGTATTTGGGACAAGCTCTGTTAAAGGTTTTGCTACCATGTTAATTATTAGTATTTTAGTTAGCTTTTTAACGTCAGTGTATGCGACAAGACTTTTTATTGGATTATGGATAAAAAGTAAATTTCTAAATAAACGTCCAGGCTGGTTTGGTGTAAAACAAGATCAAATACAGGACATAGCCGATAAGTCAGAAGTTGAACCAAAAGTATTTGGGCGCCAGTTTGATATTGTAAAAAATCGAAAAAAATATTTTGCAGTTTCTGGCTTTTTAATCCTAGCAGGAATCCTATCCATGCTTATTTTTCAATTGAATCCTGGAATTGACTTTACAAGTGGATCAAGAGTAGAAGTGTTGGCAGGAAACAGCTTAACGAGTGAAGAGATCGAACAAGAATTTGATGCTCTTGAAGCAACTCCAAATAAAGTAGTTATTTCTGGTGATGAACAGGAAATAGCAGTTGCTAGATTTGATACGGTTTTATCAAAGGGAAAAATCGCCGAAATAAAAGAAGCGTTTGACAATAAATATGGAAATGAACCAAACGTAAGCACCGTATCACCAATTGTCGGCCAAGAGCTTGCGAAAAATGCCGTCATGGCTGTTATCTATGCTTCAATTGGAATTATTATTTATGTTACGCTTCGATTTGAGTTTTATTTTGCATTAACGGCAATTATTGCACTATTACACGATGCCTTTTTCATTCTTGCGTTATTTAGTATTACAAGAATGGAATTTGACATTACCATTATCGCCGCCGTATTGACGATCGTCGGGTATTCGATTAACGATACGATTGTAACGTTTGATCGAATTAGGGAAAATCTAAAACTGAAAAAACGTGTTAAATCATTCAAAGAGCTCGCAGCAATTGTAAACAAAAGTTTAATGCAGACGTTAACAAGAAGTATTAATACGACCATTACAACGATCATCGCAGCGTTAGCACTTTTGTTATTTGGTGCAACATCGATCTTTACGTTTTCTCTTGCATTGGTCATTGGGTTGTTTGCTGGAACCTATAGTTCACTATTCATTGCAGCTCAATTATGGCTTGTATGGCGCGGGAAAAAGATAAAAGAAAAGCCAATTGTGTATGGACAGAAAAAAAACACGGATAGACCCCAAGTGTAAGAGGAGGGATTCATTTGAGAGGACAAACGAATATTATTTTAGCCTTAGTATTTGCTGTGTTTGTCGCTATTTTTGCGGTGATAAATGTAGATCCAGTGCAAGTTAACTATTTATTTGGCAATGGAGAGGCACCTCTTGTTCTCGTTATTTTAATATCCGTATTAATGGGTGGAGTGATTACAGCAGCTGTTGGTGCAGTGAAATTGATTCGGCTCCAGCGTGAGATAAAAACGTTAACGCAGGAAAACAAACGATTAAAGGAAACATTAGAGGGTAATCCTACCGAGACCGATGCAGAGGACAAACAAAAACCAATGGAGAATGATCAAGCACAAGGAGATCAAGAGTAAGATAAACGAAAGAATCTATTTGCTTCCCCCTAACGCACTCTAGTATAATGAGTGAGTTAGGGGTGAATTTATGTTACGAAGCCAAGCAAATTGGAATTATACATATAATGAAACAAAAGCCGATGTAAGCCCACTAGATCAAATGATCGATTCGGACCTCACGAAGCAATTGTTGTGGCAACGTGGTATCACAACGGCAGATCAGGCAGCCCGTTTTTTACATCCTGATCTAAATCACTTACATGATCCAGGCTTATTGCATGATATAGATAAGGCTTGTTTACGTGTGAAAGAAGCAATTGCTAACAAAGAACACATTCTTGTTTATGGTGATTATGATGCAGATGGGGTGAGCTCCACTGCGGTGATGATGGAGGCGCTTTTAGAACTTGGTGCTATATGTGAATTTTATATTCCAAATCGTTTTACAGAAGGCTATGGCCCGAATGAAGTTGCATTTAAAGAAGCGAAAGAACAAGGGTTCCAGCTCATTATTACTGTTGACAATGGAATTGCAGCGGTTCAGGAGGCGGAAGTTGCGAAACAGTTAGGGATTGATTTGATTATTACAGATCACCATGAGGCACAGAAAGACATCCCGACAGCATTTGCAATCATACATCCAAAGTGTTCAAAGGAGTATCCTTTTAAAGAACTAGCTGGTGTTGGAGTTGCTTTTAAATTCGCACAACATCTATTAGGTTATTTTCCTTCCCAGTTACTCGATTTAGTAGTGATTGGAACGATTGCTGATTTGGTTCCTTTGGTTGCTGAGAATAGGGTTCTTGCTCATTTTGGTTTAAAAGCAATTTCGAATTCAAACAGGCCAGGTATTAAGGCTCTAAAAAAGGTATGCAACATAGAAGGTCCGATCACAGAAGAACAGATAGGGTTTATGATTGGTCCGAGAATGAATGCAGTTGGTCGTCTACAAGAAGCAAATCCTGCCGTTGATTTATTACTGACAAAAGATATGGACCAAGCAGTGGAACTAGCCGCCTTTGTACAAGATGTGAACCAGGAGCGTCAAGTGATTGTATCTGAAATTGCAAAAGAAGCAGAACAAATGGTAAACGAAACAGCAGGAGATGCAGATGTCATTATTGTCGCAAAAGAAGGATGGAATGAGGGCGTTTTAGGAATTGTCGCATCAAAGCTTGTAAAGAAATTCGATCGCCCAGCAATCGTTCTATCTATTCACCCGCAAAAAGGGGAAGCTAAAGGATCTGCACGCAGTATTGATGCTTTTGACCTTTTTTCAAGCTGTATGGAAATAAGAGAACATTTTACCCGTTTCGGAGGTCATGCTCAGGCTGCGGGAATGACCCTTCCGATCGATCGTATTGATATCGTACGAAACAAATTACATGCTATTGCTGATCGACAGCTGTCTCCTGAGGATTTTAAACCAGTTCTTTCTATTGATGCAACGACAGATATAGATGCGCTTTCTATTTCGGGTATTGCGGAAATAGAAAAACTAGCACCATTTGGTATGGGTAATCCAAAGCCTTTATTCTTTGTAAAGGGATCCGTAAAGGAAATAAGACAAATCGGCAGTAGACAGAATCATTTAAAGCTCACCATGGCCAATGGACAAGCACTGCTTGATGGTGTTGGTTTTGGTATGGGTAACCTGTACCACCAAATTTCAAAAAGTTCGATGATTCATGCAGTTGGGGAACTAGGAATTAATGAATGGAATGGTCGTCAAAAGGTACAAATCATGTTAAAAGATTTTGAAATACCAGAATGGCAACTATTTGATTATCGCGGCGTACGTTCTATCGAAAAGCAGGTAGCACATGTATTACCTGAAACAGCACTAGCTATTCAACTTAAAGAACATCCACCTAGGTTACACGAACTAAGTGTTCCCGTTCTGTCCTATCAGGAAGTGATGAACCAAGGGATCAATAACGCACATGTAAAGGATCTCATTTTATTAGAAATGCCTGCTACATTAGACGATCTATCCGAAATAGTTGCAGACATACGTCCAGAAAGAATATTTGCATGTTATCAATTAGATGGAGGTTCCTATTTAAAAGGTATCCCAACCAGGGAAGAATTTAAATGGTTTTATGCAATGATGTTAAAAAGAAAACAGTTTCACTTTGAAAAAGAGTTGGACAAGCTGGCTGCTTTTAAAGGTTGGTCTGTTGATAAAATAAAGTTCATCTCAAAAGTGTTTTTTGAATTGGAGTTTGTTAAAATAGAAGATGGTATTTTATATCCTATATCGAAACCGACAAAAAAGGATTTGACCGAATCTGAATTATATCAACAAAGACTGCAACAATTAGATTTGGAAGAAATCCTTTACTATTCAAACTATACGCAATTAAAAAATTGGCTGCAAGAGAACATGAAAGCACCTGCATCATTGAAGGAGGAAGTAATGAGTGGATTATAAAAAATATATTACAGTAGTTGAAGATTGGCCGAAGCAGGGAATCAAGTTTAAAGACATTACGACATTAATGGATGATGGAAAAGCATTTAAATCTGCGGTCGACGAAATTGTAGAATTTTCAAAGGAAAAAGACATTGATTTAGTAGTTGGACCAGAAGCTCGTGGGTTTATCATAGGCTGTCCAGTATCCTATGCCCTAGAGGTTGGTTTTGCCCCGGTTCGAAAAGAAGGCAAATTGCCACGGGAAGTAATAAAGGTGGAATACGGCCTTGAATATGGTAAAAATGTGTTAACCATCCATAAAGATGCGATTAAGCCTGGGCAACGTGTGCTCATTACAGATGACTTACTTGCAACAGGTGGGACGATCGAAGCAACAATTCAATTAGTCGAACAGCTTGGCGGTATTGTAGTTGGTTGTGCTTTCTTAGTTGAACTCACTTACTTGAATGGCAGAGAAAAACTAGATGGTTATAATGTACTTACATTAACAGAATATTAAACGGAGTGAGGAGTGCTTGTTTGTAAGTACTCCTCATCCTCTATAAAAAGAAAGTTTTGTTCGGACACATCATTGTTGTATTACTTTACATTTTTGACGAATTTTTTGATAATATAAAGAAATAAGTAGCGGGATTCATGTTAAATGAAATGGATGCCCGAGTTTTTTAATCTGGACAAGCGTCTGAGCATAACAATACAACCACCATGTTCGTTCGTGGAGGTAGTAATAGAAATTAAGGTGATGAAATGTCGAAAGATCAAATTTTGACAGCAGATGATGTAATGGAACAAGCTGGCAAATATCTCTCAAGTGATGATACAGCCTTTATTCGGCGTGCATATGAGTATGCACATTCTGCTCATGAAGGACAATTTAGGAAGTCTGGAGAAGCCTATATCATTCATCCAGTTCAAGTTGCCAGTATATTGGTACACTTGGAATTAGATCCGGAGACAGTTGCGGGCGGTTTCTTACATGATGTTGTTGAGGATACAAATGTGACGATCGAAAAACTAGAAACAGAGTTTGGCCATGAAGTTGCGATGCTAGTGGATGGTGTAACAAAGCTAGGCAAAATTAAATATAAATCAAAAGAAGCACAACAGGCGGCAAATCACCGTAAAATGTTTGTTGCCATGGCCAAGGATATTCGTGTAATTCTGATTAAGCTCGCCGATCGATTACACAATATGCGTACACTAAAGCATCTTCCGCCTGACAAGCAACGTAGAATCTCAAATGAGACGTTAGAGATTTTTTCACCATTAGCACATCGCCTTGGTATTTCAACGATAAAGTGGGAGTTAGAGGATACGGCGTTAAGGTATTTGAATCCACAGCAATATTATCGCATTGTCCATCTTATGAAACAAAAACGGGAAGAAAGAGAATTTTATATAGAAGATGTAATGTCGGAAGTGCAATCCCAGCTTAAAGAAGTCAATATAAAAGCAGAGATGTCTGGAAGACCAAAGCATTTGTACAGTATTTATCGAAAAATGGTGTTGCAAAACAAGCAATTCAACGAAATTTATGATTTGCTAGCTGTTCGAATTGTCGTCAATAGTATTAAGGATTGTTATGCTGTATTAGGAATCATTCATACATGCTGGAAGCCGATGCCAGGAAGATTTAAAGATTATATTGCAATGCCAAAGCCGAATTTATATCAGTCTTTGCATACGACAGTCATTGGGCCAAAAGGAGATCCACTAGAAGTTCAAATCAGAACACACGAAATGCATCAAATTGCTGAATTCGGGATTGCAGCACATTGGGCGTATAAAGAAGGTAAACAATTAAACAACCAAAAGAATTCATTTGAAGATAAGTTAACATGGTTTAGAGAGATTTTAGAATGGCAAAATGAGACACATGATGCAGAAGAATTTATGGAATCGTTAAAAGTAGATTTGTTTTCTGACATGGTATATGTGTTTACACCAAAAGGGGACGTAATCGAACTTCCATCTGGTTCTGTACCACTTGATTTTGCTTATCGAATCCATACAGAAGTTGGCAATCATACTATTGGAGCAAAGATTAATGGGAAGATGGAGCCACTTGATTATGTACTTAAAACAGGCGATATTGTAGAAGTTATGACTTCTAAACACTCTTATGGCCCTTCACAGGATTGGATTAAATTAACACAAACTTCGCAAGCGAAGAACAAAATAAAGCAGTTTTTCAAAAAACAACGCAAGGATGAAAATGTTGCGAAAGGCAGAGATTTAGTTGAGAAAGAGGTAAAAGCAGCAGATATTGATTTAAAGGAAGTATTTACAACTGAAAATTTAAAACGTGTAGCAGAAAAGTTTAATTTTTCAAATGAAGAGGATATGTTCGCTGCTGTTGGATACCAAGGAATTACTGCTGCACAAATTGCGACAAGACTAACCGAGAAAATTCGAAAACAAAATAACGAACAACATTTAGAACAAACATTAGAAGGAATTAAAACGGAAAAAAAACCATCTCCCTCCTATAAAAAGGACTCCGGTGTACGTGTTGAAGGAGTGGATAACTTACTTGTAAGGCTATCTAAATGCTGTAACCCTGTGCCTGGTGACAATATAACCGGTTATATAACAAAAGGTCGGGGGGTGTCTGTGCATCGGGTTGACTGCCCGAATGTTCAGACGGAAGAAGCAAAAAAACGCATTTTACAGGTGGATTGGGAAAACTCAGTTACACAAAGTAAACAATACCATGTAGATCTTGAAATATCAGGGTATGACCGCCGTGGTCTGTTGAATGAAGTTCTGCAGGCTGTAAATGAAACAAAAACAAATATTACAGCTGTAAATGGTAAATCGGATCGCAATAGGATGGCGTTGATTCACATTACGATCCTAATTCATAACATTAGTCATTTGCGAAAAATTGTGGATCGGATCAAACAAATAAAGGATGTATACACTGTAACTAGAATGCTGCAGTAAACAATACCTACGTGAAGGAGCGCATTGCTGTGAAGGCAGTGATTCAACGAGCTAGAAGTGCGAATGTTTCTGTCAATGGAAAGGTCACAGGGAAAATAGATAGTGGATTAGTCGTGCTCTTGGGTGTTACGCATGATGATACGCCCCAGGATGCATCTTATCTTGCAAATAAAATAGGAAATATCCGAATTTTTGAAGATGAGAACGGGAAAATGAATTTTTCTGTCAAAAATGTTGGTGGAGACGTCCTTTCCATTTCTCAGTTTACGCTTTATGGTGATTGCACTAAAGGTAGAAGACCTAATTTTATGGAAGCGGCTAAAGCCGATACTGCAAAACAATTGTATGAAACATTTAATCATTTTGTAGAACAAGAAGGCATTCATGTTGAAACTGGAGTGTTTGGCGAAATGATGGACGTACAGCTAACAAATGATGGCCCAGTTACACTAATGATCGATAGTAGAAAGAAAAGAGATAATGGGAAATAAGTGGTTGCCGTGAACTATTTACTATGAGAAAATGAATCGTTTATTAGAGAGGAGCTTCTTTTTGAAAGTTACTGTATTAGGTGGGGGAAACGAAATTGGTGCCTCTTGCTTACATATTCAATTTGAAGAAGTGAGTATTTTAATCGATGCAGGGATGCGGATGCATGGAGAAAATAGTTTGCCTATGTTTGGGATGCTTGACGAATTGTCAAAACCAGATATCGTTATTATTACGCATGCCCATGCTGACCATATTGGTGCATTGCCTGTTATTCATGCAATGTATCCAGATGTGCCAGTCTATTCGACACCACCAACAGCAGATTTAATGCAAATCATGATGAAGGATTCCTATAAAATTTTGACTGAACAAAGCCGTTTGACGGAATCGCTTGTGCCTTATACAGAAGAGCAAATGAACAATTTCCTTCAGCAGATTCGTGTGTTTCCAGCAAATGGTGTCTTAGAAATTGCTGGTGTCAAAATCACCTCATATCGTGCGGGGCATATTGTCGGAGCTGTTATGTTTCTGATTGAGGGGAACGGTGAGCGTATTTTGGTTACGGGTGATCTTTCATTCAACGGTGGAAGAACCATACCTGGTGCAAAGGTTGCGGACGATATCCGACCAGATGTTGTCGTCATGGAATCGACATACGGAAATCGCCTGCATACGGATCGTAATACAGAAGAAAAACGTTTAGCAGAGAATGTTGCGGCAACAATTGAAAATGGTGGATTTGCTTTAATTCCAGCCTTCGCGATTGGCCGAGCACAGGAGATACTGCTGATTCTACAGGCTTATATGGAAAAAGGTTTGATTCCGACATTTCCAATCTATGTGGATGGACTTGTTACTCCAGTTTGTCGAGTTTATAAAAATTACCCACATTACTTAAAAGGCCCTGTTGCCCATCGTATTCGTACGAATGGCGATGCCTTTTTAACGGAGGGACGGTGTATCGCTGTCGACTCTAAAAACAGGAATGCAATCGTACAAGGAAACCCAGCCTGTATTGTTGCTTCATCTGGGATGTTGACAGGAGGAGCAAGTGCTTGGTATGCAAGGCATCTCGTTACAGATGAAAAGAATGCAGTTTATCTAACTGGTTATCAGGATGAAGAAAGTCCAGGCAAAAAGCTACTCGCACTTGCAGAAGGAACAGAAAATACGCTGGATATTGATGGCACGACCTATCAGGTGAAGTGCCGTGTTGATAAATTTGGACTATCAGCACATGCAGATGCTAGTGAAATGACCAGATTTATTGAAACGCTTGAGCCAACCTATACACTTCTGGTACATGGGGATGATGAAGCAAGGATTGGCCTTATAGAGAAAATCCACCCGCGATTTCAGCCTGTACTCACCGAGAACGGAGAGACCTATCCATTTGAAAAACGTAAAGAGAAAAAGGGGATCGTTGGAAGAAGATATAAGCGTAATCGGGAACAGGAACTGCTCAGAAATTATATTGGATCTGTTCTTCTGTATAAAAAAGAAGGGGATCAGAATTACAAATTCGGTCTATGCCAAAAAGTGCATCCTAAAATAGCGACCCTTTATTGTGAAACACCTAAAGGAAAGGTGGACAAGGTTGAAGCAAGCAGTGTAGCAGAAACGCTTGGTCCGTGGAATTTATCGATTGAACGATATACAGCAGTAGCATTTGAAGTATTAACGTTTAGTCGACCATATTTAGAAGGAATAAATTGGGACTTATTGCCGGAATATATCGTTTCCTTGCAGGAGATCTTTCAAACACTGCAGGTAACAGATGAAGCACAGCAGTTTGCCATTGCCATAGCACTACAAAGTATCCCTAAAGAATGTCGGCACGTTGATTTGGAGGGAAGAGTCGGATATAGACTAGATAAAAAGGTAAAATTTAAATTAAGCAATCTAGATTTGCCTATTCAGGCGATAAAGATGAATCCAAATCATGCGATGGATCATGTTCGTTCGTACTTTACCGATCATTCGCATTTTTTGCGTTGCGGTGTGCAACAAAATGGGACAGATAATCCGCATATTCTGTTATCATTTGATTTTCCGCAAAGCATAACCAATACGGAACGGAAGCGAGTAATAAAAGACATAAAAAAACGGACGGGCTGGGACACAGTATTTTCTGATTCGGTCAGACACGAGGCCTTCCAGCCGGTGCTATC
This sequence comes from Terrihalobacillus insolitus, assembly GCF_028416575.1. GTDB lineage: Bacteria > Bacillota > Bacilli > Bacillales > Amphibacillaceae > Terrihalobacillus > Terrihalobacillus insolitus. Next base: position 8,400 of record NZ_JAMQKB010000003.1, on the reverse strand, counting down.
CTCATTACTGGGGAGTGATGTTGACATGCCGTCCGTTCACATTAACCAATCACTTGTGGTGACCAAAGAACCGAAACCAGAAAACAGCTTGGAAATCTCCAGAAAATTTAATGAAACTACCGGATTCGCGCTGCGTTTTGCTGAAGATCATGATTCAGTTGGGTTGAATAGTAGTAGCACAGAGACTTTTATGGCCAATTCTGATCAAGAACCAATGGAAAATAATCAGGCCATTGCGATCGCGAAACAATATGGCGAGAAAAACAACGTTAAAATTTATAAAACGAGCATGAAAAAGGTAAACGGACAACCTTTGATGGAGTTACATTTTATTTCTCCAGAGATTGCTGTTCAGTATCAAGACATGCTTTTGAACTTAAGTAAGGAGATTGGAATAGCCGTTCAATTTGCAAAACAACCCAAACAAAATGAAATTATTCGGATCACAAATGCATCCATACCACCAGCTTGGGGTATGAAAGGAAACCCATCCGTTCATATGGATAAGGCTGAGGTTTCGATCAAAGTGACCAATGAATTTACAGAAGCTGAACTTGCAGAAGTTCGCGATCATATCTTGAAACAAACTGGATATACCTTACAAGTAAAATAGAGGCTGACAGGGGGGACAAAGACCAAGGTTTTTGTCCCTCTATTGATTTCAAGTACTGAATAGTGATTACTTCTATTTTTTAAGCTAGCCCTTTTCAACATTCCTTCCGATTGGATAAACAATCCTGACCACGATTGTTAATTAGAAAAGTAACGCATTAGGCCGTTAATGACCCCTTTTGCGAGTTTTTCTTGGTAACCCCTTGAAAGGAAATCTCTTTCTGATGCTTCATTTGAAATGAAACCTAGCTCTAATAATACAGCTGGTTGGTGTGTTTGACGTAATACTTGAAAATCTTCTTGTTGCACGCCACGATCGTCTTTACCAGTAGCTTTGATTAATTCTGACTGGATGTCATTTGCTAACGTTTCATTCGTTGGATTTAAATAAAACGTACTTATACCAGAGGCGCTCGGATATGCTGGTGCACTGTTATAATGGATACTGATAAAAGCATCGGGTTGTACGACGTTAGACAAACTTGCTCTCCCGCTTAGCGATATGTATGTATCTGTGTTACGTGTCATGATTACCTCGACCCCAAGCAATTGAAGCTGGTTTTGCAATTCCTTTGCTGTTCGCATTGTAAAATCCTTTTCAACAGCATTGTTTAAATTTATTGCCCCAACATCCCTCCCGCCGTGTCCAACATCAATCACAATCGTTTTCTTAGTTAGACTGGTCTCTTCATACGGGAATGTCTCAGCATCTTTTTCTACTAACCACCCTGCAATGTAGCCAGTTTTTCCCTCCCATTTAATTTGATACCATCCACTAATTTCACGTACAACTTCAAATTGACTTCCCTTATCAGCATATCCAATGATTTCATCGGCTGTCGTTGGACCACTTCTAACATTTGTCTTGTTATATAGTAAAGTAATAGTTGTTTCGTTTTCCTCCTTTTTTCCCTCAGGTATAGTGAGGAATTCTTTCGTTACCCAACCAGTGAAGTCATCGGTTTCAATTTGTACCCACCCTTCGTACTGATCCAGTATCGGATATGTTTCATCCTGATTGACTTGTCCGATTACTTCATAGGAAAGACCAGGACCGCTTCGAACATTTAAATTATCAACATTAATTATTGCATCTTTTGCATAGACAACTGTTGTTATGGTCAATACTAGAAAAAAAACAAGAACGAGGAAAAAGCTTATTTGTTTTCTTTTCACAATAACTCCCCCATCAGTATCGTTCTTCCTTTTTGTGTTCAAAAAGGTGTTCATGATCTTTCATCTCTACTACTAAATAATAATAAATAACATTCATATACGTCAAGAATAGGAGGAGGCAACAATTGGTGAGATATAACGAAAGACAGCAATATGCACATACCTTACAAAATCAATTTGGGGTAGATTTTCATAAATTCATGGAAGCGGAAGGGAATGCGAATCAAATGGAACTTGCGCAAGAATTTGGAATCTCACTCGGTGAAGTGAAAAAATTAAAAGATAAATTAGATCGTGCTTGACAAGTTAGTAATCAGACCTTATGATAATAAACAATTCTAAAAATAACTGGTATAATGGACTTGGTGTAGGGATGGAAATAATTTGAATATAGATTGACTGATGATGGGAAAAGTAGGAAGGTTCACACATGTAAAGAGAAGAAGTGCCGAGGCTGAGAGCAGTTCAACATGTGCCCTTTTGAAAGACATTCTGGAGGTTTAACACTGAATCGAGTAGGTGTAAACGTTATACAGGCGTTAACTGTTAAAGTGGAAGCAATTATTTTGGCTTCAACTAGGGTGGCAACGCGGGTTAACTCTCGTCCCTTTTTCATGGGGACAGGGTTTTTTTTGTGCAAAAAAATGAATAAGGGGGTTATTTTAGTGGACGTAAAAGCGCCTAGAGGTACACAGGATATACTGCCTAGTGAATCGGAGAAATGGCAATACGTGGAGAAAGTATTAACCAATTTGTGTAGGACATTTAACTATAAGGAGATACGCACGCCGATTTTTGAACATACGGAGCTTTTCCAAAGAGGTGTTGGTGATACAACAGATATCGTCCAAAAGGAAATGTACACCTTCAAAGACAAAGGGGATAGGAGTATAACTTTGCGCCCTGAAGGAACCGCTTCAGTTGTTCGGGCGTATGTGCAAAACAAATTGTACGGTTTGCCAACGCAACCATCAAAGTTATTTTATTTTGGACCGATGTTTCGCTATGAACGCCCACAGCAAGGACGTATGAGACAGTTTGTCCAATTTGGTGTAGAGGCATTGGGTAGTGCAGACCCCGCTATTGATGCAGAGGTGATGGCCCTTGCAATGAACAGTTATCAACAACTTGGTTTACAATCATTAAAGCTTGTTATTAATAGTTTGGGTGATGATGCAAGTAGGGAGGCACATCGTAATGCACTAATGGAACATTTTGAACCATATCGAACAGCGCTTTGTAACGATTGCCAAATTCGATTGAACCAAAATCCACTCCGTGTATTGGATTGCAAAGACGATCGAAATCATCCTGCAATGAAAAATGCGCCGTCAATCTTAGATTATCTGAACGATTATTCTAGTACTTATTTTGAAGAAGTGAAGGGTTATTTAGATCAAATGGGCATACCGTATGTTATCGACAAAAATCTAGTAAGAGGCTTGGATTACTATAATCACACAGCATTCGAAATTATGAGTGATGCAGAGGGATTCGGAGCTATTACCACACTCTCTGGGGGTGGTCGCTATAATGGACTTGTAGCGGACTTGGGTGGACCTGAAACCCCAGGAATTGGATTTGCGCTGAGTGTAGAACGACTGTTAATGGCCCTTGAAGCAGAGGGAATTACATTACCAATCGATCAGAAATTGGATTGTTACCTTGTCGCTCTAGGTGAGGAAGCTCAAAAAGAAGCTGTAAGATTAACCTATCAATTAAGAAAAGCGGGTATCCAAGTTGACAAAGACTATATGGATCGGAAATTCAAGGCACAATTTAAAGCAGCGGACAGATTACACGCTAAATATGTCATCGTACTTGGAGAAGAGGAGCTTCAGGATAAAATTGTAAATGTAAAACATATGAAATCAGGAATTCAAAAGGAAGTTCCAGTAAATCAGCTCGTTGATTACTTAAACAAAGAGCTTCAGGGAGGAAACGAACATGACTAGAAAGAGACAGAAAATAGGTGCGTTAAATAAAGAGCACGCCCAACATCGTGTGGAACTGAAGGGATGGGTTCAAAGGCGCCGTGACCTAGGTGGCTTAATCTTCATCGATTTAAGAGATCGTTCTGGAGTGGTGCAAATTGTTTTTAACCCTAAAGTTTCTGAAGAATCGTTAAAAGTTGCGGAATCGGTACGGAGTGAGTATGTGCTTCACATTGAAGGGGAGGTTGTGGAAAGAGACAAATCCACGACAAATCCGAACATGCAAACAGGTGAAATTGAAATACAGGTAGATAGGGTTGACATATTAAATGAAGCAAAAAATCCTCCTTTTTTGATTCAAGACGATACGGATGTTGCCGAAGATATTCGGTTAAAGTATCGCTACCTAGATTTGCGGAGGGAGCCGTTACAACAAACGTTTAAACTTCGCCATCAAACAACCCAAGCCATTCGAAACTATCTAAATGAAGAAGAGTTTTTAGAAATGGAAACACCAATGCTTACAAAAAGCACGCCTGAAGGTGCAAGAGATTATTTAGTTCCAAGTCGTGTTCACCCTGGTGAATTTTATGCATTACCACAATCACCACAATTGTTTAAGCAGCTGTTAATGATCTCTGGTTTTGAAAAGTACTATCAATTTGCTCGTTGCTTTAGGGATGAGGATTTACGTGCCGATCGCCAGCCTGAATTTACCCAAATTGATATCGAAACTTCTTTTATGACGAGTGATGATATAATAGAAATGACAGAAGAAATGATGCAAAAGGTTATGAAAGACGTAAAAGGGATGAAAATCGAGCTACCGTTCAGACGAATGCGATATGATGAGGCAATGGAACGATTTGGTTCTGATAAACCAGATACAAGATTTGGATTAGAGTTGGTGACCGTATCTGACGTTGTAAATGAATCCGACTTTAAAGTGTTCCGTGATGCGATTTCGAATGGTGGAAAAGTAAGTGCAATAAACGTAAAGGGTAAGGCTTCACAATTCTCGCGTAAAGACTTGGATACATTAACAGATTTTACAAAGGTATACGGTGCAAAAGGTCTAGCATGGTTAAAGGTAGAAGATGGTGAATTAAAAGGACCAATAGCAAAATTCTTTAATGAACAAGTTTCTTCTTCATTAAAGAGTCGCCTTCATGCAGAGGATGGCGATGTATTACTGTTTGTTGCAGACAAGATAAAGGTTGTCCATGAGAGCTTAGGAGCGTTACGACTTAAGCTTGGAAAGGAACTCGGTATGATTGACAATGAAAAGTTTGATTTTCTGTGGATTACCGATTGGCCTCTGTTTGAATACGACGAACAATTAAATGACTATTCTGCAGCACATCACCCGTTCACGATGCCAGTTGAGGAAGACATTGATAAACTGGACGAAAATCCAGGAGAAGTTCGAGCCCAAGCCTATGACCTTGTGTTAAATGGATATGAGCTTGGTGGTGGTTCCCTTCGTATATATAAAAAAGAAATTCAAGATAAAATGTTTAAAGTTTTGGGCTTTTCCAAGGAAGAAGCAGAGGATCAGTTCGGTTTCCTTCTAGAAGCATTAGAGTATGGTGCACCACCACATGGGGGAATTGCGCTTGGAGTGGATCGTTTCGTTATGCTTCTATCGGGTAGAAGTAATCTTAGAGATACGATTCTTTTCCCTAAAACTGCTTCGGCATCTTGCTTACTAACTGAAGCTCCTGGCAAAGTAGGTGAAGCACAGCTAGAGGAACTAAATTTACAAATTAACAAACAAAAAAAGGGTTAAAGTGTGTGTACAAAAAGTCGGTAAATTTCATTTGGTGACTTTTTGAACATCCTCTTAAATTTGTAATTAAATTGAAATAGGTTCGTAATACAATTTTCATATTTTGGATATTGTAAGCTCCTTGATAAACGATCCTTAATATGCTATTATTTGTTTAGAATCAATTGGAGGCTTCTTATCCAAAGTTGCTTGCAATACCAATCCTGATGTGTTCGTCTTATCATTACGTTTTGACCGAACATTAATGAATACGGGAGCCTGAAAGTTTCTATATGGCGTGCAAGCCTCATTTTACTTATGAGAGGAAGCATAAAATATGGAACAGGGCACCCACCTGCCGAGAGCGGGTTCAAAACTCACAAAGGACGGCACAATCGGGATTGGACTACATATAAAATCAGATAAAAAAAGCAAAGTTTAAAACTTTGCTTTTTTTGTTTGAAATATCATCGTGCAACTTGCTCTAAGTTACCGTTTTTCTCCATTCGAAATGCTTTTGCAGACATACTCTCGTCCTCATCAAATACGATCATTTTTCTTGCTCTGTCCATAATTTGTATGAGAACTTGGTAGTCTTCTTGGATGGTATTTAGCTGTTCTTGTACGAGTGATAATTTTTTCTTTAATTCTTCATTTTCTTTTTGTAAGTTCTCGGTTTCTCTTTGATAATAATCTAAACTATTTTTTCGGTCGTTTGCGTCTTGATAGTCTTGCTTCAATGTAGTGAGATAGTAAATAACAGAATCTAATGTGATAGACTGATTGCTTCCTTCTGAGTGATCGCTTGTACTACTAGTAGTTGAAGCGGGTTTTTGGTCTACTATATTCGTTGAATCTGGAACCGTGTAAGCAGTTGGAGCAGCAGGAATCGAAACCTTTTCGTTGGATTTCTGTTCTGCTGCCATGGCTCGTTTTTTCTCTTTTCTTTGTCTTTTTGCAATCGCAACTGCTTGGTCGTAACGTCTTCTTACTTCAGCATTCCAACGAAACCCACATGCCGCAGAGGTTCGGTTTAGTTTATCACCAACTTCCTCAAAAGCATTTAATTGCGTACTTCCTTCCCTAATATGTCGTAGTACTGTTTCAGCCAATAACAGGTCATCTTCGTGTGACCATGCATCCTGTCTTATTTTAACCAAAGTGCTACACTCCTTTTCTGATTGAGGTCTGTCCATGAACGTTTTTTTTATTAAATCTAATTTCATAGAACTAGTTTGGTATTTTCACCTAGTATTGCCTCATAGAAAAAGAAATATACGTATTACAAATCATTTTCGTTCTTTTTGTACATGTTTTCATAAACGAATTTAAGTGATTTCTCGAATTTACCCGTATCTTTAGGTTTATAATACATTCTATTCTTGATAGAATCAGGCAGGTATTGTTGTTTTACCCAACCATTCTTGTAATGATGGGGATATTTATACTCGACACCTCTTCCTAAGTGCTTTGCTCCTTGATAGTGTGCATCTTTTAAATGAAGCGGAATTTCCCCTGATTTTCCTTTTCTTATGTCTGACAATGCTTCATCAAGAGCTGTGTAAGCCGTGTTTGATTTAGGAGACAAGCACAATTCAACAATTGCAACAGCAAGTGGGATGCGTGCTTCTGGGAAGCCGACACGTTCTGCTGCTTCTACTGCCGCTAACGCCCTAGGCCCAGCCTGTGGATTTGCAAGTCCTATATCTTCATAGGCACAAACGACCATCCTTCTTGCAATACTATCTAAATCTCCAGCTTCCATTAATCTTCCTAAGTAATGTAATGCTGCATTAACATCACTACCACGAATTGATTTTTGAAATGCGGAGAGCACGTCATAATGTGCATCCCCATTATGATCATGGGAAAAACTTTTTTTCTGCATACATTCCTCAGCAATTTCCAATGGTATAACAATTTCTCCTTCTGTATCAGGTGTGGAAAAGGCAGCAAGTTCTAATCCGTTTAGTGCAGCACGTAGATCACCGTTAGCAGAACTCGAAAAATGTTCAAGTGCTTCATCTGTTAATGTGATCGTCATGTTACCTAGTCCATCTTGATTATCATCCAGTGCTCGTTTTAAGGCATCTTTTACATCTTTTGGCGTCAAAGAATAAAGCTCAAATAAGTGACATCTACTCCGTATTGCTGGGTTTATCGAATGGTAAGGATTACTTGTAGTACAGCCGATCAGCGTAACTTGATTGCTTTCAATGTGTGGAAGCAAAAAGTCTTGTTTGGCCTTGTCAAGACGGTGCACTTCATCCATTATTAAAACGAGCTGGCCAGAAAACTTAGCCTCTTCAACAGCAATTTCCATTTCCTTTTTCTTGTCAACAACAGCGTTTAGCAACTTAAATGGTAGGTTCAAGCTTTTTGCTAAAGCAATTGCCATTGAAGTTTTCCCTGTTCCAGGGGGGCCAAATAAAATCATGGAAGCAAGTCGATTGGCATTTATCATTCTTCTGATCATTTTCCCTTGTCCAATAAGGTGGGCTTGCCCAATAATGTCATCTATATCTTTTGGTCTCATGCGAAAGGCTAACGGTTTATTATTCATCATTTATTTTCCCCTTTGTGAGGTTGTTCAAAAAGTCACCAAATGATAAGTGGCGCATCTCAGGCCCACACGATGTGGGTCATGCAGGCGTTGCCACAGGACGTGGCGGTCTTAGCCTGTATTCCTTAAATGGCTGTTTTTCCGTTACTCACGTATTAAAAGTATACGCTCCGTTACTCAAAACAGCGCCGCCTCGACCTGCTTGCTTCTAATTTGCCGACTTTTTATACGAAAATGGGGGTTATGCTGAATTTTGGCGCAAAAAAGCACCCCCCTTAAATGAAATTGTTCATTTTAAAAATTTATGGAACATTATTGTAGTTAATTATGCTGATTTGTTTTCTTGG
>NZ_JAMQKB010000039.1 GCF_028416575.1 Terrihalobacillus insolitus | reverse complement strand
CGCTCGTTCCACAAGCTCACGCCCCGAAGGGCGATTGCTTGCTTCCCGCGCTCGACTTGCATGTATTAGGCACGCCGCCAGCGTTCGTCCTGAGCCAAGATCAAACTCTCCATAAAAGTTTGCACATAGATGTGCTGACTTCGACGTTGCAACAGAACGTTACATACTTAATCGAGAATCATTTCATCTTGCTCGAATGAAAAACTAGCTTTTTCTTACTTGACATTACTGGTTATTTAGTTCAGTTTTCAAGGATCAAATGGTGGGCCTGAGTGGACTTGAACCACCGACCTCACGCTTATCAGGCGTGCGCTCTAACCAACTGAGCTACAGGCCCACTTTAAAGGAATGGAGCGGGTGAAGGGAATTGAACCCTCGACATCAGCTTGGAAGGCTGAGGTTTTACCACTAAACTACACCCGCATTTATGATAAATATATTTACTTATTTTAAAACTTTATGAAACAATGAGTTTACTGTTTCAAGTGGTCGGGAAGACAGGATTTGAACCTGCGACCCCATGGTCCCAAACCATGTGCTCTACCAAGCTGAGCTACTTCCCGGATGGCGCGCCCGAGAGGAGTCGAACCCCTAACCTTTTGATCCGTAGTCAAACGCTCTATCCAATTGAGCTACGGGCGCTTATTGAAGCGACATATTATGATATACCATACACACCCAACAGAAGTCAATGGTTATTGAGAAATTTATTGGTGCGGTCGAGAGGACTTGAACCTCCACGGGATAAACTCCCACTAGGCCCTCAACCTAGCGCGTCTGCCATTCCGCCACGACCGCATAGTATTTACAAAAATTACCACCGCAATGTCAAGCGCTCAGCAAAAGATAATTGGTGCGGGTGGAGGGACTTGAACCCCCACGTCAAAGACACTAGATCCTAAGTCTAGCGCGTCTGCCAATTCCGCCACACCCGCAAATGTTATTTAGATGAGCCATGGAGGATTCCGACGCCGTTAGGCTAGTCCTTGTCTCCGCTTTGTGTTTAATCAAGACAAGGGGAACCGTAGGTGAGAATCCAGTATCCATAAAATATTTAGATGAGCCATGGAGGATTCGAACCTCCGACCCTCTGATTAAAAGTCAGATGCTCTACCAACTGAGCTAATGGCTCATTTAACCACAAGTATGTTTGTTTTCCAAACTCTTTTGATCAATCTTTCATATTGAGCAACATATATCATAAGATGAGATATAAGCATTTTATATTAGGAAAGAATGAATGAAGTGATTGGCTGGGCCAGCTGGATTCGAACCAGCGCATGACGGTACCAAAAACCGTTGCCTTACCGCTTGGCTATGGCCCAACGTGGCGGTCCGGACGGGACTCGAACCCGCGACCTCCTGCGTGACAGGCAGGCATTCTAACCAACTGAACTACCGGACCGAAATAAAAAGGATAATAAGAAAACCTGACGATCGCTGATCCTTTTAAGACGTTCTAATCTTGAAAAATGACCCGTACGGGATTCGAACCCGTGTTACCGCCGTGAAAGGGCGGTGTCTTAACCACTTGACCAACGGGCCAACGTAATATGGCGGAGAAGGAGGGATTTGAACCCTCGCGCCGCTTACACGACCTACACCCTTAGCAGGGGCGCCTCTTCAGCCACTTGAGTACTTCTCCACTGGCTCCACAGGTAGGATTCGAACCTACGACCGATCGGTTAACAGCCGATTGCTCTACCACTGAGCTACTGTGGAATAGTAATGAACACGTTTGACTTACTCTTAACAAACCATTAACAGCGACGTTAAATATAATATATCATCTCTTTATATTTGTCAAATGTTTTTTTACAAACTTAGAAACCTCTTTTTCAAACGCCTATTTAATTTAACATGGATGGGTTCATTCGTCAATGGTTTTTCGGGTCAATTTTTTGATTCTCTTTCATCATTCTTCTACATAACTCAATGTCCCTCTGCACTTTCCACAACGGTATTTGTTAACATCTATTCTACGAGTTCTATAATATTCATGGCCACAACCTTTGCACCTATAAAGGATTCTTTTTCTGTCTTTTGTTGATGGTAGTGGGTTACAATGCCTTGGAGAGTTTGTTTTTTTCAATAGCTCCTTAAATGCCTGATCCTTATGCTGATAACCTTTCCCTTCTATATGTAAGTGATAGTGGCAAAGCTCATGTTTCACAATCCCGATGAATTCCTCTTCTCCTAATTCATGAATATATTTTGGATTCAGCTCGATCTTTCGTTTCGAAGGTATATATCGACCTCCAGTTGTACGTAATCGCATATTAAATGCGACATTATCAGTAAACGGCTTATCGAAAAATTGTAGTGATAAGTCATTAACTAGCTTTTCTAAAACTTTCTGATTCATACTAATCACACTCTCACTATTTCCTACATATATTAATTTAAACATGACTTCCGCTAACATTCTAACATTTTGGTTTCAAAGGGGGAGCGTGACAAATGCCTAATTGGTTTAAAAAGCAAATGACAGAAGCTTACCTCGCAAAAGACTTGTATCAAATAAAAATACTTAATCAGTGCTGGTTCTTTTATAGGAATAAAAATTTACATTTAGAGTAAATACCAGGTTTCTAACCTGGTATTTTTCATTTAATCCCTAACCATGGACAGTGCAATGCGTTGCTTTTGGGTATCAACACTTTCAACCCATACTGTCACGACATCTCCTACGGAAGCGACGTCCATTGGATGTTTTACAAATTGATTAGACATCTTAGATATGTGGACAAGCCCATCTTGTTTAACGCCGATATCAACAAAAACACCGAAGTCCACTACATTTCGAACTGTTCCTTCCAATTCCATCCCTTGCTTGAGATCCTCCATCGATAAGACGTTTTGTTTTAAGATCGGCTTTGGAAGATCATCCCTCGGGTCACGTTCAGGGCTCGCAAGTGCTCGTAAAATATCCTCAAGGGTCGGAACACCGATGCCTAATTGGTCAGAGACTGCTTCTTTACGAAGGGAACGCAATCCTTCTATCAATTTATCTGACCCAAGATCTTTTGTTGAACAATCAATCATTTTAAGAAGTGCTCGGGTAGCAGCATAAGATTCTGGGTGGATCGGTGTTCGATCTAGCGGCTCTTCCCCATCAGAAACTCTCAAAAATCCAATGCTTTGCTCATACGTTTTTGCGCCTAGTCTCGGAATTTCCTTTAATTGTTTTCGACTCACAAACTTCCCTGTTTCGTTTCTTTGTTTCACCATATTATTTGCTACCGTTTTACTTAACCCCGAAACATATTGCAGTAACGATGAAGAAGCGGTGTTCACATTCACACCAACTTGGTTTACAGCCGTTTCTACCACAAAGGTAAGGGAATCATTTAATAGCTTTTGCGTAACATCGTGTTGGTATTGCCCTACCCCGATTGATTTAGGATCGATTTTTACTAGCTCAGCTAATGGATCCTGCACTCTTCTCGCGATAGACACAGCACTTCTTTCTTCAACCTGAAGTTCAGGGAATTCCTCTCTAGCTAACTTAGATGCTGAGTAAACACTTGCTCCCGCTTCGTTTACAATGATATACGCAATATTTAAATGAAACTTCTGAATTAGATCTGCTATAAATTGTTCTGTTTCCCTAGATGCTGTTCCATTACCAATTGCAATTAATGAAATAGGATATTGCTTCAAATATTGAACCACAGTTTTTTCGGCACCTTCAATATCATGCTTGGGAGCAGTTGGATAAATCACATCAACCGCCTGTACTCTCCCCGTTTCATCGATAACTGCTAATTTACACCCTGTTCGAAATGCAGGATCCACACCTAATACGGTTTGACCTTTTAGAGGCGGTTGAAGTAACAAGTTCTTTAGATTCTTTGAAAAAACTTCAATCGCTTGTTTTTCAGCCTTGTACGATAATTCACTGCGAACTTCTCTTTCAATTGAAGGCTGAATTAATCGCTTATAACTATCTTCTATAGCATTTTCAAGGAATGCTTTTACCTCTTGGTTTGTATTGGTCAAAATAACTTTCCTTTTTAAATATGTAAGAATATCCTCAATAGGCGGGATAATAGATATCTTAATTACTTCTTCTTTTTCCCCACGGTTTACTGCTAAAACCCGGTGAGCAACGATGGAACGAACAGGCTCCTGATAGGAGTAATACATTTCATAAACAGCTTTCTCATCCTTCTCTTTATCCTTTTCTTCAGATTCTAGTATTCCTTTTTTTACGGTCTTCTCCCGAATTGTTTCTCGATAAGCAGGATCATCTGAAATCCACTCGGCGATAATATCATTGACACCAGACAAGACATCTCCTACCTCGGTCAACTCATTTTCTTCAGAGAGATAGTCTGTAGCTGACTCCGAGAGATTCATTTCTTGTTGTTGCTCCCATACGATACTTGCCAATGGTTCCAAACCCTTTTCCTTTGCAATTGTAGCTTTTGTTCTTCTTTTTTGTTTGTAAGGTCGATACAAGTCCTCAACCTTTTGAAGCTTGGTTGCCTTGTTTATTTCTTCTTCTAATTCGGAAGTCAATTTTCCTTGATCATCAATAAGACGAATGACTTCCACTTTTCGCTCTGACAAATGTAATGCATATTCCCATTTGTCTTCAATATCTTTTATTTGCACTTCATCTAGGGCGCCAGTCTGTTCCTTGCGATAACGAGCAATAAATGGAACAGTATTGCCTTCTTCTAAAAGAGAGATGACTTGTTTTATCGATCCTGTAGCTATATTTGCTTCTTTTGCAATCCATTGTAAAATTTTTTCTTTTTCATTATCCTCAACCATTGTAAATACTTCCTCCTTCATTGGATCCATTCCTATTTTAGCAAAAGTGAAAGATTTTTCCCAATTCAACCGACATCATCTTATAATTATAAGTGCGTATTCAAACTCCCTCTTTAAACAAAAAAACCCTTATCGAAATGTGATAGAAGGGCTAGGAACCTATTTAGTTATAATATTTGATTGCAATTAACGTAGTATCATCATCACGGTTTTTCGCTCCATAAACTTCGAAACATTCCGTTATGATCTGCACATCTTTGTCTAGAAAATATTTAGCCGATAAATCCCGATCATGAACACCGTCCGAAAACATGACAAAGGTCATGCCATGTTCAAGGTTACCAGTAGCTATTTTAAATTTTTTGGAGAAGTTGCCCAAATAGCCTGCGTTCGGAATACTTCTTTTCTTCCTGTAATCAGATAGAATTGTCATGATACCAATATTGCCGATTGAGCTGAAAGAATATGTTTTTGTGTTAAAATCCATTTTAAGGATTCCTAATACGACACCGCGTTTCCCTATTAAACTCTCATTGCACTTTTTGATTAAAGGTCCAACCGGCTCATCTATATGTTGTTGAATAATGTCAATGACTGCTTCAGACGATTCCTTTGCATATTCACCACTTCCAAGGCCATCGGCTAATGCACACACAAAGGAATCATTTGTTTCCTTATAAAAATAACTATCTCCACAAAGATAATTACCTTTTTTCGGCTTTTGGTAAACAGACAAATCAATATGTTTTTCCTTCTCCATCAATAGTAAACACCCGAACCTTCTGCTTGTAACGCCTCTCTTAATTTGCGTAATGCACGGCGTTGCAGCCTTGACACATGCATTTGAGATATTCCTAATAGATCTCCAGTTTCTTTTTGGCTCAAATTATCAAAATACGTACATTTTAATATTTCTTGCTCTCTTTCTGATAGAACCGGCATTACTTTCTCTAACAGCATTCGTTGGTCTATATTTTCATATCCGCTGTCCTGTGAGCCAACTAGATCGAGAATAGAAACTGTACTGCCGTCTGAGTCTGCTTCAATTTTTCGATCAACAGATAACGCCTTATAGCTTTTTCCCATTTCCATTGTTTCAAGTATTTCTTCTTCTGATACATTTAAATAATCAGCAATTTCCGTTACTGATGGGGAATGTTGGTTGGCGATTGTTAGCTCCTCAATCGCTTTTTTTATTTTAGGACCTAACTCCTTAATCCTCCGAGGAACGTGCACACTCCAAGTTTTGTCACGAATAAATCTTTTAATTTCACCAATAATAGTTGGAATGGCAAAGGATTCAAATGTTTTACCAAGGCTCGAGTCATATCTTCTAATTGCTGCTAACAGACCTAACATTCCTACTTGAACAAGATCTTCATGTATGGAGCTGTGACGGGAATACTTACGAGCGATCGATTCGACTAGATCTTGATAAACGAATACGATTTTTTCTTGTGCGCGGTCATCATGAGGATTTTCTTGGAGATATTGTATCAATTGATAAACCTCATCCTCACTTCTATTGTGTGGTTGAGATTTGGTTGTCATCTAAACCCACCTCATTTTCATGGAGGTACTTCGTCATTAACACGATAACTCCATAATCATTATTGATCTCAACTTTATCCATTAAAGCTTCTATTAAAAAAAGGCCAAACCCACCTTCTCTTAGATTTTCGATCGGTTCCGTTGATTCGTATGGACCTATTACTGCCTTTACCTTACTTAAATCAAAGCTACCACCGTGGTCTGCAACCATCACTTCTAATCGATCATGGTATAAACCAAACCCAACGGTAACCTCTCCTTCTTCTTGTCTTTCATATGCATGTGTTGTCGCATTTGTAACAGCTTCCGAAATAGCTACTTTTAAGTCCTCAATCTCCTCGATAGAAAAACCCATTCGATTTGCAATCCCTGATGTACTTAAGCGAATAACACCAATATAATCTGATTTCGCCGGTACTTTTATTTCAATAAAATCAAATGGTTCCATGTTAAAATCCACCCCGAACTGTAGAGTCTATGTTTATTACTTTATTAAGACCAGTGATTTCAAATAATCGATATACACGATCGTTTAACTTCACAAGTCTTAATTTGCTATTGTATTCCTTTGAAGCTTTTAATGCACTAATAAATATACCTAACCCTGTACTATCCATATACGATACCTTTTCTAGGTTGACTTCTACTTCTAAGCCATTCTTTCGCATTAATGGAAGTAATGTTTCCTTTAACTCAGGTGCTGTATATGCATCAACTTCTCCCTCTAGTGAAACGATCGATGTAGATCCTTTATTTACAACATCTAAGGTAAGATTCATCTTTTTCCTCCTCTTTCTTAACAAGATAAGAAAATCTACAATCCCTTTTTTATTTTTCTAAATGCATCTACGGCGTGACAACCGTCTAGTTTTCTTTATCGAATCGAAAAGACTTGATAATAGTGCGTGTTCAAAAAGTCGACAAATTAGAAACAAGCAGGTCGAGGCGGTGCAGTTTTGAGTAGCGCAGCGAAAGCTTGTTGCTTCGAAAGCATTACCTCGCACGCAGGAAAAGACGGTTTCTTTTCCAAGGAACGGAAAAACAAGCCATTTAAGGAATACAGGCTAAGACCGCCACGTCCTGTGGCAACACCTGCATGACCCACATCGTGTAGGCCTGAGATGCGCAGCTTATCATTTGGTGATTTTTTGAACATCCTTTAATAACATATATTTATGTACCCGTAATGGATCTCTATTAAACGTATTTTTTTAGGGCAATTAATGTAAAGTCATCCCTCAAGTGAAAATCTTGCAGGCGCTCAAAATGTTTAAAAACATTGTCGACCATTTCTTGTGCCGATAAATGCATATATTGCTTGATCACGTTCAATACTTCCTCATGTTCTATGAATCGCTCTCCTTGTCGACACTCTGTCACACCGTCTGTTAATAAAATAATCATATCATTTTCATTGATTTCTTTTTCGTATTGCTGATAAACGGCATCACGACTTACTCCGAGGACTAACCCTCTCGCTTCTATTTCACTAAATACATCGTGTTTGGCATCATAGTGAAAGCCTGGTTCATGGCCTGCTGATGAATAAGTAAATGTAGCTGAGTTTGGACAATATTGACCATAAAACATCGTTATAAACATACTCGGATCAACATTTCTTTCGACCACTCTATTCAGGTTTTCTAGTATCACACTTGGGTCCATACGATTTTCTGGAAAACTATCCATTGAATATTTAATCATAGACATACAAAGGGCAGCAGGTATACCTTTTCCAACTACATCTGCAATTGCAACACCAAGTGCTCCTTGAGAATCCTTAACAAAATGATGATAATCTCCGTTCATCTGTTGGGCGGGAACACTAATCGCACCAATATCCATCCCTTCTATCGCAGGTTTCACAGTTGATAACAACGTATCTTGCATACTAGCTGCGATCGAAATCTCTGAATTTATTTCATACTGTTTTTCCCTTAAAGCCTGGAACTCTTGTAAAGCCAATCCATAGGAAATCATTGTTTCTAGCAAAAAGTCCATAGAATACTGGATTTCCTTTGATAGATTGGGGAATAATTCCCGCAATGCTTTGACATGGATATGAATAATTTCTTCTGGTGATGTGTGCCGCTGCATTAATTGTTTACTTATTTGCTCTGCTTCGTATAAGGATTTTTCGTCTTGTGTCTCGATGAACTGCTTTAATAGATCCCTATATATATGATGATCAAGCTTTAAGGTGTCCATCATACCCCCCCTAACGAATCCACTTCATTACTGTTATTTTTGTACCTTTCCCAACTTCAGACACGATATCAAATTCATCCATAAGGCGTTTCACCCCAGGGAGTCCTGCGCCTAAACCTCCAGATGTAGAAAAACCGTCTTCCATCACTCGACTTACTTCCTCCATTCCAGGACCTTTGTCAATGGCGTAGATGCCGATCCCTTTGCGGTCAATCGTTTCTAACCTCTCGAAGCAGATTTCCCCGCTTCCCGCGTATAAATATATGTTTCGGGCAAGTTCTGAAATAGCTGTCGCAATTCGCGCTTGATCCACTGTTCCAAAACCAATTTCTTTGGCGATGTTCCGCCCCATCTGGCGGGCACCAACGATATCCCATTCTTTTTGGATGGTTACACAGGATTGGAAGTCCATTCTCACTCCTCCAATTCCTGGCGTAGCTTGATTAGTCCTTGCTCAAGATCTAAAGCGGTAGGGACATTGTGTAAATGTATTCCAAGATCAATAAGCGTCATCGCAACCGCTGGCTGAATACCCGTCAGAACAACCTTTGCCCCCATAAGATCCGACATCATTACAACATCACCCAGAACTTTTGCGATAAAAGAATCAATAATATCCACAGATGTCAGGTCAATAACCACGCCTGTAGAACCACTTTTATGAATCTTATTTAGAAGATCTTCTTGAAACTGAATAGCCGTTTTGTCGTCTAGATCTATTTGGATGGAGATAAGTAAATAATTATGCAGCTTCAGTATTGGTATTCTCATATTCATCACTCCTTATCCAGTGAGTCTAGTAGTTTCCCTATCTCCTGATCTGTTTCTTGTAAACTTATTATCTTGCGGTTCGTTAATTCGAGTGCAGTTTGAAATCCTTTCCGCAATGAACTTTTCGTCGGGAACTTGCTCAAATCGATCCCAAGGTTGACAATCGTTTGAGCGATTTCTGGTCGGATCCCGACTAATATACAGGTCGATCCGATCAAACGTACAGCCTCTGCTGCTTGGATAATATGATGGGCTACCATTGTGTCTACAACAGGTACTCCAGTAATGTCGATTAACACAACTTCAGCGTTATGCTTGATTACCCCATCTAATAAGTTTTCCATAATAAGTTTTGCACGTTCTGTATCGATGGTACCGATCAAAGGCATCACTGTTATGTTTTCCATCACAGGAATTAAAGGTGCAGATAACTCTTGAAGTGCCACACGCTGTAAGGAAACAATATTTTCCCAGCTGCCAGAATATTGGCTTACTAATTGATTAATAATCGGATCAACCCATTCGTCTACGGCATATAAGATCACAGTAAAGTTGTCGGTGTCTACCTTTTCGGATTCTTGTAAAATAAAATGAATCGTTACCCTACGGAAGGATTGTAGCCCATCCGTTATGTAACTTAATGGCCAACCGAGATTTATTAATCGTTCTGAGAAGGCATCTAAATCCTTCGTAAGTCCCTGCTTCTCTACACATGCAAAGATGACATTAACAAACTCTCGATTCGTACTTTCAAACAATTCATCTGATATTGTAGAAGAAATATCCTCCTTGCGATTTTTATTTACATCCTCCAACCACATTTGAACAATAGTATTACTATTTTCCAACACAACTTCTTTCAATTTCCTGTCCATCAAGTTACCCCCTGCATACTCTTAAGCATTTTATTCTATTTTCACACTTTTGTATAAAGTCCGCAACTAAAGTGAAATGAAAAAGACCCTTGTCTATCTAAATGACAAGGGTGTTTTTGTTCTTGTTTATCGTAACCGTGTATGTTCATAAAAATTTTGCACTTATTATCTGGTATACCCTTCGAACTTCCCTCTATTGGGAATGAAAGTGTAAGAGGTTGTTCAAAAAGCACTGTGATGGCTAGAAATCTGTTAGGCCTAGACTGATTTCTAGTGCTTTGTTGATGTTCTCCATCATACTTTGGTCAAGCTGTGTTATTTTGTCCGTCAATCTTTGTTTATCGATTGTACGGATTTGTTCTAATAAAATGACAGAATCCCGTTCAAAACCGTATTGCTGCGCATCAATTTCTACATGGGTAGGCAACTTTGCCTTTTGTATTTGCGCGGTAATGGCCGCAACAATAACCGTAGGACTAAAACGGTTACCAATATCATTTTGCAGAACCAATACTGGACGGACGCCCCCTTGTTCTGATCCAACAACAGGGGAAAGATCGGCGAAATAAACTTCGCCTCGTTTTACTATCAAATTCATTACACCCCGCTCACTAAGCGCTCTAGGGTGTTTTCGGCCTCCTCTTCAGCCTGGAAAGCTTCGGATGCAATGTTGAGATTGATTCGCGCCATTTCCATATAGCCTCTCTGCATGGTTTCACGAATATGACGTTTTTTCTTTTCGCGCAAATACGATTTTGTAGCTTGGTAAATAAACTCACTCAAGTCGCTCTCTTCATGTTTCATTAAACCGTCCACCTCGTTTAGTAGGTTTTTTGGCAGTCTTACAACAATCTCTTGTAAGCTCTCTGACACAACCATACACCTCCACCATCTATACAGTCCAGTCTGTTAAAATCCATTCTAATCATATCATTCCGTAATCTGCATTGCAAAGCCATTACATAACTTTTTTTTAAAATTATGGTCAGTTACATTTCAAAAACACAAATTTAATACAACACTTTCCATTTTTACCTATACAGGGTTCGTGGTTTTTACAATTTTCCCTTTATCTGTATACACCCTCGGTACTCTGTAACTGATCATACACGGAATTTCATAATTAATGGTTTCTAAATAACGAGCTACTTCATCAGCAGTGATTTCATCATTGCATTGCTTTCCAATTAGGGTGACATCCGTCCCAATAGGATAAAACTGGTCAAGCTTTACCATGCATTGATCCATACAGATTCTTCCTACTATCGGCATCCTTTTTCCACCAATAAGCACATCCATTCCTTGAAGCTTTCTCGCCAAACCATCAGCGTAGCCTAAAGGGATCGTCCCAATCCATTCCGAATCTTTTGTTTTGTAAGTCGCTCCATAGCTAATGAATTGTCCTGCTTGCAGTTGTTTCACATGAATAAGACGGCTCCGTAGACTAAAGGCCGGTTGAAGATCAATTGGTCTTTCTTCTTTGACGATAAGGGATGGATACAAACCATACATTCCAATTCCAAACCGAACAAAATGTTCCATGTCATGTGGATAACGCATACTTGCTGCACTATTGCCCGTGTGGATGATCACATCTTTGTGCCAATTTTCCTGAAAAATTTGGTAAAGTGCCTTAAATCGCTCCTGCTGGTATTTGAAATAACTACTATCTGACTCATCAGCAGTTGCAAAATGTGTAAATATGCCTTCTAGTTCAAGACGATCATCTTTGAGCTCTGAAAGTACTGATAGTATCTCATGATGTTCCCTTAGCCCAACTCTTCCCATGCCAGTATCCCATTTCATGTGTAGTTTTAATCTGCCTGAGAAAGGTAGGCGCTTCACGTCTTGAAGCCACTCCTGTTGAAAAAAGGTTAGGGTTATGTCATGTTTTACCGCATGAACAATATCCTGTGGCCGAACCCAACCCATAACCAATATTGGAGCATCAATTCCAGCTTTTCTTAGTCTTAGTGCCTCATCTAGAATGGCCACAGCTAATCTGGTTGCACCAGCTTCTAACGCCTTTTTTGCTATTTCTATATCACCGTGACCATACCCATTTGCTTTCACAACTGCATAAATGCCTTTGTTGTTGGAGAGGTGTTTTTGAAGTTGGCGTATATTATAATCTATTCGGTCTAAGTGTATTTCAGCCCAAGAATCTCGATAAAAAGGTTCATTATTCATGATGGCCTCTCCTTTTCACGGTAATATGCATGTACTTTTGTACTATTATTTACCGTGAATGAGCAGTTGTCAATTAGAGCAGAACAAAAACATTATCGTACTCTTCTATAAGCATGATTTCATGAGTTTCATGATCGGAGGCCCCAGCAGACATTTGTCATTTCCTGGCCGAACATCGGTAGCTGTGTCCGCTAATCCCTTCAAAACTGCGGATTTTTGCTGAATAAGGGCCTGTGTGTCCGCTAAAAATTCTATGTGGACTGAGAGGCCGTTATTTGCAGAAAAACGGCCGTTTTCCTTGGTTTAGCGGACTCACAGGACGTTATTTGCTACAATAGGGCTATTTATGGCTGGCTTTTTGGCAATTAGCGGCCTCTCAGTCCGCTAATCCCGCCAAAACCTCGAATTTTTGCCGAATAAGGGCCTGTGAGTCCGCTAAAAATTCTATGCGGACTGAGAGGCCGTTATTTGCATAAAAACGGCCGTTTTCCTTGGTTTAGCGGACTCACAGGACGTTATTTGCTACAATAGGGCTATTTATGGCTGGCTTTTTGGCAATTAGCGGCCTCTCAGTC
>NZ_JAMQKB010000038.1 GCF_028416575.1 Terrihalobacillus insolitus | reverse complement strand
GAAAAACCGTATCCTAGTTGAACGGGATACGGTCATACACAACATAAACCGTGTATGTCTATTTAACTAGAATCCCCCACTTCAACAAAAGCGAACTTTCTTTTGTAAGTGGTGGGTAGTTCAATTTACGTACTTTCATTACTTTTCTTCACACTTTTCACACAATTGATGGTTATAATTATTATCAAAAGACATGGAGGTGAAGGTATGAGTTGGACGCTTCTCTTATTGTTAGCATGCCCGCTTATGATGCTCTTTTGCATGAAAGGGATGTCAGGTGAGCATAAGAAGAAAGACGGAAAAGCAACGGAACAAACAGCCGCTGTACAAAGTCAGGAACTTGATGCCCTCAAGACCAATATGACAGATTTAATGGAGCAAAATCATAAGCTGTCGGAAGAACTGAAGGCATTGAAGGCATCTGAGTCAAAGCCAGCAACCGTTGTTCCAATAAAAAAAGATCAAACCAAACGGGAAGCGCTTTAGTTGGAACCAAAAAAATGGTAAAATAACTACTGGATCAATAGGTTATGCATTAACCAAATCGTATCACCAAATAAAAAGGAGGAGATCAAATGACAGAATTAAAAACACAAGCACTTGTATCAACAGAATGGGTGGCAGAACACAAAGCTGACCAAAATGTTCGTCTAGTTGAAGTGGATGTGGATAATAGTGCTTATGAGTCAGGCCATATTGAAGGGGCTATTGCCTGGAATTGGACGACGCAGCTAAACGATGAAATCCGCCGTGATATTTTAAATAAAACACAGCTTGAAGAATTGTTGGGCAAATCTGGTATTACACCTGATACCTTAATTGTCCTTTATGGTGATAATAACAATTGGTTTGCAGCATTTGCTTACTGGCAGCTTAAGATGTTCGGTCATGACCGTGTTACATTGATGGATGGCGGCCGGGTGAAGTGGGAGCTTGAAAACCGGCTGTTTGTAGAGGATGTTCCGTCTGTGGAGGAAGTGACCTATCAAGCAAAAGAGACTGATTACGCATTCCGAGCTCTTCAACCACAAGTCGCTGATGCTATTCAAAAGGGAGTGA
Source organism: Terrihalobacillus insolitus (assembly GCF_028416575.1). Classification (GTDB taxonomy): domain Bacteria; phylum Bacillota; class Bacilli; order Bacillales; family Amphibacillaceae; genus Terrihalobacillus; species Terrihalobacillus insolitus. The sequence goes on along the minus strand of NZ_JAMQKB010000038.1, from coordinate 12,296 downwards.
ATCTAGTTGATGTCCGCAGTCCACAAGAATTCACAGGGGAAGTCATTGCCCCTCCGGGTATGACGGAAACGGCCCAGCGTGGTGGCCACATACCTGGTGCTGTGAATGTTCCTTGGAAGACGGCAACCAATGACGACGGAACCTTCAAATCTACAGAAGAGCTTGAAGCGATTTATGGTGGAAAAGGGCTTACACCTGATAAAGAGGTGATTACATACTGCCGGATCGGAGAGCGCTCCGCTCATACATGGTTCGTCTTACATGAACTTCTTGGTTATCAGAATGTCAGAAACTATGATGGATCATGGACCGAATGGGGCAGCATGGTTGGCGTCCCAATTGAAAGGTAATTCCAATATGGCGGATTCACCATGGGAAACCATTCATGACCGTCCAGTGCAAAAACGCTTTTTTGAAGACATTATTAAGAAAAATAAATTGGAAAACCTACAGCTCTTCTTTAAATCGGAAGTATTAGATAAATATAGAGGCGATTCTGCTTATAAAATTATTCGGACGGATTCCTCTGGCCGAATTTCAAAGCCAGGCGCTTGGGCGCTTGACTTCGGGATTGCTTCTGAGGATCGTCTTATTCATTTTCCGGTTGAGCGCTGGATCCACAACCTCCCTGATGTCGAAAGGGAACATTGGCTGATGGCAATGGTTAACCTGCCTTTAAGTGATAACTTTGTCAAAGGTCTTGTTGGGGTTGGTTGCTTAGACGATGGTGCGATTCGAAAATGGGAATGACAAAACCGGCACGTGAGTGAGCCTTTACGTGCCGGTTTTCTATGCTTTGATCCTGTTTCCACGATAGACTAGTCTCTGATATCTGGGGTATTGGAAGAAATATGATTTTAACAACAATTTTGGTGATCGGTGGGTTTCAATCGACCCCTTTTATAATTTCCTTCAATCAAGACGGTCAATATATGGAGAGTTATCTGCACTTTTCGATGCTTTCATCAGCTCTTACTAGGAGTCGATATGGTCACGATGTCGGCTTTAATGTCCCCGTTTGAGGCCGACAGGGATTGAAACGGTTACGATAGCGGCTCCAATGTGATAGTTTGGGCCTACTAGGCTGAAACGGGCATGATGCACACGATGCCGATTCACAATCCAATTTAGATTTGAAAAGGCAAAGATTTGCGTCTAGTATAATGAGACGGAGGTGATTAGGATGAGATATGTCATTATTGGTGGGGATGCAGCGGGCATGAGTGCAGCCATGCAGATTGTTCGAAAAGGGCAGAATGCAGACATTGTGACACTTGAAAAAGGCGATATCTATTCGTATGGACAGTGCGGGCTTCCTTACACAATTGGCGGGTTGATTTCTTCGACCGATAAACTGATTGCTCGAACGGTAGAAGCATTTCGTGAACAGGGGATTGACGCCAAGACCAATCATGAGGTTGCACGGGTGGATCCAGTTAAAAAGGCTGTTTATGGAACCGATACCTTAAGTGGTAAATCCTTTGAGTATCGTTATGATAAGCTGCTTCTTGCGACAGGTGCAAGTCCGGGTGTGCCGAATATTCGCGGTATTGATCTTACTGGTGTCCATACGTTAAAAACGATTGCCGATGCTAAGCAAATCATGGAGGATTTGAATCATGATGTTGAACAGGTAACTATTGTTGGAGGCGGTTATATTGGCCTTGAAATGGCTGAAGCTTTTAAATTGCTAGGCAAGCAGGTAAGAATCATCGAGCACGGTGACCATTTGGCGAAAATTTTTGATGCGGACATGGCGACCCTCATTCATGAGGAAGCAGACAAACAAGGCATCACTGTTCATACCAATGAAAAGGTGGAGGTGCTGAAGGGGGAAGAACGGGTGGAAGTTGTTCAAACAGACAAAGCGTCATATCCGTGCGATCTTGTTCTGATTTCAGTCGGCATCCGTCCCAATACCAAATTGATTGAAGGAACCGAAATTGCCACTGGCATAAAGGGTGCCATCCGTGTCAACCGTTACATGGAGACGAACGTCCGTGACGTTTATGCAGCAGGGGATTGTGCAGAACAGTATCATATTGTAAAAGAAAAAGACGATTATATTCCCCTTGGTTCAACGGCGAATAAACAAGGACGGATTGCCGGGTTAAACATGATCGGTCTTGCGAAAACATTTAAAGGAGTTACCGGTACTTCTGTAATCAAATTCATGGACCTTACCCTCGGTCGCACGGGTATTTCTGAAAAAGAAGCACAGGCACTCAATCTTCCTTACGCTACTGTGCGTATCGGATCCTTAGATATTGCCGGCTATTATCCGGATAATGATCCACTCCATGTGAAATTGATATTCCGCAAAGACGACGAAAGACTTTTAGGCGGGCAGTTAATTGGTAAGAACGGCGTTGACAAACGTGTTGACGTCCTTGCAACAGCATTGTATCATGGCATGCGTCTTCATGAATTAGAGGATCTCGACTTAGGGTATGCGCCCCCTTTTAACAGTACATGGGATCCATTACAGCAAGCTGCCCGACGAGGCTAGTTATCTGGATTAATAACGGTAGGTCTAATCGACTCATCGGAGTTATGAGGACGCAAGCAGGGCCGAAAAACAATAAAACGGCTTACTCATTAAACAAATTTTTATGTGAATTATGAAAGGAGTGGTAAAAACCAAAACCATGTGAATTATACAATTGTTTTGACCTGTTACGCCGCACAAGGAACCCCGCTAAATACGAATTAGCGGGGTTCCGGATTCTTAAGCTATAAGTTGCCCTACAATCTGCTGGATCTTTGCTTTTGCATCTATTGTATCTTTTGCTTTGATCGTTATGACACGATCAGAACGATATTGTTTTGCGGAGTGTTCGTAAAGTGGATCATAGTAATATTGCAACAGCAACGTAACGGCCGAACGGTATTTGCCGTCCTTTAAGTTCTGTTCTATTTCTTTTGCAATCGGTGTATGGATTCTTTTTTTAATAATTTGAAAGGCATCTAAGCATTCTTGGTGGTGATCCCAAGGGTGATAATCGTCTAAGATGTTTGTCACACGCTCATCAATAGGTAATTCAAGAAACAATTGGATTCCTTGCTCTTTTTCTTTATACAAAAATTCAGGTAAAACTACTTTACCGATTCGTTTACTTTCTCCTTCCAATAATACATAGGGAGATTGTTCTATACGTAATAAGTCGTGAACTAACAGTGATTCAAAACGCTTTTGATTGTTTGGCTTTCGACCAATCTGACCAAAGATGGATCCTCTATGGTTCGCCATTCCTTCTAAATCTAGAACGGGGTAACCCTCGTCAGAAAGCATTTGAAGAATTACTGTTTTTCCAGTTCCGCTATATCCATTTAATACATAGGCATTTTGCTTTAGCTCATATGATTCTAACGTCTGAACAACCCATTCTCGATAAGAGCGTATTCCACCCTTTAATCGAAAAACGTCCATGCCTATTAGGTCAACTACAGTGGCAGCTGTCTTGCTACGCATGCCTCCACGCCAACAAAATACAGCCCTTTCTCCATGTAGTTCTTGAAATTCTTTTATGAAATGAGGCAATTTTGCAGAAAAGATTTGAAGGCCACGCTCTTTTGCGGCCTCTGGACTTTCTTGCTTATATAACGTGCCAACTTCAGCGCGCTCCTTGTCATTAAATACTGGAATGTTAATACTGCCAGGAATTGTTGCTTCCTCATATTCAGATGGTGAACGGACATCGATGACGGAAAAATCCTTATCCTGTTGCATAGTAAATAAATCATCTATAGTAATATCTTTAAACAATGCATATCCACCTCTTTAAAACGAATTAACTTTTATTCTAAAGGAGTTGAATCCATTTTTGAACCAATAAGGGTAAGGGGGAGAATCTGAATATAATTTTTGCGAGTTAAAAGAAGGTAAATAATTAATCATTTTGTTCTTTTTCACATATGGTAAAAAAGAACCGTTTAAACAGGTAGGTGTAAAAATGGCTGTCGTTTCAACAGATGCTTGGCTAAGAGACTATGTTCAAAACAAAGGGATAAACAAAAGCGAAAATATGGAGCTACAAAGGCAGAAGCTTTGCTCGCACTTAAAGCCGTATTTCGATCATGCATTCCTTGATGAGATCCAGAATCACCTTCATGAGTTTGGTTTCTTTCTTCCACATCCCTCCGATGCAGAAAGGATTAATAGAATGAAGGAGAACAATGTATGGGAGAATACGCAGAGGGTATTTAAAGAGTTGAAAGAAGAATGGAAGGGGCCTGATATTCCTGTTTTTATTTTTCCTTCTAACATCCAAAACGAAATGTTGCGTAACGATTTTAACGGAAAGTCTGGTTTAGGATATCGAGATAAAGTATTTATATTCATTTCCGACCATACCCCAAAAGAAGAAATACGGGCATTAGTGACCCATGAATACAATCATGTGTGTCGACTAGAATATTTGAATCTCCCTGAGGATGAAATAAACTTACTCGATTCCATTGTACTAGAGGGGATAGCGGAAATTGCTGTTCGTGACTATTTAGGAGAGGGGTATGTTTCGAAGTGGGCAAAATTGTATAGATTTAAGGATGCATTAAATTGGTGGATGAAATGGATTAGAATGAATTCCAACATAAAAAAAACGGATGATAAACATCTTCACCTTTTATACGGGGGTGGGAACATTCCAAAATGGATGGGTTACCATACTGGATATCATCTTGTGTTATCTTACGTACGAAACAACAGTACAGATCTGAAAACACTGTTACGTTTACCCTCAGAAAGCATTGTACAAGGATCAGATTTTCCTTTTTAGTGCGTGGAAAAATCAGAAAGCCTGTAGCAAAGGTAAACTGCTACAGGCTTTTCAAGATTGAGCAAATTGTCCTGTTTCTAAAAATAAGATTTCGCCATAACGCATGACGAGGATCTATTTTTTCAATTTCCTTTACCAATGATGGGGTGAAAAGGCTAAACCTGCAATAGTTGCAAGAGCAATAGCCCAACCAAAGCCGTGCCCGAGTCCACCAAAACCACCATGGTGTCCAAAACCGTGTCCAGGTCCACCAAAGCCGTGCCCACCAAAACCACCATGGGGTCCAAAGCCTCCGTGACCGAGTCCGCCAAAGCCGTGTCCAAGTCCACCGAAACCGTGTCCGAGCCCGCCAAAACCGTGCCCAAGTCCACCAAAACCGTAACTATAACCACCGATTGGTGCTTTCCTGATTGGACGAACAAAGACGTGTGTTCTGTTGACGTGCGTTACAAATCCTCTGTGAATACGCCCGTTTCGTGTTCGAATCGCAACACAACGTCCAACACAATTAGAACATTGGGAATGAATGTTTCTTAATGACAAAAGTGTCAACTCCTTTCTCTGAAGAGTGATCTACAGGTATTGGTTCAAGTTGACTACGAAATGGAATGATTGATTTGCTGATCCATGTGTTAGGATATGTATGGTGACGTTATAATGATTGGACAAAACACTAGATAAGCGGAAACGTTATAGCACAGTCATAGCCTGTTTCCTTCTTTCATACGCTAGAACAGTGATTTTTTATGGTAGAAGGGGTTGGTTTATATTCGTTTTCTCAAGGAATTCCGTCGGTTTGTTATTAAGGGAAATGCTGCAGATATGGGTGTTGGGATAGTTTTGGGTGCTGCATTTAGTGGATTAATTGACTCTCTCGTTAAGGACATCCTCCTGCCACCAGTAGGTCTTATTTTAGCTAAAGTAAATCTGTCCGAGCTTTACATAAGTCTTAGCGGAAGGCATTACACTTCACTTGCTGAGGCACAAGAAGCGGGTGCAGCAACGGTGAACTATGGAGTATTTATCACGAACTTTATTCGATTTATTTTTGTGCTTTTCGCCGTGTTTATCGTAATCAGACAATTGAATCGTTGGAAAAAACCAAATCAAGATCCCGCCGTGTCCATGACAAAGAAGGAATGCCCCTTTTGTTGCACATCGATTCCGTCTCAAGCAGTAAAATGTCCCAATTGTAGCTCTGAACTTGATCAACGAACCATTGATTACAAAAGATCGCCTAAATTAAAAATAAAATGAAGAGGGGCTCCAATCCGTATAAGAGGATGTTCAACTATAATGGAGCCCCTCTAAAGTTAATATGACTTTGCTAGAAAGTACGGCGGTAGTTTTGTTTTGCATTTGTAAATTTACCAGCAACTAATACACCAATGATGACAGCAAGTATAAATCCCCACTTGAGCATAGGGGTACTAAAAACATTTTGCAGTAATGGTTCACCTATTATCATGGTTGCGGAAGTATAGGCGAGTACCGCTCCACCTATATAAATGATTGAAGGGAAGCTTTCTATTAATTTTATAAACAGGGTACTACCCCACATAATGATAGGAACACTAATAAGTAGACCTAGACTTACTAATAGGTAGCTTTCCTTTGCAGCGCCAGAAATGGCTAATACATTGTCTATACCCATTAATGCGTCTGCCACAATGATGGTCCAAACAGCACCAATAAGTGAATGGCCAGCTTGTACATTGTCATGATCATCCGTATCTGTTAATAGCTTGTACGCTATCCAAATGAGCAATATCCCACCCATAAGACGTAACCCAGGAACTTTTAGAAGTGAAATGAGTGCAATAGCGGCAACAATACGTATTGTGATGGCACCTAATGTCCCAAAAAGGATCGCTTTCTTTTGTTGTTTTTGCGGGAGTTTTCGTGCGGCAAGGCCTATAACGATTGCATTATCTCCAGCTAAAACCAAATCAATGAATACGATTTGAGCCAATGAGATGTAAAATTCAAGAGAAAAAAGCTCCATTTCTTTTTTTCAATCCTTCCCCGAAAATGAAAACAGCCTTTAAAGATATAAGGCTGTCAGATTCACTATCTTTTATATGAATAACTCTCAAACATTAAACCTCTATTTGATCAAAATGGTAGATATCTTTGAATGTGAATCGTATACATATAATTTTACGAATAACGTACTCAAGTGTCAATTTTACTGGCCTTTTTGAACATGGATTATCTGGAAACAAACTTGTTTCCTAGAATCCAATATCTCCACGGATAGGCCTTAGCTTCTCCTGCATTATCAATCCCAATTCTAGGGCCCGAAGCAATCATAAACGGTGCAACCGATTCTTCTTTTGCTAGCCATAGTGGTGATTGGTTAACTGGATGGCCATAGTAATCCATCGTAATCCCTAACGCCTTTGTTAATTTGCCTGGTCCGTTTGTCCACTCACGTTCATTTTTAACCTTTGAGCGTCTGTTAGCGATTAGTTCCTTATTCAAATATGGTTCTACGGCTCGGATGAGAACAGCCTCTGGTTGGTTCATTCCACCACTTACGATGTTAAATAAACAATGGGTATGCATTTGATATGTATAGGCATGGCCAGAGGGTCCGAACATTACTTCTGTTCGTTTTGTCCGACGGTTTTGGAAGCTATGTGATGCTTGATCCGCTGGTCCAATGTATGCCTCCGTTTCAACAATGAGACCAGCTGCAGTTCCCTCTGTTGATTCATGTATTAATACGCAACCGAGTAGTGATTTAGCTAGTTGCAAAGTTGGTTTCGTATAAAATTTCATATCCAATGGTTTTCCGATGTTTCGTTCATTTCTATCCATCCCTGTAATCTCCCTTGCTCGCTTTTTACTTTCTGTTTAATAGTTTATGAGAAGAGTGATAGGAAATACACAGATAAGCCTCTTTGAACATCCTCTCTTAGACAAAATTTATACGTTCGTTATATATCGTGTAAGCGAGTGGAATACTGTTAGGTGAAAAGGTGGTGGCTACATGGATCGAAATGAGAATTTTCATCGTATATCTGGTTTTTTTATATTAATTGGTGCTGTAGGGATGGTAATCGCTACTTTATACCACCCATTACTTGTGGATCCATTTAATGGTATCCGTGCTTTCGATGGATATACTAGTTCCAACAATTGGACAACGGATCATATCGGAATGCTTTTAGCTGTGTCACTCTGGTTAATTGGTTTGATGGGCTATCCTTCTTTTATTATAAATCCATCCGTCAAGTCTAAAACGGCTTCGATTCTAATAGGTGTGTCTTTTGCACTCTGGATGACCATTCTCGTTGCAGAACTTACGATGATTCCAATTATCGGAGAAAAAGTGATGAGAGTTGAGGTGGATGAAACCTTTATTGTTTGGGAGGCCGTTTTTGCTCTAGGTCTTTTATTAGGCTATGTCGCAATGTCTGTAATATGGCTTGCTGTAGCCTATTTCGGGTGGGATTTAAAAAAGAACAATCAAGGATCGACTTTGTTTCAATATAGCGCATATATCGGTGGATGCTTAGGTTTTGTAGGCATCTTGATTACATTTTTTAATTATGAGCTTGCCTATTTCGTCTTACCTCTAACAAATGGTATTCCTTTTCTTTGGACAATGGTGTTAGGGTGGAAAATGATAAGAGCATAAAATGACGTAGAACATCCTCTAAAGCAGACTTTAGCTTAAAAATGAAAACCGCCGCATCGAATTTTTAGCCTTAGCGGACTGAGAGGCCGTTATTTGGCAAAAAACCGTGGTATTGGCGGGTTTCGCGGACTGAGAGGCCCTTAATTGCCGAAAAGCCAGCCAAAACTAGCCCATTTAGAGCAAATAGCGTCCTGTGAGTCCGCTTAACCAAGAAAAACAGGCCTTTTACTGAAAATAAGCGCCTCTGAGTCCGCATAGAATTTTTAGCGGACTGAGAGGCCGCTATTTGGCAAAAAACCGTGGTATTGGCGGGTTTGGCGGACTGAGAGGCCCTTAATTGCCGAAAAGCCAGCCATAAGTAGCCCATTTAGAGCAAATAACGGCCTGTGAGTCCGCTTAACCAAGAAAAACAGGCCTTTTACTGAAAATAAGGGCCTCTGAGTCCGCATAGAATTTTTAGCGGACTGAGAGGCCGTTATTTGGCAAAAATCGATGGTGTTGACGGGTTTCGCGGACTGAGAGGCCCTTAATTGCCGAAAATCCAGCCATAAGTAGCCCATTTAGAGCAAATAACGGCCTGTGAGTCCGCTTAACCAAGAAAAACAGGCCTTTTACTGAAAATAAGCGCCTCTGAGTCCGCATAGAATTTTCAGCGGACTGAGAGGCCGTTATTTGGCAAAAAACCGTGGTATTGGCGGGTTTCGCGGACTGAGAGGCCCTTAATTGCCAAAAAGCAAGCCAAAAATAGCCCATTTAGAGCAAATAACGGCCTCTGAGTCCGCATCGGATTTTTATCGGACTGAGAGGCCGCTATTTGGCAAAAATCCGTGGTTTTGACAGGTTTGGCGGACTGAGAGGCCCTTAATTGCCGAAAAGCAAGCCAAAAACAGCCCGTTTAGAGCAAATAGCGTCCTGTGAGTCCGCTTATCCATAGAAAACAGGCTATTTTCTGAAAATAAGGGCCTCTGAGTCCGCATCGGATTTTTATCGGACTGAGAGGCCGCTATTTGGCAAAAATCCGTGGTTTTGACAGGTTTGGCGGACTGAGAGGCCCTTAATTGCCGAAAAGCCAGCCAAAAGTAGCCCATTTAGAGCTAATAACGGCCTGTGAGTCCGCTTAACCAAGAAAAATAGGCCTTTTACTGAAAATAAGGGCCTCTGAGTCCGCATCGAATTTTTAGCGGACTGAGAGGCCGCTATTTGGCAAAAAACCGTGGTATTGGCGGGTTTGGCGGACTGAGAGGCTTTTAATTGCCGAAAAGCCAGCCAAAAACAGCCCATTTAGAGCAAATAACGGTCTGTGAGTCCGCTTAACCAAAGAAAACAGGCTATTTTCCGAAAATAAGGGCCTCTGAGTCCGCATCGAATTTTTAGCGGACTGAGAGGCCGCTATTTGGCCAAAAATCGTGGTATTGACGGGTTTGGCGGACTGAGAGGCCGTTAATTGCCAAAAAGCCAGCCAAAAGTAGCCCATTTAGAGCAAATAACGGCCTGTGAGTCCGCTTAACCAAGAAAAATAGGCCTTTTACTGAAAATAAGGGCCTCTGAGTCCGCATCGAATTTTTAGCGGACTGAGAGGCCGTTATTTGGCCAAAAATCGTGGTATTGACGGGTTTAGCGGACTGAGAGGCCCTTAATTGCCGAAAAGCCAGCCAAAAGTAGCCCATTTAGAGCTAATAACGGCCTGTGAGTCCGCTTAACCAAGAAAAACAGGCCTTTTACTGAAAATAAGGGCCTCTGAGTCCGCATCGAATTTTTAGCGGACTGAGAGACCGTTATTTAGCAAAAAACCGTGGTATTGGCGGGTTTGGCGGACTGAGAGGCCCTTAATTGCCAAAAAGCAAGCCAAAAACAGCCCGTTTAGACCGTCTTTGATCGCTATTGCTGTCTTTACGGGATCCTAGTAATATCCTTCCATTAAAGCATATGCTGCAAGGTGGCTTGACTTAGCGAGACTTACAAGATTTTGCTCAGGAATTCTTGTGTTCTAGGGTTTTGTGGATTGTGAAAGATATTTTCAGGTGTATCCTCTTCCATGAAAATCCCTTCATCGATAAAAAACACACGATCTCCAACCTCACGCGCGAAGCCCATTTCGTGGGTAACAACGACCATTGTCATGCCCTCTTTTGCTAAATCCTTCATTACTTCTAGCACTTCTCCAACAAGTTCAGGATCTAATGCTGATGTTGGTTCATCAAAAAGCATTACTTTCGGATTCATTGCAAGAGCTCTGGCGATTGCAACCCGCTGCTTTTGACCACCTGATAAACTTGAAGGGTAAACATCGGCCTTATCAGATAATCCAACCTTATCTAGTAAAGGTATTGCGACATCTTTTGCCTCTTGATTGGAAAGACCTTTCACTTTAATAGGTGCAAGGGTGATATTCTCAAGAACTGTTTTATGTGGGAAGAGGTTAAAATGTTGAAACACCATTCCTACATCTGTGCGGACGTCGTTAATGTTTGTTTTCGGATCGGTTAGATCTCTGCCGTCCATAATCACTTGTCCCGACGTGATATCCTCCAATAAATTCAAACAACGTAAAAAAGTACTTTTACCCGATCCAGAGGGACCAATGACGCAAACTACTTCTTTTTCTTTAATTTCCGTTGTTAAACCTTTTAACACCTCTGTTGTGCCAAATGACTTATGTAAATCTTTAACATGAATCATTATACGTCTAACCTCCGTTCAACCATTCTTAAAACAATCATGGATGGGATTGTAATGATCAGATAAAAGACCCCGACCATAAAATATGGTTCGAAATAGACAAATGTAGTTGTTGCAAATTGTTTCCCTTGATATAGTAATTCGTTAACAGCAATGGCGGAAAATAGAGAAGTATCCTTTAAGCTGATGATAAATTGATTGCCAAGGGGTGGAATCATTCTTTTGAATGCTTGTGGCCAAATGATATATCGCATTGTTTGGGAAGACGTTAAACCTAAAGATCTGCCAGCTTCCCATTGACCTTTATCAATGGATTGTACTCCACCACGAACAATTTCTGCAATATATGCTCCAGCATTAATTGCGATGGCAATGATAGAAGCAGTTATTTTATCAAAATTAATTCCAAATAGATCCGAAAGCCCAAAGTAGATGAAGAAGATTTGAACAAGAATCGGGGTGCCACGAATCGTTTCTACGTAAATGGATGAAAAACTATAGATCAATTTATTCTTGGATAGACGGCCAATTCCTATAAATGCACCTATTACAAATCCGATCAGAACACCGACAATTGTAATAAGCAAAGTTAATTGGATTCCTTCTATTAAATAAGGACTTACTCCTTTAATATTTTCGATCATTGTAGTCACCTCATGATTTGATGGTTGCATAAATTATTTAGTATAAAAGCGTGACAACAAGTTTGCCACGCTTCTGTTTATCCAATCCAGCTAACAATAGAGAAGATTTACATACCTTCTGGACGTTCACCAAACCATTCTTCGTAAATATCTCCAAACGTGCCATTATCTTTTAATGTTGTTAGAGCGTCATCAAATTTGTCACGGAGTTCAGATCCTTTTGGAAAGGCGATTCCGTATTGTTCCCCTGTTAGTCGTTCGCCAACGGTTTTTAGCTCACCGCCAGCTTCTTTATTTGCATAGTATTGAACGTTTGGAACGTCATAAATAACAGCATCTGCTCTACCAGCAATAACGTTTTGATAAGCTTCTGTAATTTGTGGAAAAGCTTCCGGTGTTCCCTCTGTTTTTTCTTTTATATACCCCGAGTTTGGTGACATAAATTTCCAATCCCTTTATTGTCAAGGGTTTAAAGAGTTATTGTGATTTTTGTAGTCCTAACAAAATTGTTAAAATAATATGATTAACCCTTGATATATAGGGTATTTG
>NZ_JAMQKB010000037.1 GCF_028416575.1 Terrihalobacillus insolitus | reverse complement strand
ATTTTCATTCCCCCCTAAAATACGCCATTTATCAGCATTTATTACACTCAATTTTACCATTTTTAGCATATTTAGGGTTGGTATTTTATCAAATTATCTCGAAAAATTTTTTACTCTTCAGTGCTGACTAGCATTCTCTGGTTTACTTGGTGGCTTACTAAAGGATGGCAAAAAGCTAGGGGTCAGTATGGGTCTTTTTGTTGGTACGTTATTAATCGGAATATATGGAGAGGGAGTAGATGCACTTCTTCCATCCCTTTTAGAAACATCAATAGCTGTTATCATTTTTTTCCTTACTCCAGATAAGTGGATCAGGAAAATATCACGGTTCATTCCAGGAACACTAGAGCACTCAAAAGAACAAGAGCAATATCTTCAAAAGGTTCGAGATGTAACTGCACATCGTGTCGAACAGTTTTCCGATGTATTTCAAGCACTTTCAAAAAGCTTTACCAACCAAAAGGAGGATGAACAAGAAGAAGATGAAAGTAAAGAAATCGACTATTTTTTAAGTAATGTTACAGAAAAAACGTGTCAATCCTGTTTTAAGAAAGAATGGTGCTGGGCCCAACAATTTGATAAAACCTATGAATTGATGACGGAATTAAAACAGGACTTAGAGACGGGAAGTGAACCAAACAATGTGTTAGAAAGAAATTTTGATCGCCACTGTGTCAAACCGAAAAAAGTAATAGACACGATGAAGCATGAACTATCTTTTTATGAGGCAAACCAAAAGCTGAAAAAGCAGGTAAACGAGAGTAGACGGTTTGTTGCGGATCAACTTTCAGGAGTATCAGAAGTGATGGGGGATTTTGCAAAAGAAATTTTAAAAGAAAGAAAAAATCATGAACATCAGGAGATGGAAATTGTTGCAGCAATGAAGCATATGGGAATGGAATTGGAAAAGTTAGATATTTATAATTTAGAAAAAGGAAACATTGATATCGAAATGACACTGTCATTTTATGATTATCACGGGGAAGGCTCAAAGCTAATTGCCCCAGTGTTATCGGATATTTTAAATGAAAGTGTCGTCATGAAACAAGAAGATATTTCTCCTTTTCCAAATGGATATAGCTATCTGGCATTTGGATCAGCCAAAAAATATGTTGTTGATATGGGAGTGGCCCATGCTGCAAAAGGTGGAGGACTCATTTCTGGTGATAGCTATTCGACCATAGAGCTTGGAGCAGGAAAATATGCAATGGCGATAAGTGATGGGATGGGTAATGGCAATCGAGCCCATGAAGAAAGCGTGGAGACGCTTCGTTTGTTACAGCAAATCTTACAATCTGGTATAAAAGAACATGTAGCAATTAAGTCGATTAATTCCATTCTATCGCTTCGAACGAATGAAGAAATTTTTTCTACGCTTGACCTTGCGATGATTGATTTACATAATGCTGCGGTAAAGTTCTTGAAAATTGGATCAACCCCAAGCTTTATTAAACGAGGTAACCAGATACACAATATTGAGGCAAGTAACTTGCCGATTGGCATTATTCAAGACTTCGATGTGGAAGTAGTAACCGAACAACTTAAAGCTGGCGACCTTTTAATTATGATGAGCGACGGTATTTTTGAAGGTCCAAAGCATATTGAAAATGTGGATTTATGGTTAAAAAGAAAAATTAAAGAAATGGAGACAAATGATCCGCAAGCAATTGCTGATTTGGTGTTAGAGCAAGTTGTCCGTAATAGGGCTGGGAAAATTGAAGATGACATGACTGTGCTTGTTGCTAGAATTGATAAAAACATCCCTGAGTGGGCCGCTATTCCCGCATATGGGCAAGAAGTACAGTAGAATTGAGCTAAATTAAATTCAAGTAAAACAAAGGTATAATTTCTATCCTGTTCGGCGAAGATGGTACTAGATGATGTTTTTGAACACGAACTACTAGACATTTTTTTACGAAGGATGGCAAATATAGAGGAGGAATTATACCTTATGAAAAAGGGTACATTGAAGCAAATTTTATTAATAACGGACGGCTGCTCAAACAAAGGGGAGGATCCATCTGCTGTTGCAGCGTTGGCGTTTCAGCAAGGGATCTCCGTAAATGTAATTGGTGTGTTGGAGGATGAGCAAAGTGAACAGCCAGAGGGTTTACAGGAAGTGGAAGAGATTGCTATGTCAGGTGGTGGTGTAAGTCAAATTGTGTACAAACAGGCACTTGCACAAACCGTTCAAACGGTCACAAAGCAAGCGATGACCCAAACATTACAAGGTGTGGTAAACCAGGAATTAAAACAAATTCTTGGTCCGAAGCAAAGCTTGGAAGAGCTACCACCTGATCAGCGCGGAGAAGTAATGGAAGTAGTAGAGGATCTTGGTGAAACATGTGATTTGGAAGTTCTAGTATTGATTGATGCGAGTGCTAGTATGCATAATAAGTTACCAACGGTTCAAGAAGCACTTATCGATTTATCTGTTAGTTTAAATGCTAGAATTGGAAGAAATCGCTTTGCTATTTATTCTTTCCCTGGAAAAAGAAAAGATATTAATAAGGTGTTAGATTGGTCACCAAAACTAGACTCTATATCATCGGTATTTCCAAAATTAACGAGTGGTGGGATTACACCAACAGGACCCGCCATTAAAGCAGCGATGTACCAATTTGGGAAGAAAAGCTTATTGAGGAGCTTTAGAAATGAAGATGAATCAAGCATCGAGGAAGCCTGAGCTTACACTAAGTCAAGGTGGAGTAATCAAAGGGAAATGGCATAAAAACCGTTATACAATTAAAGGTGAACTTGGCCATGGAGCGATTGGAAAAGTATATTTGTGTGAATCAAATGGAAAACAAGCAGCATTGAAGATAAGTGAAAAGAGCTCTTCGATTACAACGGAAGTAAATGTATTAAAAACGTTTCAAAAGGTCCAAGGGCACCGCCTTGGACCTTCTTTGTTGGATGTTGATGATTGGGTACATCCGAAAAATGGTCATTCCTATTCCTTTTATGTAATGGAATATTTAAAGGGGAAACCTCTTTCTTTTTTCATTAAAAGTCATGGTGAAGAATGGCTTGGTATATTTATGTTACAATTGTTAGATGACTTAGCAAAACTACATGAATCTGGTTGGGTGTTTGGAGACTTAAAGCCTGATAACCTTATTGTCACATATGCTCCACCACGGCTAAGGTGGATCGATGTTGGAGGTACAACCCAAATTGGTAGATCCATAAAAGAATATACAGAATTTTATGACCGTGGTTACTGGGGTATGGGTTCAAGAAAGGCAGAACCATCTTATGATTTATTTGCCTTAGTAATGGTCATGTTCCATCTTTATTATCCAAATCGGTTTGAGAAAGGGCGGTCACCCGAAAAAACATTAATGAATAAGCTTCATATGACACCACAACTAAAAAAATTTGAACCGTGTTTAATCAAGGCATTACAAGGAAAATATTCTTCCAGTAAACAAATGAAACGTGATATTTCAGCGGTCTTAATGAATCAACAAAAAACCGATACAATAAAAAAGAAACAACAGACACCCCCAGTTAAAAGGGCAACACACCAAGGAAAATCCACCGTCAGAAAGCCCAAAAAAGAGCATCCTTTTATGGAAGGCGTTGGGATTTTTGCTGTGGTTCTTTTGTTTTATACATTTTATTTAATTTTTAGCTAAATAGATGGTTTTTGACTTTGCAGAAAGGGAACAGGAAATGGTAGGATTAAGATGTTCAAGAGTGATCAAAAAGTTTTGTAGGTTGGAGAGAGCCATAAATGAATCATAAAGTAAATTCTTTTATCGAGAAGCATACACTGTTGAAGAAGGGTTCGACCGTTTTGATTGGTGTATCGGGTGGACCTGATTCCATGGCTCTGCTCCACTTTTTACATGCCATAAAACAAGAATGGCAGTTACATCTAATTGCACTTAGTGTAGATCATGGGTTAAGGGGGGAAGAATCAAGGCAAGATATTGAATACGTAAAAAAAATGTGTGGGACATGGGGGATCCAATTTGTTGGAACCTATTTAGATGTTCCTACGTATAAGAAGAAAACAAAAAAAGGAACACAGGTAGCAGCAAGAGAAATGAGGTATCAATTTTTTGAAGAGCAAATGGAATACTTCAACGCAACGCACTTGGCTTTGGGTCACCATGCTGACGACCAAGCAGAAACAATGGTAATGCGTTTTATTCGGGAGTCACAACCAAAGGCATTAATTGGCATCCCTTTTAAGCGTCCTTTTTCAAACGGGTGGATTATTCGTCCTTTCTTAACAATTAAGAAAGCGGAATTGGAAACATATTGTTGGGAACATAATATCATCCCGAGAAGAGATCCATCGAATGAAGACTCAACATATACGAGGAATTATGTTAGAAACCATATTCTACCTAAATTGGTGGAGCGGAATCCAAACTTACATACGAATATGCAGAGACTTAGCGAATCGATCGCATCAGATGAATCGTTTCTCCAGAACGAAGCAGAAAAGGTTGTCTCAGAAGCGGTAACTTTTAAAAAGATTGAAAAAGAAGTGGTCTTCAATGTGAGTGCGTTCAATCAGTATGCCCCTTCTTTACAAAGGCGTGCCTTTCATCTAATATTAAACTATCTTTATGGAACGATCCCTAAAGATGTAAGCTATGTTCATGAGGAACATTTTTTCCAACTACTCTTAAGCAAAAGAGCAAATACTTCGCTTGATTTTCCAATGGGATTACGGGTGATGAAGGCTTATCAAACCGTTTTGTTTCGATTTGAAGATGGAAAAGGTAGACGAATCCATTCATTATTACCCGTACCAGGGAAAGTGCTGTTACCTGATGGATCTACAATCATCTCTACATTTGCTAAAGCCTATCTCAAGGAATCACGAAACTCCCTTTTCATTGATTCTAATTTGGTAAACCTTCCGCTTATTGTGCGTAGTCGAGAACCAGGGGATAGAATTGTCATAAGGGGCCTTAATGGTTCAAAAAAAGTAAAAGATGTTTTTATTGATGAAAAGATTCCACATCACCAAAGGGGTTCCTGGCCGATCATTACGGATCAGACGGGTAACATTTTATGGATCATCGGATTAAAAAAAGGGATAACGAGAAATAGTAAGGGTGCTGAAAACTTTATTCGATTAGACTACAATAAAACGAACTTGGCTCATATGTAAAAAGGGAAACATGTAGGAGGAAGACGATGCATAATGATATTGAAAAGATCTTAATATCAAAAGAAGACATTGAAGCAAAGTGTAAAGAAATAGGTGCAGCATTAACGAAAGATTACGATGGAAAATTCCCATTAGCCGTTGGTGTACTAAAAGGTGCTTTACCCTTTATGGCAGATGTACTGCGTTATACCGACACACACCTAGAAATGGACTTCATGGATGTTTCTAGTTATGGTGGAGGAGTGCGTTCCTCTGGGGAAGTGAAAATTGAGAAGGATTTAGATACAAAGGTAGAAGGAAGGGAGCTACTGATCATTGAGGATATCATTGATAGTGGATTAACCCTACGTTACCTAGTTGATCTATTTAAATATCGTAAGGCCAATTCGATTAAAATAGTAACACTACTGGATAAGCCAGAAGGTCGCACGGTGGACATTAAAGCGGATCTAGTTGGGTTTGAGGTACCCAATGAATTTGTTGTTGGATATGGACTTGATTACCAGGAAAAATATCGCAATCTTCCATATGTTGGTGTGCTGAAGCCTGAAATTTATGGAGGAGAAGCGTAAATCAATATTTTTAAAAGTAAAAGGGGAATTAGTTGTGTTAAGACTTTTTGATATGGTACTATTTACTATAGTTTTCTCGTTTGGGAGGAGGTAGGCAATGAACCGAATATTTCGTAACGTAATCTTTTACTTTTTAATATTCCTTGTAGTGATAGGAATCGTAGGGGTATTTAAAGGTCAAAATGATGAAGCAAAAGAATATGATGTGAACCAATTTTTACAGGCACTAAATGGTGGTGAAATTGAAAGCATGACCATGCAACCATCAAATGGCATTTATCGTATTACTGGTGAGTTGCAAGGCAATCAAGAAAATAATACATTTATCACCCAAGTACCTGAGAATGCTCAAATTGTTGCTGAAATTACGAAGACAGCAACAGAACAAAGTGTTTTAAATGTGAAAGAAGAAGAACAGCCTAGCGGGTGGGTAACATTTCTTACTACAATGATCCCATTTGTTATTTTATTCATATTATTTTTCTTCCTTCTTAATCAATCTCAAGGCGGCGGTAGCCGTGTAATGAACTTTGGTAAGAGTAAAGCTAAGCTTTACAGTGAAGATAAAAAGAAAGTAAAGTTTAAGGATGTAGCTGGAGCAGACGAAGAGAAACAGGAGCTTGTAGAAGTGGTTGATTTTCTAAAGGATCCACGTAAGTTCTCCGCAGTCGGTGCTCAAATTCCAAAAGGTGTCCTCCTTGTTGGACCTCCAGGAACAGGTAAAACATTGCTTGCGCGGGCAGTAGCAGGTGAAGCTGGTACTCCGTTTTTCTCCATCAGTGGTTCTGACTTTGTTGAAATGTTTGTTGGTGTTGGTGCATCGCGTGTCCGTGACTTATTTGAGAACGCCAAGAAAAATGCACCATGTATTATCTTCATTGACGAAATTGATGCAGTCGGTAGACAACGTGGCGCAGGTCTTGGTGGGGGTCATGATGAACGTGAACAAACACTGAACCAGTTACTTGTTGAAATGGATGGTTTTGGCGAAAATGAAGGAATTATTATTATTGCTGCTACCAACCGTCCAGACATATTGGATCCAGCATTATTGCGTCCTGGTCGATTTGACCGCCAAATTACGGTTGATCGTCCAGATGTTAAGGGAAGAGAAGAAGTACTTAAAGTACATGCAAAAAACAAACCGCTCGATGAGTCGATCGATCTAAAAACGGTTGCAATGCGAACACCAGGATTTTCTGGTGCCGATTTGGAAAACCTTTTAAATGAGGCTGCTCTTGTTGCTGCTCGTCATGATAAAACTGTAATCGATGAGCTAGACGTAGATGAAGCAATTGATCGGGTCATCGCTGGTCCTGCTAAAAAGAGCAGAGTCATATCGAAAAAAGAACGAAATATTGTTGCTTTCCATGAAAGTGGGCATACGATCATTGGTATGGTGTTAGATGATGCTGACATGGTTCACAAAGTAACCATCGTTCCCCGTGGTCAAGCGGGTGGTTATGCTGTCATGTTACCAAGAGAAGATCGTTATCTTATGACGAAACAGGAATTGCTAGACAAGATTACCGGTCTGCTTGGTGGGCGTGTCTCAGAGGAAATTAATTTTGGTGAAGTAAGTACAGGTGCACATAATGATTTCCAACGCGCAACTGGTATTGCTCGTAAAATGGTCACGGAATATGGAATGAGTGAGAAAATTGGACCCCTACAGTTTAGCAGTGGTGGCGGTCAAGTATTCCTCGGCAAAGATATACAAAATGAGCAAACGTATAGTGATGAGATCGCATATCAGATCGACCAGGAGGTACAACGGATTATAAATGAATCGTACGAAAGAGCCCGTCAGATTTTAACGGAAAATAAGGATAGATTAGAACTTGTAGCCAAAACATTATTAAAGATTGAGACACTGGATGCAGCTCAAATTAAATCTTTGTTTGAAGAAGGAAAGCTTCCAGATTCTGATGAGGTAGATGAAACAATCAATCAACCTGGTACTACCGAAGCAAATGACCAAGACGTAAAAGTAAATATCCATTCCAAATCAGAAGATAACGAACAAAAAGATCAACCTAATAAAGAATAAGTGAGAAACAACCTCCGACAAATTGTCAAGGAGGTTGTTTTTTTGCATGATATAGCCATGTGGTGGTAAATTAAGATTACGATTCACCTTAATTTGATTGTGTGATAACCTTAGAATATAACGGTGGTATAATTATACAAACATAGATAAAACAGATTGGGTAAGGAGTATGATTTTTATGAATGATCATTTAATAAAGGCAACCGCATTTGATGGAATGATTCGGGCTTATGCCATTCGATCTACTAAGACAGTTGAGGAAGCGCGACGCAGGCAAGGTACATGGGCCACGGCCTCTGCGGCACTTGGCAGAACAATCACGATAACCGCTATGATGGGTGCCATGTTAAAAGGAGAAGACAAAATCACCGTAAAAGTAGAAGGTGGGGGGCCGTTAGGTGCGATCATTGTTGACGGTAATGCAAAAGGTGAAGTGAGAGGGTATGTTTCAAATCCACATGTTGATTTTGAGCTTAATGAAAAAGGGAAGCTTGATGTTTCAAGAGCAGTAGGAACAGAAGGTACGCTTAGTGTTGTTAAAGACTTGGGGTTGAAGGAGAATTTCACAGGTCAAGTTCCAATTGTTTCTGGAGAAATTAGTGAAGATTTCACCTATTATTTTGCAAAATCAGAACAAATACCCTCTGCAGCGGGTGCTGGCGTCCTCATTAATCCAGATCATACGGTATTAGCTTCAGGGGGATTCTTAATTCAAGTATTGCCAGGAGCAGAAGATGAAACCATTGCGAGTATCGAAAATAAGATCACTACGATTCCTTCCATTTCAAACCTTATTCGAGATGGAAAAACGCCAACAGAAATTTTAGATATTATAGTAGGTAAAGATAATATGAAAATTCATCAAACTCTTTCCGTTCAATATACGTGTCATTGTTCAAAGGAAAGAATTTCATTAGGAATTAAGGGTCTCGGTACAGAGGAAATTAACAAAATGATTGAAGAGGATCATGGGGCAGAAGCAACTTGTCATTTTTGCAATGAAAGGTATACTTTTGACCTAGAAGAGCTTGAAGCGTTAAAAACAGAGTGAAAATGAGGGGAACACGGATGACCAAGAAGTTTTTATGGGGAGTGATTGTCCTCCTTCTTATAACCAATCTAGCCACGATTGTTATATGGATGAAGGAAAAAGAAGAGGTTATCACAGGGGAAAACACACCTCAATTGAAGAGGAATGATACGGTAGCCTCTATAGGAAATACAGATATTTCGTATGAAAAATGGCTTACTACATTGGAGGATACGTATGGAAAAAAAGTGCTTAAGGATATGGTTGATCGCGAAGTTGTCCTCCAATTAGCAAAGAAGAACGGTATAGAGATTAATGAGAAACTAATAGAAAGAGAAATATCATTGCTATACACAATGGAAGGACCACTTACAAAGCAAGAGGCAAAAGCAAAAGAAGAAGCATGGCGTTCGGATGTCCGCTATCGATATTATTTAGAAGCATTACTCACAATGGATATTGCTGTTTCAGAAGAAGAAATAAGAGAGTATTTTGAAACATACGAAGATCAATTCCAATTTGAGGCATCCTATCAATTCTCGCAAATTGTAGTAAATGACATGGAAACTGCATCCAAAATAATGAGAGAATTAGACGACGGTGCCTCTTTTTCCGTGTTAGCAAGAGAGTATTCGATCGATCAAAAAACGAAGGATGATGGCGGTTATTTAGGTTTCTTCACAAATGGAACAAATTTCCTAGAAGATATTTATTTTGAAGAAGCAGATGAGATGGAAAATAACAGTTATAGTAAACCGATTCAGACTGGAGATGGAGTCGTTGTATTTTATCTCCATCGCAAAGTACCGTCCGTACGTTTTACATATGATGAATTAAAAGGGGAAATTAGAAGGGAAGTTGCCTTAGAAAGATTAAATCAAGTCGCAAATGCAAATTCATTGTGGGATAAGCTTGATGTCGAATGGATCTATGGGAAGTAAAAGAGCTTGTAGAGGTTTCTGGCATGTCATCGTATTAATAGACAAAACAATCGCATAGTTTGACTTTTTTTAAACTGGAACGTACATTAAGTATAAATCCAATAAAAATACTCGGAATTGGGAGTGGTAAATAATGAAGGTAGCAAAATCGATTGCAGACATTATAGGGAACACCCCGATAGTCAAATTAAATCGCGCGGCAGTACAGGATGGTGCGGAGGTATACTTAAAACTTGAATTTATGAATCCAGGCGGATCTGTAAAAGATCGTATTGCACTTGCTATGATCGAAGCGGCTGAAAAAGAAGGCTTGTTAAAAGAGGGAGATACAATTGTTGAACCTACAAGTGGTAATACAGGCATTGGACTAGCCATGGTTGCTGCAATAAAAGGGTATAGGGCTGTATTGGTTATGCCGGACACGATGAGTCAAGAACGTCGAAATCTCCTCCTAGCATACGGTGCAGAGCTGGTTCTTACTCCAGGAGCAAATGGAATGAAAGGTTCGATCAAGAAAGCGGAAGAGCTTAAAAGTGAGCATGGATATTTCATGCCACAGCAATTTAGTAATGAAGCAAATCCAGGGGTTCATGCGCGTACAACAGGAAAAGAAATTATTGAGCAAATGGGAAATCAATTAGATGCGTTTGTGTCTGGTATTGGTACTGGTGGTACAATCACTGGTGCGGGTAAAGTTTTAAAGGAACACTATAAGGACATTAAAATCTATGCTGTCGAGCCTTCAGATTCAGCGATTTTATCGGGAGGACAACCTGGACCACACAAAATTCAAGGAATCGGGGCGGGATTCGTTCCAGAAATATTAAATACAGATGTATATGATGAAGTTATCCAAGTAACGAATGAAGATGCATATGAAACAGCTCGACAAGCAGCACGCCTTGATGGAGTACTAGGTGGTGTATCGTCTGGAGCTGCAATTCATGCTGCTAATGAAGTAGCCAAAAAGCTAGGAAAAGGAAAAAAAGTCCTTGCGATCATTCCTAGTAATGGAGAAAGATACCTATCCACCCCACTCTATCAATTTGATTAAGGTTATAGTAAAGTGCATGTTCACAACCCTTTTTTGCGAAGGGTTGTTTTTTATCTTTGCTCATTCTGCCAAGGTATTCGTGAACATTCCTCTAAAATATTGTAGAATGGTACATAATAAAGATTGTAAAGGGTGGTTAGGGTGAAATTTGTATTGAAAACAAAAGAAAAAAACTATGACTTGTCCAAAAAAACCCTTGTTATGGGGATACTAAATATCACTCCTGATTCTTTTTCAGATGGGGGTAATTACAATCGTATGGAACACGCAATTAAACATGCGGTTGAAATGGAAGCGGCCGGAGCGGACATCATAGATATTGGTGGTGAATCAACTAGACCAGGATATACACCATTATCAGAAGAAATGGAACTATCAAGAGTTTTACCCATTATTGAGGCAGTAAAGAATGAAGTAGGCATTCCCATATCTATTGATACATATAAAGCGGAAACCGCTAAACAAGCACTACAGGCAGGCGCATCGATCATAAATGATGTGTGGGGAGCAAAAAAAGAGCCAAAGATTGCGGAGGTTGCTGCAACTCATGGAGTACCGATTATTTTAATGCATAATCGAGAAAAGGCACAGTATGCTTCCTTGATGGAAGATATAAAAGAAGATTTAAAGGAAAGTATTCAAATTGCAACAAGAGCTGGGGTTAAAAAAGAAGCTATTCTTTTAGATCCTGGAATTGGATTTGCGAAAACCGCTGATGAGAACATTCTAGTAATGCGAAATCTGGAGCAAATCGTAGACTTAGGATATCCTGTTTTATTAGGAACATCAAGAAAATCGTTAATAGGTAAAGTTTTAGATTTACCTGTTGATCAACGTGAGGAAGGAACAGGCGCGACCGTTTGCTATGGTGTTGCAAAAGGTGTTCAAATTGTTCGCGTTCATCATGTTAAGCAGATCGTTCGTATGACCAAAATGATGGACGCCATGATCGGGAAAGGTGAGAAAATATGGACAAAATATACTTAAACAGAATGGAATTTTACGGTTATCACGGAGTATTTCCTGAAGAGAAAAGATTAGGGCAGCGATACATGGTGGATGTTGCTCTTGAATTAGATTTAAAAGTACCAGGTGAGACAGACAAAATGGAAGACTCCATTGATTATGGGCGCGTATACGAGATGACAAAAAATATCGTTGAAGGAGACGCAAAAAACTTGATAGAGACTGTAGCTGAGAATATTGCCAATCAATTTTTTGCGAAATTTGATAAACTTTCTGGGTGTACAGTAAAGGTTATCAAGCCAAATCCACCAATTCCCGGGCATTATCAATCGGTTGGGGTAGAAATTCATCGGACAAGGTCAATATGAACATCGGATATATTGCATTAGGATCAAATATCTCGCCACGTTCACTGTACTTGAAGAAAGCACTTCAAGCATTACGGGACAAAGAGGAATTGATCATCTCGTCAGTCTCCTCCGTTTATGAAACAAAGCCAGTTGGATATACGTCTCAAAAAAATTTTTTGAACATGGTTGTTAAAGTAGAAACAACCTATACCGCTTACGAACTACTAAAATATTGCTTAAAAATAGAAAAGAATTTAGACAGAAAAAGGGAAATTCGTTGGGGTCCAAGAACAATAGACCTTGACATTTTGGTCTTTAATAAAGAAAATATAGAGTCGGAGCAACTCACAATACCTCATCCAAGGATGCACGAACGAGCTTTTGTACTTATTCCCTTAAATGACTTGAATCCTAACATGATGATTCCTACAATAAACAAAAGCGTTTCAGACATCCTAATGACAATGTCAGCAGAAGAGAAAGAGGGAGTAACAAAATGGAATCGGTCGATTGGGGAAAACGGATTCGTGCATATCGAAAGTTAAAAGGATATACACAAGTATCTTTTGCAAGAAAGCTTGGGATATCAGTTTCTGTCGTCGGAGAAATTGAAAGAAGTATCCGTGTTCCTACCAAATGTGTAATGCAAAACATTTGTACTACCCTTAATGTTTCTATAGAAGAATTGATGCCAAAACAAGATACTCAAATTAAATAATTGAGGAGGATAAACGTGTTTCATATTGATGCAATAACAAACAGGTCGAGTCGACGCATCTGTTAGCATACGATAGAAGATTCCTGCGTTTGACACAGGTCGAGTCATTCAATTTAGGTGAAAAGTATCAGAAATACCGAATGTAGAAGATAGAACGTATTCATGATAGAAAAAACTAATACATAATTGGAGTGAGATAGATGGCAGAAGAGCAGAATGATCACATGCGTGTTCGCCGAGAAAAATTACAGTCATACCAAGAGCAAGGGGTCGATCCTTTTGGTGATAAATTTGAACGAACACACTTGTCAGAGCAGATCAAGGAGACATATGATCATTATACGAAAGAAGAGTTAGAGGAAAGAGCAATTCAAACAACGATCGCTGGTCGAGTGATGACTAAGCGCGGAAAGGGCAAAGCTGGTTTTGCTCATATTCAAGACTTAAGTGGCCAGATCCAATTATATGTACGAAAGGATTTGGTTGGAGAAGAAACATATAACCTATTTAACTCTGTCGATATTGGAGATATTGTCGGAGTGACGGGTGAAGTATTTAAAACAAAAGTGGGAGAACTCTCGGTCAAAGTGTCGGAATTCCATCTTTTATCTAAGTCGCTTCGACCTTTACCTGAAAAGTTCCATGGCTTAAAGGATGTGGAACAAAGATATCGTCAACGCTACCTGGATTTGATCACGAATCCCGATAGTAGAAAAACATTTGTATCTCGCAGCATAATTATTCAAGTAATGCGACGATATTTAGATGATCAAGGATTCCTAGAAGTAGAAACACCAATGATGCATGGCATCCCAGGTGGGGCTTCTGCACGTCCGTTCATAACACACCATAACGCACTAGACGTTCCTTTATATATGAGGATCGCGATAGAATTACATTTAAAAAGACTTATTGTTGGAGGGATGGAAAAGGTTTACGAAATAGGACGAGTATTTCGTAATGAAGGTGTATCTACTAGACATAACCCTGAATTTACAATGCTTGAATTATATGAGGCTTATGCAGACTTCCACGATGTTATGGCCTTGACTGAAAATCTTATTGCACATATAGCGCAGGAACTAGTCGGTAATACTACTATTGAATATGGAGACCAACAGGTTGATTTAAAGCCAGAATGGAAAAGGCTTCACATGGTAGACGCGATCAAGCAATTTACAGGTGTAGACTTTTGGAATCGGATGAGTGATGAACAAGCAAAAGCCTTAGCTAAGGAAAATCAAGTTGAAATCAAAGATACGATGACATTCGGGCATATTGTTAATGAATTTTTCGAACAAAAGGTAGAGGACAAACTCATTCAGCCGACTTTTATATATGGTCATCCCGTGGAAATTTCACCTTTAGCTAAGAAAAATAAAGAAGATGAACGATTTACAGACCGGTTTGAGTTATTCATTGTTGGGCGAGAGCATGCGAATGCATTTTCTGAGTTAAACGATCCAATAGATCAACGGCAACGTTTTGAGGCACAAGTGAAAGAAAAAGAACAAGGCAACGATGAAGCACATGAAATGGATGAAGACTTCTTAGAATCATTAGAGTACGGTATGCCTCCAACTGGTGGATTAGGTATTGGTATAGATCGATTGGTCATGCTTCTTACGAATTCCCCTTCTATTAGAGATGTATTACTGTTCCCGCAAATGCGTAAAAGGGAGCAGTAGTGTTAAACAAGTGAGCTTTTAAGAGGTTGTCCAAAAATTCATCAAGTGATAACTGTGCATCTGCATGCCTGCGACAGGCTGAACTGGCATTTGACACAGGATATGGCGTGGTTTTGGGCTAGAATGTAGACGATCCCCCATACAATCCTGGAAAAATCGTTTCGTGATTTTTTGACAATCTCTTAGTTCTCTAGGTTACTGTCGTAATAACGATGAAGGTAAATGATCTGGGCAAATAATCAGTTACCATATTTTTCAATGAAATTCCCTCTTGATTTAAAGGGATAACCGTGGTAAATTATTAAACGTTGCTTCATAAATCGCATTGGTTAAATTGAGGTAACAAAAATTATTTAAAATCATATGTTGACATTAATTTTCCTGCGTGTTATATTAATTAAGTCGCCATTTTGATAGACGACAAATTTTGATCCTTGAAAACTGAACAAAACAACCAGTAATGTCAAGTAAGAAAAAGCTAGTTTTTCATTCGAGCAAGATGAAACGATCTTCGATTAAGTATGCAACGTTCTGTTGCAACATCGAAGTCA
>NZ_JAMQKB010000036.1 GCF_028416575.1 Terrihalobacillus insolitus | reverse complement strand
AAAAACGGCAGGTTTTTTGGCAAATAACGGCCTCTCAGTCCGCAAAACACGCGAAAACCACGAATTATAGACGAATAAGGGCCTGTGAGTCCGCTAAAAATTCTAAGCGGACTGAGAGGCCCTTATTTTCAGAATTTTCGTGGTAGACGGACTCACAGGCCCTTATTTTCAGAAAATCCCATGTTTCCGTATTTAAGCGAATACACAGGCCGCATAATACGAAAACACACGTGATTTTTCACATAGTGAAATCACGTGTGTTATTTTGATCCAACGCAATTTGAAACCCATTATTTCCCTTAATATGTATTCAAATGTATAGAGAGAATTACGTATTTTTTAACATTATTATACCATGCTATTTACAGAGTAGTTTTGTTCGATATGTCGCCAAATTTGAATGATGAAATATGACGGGGCTATGTGGTCATCGAATACATCATGAAAAGAAAGAAAGGAGCGTGAACTGAACATTGTCAAAACAACCAAAAAACGGATTAGTCATTGCAGCAATCAGCTCCATTCCACTTATCATGACGCTAGGGAATTCGATGTTAATTCCAATACTTCCAAAAATGGAATCAAAATTGAATCTTAGCTCCTTTCAAGTTAGTTTAACCATTACAATTTTCTCTGTTGCAGCCGCAGTATCCATTCCGATTCTTGGTTATTTATCAGACCGCTTTACAAGAAAGATCATTATTGTTCCCGCGCTTATTTTATATGGTTTAGGTGGATTACTTGCAGGACTTGCTGCAGCATGGTTTGATAATGCCTTTACTTGGATCATTGTTGGCAGAACCCTACAAGGCATTGGTGCAGCAGGTACAGCGCCGATTGCAATGGCTTTAACTGGAGACCTGTTTAAAGGAGGAGATCAAAGTAAAGTTTTAGGATTAGTTGAGGCCTCGAATGGATTTGGTAAAGTGCTGTCTCCAATAGTAGGATCACTGCTTGCATTGCTATTTTGGTTCGGACCATTTTTCGGTTTTCCAGTGTTTGTTTTGGTTTCCGTATTGTTAACAGCTTTTTTTGTCAAGGAAAAGAAGAAGAAGGTGTCTCCACTTCCACTTGGAAAGTATATGAAGGGTCTCTTTACCGTTTTCAAACACGAAGGGAGATGGTTGCTTACAGCTTACATGGCAGGTGCAACGTGTCTGTTCACTCTATTTGGGATTTTATTCTATATTTCAGATGTTTTAGAAACCGACTATAATATTGATGGCGTTTTAAAAGGAGCCATTTTAGCTATTCCACTGTTGTTTCTAATGACAACATCGTTTATAACAGGGAGCAAAATCGGTAAAAATTTAAAGGTAATGAAAAAATTAATTGTAATCGGTTTGTTGTTCATGACTGCATCTTTTGCTGTATTAGTTTTCTTTACAAAGCTTGTTCCATTTTTGGCGATCCTTGCCATAAGTAGTATCGGAACAGGTTTGGTACTTCCTTGTTTGAACAGTTTAATAACAGGTTCCGTTGGTAAGGCAAGAAGAGGGTTTGTTACTTCTTTATATGGATCCGTTCGATTTCTCGGTGTGGCAGCTGGCCCTCCTGTCTATGGGTGGCTAATGGATTGGTCCAGGACAGGCATGTTTTTAAGCACTGCAGGACTTACCCTATTCGTTGCACTATTAAGCCTACTTTTCATCCATGTAAAAGATCAAACCTCTAATAAGGATGAAGCAAGCAATACACTATTTTCAAAATTACAGTTAACCTCGGAGTAGAAAGGTGGTAAACAAGTGCAAATTTACTTCTCACCAGAGTTTTTAAAGGAAGATGCGCAAGTATTAAATATTGTGGATGACAATAATAAACCAGTTGGGTATATGGCATTTTTAATGGAACAAAAAAAGATGTATGTCTATGGGCAACTAGAAGACGAGGGAGTGTCAGAAGACTTTAAAGATTTGGTTAAACCATATTTACAAGGATTAACGAAACTAAAGCCTGATTTAGAAGTATATTCGTATCTCTCTGTTGGAGGTACAAAGGTTCAATTGGATAATGAGGACGATAACACAAAATAAGTCATAGGTGAATAACATATTCTAGTCTAGAAAACTGGGGGATAGGATATGGAATTTCTGTGGCAAATATTTGAATGGAATAACTTAATCGCTTTGTCTTTTGGTGTATTTATTGGAATAGTAGTTGGAGCCTTACCAGGATTAACACCTACAATGGGAGTTGCATTAACCATCCCATTTACTTTTTCACTGGGACCTACAGAAGGATTAATTATATTAGGTGGTATCTTTTGTGGGAGTGTATACGGAGGATCCATTCCAGCAATTTTGTTCAATGTCCCTGGAGCACCGGCAAATGTGGCCACAACCTTTGACGGCTATCCAATGTCGAAGCAAGGTAGAACAAGAAAAGCGTTAGAGCTTACCACTATTTCCTCTGTGGTAGGTGGTCTCTTTGGAATGCTCATCCTTTTGTTTTTCGCTCCTATTTTTGCCGAATTTTCATTAGAATTTGGCCCATCAGAAAACTTTTGGGTCGCTATTTTTGGATTGACCGTAATTGCAGCAATTTCAGAGGGCACGATCTCTAAAAATCTAATCGGTGGCGGAATCGGTGTTCTTCTTTCTTTCATTGGAATTAGTACTGTTACTGGTACAGCCCGTTTTACATTTGGGATGGAAAGTTTTATTGGCGGGCTCAATGTTGTGGCGGTTCTCATCGCTCTTTTTGCATTTCCCCAAGCACTTCGCTTAATCGAAGGACTTTCATCAAAAAATCAAACCCATGTACAAAAGTGGAAAATGGAAAAGTCAACGATAAGAGAATCATTTGGGGAAGTGTTAAAAAAACCGAAGTCCGTTAGTTTAGGAAGTACCATTGGAGCCATTATCGGTGTCATTCCAGGTGCTGGTGGTAACATAGCAAGCATTATCGCATACGGAGAAGCGAAGCGTTTTGCAAAAAATAAGGAAAATTTCGGAAAAGGGGAAAAGCAAGGTATCATCGCCTCTGAAAGTGCAAATAATGCAATGGTTGGTGGTGCACTTATCCCACTTTTGACTTTAGGTATTCCAGGTTCTCCCACTGCAGCTATTTTCTTAGGCGGACTACTCATACATGGAATTTGGCCAGGAAGAAACCTATTTGTGGATAATGCAGGTGTAGCCTATACATTTCTTTACAGTATGGTTGCAGCCCAAATTCTCTTATTGTTTCTAGGATTACTTCTAATCAAACATATGACGAAACTTTCTCATATTCCGCCGTACATTATGGCACCAGTCATTTTGTCTTTTTCCATTATAGGTGCATACACAATGCAAAATAGCTTGTTTGACGTCTACACTGTTATTGTAATCGGATTGATTATGTTTGTTTTACAAAAACTTGACTTTTCGGCGGCTCCGATTGCATTAGGTTTTATATTAGGCCCAATAGCTGAAGAAGGATTACTTCAAGGAATCCAAGTAGGTGCAGCAAAAGGCGCTACATTTTCTTATTTCTTTACTGGTGCATGGAATATAGGGTTATTTACATTGGTTTTTCTTACTGTTACGTTCGCTTTAATGAATGGAATAAAAGGTAAAAGTGGAAATGAGACATTAAGAAGCAAAATTGCTTGGAAAAACCTGTTTTCTTGGACTTCGCTTTGTTGGCTGTTCACTGGTCTACTTACCATTTCTTCTATTGTATTTGTAGATCGCTTAGAGCCTATGCAAAAAATAATGCCGAAGATGACGTTAATTTTTATGTTCATTTTGATTGTTTTTGAGTATTTGAAGAACCTAAGAATTAAAAATGAAGTTCGCTCAGTCGGAGAAAAATTCCCTTTATCTGTTTACCTATTTATTGGAGTGATTTCCATCATCGGCCTTTTAATAGGAGTAATTGGTTTTTACGCCCAAGTTTTTATTCTGATGATTTCGGTTCCCCTTTACGTTTATCTTAAAAAATGTGCTACTGTTCGATTATTGAAAACATGTGTGGTGGCGATTTCGTTTACGTTTATCCTGTATTTTGTTTTCACGATAATTGTTAAAGTTCCTCTACCAGCATCCTCTCTATTTTACTTTTAAGAGGATGTTCAATAAGTCATCAAATGATAAGCTGCGCATCTTTTTGAACACGCACTTTAAGCCATGAATAAGGAAAGAGCGCGAATGCTCTTTCCTTATTTTACAACTCCAATTGATTTAAGTAAATCTTTGTATTCGTCTGAACGTGCTTCTAAATCTTTGATCACTTCTTGTCGGTTCATTACGAGTAAGTCTGCACCAGCCTTTTCCATATCTTTTACAAAGTTTTCATCTTTTAAAATTTGCAGAAAGGCCTTCTCCAATTTTTTAATAATTTCTTCAGGAGTTCCTTTTCTAGCTGCAATTCCTCGATCCGTACTCATGATTACTTCTGGATAACCTTGTTCTTTAAATGTTGGAATACTTGGATCAAATGGATGGCGTTCTTCTGATGCAATACCGAGCGGGCGAACTTGATCACCTAATCTGTAGATATCCGAGAGATTTCCAGAAATGACATCGGTATGCCCACCAAGTAGGGAAGAAATGGCTTCAGAAGATCCTTGGAATGGGACATCTTCCACATCAATTCCTGCCGCATTTTCTAACAACAATATGGCTAAATGCTGGCCAACATATTTACCAGCATTTCCAATCGTAATCGATCCTGGAGAAGCTTTAGCTCTTTCAATTAAATCATCGAGTGATTGAATATCGCTATCCTTTTTGACGGCGAACACAGTAGGATCTCCACCCCAGTTTACAATTGGCTCAAACGTATCTAGTTGAAATGCCGTGTCATTCACAAGTGGTTGTGTAATTATATGGGGTAAGTTGTATGCTGCTAGTGTATATCCATCAGGTTTAACCTTGGAAAAGCTATTCCAGCCTACTTGCCCCCCGCCACCAGGTTTATTTACGATCACTAATTCTTGACCAAGGTATTGCTTGGCGTATTTTGCTATAATTCTTGCTTGTGTGTCAGTAGCTGCTCCAGGAGTGAAGGAAACGATCATCTGGACGCTTTTGTTTGGGTACGTATCTTCCGTATTTGATTGGCCTGAACAACCAGCTAATAATGCCACAAGAATAATGAATGAAACAGACACTAAGATAGTTCGCTTTATCATAGATGTACCTCGCTTTCGATGTAGTCACTCTGATAATATGCGAACAACAATACATTTAAATGTTGTCCATGTCATCTTCTTTTTTTCTCACATAAAAATGATGATGAATCCATTGAAAGTTCTTCCATTACTTCTTTCTCCAATGAATGACAGGTGGAAAGATCGGTTGCATTTTAAAATGATACACAATATCTACTACTCTTGTTGAAATCCATTGGGAAAAAACAGCGAGAATGACAATTCGCCAATCTATGATGGAGCCTGTTAAGAGAAAGATACATCCATTTAGGATTAATAAGGGTCTCCCAGGTGCGATTTTTCGTTGGGTTGCTACAATAAGTGCAATAACACCCATTCCACCATTTGAGACACCTTGCCTAAGTAAAATCCCAATTCCAAGCCCGAGAATCATGGATCCTACGATAACATCAAACCATACATTTGTGATCGACAGGGGCATTTCTATTTCAAACAGATGAATACTAATAGACGTTATCGTGATGCCAAACATTGTGCCGATCGCACTCGCATTACCAAGCCAATAAATTGCGGCAACAAGTAGGGTGAAATTAACAAACCAAAGTGCAAAGCTTAATGGGATATCAAACCAATAATTAAGTAAGACAGCAATTCCACCAGCCCCACCTGAAGGAATGGAATGTGGAAACAAAAATAACGCCATTGCCATACCTTGAATAAACCCACCACACGCAACAAGCATAAACGCTTTGTTCGTATATCTCATGATTGCCTCATTATGATCCATGTATGTCGTTTCGTATAAGTTGTATCGTTATATGTGATCATCCAATTTCTCCTCACGCAAGTTGTGCCCTTAACTTGTCCTCTTATATTCTATTAGGTACAAAGAGAAATATGATGGATGTTTTCTGGGAAATGGACAAGATAATTATTTCCGAGGAAAGCGCAATTTCCGACTTGTTTGGTCAAAAAATAGAATGGCATTAAATATTGTTCAAACGTTTGTTTAAATTTTAAAGCGGGTTTGTTGTTATAAACTTTTCTTTTTTCAAGTTGTTTGGTTTGTATAAATAATCGTGTTTATAATAGAATATAATTTACAGATAATTTTGATTATACATTGAAGGAGATTTTGCTATGGGGTCCATTCCAATAACATTGAGCAGCGAAAAAAAGAAAAAACCGAATCAAGACCAATTGGAGTTTGGGAGAACATTTACAGATCATATGTTTGTCATGGATTATTCAAATGAAAAAGGGTGGTATAATCCTCGCATTATGCCGTATCAGTCCATCACGCTAGACCCAGCGGCCATTGTTTTTCATTATGGTCAGACCGTGTTTGAAGGGCTTAAAGCATATTTGACCCAAGACGAAAAGGTGCATTTATTTCGACCAGAAAAAAACATGGAACGCTTAAATCGGTCAAACGATCGTCTTTGTATTCCTAACATTGATGAGGAATTTGCGATAGAAGCAATTAAAAAGCTCGTCCATCTTGAGAAGGATTGGATTCCGTCAGCACCAGGGACTTCGTTGTACATACGACCATTTGTCATTTCAACAGAGGCCTATATTGGGGTGGCACCATCCAAAACATATCAATTTATCGTGATTTTATCTCCTGTAGGTGCTTATTATAAAGAGGGGATTAACCCAGTTAAAATTGCCGTAGAAAGCAAATACGTCCGCGCTGTCCCTGGTGGAACTGGTGAGGCAAAAACAGGCGGAAATTACGCAGCTAGCTTAAAGGCACAGGAACTAGTCGCGGGTAGTGGATATGCTCAGGTTTTATGGTTAGACGGTGTCGAGCGGAAATATGTAGAAGAAGTAGGAAGTATGAACGTATTCTTTAAGATTAATGGGGAAATTGTGACCCCTTCGTTAAATGGTAGTATCCTTGAGGGTGTTACTAGAAACTCGGTTATTAAACTATTAAAACACTGGGGATACACCGTAAATGAGCGCAAGATTGCATTTGAGGAAATATACAATGCACATAAAGATGGACAACTAGAAGAGGCATTCGGAGCTGGTACAGCAGCTGTTATATCGCCAATCGGTGAATTTTCATGGAATGAACATAAACTCGTAATAAATAATGGAGAAACTGGAGAAGTTTCAAAAAAGCTTTATGACACTTTAACCGGAATACAGTATGGTACAGAACAGGATCCGTTTGATTGGATCGTAGAAATAAACGATTAAAGAGGATGTTCAAAGCAGGTTCAACCTATTCTATTTTGAGTGTGATTCTTCTTAATGAAGACACACTCGTTTTAATTTTAAAATGGTTTTAGGGTTTTAGACCCCCACCTCTAAGCGAAGCGTAGGTGGAAACTTCCAATCAGGTGGAGTCGAGACTCCATCTGATTCCCCAATGTTTCAGCTTGCTGAAACGAGTTCGCTTGGAGGAAACTTGGCATAAATGTGTGATACAATACATAATGAAAATTCAATATAGATATTGAACATGTAGAAACAGTTGAACAAGCACTTAAAGGAGAGATGTATACGATGACAAAAACCTTAATATTCGGACACAAAAATCCTGACACAGACACAATTTGCTCTGCAATTGCCTATGCTGCGTTAAAAAAGGAGTTAGGCGATGAGGTTGAACCGGTTCGGTTGGGAGAAATAAATGGTGAAACAAACTATGCACTTAATCAATTCAATGTACCGTCACCTCGATTCGTTCAGTCCGTATCAAATGAAGTAAGTGAGGTTATTTTGGTTGATCATAATGAACGCCAACAAAGTGCTGATGACATCGACAATGTGAAAGTGAAAGAAGTGATTGATCACCATCGCATTTCAAACTTTGAAACGAGCGATCCTTTATACTATCGAGCTGAACCTGTTGGCTGTACCGCAACAATCTTAAACAAACTGTATAAGGAGCAAGGTGTTACGATTCAAAAGGATATAGCTGGACTTATGCTTTCAGCGATCATTTCGGATTCACTTCTATTCAAATCACCCACATGCACAGAGGAAGATATAACAGCCGCACATGAGCTTGCTCGAATTGCTGAGGTTGATCCACAAAGCTATGGTCTTGAAATGCTAAAAGCTGGTACAGATCTTAGCAGTAAAACAGAGGATGAGCTTATTTCTCTTGATGCAAAAGAATTTACAATGGGTGCAAAGAAAGTGGTAGTTGCCCAAGTCAATACAGTAGATACGGAAGAAGTGTTAATACGAAAAGAACAACTAGAATCAGCTATTAAAAATACAGTTGACGAAAAGTCGCTCGATCTGTTCGTGTTCGTGATTACAGATATTTTAACGAGTGATTCAACGATCCTCTCACTCGGTGATGACGCTAAAGCAGCCGAAACCGCTTTTGGTGTGAAGCTAACCAATAATACTGCTGTTTTAAAAGGAGTCGTTTCACGAAAAAAACAGATTGTTCCACAATTAACCGAGGCCCTGCAAGGCTAAACGAACGTTATCCATATAACCCCATTGAATTGGGTGACTTATGGTGCTATAATTAAGAAGCGATGAGCTTATTTGTGTAAGACGAAGAACATGCCTTTAGCAACGTCGAATGTGGTCGACGGTTCTTCGCCACAAATCAAAAAACGCCTGCATGATGCAGGCGTTTTTTCTATTGTCAGCGCTGGTATGCTAAAATTTTGGCCATAGTGCGTGGGGGCTAACGTCAATAGGTAATTTGAACGAATGATAAATAGTAGATTTAATGCATTTGTCTAGTAGATGATTTTTAAGAGGCCATGTTATGATAACAAAGGGATAACCCTATTTTTCATTCTACAATAAGGAGAGGAAGATAATATGAAAAGGAAAAGGATACTAACAAGTGCTGCCATAGCATTAAGTGTAACGCTTGCCATTGGGGTGCCTTCTAGTGATGCCAAGCCTGTTTCAAAGGATCTAGATCGTACAAATAGAGGTATTGATGTGCAGCTATTAGGTGTAAACGACTTTCATGGTCAGATTGATACATACCGAACAATTGGCGGAAGAAAGGCCGGTGGTGCCGAATATTTGTCCGCATATATTAATGAAAAAGAGAAAGAAAATAAAAACACATTACTTGTCCATGCTGGAGATATGGTAGGAGCGAGCTCTCCAACATCATCTCTTTTACAGGACGAACCAACAGTTGAAATCATGGATGAAATGGGATTTGATATTGGAACATTAGGAAACCATGAATTTGATGAAGGAGTAGAGGAATTAAAGCGCTTAATTGACGGTGGCAGTCATGACGTAACAGGGGATTTTGCTGGAGCATCTTTTCCTTATATTGCTGCAAACGTAGTCGATAAAACAACAGGTGAAACGATTCTTCCTCCATATGCGATTGAACGAGTAAATGGGATGCAAATAGGGTTTGTAGGAATAATAACGCAACAAGCGAAAAATGCTATAATACCGAGCGCAATTGAGGATGTTCGATTTACTGATGAGACCGAGGCGATTAATAAAGCAGTTGCAGAACTCAAAGAAAAAGGAGTAAAAGCGATTGTTGTATTGGCTCACGATCCAGTTGATTCTGATAAAGATGGATCAAACGCAAGCGGTGAAGCCGTCGAAATTGCTAATTCGGTAGATGATGAGGTAGACATTATAATAGGTGGACATAGCCACAGATATGCAAATACGACAGTAGACAATAAACTATTAGTGCAATCCTATTCATATGGCACTGCTTTTTCTGACATAGATTTGGTGATCGATCCGAAAACAAAAGATATTGTAGAAAAGTCAGCCGAAATCATAACAACATACCACGATGGAATAACGCCTGATCCAACCGTTAAACAAATGGTAGAGCAATATCAAGAAGAAGTAGGACCATTAATAGATCGTGTCGTTGGTGAAGCTGCTGAACCGATTACTGGCAATACAGATAAAAGTGGTGAATCTGCATTAGGCAATCTCATTGCTGATTCCCAGAGACAAGCAATGGGAACTGATTTTGCATTTATGAATCCTGGTGGAATTCGGGCAGATCTAGATGCAGGAGATATCACTTGGGGCGAGCTATTTACCATTCAACCGTTTGGAAATACCCTTGTTGAAATGACGTTTACTGGAAAGCAAATAAAAGAGGTATTGGAACAACAATTCTATGAAGGTGGAAACACCATTTTACAAATATCTGGGCTTCGTTATACGTGGGATCCAGATGCTCCGATAGGCGATAAAGTGCGTAATTTAACGGATCAAGAAGGTATAGCTATACAATCTAATAAGGAATATACAGTCACTGTAAATAACTTCCTAGCTTCAGGTGGAGATGGCTTTACCAAATTTACCGAGGGGACAAATGAAGTTATTGGACCTGTAGATTTAGATGCAATTGTTACGTATATCGAACAACAAACAACCCCAATTGCCGCACCTAACACAAATCGAATAAATGTGAATTAAAACAGTGGAAGATAAGGCATGCCTTATCTTCCTTTATTTATTTGGCCGAGATCACCCTATAAAATGCTTAAAAGTCTACCTTGATGTTTTGAAAATTCTGAATTATAATGAAAGTGGTGCTTATATGAAAGCATTTACATAACACTGATCGAAAAAGGAGTGTAGTGATGGATCCCCATACAATGGATGACTTAGGAAACAAGCTACAACGAGCTAATCGAAATACCTTATCCGATTTACTTGCTAGAACTCGTGATCGAATGCCTAATAAGTTTGCGCTCGCTTATAACAACCATCGTGTGACATACGAGCAGTTAGATGATGTAGTGAATCAAACTGCACATGCTTTTTTAGAAAATGGAATTAAAAAAGGGGACATGGTCACAGTCATGTCCAAGAACAGCTTAGACTTTGTTGTCGTTAACTTTGCATTAACGAGAATTGGTGCTGTTATGATTCCAATTAACTACATGCTCAAGGAAGAGGATGTTCAATATATTATCGAGCATGCAGAAGTTACAGGATTCATTGCCTCTGAGGAATATGCGCCTGTTCTTGACAGAGCTGCTGGGGGATATAGCGGAAAGATTACACATCGATATTTGATGGATGTGGACGCCTCTTATACAGTTTCTGATCATTTATCGACATGGGAAACGTTGGCACATATCCGTAAAGATCAACCAACCTACTTTGTTGAAGCTGAATTAGATGATGAGGATTTGGCACATGTACTGTATACAAGTGGTACCGAATCCAGACCAAAAGGTGTTATGCTATCCCATAAAAGCCTTGTTAGTGAGTATGTAAGCTGTATCATAGACGGGAAAATGGATACAAACGATATTGCCATTCACGCATTACCGCTTTACCATAGTGCACAATTACACGTTTTCTTAGGTCCAAGCATATACCTTGGTTCAAGTGGGATTATTTTAGGTCAGGCAAATCCACAAATTATTCTACAGACAATTGAAGAACAGAAGGCTACACAATTGTTTTGCCCACCAACTGTTTGGATTGGACTTTTACGTCACCCGGATTTTGATAAAAGGGATTTATCTTCCTTGGAAAAATGTTATTATGGTGCTGCCATCATGCCAATGGAGATTCTAAAAGAATTATCGGAAAGATTACCCCAGGCAAAGTTTTGGAATTTTTATGGACAAACAGAAGTGGCACCGCTTGCTACTGCATTACAGCCAGAGGATCAGCTTAGAAAGCTTGGATCTGCAGGAACCCCATCATTAAATGTCCAAACTAGGATTGTAGATGAGGAAGATCATGAAGTTCCAAGAAACGAAATAGGTGAGATTGTGCATCGTACCCCACATGCGATGAAGGGCTATCTGCACGATCCAGAAAAAACCGCCGAAGCCTTTCGTAATGGCTGGTTTCACAGCGGTGACCTAGGCGTTATGGATGAGGAAGGTTATATTACCATCATTGACCGTAAAAAAGATATGATCAACACGGGTGGTGTTAATGTATCAAGTAGAGAAGTGGAAGAAACAATTTACCAAATGATTGGTGTATCCGAGGTTGCTGTTATTAGTATTCCAGACCCTTATTGGATCGAAGCGGTAACCGCTATTATTGTTCCTAAGGATGGAGTACAGCTAACCGAAGATGAAGTTATTTCATTTTGCAAGTCTAAATTGTCTACGTTTAAAGTACCCAAATACGTTGATTTCACGGAAAGCCTGCCGAAAAACCCGAGTGGTAAAGTGCTCAAACGCTCTTTGCGTGATCAATATCAAACACTGAGTGAGAAATAGACCACTATTATTTTTATGAAATTTACAAAAGGCTTAACGCAAAGAGATAAAGCGTTAAGCCTTTTTGAAAAAAAACTTCTTCTATTACTGCGTATTACTGTATTGTTATCCACATGTCTAGTATGGACATACGTGTCATAAAAGTGCTGACGGTTGGCTCGTTAAAATAAGTCAGGATCGTATTCACCGTAGCCAGGTCCTATTCCAGGGTAACCATACCCACCATAACCAGCTCCAGGGAATCCGTAGCCGCCAAATCCTGTTCCTGACCCATAACCACCAAATCCAGGGCCAAATCCCAAGCCTATTCCTGAGCCATAGCCTATTCCAGTCCCATAACCAGGACCATATCCACCAAATCCTGGTCCAAACCCAGCGCCAGGACCATATCCACCACCAAATCCTGGTCCAAAGCCACCACCGGGACCATACCCACTACCAAATCCTGGTCCATAACCAGGATATCCATTATGGTCAAGCATTTCTGCACCAATGTAACCTAATCCCAATCCAATAAGCCCTGTTTCAACAGGGCCTAAATGTCGATTGTCATTGTACGCATTCTGAGGTGGTAGATGACTTCCAGGATAAAATTTCGGATGCATAATATTTCTCCTCTCCTGTTTTTAGTGCATCTGTTATTTGGTTTTACACCCATAGCTTATGGAGGATCGTCTGCATATGAAACGGACATTCACCCATATCCTTAATAAATGATAAAAAACAGTCTATGTAGTTATTTTTTCGTGATAATTCCTTGTAACAATGTGATGAACATGGTATCCTTAGTTTTACGAATTATCTAACTATTCGTTTTCGAAACAATTTTAGTTTAATAGTTTAAAAACAGACTGACTTGTGTTAGGGTTGTGCTAATCATTTTCAGCAGGAAGGATACGAGGTATGAATACAAAGGTGAAAACAATCGATATTAAAGACATTATTATTGCACATCAAATGTTAAAGGACATTGTCGTAAAAACACCACTTCAGAAAGATACCATTTTATCTGAACGCTATGATTGTAATGTTTATTTAAAAAGAGAGGATTTGCAGGTTGTACGCTCATTTAAACTAAGAGGAGCCTTCAACTTAATGCAAAGCTTAACTCCTGAAGAATTAGAAAATGGGGTTGTATGCGCGAGTGCTGGAAATCATGCACAGGGTGTGGCCTATTCATGTAAGGCACTTGGAGTGAAAGGGAAGATTTATATGCCCACCACAACTCCAAGGCAAAAAGTATCTCGGGTAGAGTTTTTTGGCGGACCTTTTATAGAGATTATTTTAATAGGGGATACATTCGATGATGCCTATCATGCTGCTGTTCAGGTTTGTGAACAACATAACATGTCATTTATTCACCCATTTGATGATTATCGTACAATAACTGGACAGGGAACAATCGGGCTTGAAGTTTTAGAAAGCATGGAAGAACCTATCTCTCATATATTTATGGGAATTGGTGGGGGAGGCCTTATTTCTGGGGTTGGCTCCTATATGAAAAGTATTAGCCCAGAGACAAAGGTCGTTGGGGTAGAACCCTCGGGTGCACCTGGAATGCATCAATCACTCAAACAGGATGAAGTCGTTACATTAGATAAAGTTGACAAGTTTGTGGATGGTGCAAGTGTGAAACAGGTTGGTAAGCTTACCTTTGAAATTGGAAAAGAGGTCATTGATGACATTGTCCTTGTTCCAGAAGGTAAAATAAGCTCGACCATTGTGAATTTATATAGCGAAAATGCAATTGTAGCGGAACCAGCAGGTGCTCTGCCTGTTTCAGCCTTGGACTTTTATAAGGACCAAATTAAGGGAAAAAATATAGTATGCATTATTAGTGGCGGAAACAACGATCTCGATCGCATGCAAGAAATTAAAGAACGGTCGTTAATCTATGAAGGTTATAAACACTATTTTATTGTCAATTTTCCACAACGAGCTGGCGCGTTAAGGGAATTTATGGATGATGTCCTTGGTGAAACCGATGATATTACACGGTTTGAATATACGAAGAAAAACAACCGCGATAAAGGACCCGTACTAGTTGGAATTGAGCTAAACGATAAACGCGATTATGAACCATTGATCGATCGAATGAACAGGAAAGGGTTTACTTACATTGAAATTAATAAGGATCAAGATTTATTTAATTTGTTAATATGAAAAGCAATCAAAACTGGGGGCCACTGGCTTCCAGTTTTATATTCAAGAAAGCTTTTGAACTAAAAGTTCTCTAAATTTCTCTCGATCTATGTCTGCCATTGCTTTTGGCCCCTTTGTTTTATGGCCTCCACGACGTGCTTTAGCACTGTAGTGTCTTACAGTAAGTAGAGAGTCTATGTTGTCTTTCGTATAGGCAAAGCCCTTATGATGTAAAACAGTACACCCTTTTCCCAGTGCAAGGGAGGCAAGACCATAGTCCTGAGTAATAATGATATCACCTTTTTTTGCCAATTGCATGATACGGTAGTCTGCCGCATCTGCACCTGTATCAACATAGATGGTGGTTACTCCTTGAGTATCCTCATTAGGTGAAAAGTGAGAAAAACTTTTTACTAATGTGACTGGAATATTCGTTTTCTTTGCTTCTTCCAAAACGATTTCTTTAACAGGGCACGCATCAGCGTCAATATAGATATTCATGAAATCACCTTTACTTTTTAGATCGTATTTTTTTATCTTTTTACGGGCGAGAAGACCCCCACTTCAATTATGTGAAGGTGGGTAACACCAATAATAAGTGGGGGATGAATCGCCCCTCCGGAAGGAGATGAAATTTCTTGACTTAGAACATTTGTTCTGATAAAATTTAATTATGAAGGGAAAGGAGAATGGCGATGGGCACAAAAACGTACTTCTCTAATCGAGTCTATAAAAACAAGATTGCCGT
>NZ_JAMQKB010000035.1 GCF_028416575.1 Terrihalobacillus insolitus | reverse complement strand
CGCAGGGAAGTCTATGACGAAGCAAGGAAGAAACACCCTGAGCGTTGGGCAAGAAGCGTAAGAAATTGGAGACCACATGAACAAGTAGCACTTAATCCCATACGAGAGGAGGAGAAAGTGAAATCATTGGGGCAATCATAATATCCCTTTTTCCCTAGTGATGGAAGTCAAAAGCATGATCTTCCTTTTGACTTCCATCACTAGGCCAGCAAGCGTGTCGCGGTAGCTTTGTCTGATGAGGGATTGAAAAATTAAAAACTAAAGCAATAAAATGCGACAACTATATTGACAAACACCGCCCCGATACACAATTGGAAAAGTAACCAAGTTAACAAATCATAATTGCCCGAAGGTACTGATATTAGATGGCTCTTCATATGACCGAAACCGCAGTAAATCTGTTGAACTGTTAGCCCGTTGTTTTGACCACGCATCCCACGTGGTATGGTCACAGTGACGACCCGAATTAGTACCATTTTTGAATTTTTCCATACTTACTGTGACAATCAGTTAAACGGGTTTTTCAAGTGCGAAAATTGAGTTATACATAATATTACTTAGATAACCAATATACTATCCAAAAATTCGTCAGTTACTTTATATTCTTTGGGTCTTTGTTTAACAACTTTAACATATCCTTTATCTTCTAAGTTACTCATTATTTGATTTACTTTATACCTTGATTTATTAGAAATTTCCATTAGCTTAGTTACAGGAAAATTTGTTTCATCATTAACAAATACACTAAGGTGAGTCATAATTCGCAATAATTCCGCTTCCTCTATTCTCTCATTCCAAGTATCACTTTTAAATGATTCTTTAATTCTTTCTATTTTTGACAAATTTATTTCCAAGTCTTCAATAATTCCTTCTTGACCCGAGGAAAGCAACTCTAGCATATCTATTAAATAAAAGGTCATTTCACCTTTATTTAAAGGAGAAGGAATTTCTTCAAGAGCTTTATAATACTTAGATTTGTTCTTATTGACAGCATAGGAAAAAGTTATAGCTGAATATCTCTCTAAATATCTGGATAAGTAACTACACGCTAATAAACGTCCTGTCCTTCCATTTCCATCATAAAAGGGATGTATATACTCATAATAATAGTGTGCAACCATGTACCGGTATAATTCTGAATGTTGTTCATCATCAAGATAATTTATTAAAGCATTTAGTGACTCAATAATTTTGACTTCCGTACTAAGACCTATATGAGTTGTTTTTGTTCCGTCATTTATCTCTACATACCCTTTTCTAAATAATTCACCATCAGGTTCATCATTTTTACCAATTTCGTCTGAAACTAAATCATCATATAGCATCCTAAAATCAGATATTTCTGTAAATGGTTTAATTTTATCAATAAACAAGTAAGTTTTCATTAGCCCTTTAAACCTTTTACGTTTTTTGTCTGATCTTACTAAATCACCTAATACTTCTTTTAATTCCTTCTTGGTACTACGAATACCTTCTATCTCATTATTACTTTGTGCTTCATTAACAATTAGTTTATGGAAATAGGGTTCTACAACAAAATTAGGAAGCTTACTAATTAATGAAGAAATCTTTGAACTATTTATCAATACTTGGTTATTTAAAGACATTAATTTATGAGTATTTACATAAAACAATTCGTAGG
The DNA here is from genome assembly GCF_028416575.1 of Terrihalobacillus insolitus. GTDB lineage: Bacteria > Bacillota > Bacilli > Bacillales > Amphibacillaceae > Terrihalobacillus > Terrihalobacillus insolitus. Next base: position 15,627 of record NZ_JAMQKB010000035.1, on the reverse strand, counting down.
ATTCATTAATTCTTTGCTCTTTTCTAAACCCTCTGATTGTTAAAGAGGTTAAATAGCTACCGTAACTATTTTTTCTTTTATCTATTTCATTTTTATAATATTCATTACCTTCTTTATAAAAAATCTTTGTTAATTTTTCATATCCCACAATTACCACCTCCCTTATTTTAAATTATCGCCATTTTTTAAAATTATATAACTATATACATATATTTTGCAATAAATTTATATAGTTTTTAATTTATTGCAAAATATATTTAAAATATAGTCAAATTATTCTTAAAAATTCTTTAAAAAAAGTCTAATAAACATACTTTAATCGTAACTGAAGGTATGGTCACAGGGACAACCCGAATTTTGTCGATTTTTTAACAGTTAGGGAGCATGGGAGCGGTTGTTGTGGGTGACGACGTGATAAAACGTGGAAACGCTTTACAAAAATACAAAGTAGTTGAGAGGTCAGTTAGTAATTACTAGAACTTCTCCTTTCAAAACAGAACGACAGTATGGTGATACCATCGCCATCTAGATTGTTCAAAATAATATGGTAAGATAACTAGCTGTTATGGACTTAAGTCGAGAATTTATACTACATTCATTAAGACATACCAAATTACTTCTTTCAGAGGCAGGCTGGCGTACACTCGAATAAACTTTGGACAGACTTGGCCATTCAGATGATCAAATCTCAAAAATGTACAATACTTCCACGTCACCCATAAAATAAAAAAAGAAGCTCCCCGAAAGTTTCATCAACTTATGAGAGGCCTCCATTAGAATCCTCATTTCACTCAGAAAATCTTATATATCTATGGCTGGAGGACATAATTACATCATGCCTTCGTAAGATTAAATTAGTCAACACCTAGTAATGAGGGTATTATAAGCATACTCATATCACCTTTCAACCTTCGACAAATTTCGGGGCGTCACTGTAATTTCGGGGCGTCACTGTGACAAAGCTTTATTCTTTCTGTAATACAATTATCGATTATCAGCTAGGAAAACAATACCTGCTGACTTCCTTGCCTTTTCGTATACTTCCATAACAGAATGTGTGTAATCCAATAAATGGCTACAGCGGTCAAAGTCTTTATTATCAAAGATCTCTTTGAATGCAAGAAGTTCATAATATAAGGAGTTAATTGTTGTTTGGCTATTTAGCCGAACCTCTTTATCCTTTAAATGCAAGATGACATTTTGGCAACCGTTCGCGCCATTTTCCACGTGAAGATAACCATTTTTTCCCTGAATGAGGACAAAGTTCATACTTCTCGTATCTTTAGCTCCAACACACTCTGCGATGAAGTTAGGATATTTCATTAGTAGTACTCCAGATGTGTCTATTCCATTTGGATGTTTATTCGCTGCATAGTTGACTGACTGAGGGACACCAAATAAATTTAACACAAAGTGCAGGTTGTAAATGTTGATATCTGCTAATGCACCACCTGAAAACTCAAGGTTAAACACGTTCGGTGTTTCTCCTCTTAGTAATGCATCGTATTTACTAGAGTATTGGCTATAATTACATTGAACTAATTTTATCTGTCCCAATTTACCGACATATTGTTTAATCAATTGATAATTCGGTAAATGAATGGTTGTAATCCCTTCGAACAACATTAATTCATTTTTTCTAGCAAGTTCCATAAGACTTTCTGTTTCATGGACTGTGGAAGTAAAAGGTTTCTCACAAATGACATGCTTTCCATTTTCCAACGCTCGATGCGTATGCTCATAATGCAAGCTATTCGGAGAGGCTACGTAGATAAAATCAATAGTAGGGTCAGAAAAAAGCTCTTCTAGATCCGTATAGATTGTTCCTACCTGATATTTTTCAGCTAATGGTTTAGCTGTTTCTTCCTTGCGGGAATAGATTGCTACGCATTCTGCATCAACTATTTCATTTAGGGCTGATAAGAATGTATCTACTATAAACCCAGTTCCAATCGTTCCTACCTTCATGTTTATCCCCCCCAATTGTTAACAAACATTTCCTTAGCTCTATTGTACAAGAACATTAACAAAAAAATAAGAATTAAATTCCATTTTAAAAAGTGACGTCACTTTTTCTTTTCTAAACCCTTTTGAAAAATTCTCGATAAATTACTAGAAAAAAATCTATAAATAAGTTCTTTAAGTAACGGGGGCGCGCGACAAGTTCTGCTATAAACGCTTTGTAGCGTGAAATGCAGGGAATTCGTTTTACAGATTCTAACTTTACAACGGAGATAGACAAGGTGAAAATGTTCCACCTTAAAGGGACTGACAAACTTTTGAATGTAAGGGTCTAAAGTTAGAACATGTAAAACTATGTCTCAACTAACGTTGGGGCGTGTGGTGTAGAGTGAAACTGCTCCCTCTGAAATACACTATACCGGACAATGGAGGTATCAAACTCGCAAGCTTAAAGGAAGCATCTACGTCAGAATGGATAGCTACGTTGTAAGGTACTTGGGAAGCAAGAAACGTTGAAACAAGGACTGTACATCATCAAAACACTAGTAAAATTGAACAAGGATTATACTAGAGCATAGCATCCAAACTAAAAAGAGGTTCTCCATAAGTTATAACTTAATGGAAAACCTCTCTAAAAAGCTTAGCTACTAATATCGGTCACTTTTTCGGACATTAAAATAATCAGTTACCATAGTTATGAACGTTGATTCAAAAAGGTTTTAAAACCCAGATTACATCATGCCGCCCATACCACCCATGCCGCCCATGTCTGGCATGCCACCGCCGCCAGCGCCTTCTTCTTCTGGCTTGTCAGCAACTACTGCTTCTGTAGTTAGGAACATTGCAGCTACGGATGCAGCATTTTGAAGTGCTGAGCGTGTAACTTTAGTTGGATCCACAATACCAGCTTCAACCATGTTTACCCACTCTCCAGAAGCTGCGTTGTAACCAACACCTACTGCTTCACCTTTTAAGCGTTCCACGATAACGGAGCCTTCGAGACCAGCATTGTGTGCGATTTGACGGACTGGTTCTTCTAAGGCGCGAAGAACGATGTTTGCACCTGTTCCTTGATCACCTTCAAGCCCTAGTCCTTTTACCTTGTTATAAATGTTTACTAAGGCAGTTCCACCACCAGCAACAATACCTTCTTCTACTGCAGCACGAGTTGAGTTTAGTGCGTCTTCGATACGAAGTTTACGCTCTTTCAATTCCGTTTCGGTTGCAGCACCAACTTTAATTACAGCTACACCACCAGCTAATTTAGCGAGGCGCTCTTGTAATTTTTCCTTGTCAAACTCTGAAGTAGATTCTTCTGCTTGTGCACGAATTTGAGCAACACGAGAAGAAATGTTTTGCGGGTCACCGCTACCTTCAACGATTGTTGTGTTTTCTTTTGTTACAACAACCTTAGAAGCGCGACCAAGTTGGCCGATTTCAGTGTTTTTGAGTTCTAGTCCTAAGTCTTCTGTAATTACTTCTGCACCTGTCAAGGTTGCAATGTCTTCTAGCATCGCTTTACGACGATCACCAAATCCAGGAGCTTTAACAGCGACTGCATTAAATGTACCACGAAGCTTGTTCACCACTAATGTAGCTAGTGCTTCCCCTTCTACATCTTCAGCAATCATAAGTAGTGGTTTACCTTGTTGTACGACTTGTTCTAAAACTGGCAGTACTTCTTGGATATTGGCAATTTTCTTATCCGTAATTAAGATGTACGGATCTTCAAGGCTAGCTTCCATCTTATCTTGGTCAGTAACCATGTATGGAGATGCGTATCCACGATCAAATTGCATACCTTCTACTACTTCAAGCTCTGTGTTGAAACCTTTGGATTCCTCAATCGTAATAACACCATCGTTCCCAACACGTTCCATTGCCTCAGCAATCAACTGCCCTACTTCATCATCACCAGAAGAAATAGCAGCGACTTGTGCAATAGACTCTTTTCCTTCAATTGGCTTTGAAATGCTACGAAGCTCTTGTGTTGCTACTTCAACCGCTTTTTCAATTCCACGGCGAACCCCAACTGGATTTGCACCAGAAGCAACGTTTTTCAATCCTTCTTGAATCATTGCTTGAGCAAGAACAGTTGCAGTAGTTGTACCATCACCAGCAACATCATTTGTTTTAGACGCAACCTCTGACACAAGTTGTGCACCCATGTTTTCAAAATGATCTTCTAACTCAATTTCCTTTGCAATGGTTACCCCGTCATTTGTAATAAGTGGAGAACCGTATTTCTTATCTAAAACAACATTACGCCCCTTTGGACCTAATGTAACTTTTACAGCATTGGCAAGAGTGTCAACACCACGAAGCATTGCACGTCTAGCTTCTTCACTAAATTTAATTTCTTTAGCCATTTAAATGCCCTCCTTATTAAATCAAAAATTATGGTATGTCGCTCGTTCTTCGCTGTTTTAGCCGATAACAGCTAAAATGTCGCTCTCACGAAGAATTAAGTATTCGTTTCCTTCGTACTTGACCTCTGTTCCAGCAAACTTAGAGAAAATAATGAGGTTACCTTCAGCTACTTCTGGTGCAACTCTTTCTCCGTTTTCTGTTACACGTCCAGTACCTACTGCCACCACTTTCCCTTCTTGCGGTTTTTCCTTAGCGGAATCTGGAAGCACAATACCACTTGCAGTTTTTTCTTCTTGCGCTACAAGTTCAATCACAACGCGATCACCTAGTGGCTTTAACATGTTTGAAACCCTCCTTAACAAATTATTCCTTTGTTGTTGTTAGCACTCATCGCATGTGAGTGCTAACACATTTATATAATAATGAATTTCAATCTCTTTTGCAAGAGAAGTAAATTATTTTTTAAAACTTTTTTCTGTATGATGAAATAGAAAAAAGACGGCAAAATAAAAAAACAATCTATACTATGATAAAATACAATAGACAGATTTAAGCATGTTAAAAAAGGGTAAGGAATAAACATCTATTTAGTAACGTTAGCAGGACTTGGTTACTACCAATTAAACAAATTCACATAATCATTCATCAAAAGGAGTCGTTTTACTTTGCCTCAAAGATACTGGTACGTCATTTTAACTTATATTCTGATGCAGCTATCTAGCGTAATAGCCGTCCCGATTATTGAAACTTTTGGTGTCACAAGACTAAATGCAATGGTAGGTTGGAGTGTATTTAGTTTCTTTCTAGCTTTACTTGTTGTACTGTATTTGTTGAAAGAAGACATGCAAAAAGGTAGTGAGCGTGGCGCAGCAAAAATCGGCAATGTTATCTTGTGGTGTATTGCAGGGGTATTTATGGCTTACATTGCTCAATATGCTGCAGTGTTGATTGAAACATATGTCTTTAAAATTGAACCTGCTTCAGAAAATACAATGAACATTATGCAAATATCGAAAGCAGCACCGATTTTTATTATTGTACCTGTGTTGATTGCACCAATATTAGAAGAAATTATTTTTAGAAAAATCATATTTGGTTCATTATATGAAAGAATGAACTTACTACTTGCGGTAATTGGATCTGCGCTTATTTTCGCATTGATACATATGGAGCCGACGCATCTACTCATCTATTCTTCAATGGGACTCGTTTTTGCTTATCTTTATGTAAAAACAAAAAGGATCATTGTTCCTATTGTGACTCATATGGCGATGAACACTATTGCAGTGATTACGCAATTTAATTTAACACCAGAAGACTACGAACGAATGCGAGAACAGATGAAGCAATTACAAATGATACTTATAGGAGGCTAATCATTATATGAGAACATCACCATTGTTTATGGCTTCCTTGTACTTTTTCATGGGAGTTGTTTTTACTTATATTGGAACACAAAGTGCAAGCAATACAGTATGGAATTTCACAACGATCATTTTGTCTGTCGTGGCTACCTTTGATTTCGTTGTTGCGATTCGACTTTTCCTTTTACATTTTAGGATTAAAAAAACAAAAAGAAAGAAAAAATAAACGTGGCAAGAAAGCTTTGTACAATGCTTTCTTGCCACGTTTCACTCGTTACCTCTTGGTTACTCTTTAAAACCGTTGTGATCTTCATGCTCCCCTTCTAGTGGGTAATGTTTTATAAAATAAACAAGCGCCTGGAGCTCAATAGCAAGGTCAATATGATGCACCCGAATCCGTTCAGGAACCGTAATTCTTGCTGGCGTAAAATTCAAAACCCCCACAATACCTGATTCCACTAATCTTTCGGCTATTCCTTGAGCTTCTGATGATGGAACAGTTAAGATGGCCACACTTGCACTGCCCAATTTCTCCTCTAATTGATCGATATGGTAAATTGGTACGCCACCAATATCCGTTCCAACCTTTTTCGGGTCTGCATCAAAAGCTAATTCAATTTTGGTATTGTTATTCTTCATAAAATTATAATGTAAAAAGGCCGTCCCTAAGTTACCAACACCGATAAGTGCGACTTTCGTTACCTCATCTTGATCGAGCGTTTTTCTAAAGAAACCCAATAAGTATTCAACATTATAGCCATAGCCTTTTTTACCTAATGCGCCAAAGTAAGAAAAATCTCTTCTAATAGTAGCGGAGTCAACTTTTACTGCTTCACTTAATTCTTTTGAGGAAACCCTTTGCTTCCCTTGATGGTGCAAGTTGTTTAAAAACCGATAATATAAGGGTAATCGCTTTGCAGTTGCTTGTGGGATTTTATTTTGCTCGCCACTCATTCTTGTTCCCCCCTGTCCTGTTCTGACTCCCGATAAAAATCGCCACTTTTCCCTCCTGTTTTTTCTAAAAGGTAGGTTTGACCGATTACCATTCCTTTATCAACGGCTTTACACATGTCATATATCGTAAGGGCTGTGGCTGATCCAGCTGTGAGTGCTTCCATTTCAACGCCAGTAGTCCCTTTTGTTTTCACTGCGACTCTTATTTTTAACTCGTAGATATCCTCAGTTATTTCCCATTCAAAAGAAATGTCAACACCAGTTAGTTGTAAAGGGTGGCACATCGGAATGATATCAGACGTTTTTTTGGCAGCCATTACACCGGCAACCTGGGCAACAGCCAATACATCGCCTTTTTTTATTTCTCTTTGCTCTATTTTTTCATAGATTTCTTTTGATACGAAAACACTTGTTACTGCTACTGCAGTACGTTGCGTTTCTCTTTTTTCACTAATGTCCACCATACGTGCATGACCTTGATTATTAAAATGAGTGAATTTATCCATTTGTAGACCTCCGTACGAGGATTAACTTCTAGTACCTTTTAAAAGTATATCAAAAAATAGTTGTAAAGTCGTGACCCTATTCACAATATCTCTTGCTACTTCTTCTTAAATTAAGATAAACTGAAAGAGCGTGTTCCTATTTGAACATGGTTGCAAAAACATTGAGGTGACAAAAAAATGATCCTAATCCAAGCGAATAATCTAACAAAAAGATATGGTGCTGAACTTATCTTATCAAATATAAAGATTGAAATACACGCACAGGATAGAGTGGCAATTGTTGGGAGAAACGGAGCCGGGAAATCTACGCTATTAAAAATAATGGCGGGAGAACTTTCTCATGATGATGGGGAAATATTTAAGCCAAAGGATGTGACAATTGGGTACCTTGCCCAAAACACAGGTCTTGAATCTCATCGAACCATTTGGGAAGAAATGGTCGTTGTATTTCAACATTTAGTAAGTAAAGAGAAAGAGCTTAGACAATTAGAACTACAAATGGCTGATCCAGATCTGATTAACGACCGCCACGCCTACCAGCAACTGTTAGACGATTATGACAAAAAACAGCAGCAATTCAAATCTGATGGTGGATATCACTATGAAGCAGACATAAAGGCCGTACTAAATGGCCTTCATTTCAACTCCTTTAACCTGAACACTCCAATAGATGCACTAAGTGGCGGGCAAAAGACTCGTTTGGCACTTGGGAAGCTATTATTGTCCAAGCCAGATCTACTCATTCTAGACGAGCCAACAAACCATTTAGATATTGATACACTTTCGTGGCTTGAAAACTATTTGAACAATTATTCTGGTGCCGTCGCGATTGTTTCTCACGACCGTTATTTTTTAGATAAAACCGTTCATATTGTCTATGAAATTGCCCGAAATCGATCGGAAAAATTTCATGGAAACTATACGAAATTTCTTGAGCAAAAGGCTGAAAACTTTGAACGTGATTTGAAACAATTTGAAAAGCAACAGACCGAAATGAAACGAATGGAACAATTTATCCAAAAAAATATTGCCCGAGCAACTACAAGTAAACGTGCACAAAGCAGACGGAAACAATTAGAAAAGATCGATCGCCTCGAAAAACCACTTGGGGATGAGACGTCAGCTAAATTTTCATTTGAAATCGAAAAACGCAGTGGAAATGATGTAATAAAGCTTCATAACTTAGGGTTCCGCTACAGCGAAAGTGATCCTTTCATTTTTGAAGATGTATCTTTTTCCATATCTAGGGGTGAGAGTTTAGCATTGGTCGGTCCAAATGGGGTCGGAAAAACAACACTCTTAAAAACCATTACTGGTGACCTAAAACCAGCTAAAGGAACGACTCAAATCGGAACCAACGTCAAAATCGGTTATTACGATCAAGAACAAGCCCGACTAACATCGAACAAAACTGTCTTGAATGAGCTCTGGGATCTATATCCAATGAAAAATGAAAAGGATATCCGGACCGTCCTAGGTAATTTTTTATTTTCAGGAGAAGATGTTTTAAAAACAGTTAGCTCTTTAAGTGGTGGAGAGAAAGCTAGACTTGCGTTAGCGAAATTAATGATGGAAAAAGCGAATTTACTTATCTTGGATGAACCTACCAACCACCTTGACTTAGATAGTAAGGAAGTGTTGGAATCGGCATTAGTTGATTTTCCTGGAACCATTTTATTTGTTTCCCACGATCGTTATTTCATCAACAAAATTGCGACTCAAGTCATCGAAATGCAGCCTAAATCCACAACTTTGTATCTTGGTGATTATGACTATTATATCGATAAAAAGCAAGAAGAACAGGAACTAGCTGCTTTAAACGATCAAGACACCAAAACGATTCAGAACAAGGATAATGATACAAAAAGCACCTTTGAACAAGATAAGGCGCTAAAAAAGGAACAACGAAAAAAAGAACGGCGGATGCAAGAAATCGAAAGGGAACTCGAACAAATTGAAACTAGAATAGAGGAGATTCAGGCTTTACTATGTAAGCCAGAGGTATTTCAAGATCATGAAAAATCACTTGAATTAACAATGGAGAACGAACAATTTGAAACGAAGCTTTTGGCCTTAATCGAAGAATGGGAAGAATTAGACAATGAATAGAGACTTTTCCTTGTTAAGGTGTTATCCAATTATGAACAAGGTTATCCACAGGTGGTTCGTTTTAATTTCGGTTTTTAACAAAGTTATACACATAATCCACAAAAACCACCTGATTTATCCACATTTTTTATTCACAAAATAAATCCCGTTAAATCGGGTACTAAGTGAATGTTATGCACACCTATCCACGGCTCCTGTGGACAACTTCTTTGGCACTCTAACAGCCTGCAACATATTATTTACAGGCTGTTTTTGATTGAGTTTTATTATCATAATCATATTTTTCTAATAGTACTCATTACAAATCCACTTTCTGGTAAAGTCGGCATTTTTACCAGACTATAGGTTACATCCTGATCTGGTACTTCATAATCAATCTTGTTAACAAGGAAATCCATAGACGCTTTCATAACTTCAAGGGTGATTCCTTCGCCAGGGCAACGGTGTCCTTTACCAGAGTCACCACCGCCTTGGGGAATGAAATCAAATAAGCTACCCTCCCACTCCGTAAATCGCTCCGGCTGAAACTCAGTTGGATTTTTCCAGAGCCTCGGATCGTGATTCGTTCCGTATATATCAAGTAAGACAAGCATGCCTTCTTCAAATTCACAATGATTCCAAATAAATTCCTTTCGTACCCTTGCCCCTAGGAAAGGACCAAATGGGTAGTAACGACGGACTTCCTGTGCAAACATTTCAAAATACTTACCATCATTTTCGGAATGGAGCCTTTCTTTATACTCTGGATGCTCATGCATTGCTAATGCTGTAAAGGTAATAAATGTTGCAATTGCTACAATCGGCCGTAAAACATTAATCAGTTCGATTGCGGCCATTTGGGTATCGAGCTTACTTCCATCCAGATTTTCGTGAAATGCCATTGCATACAGTGCTGAATCTTTCTCTGCCTTCAGCTTACCAGCTCGGACGTCTTCTATGATCCCTCTAATCCATTCTTCCGTTCTGTTTCTTGCTCTTCGGCCTTTCCAGTGGCGTGGCCCAACCGCGCCAAAGGCATCGACCATTGCACTAAAGTCTTCTGCTCGTTCTTTTACTTCTGACTCCTGCAATGGAACACCAGCCCAGTGACATGCTACCCGACATAGAATTTCCTTTGCTTCATCAAAGAGCACAATAGCATCAGCATCTTCCCATCTGCGAGTAGAAGCCTGCCACTGTTCCATCGTAAGCTCTGCTAATCGCTTTTGATGTGGAGGAGTCATTAGTGACATGAAAAGTAGTTTTCGATGAATATGCGATTCACCATCCATCGTCTGGACAGCATCCACACCAAATAACGATTTTTGAACGCGCTTCGGTACAGCACCGTTTCGCTGAAATCGCTCCGAATCATAAAACACTTTGGCCGCATTTTCCCCTGTCATACAAATTACCTTTTGGCCGAGCAAACGTGCCTCAAATAAATCAGATTGATACCGTTCTACCCTATTATTGATAAATAAATATCCTTCCTGCATAAGAGATAGACTATTATCAAGGCTTCTATCATGTGGGATTTGACCGTTATTAGACATTCATTTATCTTCTCCTTTTTCTTTTTACTAGATATTTATACCATTTGGAATTTATAAAATGGACATCCATACAGTTTAAGTATTTGATTTACCTTTGTTTTTAAACAGCATTTTTTCAAATAAAAAAATGCAGCCTTAAGGCTACACTATTTTTATTTATTTAATTTGTCTATAAGAGGATGTTCCATACTTAAAAATCTAGATTTTTCCTTTTGAGAGCTTTCTTCTTCTACCATATTCTTCAATATCCAACCCAGGATTTGCATTCAAATTCCAGCCTGCTCGATGTCCTTGTTCAAATGCTACACTCCCAGCTGCTGCAATCATCGCAGCGTTATCCGTACAAAGCGATAATGGCGGTATGAGAAGTTCGGTATCCTCATCCATGAATTTCGTTGATAACGCAGCTCGTAGGCCTTTATTTGCTGCAACACCACCAGCCACAATTACTTGCTTAACACCGAATTCTTTTGCCGCTTTATACGTTTTTGTTGTTAATACATCGACTACACTTGCCTGAAAGCTTGCGGCGACATCCTCTCGCTTTAACACTTGATTTCGTTGCTCTGCATTGTGAAGTTTATTGATTACCGCTGATTTTAATCCACTAAAACTAAAATCATAGGAACCATCTTCAAGCCATGCTCTTGGAAAGTCAATCAAAGCCTCTCCATCGGCCGCTAAACGATCAATATGTGGGCCACCTGGATAAGGGAGCTTTAATGTTCTTGCTACTTTATCATAGGCTTCACCAGCGGCGTCGTCCCTTGTTTCCCCTATTACCTCAAAGGAGCCGTGTTCCTTCATCAGAATTAATTCGGTATGTCCACCTGATACTACTAGTGACAACAACGGAAAAATAAATTCTTTTTCCAATTGATTTGCATAAATATGACCAGCAATATGATGCACACCTATGAGCGGCTTTTGCTTGGCATATGCTAATGCTTTCGCAGCGTTCACCCCGATTAGTAGTGCTCCGACTAATCCAGGCCCTTCTGTTACAGCAATAGCATCTATATCATCGAAGGAAAGTTTCGCTTGATTGATCGTCTCTTCTAGCACAATTGTGATCTGTTCCACGTGATGTCTAGAGGCAATCTCAGGTACTACCCCACCGAAACGTTTATGGCTTTCAATCTGAGATGCTACTACATTAGATATAATCTCTCTACCGTTTTTAACAATTGCGGCAGCTGTCTCATCACAGCTTGTTTCAACAGCTAATATATACTGGTTATTTTTAGTCATAATTCCACCCACATAACGATTGCATCTTCATTATTGTCCGTGTAATAATTTTTCCTCATTCCCCCTGGAACAAGGCCAAACTTTTTGTACATGCTTTTTGCAGCTTCATTTGATACTCTAACTTCTAAAGAGAGCTTATTCGCTCCCTGAATTTTCGCTTGATTAAGGACATATTGAAATAACATTTGTCCAAATTTTTTCCCGCGGTAGGCTGGGTAAATTGCTATATTCGTAATTTGCGCCTCATCTATGATCATCCACAGTCCACAATAACCAATTATTTTTTTCTCCGTTTCCAAAACATAATACGTCGCAAACTGATTCCGTTGAATTTCGTTATAAAAAATGTCCTTTGTCCATGGTTTCGCAAAAGATGCGATCTCTAATTTTAACACCTGCTCTAAATCATTCATTGTCATTTTTCGAATCCGTATCGTTGGCATGTTCACCTAGTCTCCTGTTGTTTGAGCCAATTCGCTTCTGCCTCAGCTAAACGCAAATAATTAGGAACCAACGTATGAATGGAACCTTCTGTACGGTTTTCACCAATCATAGCTAATGTAGAAGGACGTGGCGTATGTATAGATCCTTTAGGAATGGTAGCAAGGCTCCCCATATATTTCATTATATTTTGTCGATGCATTTCCATATCTTGACTCAGAAAAACAACTTTCTCCCCTTGCTCCGCCAATGATTTTAACCATTCCGCAAATAAAACATTGGTCTCTTTTTTTGACTCTACGATCTTTCCATTTCCATCACCTTTGTATAATCCTGTGTATACTAAACCCCTTCTAGCATCAAAAAAAGGGCAAATATAATCGGTTGAAAAAGCACCTTGATCGGCTAGCACCTGTAAGCTTGATATTCCTACTACTGGAATTTGCAGTGCCCATCCCATCGTTTTTGCAGTAGCAAGGCCAATACGGACACCAGTGAAAGATCCTGGCCCATTTGCGACCACTATTTTATTTATATCTACAGGTCTTGTATCCGTTTCCTTCATGAGTTGGTCAATAGCAGGCATTAGTCTAACCGAATGATTTCTTTTTACATTCGTAATGAGTTCACCTACAAGCACACCATCTTTTGTAATGGCAACACCCATGACTTGGTTAGAAGTATCAATGGCAAGTATGTTCATCGAGCAAGCTCCTTACAAATCTTTTCAAAGTAGTTTCCATGTGGGTAAAACTGGATAATTCTTTCCTGTTCATCTAACCTACGAATGATAATATCTAACCTTTTCATAGGCAAGTATTCTTTCACAAAAGAAGCCCATTCGATTACTGTAATACCGCCACGGTCAAAATAATCATCAAAACCGATATCCTCGTCGCTGTTCTCCAACCGATACACATCCATATGATAGAAAGGCACCTCGCCTTGATATTCTTTAACAATTGTAAAAGTAGGACTATTAATTGTTTTTTTGACACCAAGCCCTCTGCCTATTCCTTTTGCAAAAGTGGTTTTGCCGGCACCAAGATCACCTTCTAATGTTACAACATCACCCGGTCGCAACAATAAAGAGAGACTCTCGGCAAGTTTCATTGTCTCAAATTCCGTTTTCACTTCAAAATCTATGCTCTCCATAATCATCACCTATTTCAAGTGGTTATAGCCTAATTTGTGTAATCGACGCTTTTTCCCTTTTTCGTGTAAAAAGACGGATCCAGCATACATCGGATTCTCCTCAATATATCCAATCAATGCTATTGGTGTATTCGTCTTGTCAGCAGCCTTTTGGACATCAGGCCAATCCTTCTTTGGAACCGTTCCAATCAATTCAAAATCTTCTCCACCAAAAAGCATCCACTTCCTCTGCTCGCTTTGTCTAAAGTTCAATAAGCTTTTGTGAATCGGAATGCTTTCATAATAGAGGTGCATTGCGACTCCAGATGCTTCGGCAATTTCACTAGCCTCGCTAGCTATTCCATCACTAATATCGTTCAGTGTAACACGAGCCAATTCAGCCAATCCTGTTGCAAACTTAACCCTAGGTGATGGCATCCGATGTCTATTTATCAAGTATTTATTGCTTCTACTATTCATATCCATGTTTTCTTTTAAGACATATAACCCAGCCGCAGCGTCTCCAAGTGTACCAGTGACAAAAACAGCATCCTCACCTTTAGCAGTATTTCTATATCTAGCCTTATTATTAGCAACATAGCCAATTATAGTAACGGAAATAACCAATTCAGATCCAGATGTCGTATCTCCACCAATTAAATCCATCTCAAATTGTGAAGCAATTGATTTCATTCCAGAATAGATCTCTTGCAGTTCGTTTTCTTTCCAATGTTTTGGAACACATATTGATACAAGATAAAATGCAGGCGTACTCCCCATTGCAGCAAGATCACTTATATTAACTGCAAGTACCCGAAAGCCAATATGAAATGGATCCATAGTTTCCCGAGTAAAATGTACATTTTCTACTAGCGTGTCAACAGAAGTCACGATATCCTGATAGGGCTGTCTAAATATAGCAGCATCATCACCAGCACCTTTTATAAGACTACTTTGCCTATAATTTGATTGTTCAATCGATCGGATAAAAGAAAACTCGTCCATATAAATTGCCTCCACCATTGTCATGTTATCCTCATCATAGCAGAAAGAAAAGCGGAAAGAAAAATTAGATGTATTTCATTTAAATTTGTTCACTAAATTGAGTCAATGTTAGACTTAATCATGCTGCTTTAGCAAAGGGGTTATTCAAGGGACTTTAGCTCATCCCTTTTGGACTGTGGTTCGATAATCGCCGAGATTTCTTTTTTAAAAACCATAAGAAAAACCCTAGGAAATAGTTCCTAAGGTGATATGTATAGTGGCGGTCCGGACGGGACTCGAACCCGCGACCTCCTGCGTGACAGGCAGGCATTCTAACCAACTGAACTACCGGACCTTTAAGTAGGTTATACTTTAAAGCAAAAAAAAAGACCAAACGTGCTAATATGTACATGTAATCGTTGTTAGTGAAAGTGATTGGTTGCGGGGGCAGGATTCGAACCTGCGACCTTCGGGTTATGAGCCCGACGAGCTACCAGACTGCTCCACCCCGCGATAATGTAAAGATACTTTATCTAAAGCATCTAAGATAATAGTAAAGTCTTCTCAATCATGTTGTATAAAGTTTTGATGATGATCATATTAGAATATTTCTTAAAGTAAAGTTTGGCTTGGCGGTGTCCTACTCTCGCAGGGGCAATGCCCCAACTACCATCGGCGCTGGAGAGCTTAACTTCTGTGTTCGGCATGGGAACAGGTGTGACCTCTCCGCCATTACCACCAAACCTTCTAATTATTAGAACAAGATATAGTATATTACTTTTCAAACAAAAAAGCAAATACTTTTTATATACCTTTAAAAGTTGTCACAGGACGTGGACCCGCAGGATGCGGGTCAGATCGACGTTGTCACAGGACGTGACGTTCTTAGTCGATCTTCCTTGCTTTGTGCACCTTCAAAACTAGATAAGAATTCATACAAGATCATCAATCAATGTTGTTCGGTCTAGCTTCATGGGCAAGCCCATTCTACTTCTTTCATATAGTTAAGTCCTCGAT
>NZ_JAMQKB010000034.1 GCF_028416575.1 Terrihalobacillus insolitus | reverse complement strand
TTATAATGTTAATAATTGTAATCCAATTAGGGTGGGCTTAGTTCAGTATTGCCTTTTTTAAGTAACAACGCCTTCAAAGCAGCAAGGTTTATTAATATTTACCTTGACATAATACCGCTGCTCTATATTATTTATCTGTTGACGTTAGTATAGCTTTATGTTAAATTCAAAATCAATCCAAAAACACTTTAGTACGGTAGAGTGGTAAAGCGTTTTGTGTATACAAGAATAAAGAAAATAGGAAGTGAAGTCAAGATGTTCTTACCAGCAGGTAGTCAGGATGAAGTAGGAAATAAGTTAAATAATCAGGCTCGGGTTTATGAAATATTTCGAAACGTAACAAAGAAAAGAAATTATCAACCAATTGCAACTCCAGTTGTGGAATATGCAACCACATTTACGAACGCTTATGCAGGAATGCAACTGAATAACATGCTAAAATGGTTTAATGGAGATGGAGAAATTGAAGTGCTTCGGCCAGATTGGACGACAGCAGTTGCAAGAGCGCTAATGAAACAGAGTTCTACCCAACAAAAATGGACCTACCAAGGTTCGGTTTTTGTTAGAGATAAACCAGGAATGGAAAGCAGACAAGCAGGTATTGAGGTGATCCATGCTTCAACATTTTATGGGGAAAGTGAATGTTTATTAACGGCAAGAGCATTTCTTGAGGAATTAAACATTGAAGACTATTTAATTGAACTTGGTCATACTGGGATTTTTGATGAACTTACAGCACATTTGCAGCTTTCAGATAAGCAATTAGATTCATTGCGACAAGCGATGCATGATAAAAGAAAAGATGAAGTATTCCAGCTTGCCTCTCTTCATGGAGATACAGAAACGGCTGAGGCATTGACTGGGCTCGTGGAAGCGTATGGATCCTTTGATGTGATCGATGCATATGAAAAACGATGGAAGTCAAATGAACGATTGCTTTCGATTATTCAACACATTAAAAAACTGGCCAACCTTTTAAAAGAAACCGGCGTAAACGATGTTATTGTAGATTTGGGAAGAGTGAAGAATCTACCCTACTATTGTGGAACGATGTTTAGAGGATTTCTGAAACAGAACGGTGCAACATGTTTTTCGGGTGGGCGTTACGACAAACTTTATGAGCAGTTCGATAAAGGTATTTCGGCAGTTGGCTTGGCATTTGACGTTGATTTTTTATCCGAACAAATCGCAAATGAACCGAATCAAGAAAAGGTGTGTATCCTCGCAACAGACGAGTCACTCGCATATGCTGAGAGGTTACGCAAGGATTACAAAGATTCAATCGTTGACGTTCGATATAGCGTTGAATCAGATCATTCGTACGATGTACTTGTAAAAGTAGTACGAAAAAACAACGAAGAGTGGGATGTGGTGGTACAATGAAGCCTGTTATAGCTTTGACGAAGGGTAGATTGGAAAAACAGTTTTTGGAATTCTTTCGATCATTGGGATACAACGATCAAGCATTAATAGACAAAGGAAGAAAGTTGCGCGTAGACACAGATGATTTTCAATTTGTTTTTGCTAAAGGCCCAGATGTTGCCACATATGTTGAACACGGTATTGCCGACTTAGGGATTGTTGGTGAAGATATTTTACTTGAGTTCCAACCAGATGTTTTCGATCTCTTGCCACTCCCTTTTGGAAAATGCAGGGTGGCTTTGGCAACAGAAGAAGGTACACAGTGGCCTGCTCGGAAAAGAAGAATTGCGAGTAAATATCCAAATATAACAAAGGAATATTTCCGAAAAAAAGGCGAGTCTGTAGACATCTTCAAGTTAGAAGGTTCCGTGGAATTAGCTCCGATACTTGGCTTAGCAGATGCAATCGTAGATATTGTAGAAACTGGAACAACACTTGAGGAAAACGGACTTGTAATAAAAGAAGAAATTCATCAAATAAGTGCTAGGTGTATTGCGAATAGATCTTCGTTAAAAATAAAGCGTGCATTATTAAACCCAGTGATCCAATCGTTCCAAAAAGGGGAGACGGTTTCATGATTCCATTTTATACACCAGAACGATTTACGTCAGCATTTTTGAATAGAAAAAAAAAGAATAGTCAAAGAGAGCAAGAGGTGCTTGTAACGGCTAAAAGGATACTGGATGATATTAGAGAAAATGGTGACGAAGCATTAAAAAAATATGTTCAACAATTTGATGGGACAGTCCCATCAAATTGGGAGGTCACGAAAGAAGAACGCAAACAGGCATGGGATGATGTGGATCCCAAAACGATTGCCGCTCTGCAAAAGGCTGCAGATAATATACGTCAATTTCACCAAAAGCAATTACCAACCTCACGAACAATGGAATTATCCGATCAGATTCAATCAGGTCAACTCTATCGACCAATTGAGCGGGTAGGCATTTATGTTCCAGGTGGTACGGCTAGTTATCCTTCTACGGTATTAATGAATGCAATTCCTGCTGTGTTGGCTGGGGTTCAAGATGTCATCATGGTTAGCCCGGCCCGTAATGGACAGCCTATCAAGTCCGTTCTTTTAGTGGCAGCAGATATTGCAGGTGTACAAACGATATATAAACTTGGTGGTGTTCAAGCAATCGCTGCTCTTGCTTATGGAACAGAAACGATTGAGCCGGTCGACAAAATAGTTGGACCAGGGAATGCCTATGTTGCAGCAGCTAAATCGCTTGTATTCGGGGAAGTAGGCATTGATATGATTGCTGGACCTTCTGAAGTAGCGATCATTGCGGATGAAACGGCAGATCCTATATTTGTTGCGGCTGATCTAATCGCACAGGCAGAGCATGATAAAAACGCACGCGCTTTTTTGTTTACAAATTCCCCGTTTCTTGCTGAAGCAACAAAAGCTGAATTAGCAAAACAGTGTGCTACATTGCCAAGAGAAAGTATTGCTACCGCTGCATTGGAACAACATGGCGCTACCGTACAAGTGAACAGCATCGATCAAGCATTTGAACTCGTTAACAAACTAGCACCAGAACATTTAGAAATTCAACTGCAAGACCCAATGACCTACTTAGGAAAAGTGAGAAATGCTGGATCCGTATTTTTAGGCTCGTATACCCCAGAAGCGCTAGGAGATTACTATGCAGGGCCAAACCATGTGTTGCCGACGTCAGGGACAGCAAAATTTTCATCTGGATTATCCGTTGACGATTTTTTAACAAAAACGACCTATTTGTATTATGGAAAATCTGCCTTAGTCGAGGCAGCACCACACGTAACTAGGATTGCTGAGGAAGAAGAACTGAGCGGGCATGCACGTGCTGTTCAAAAAAGGATAGATAAAAGAGAATAACGTCACGTAAATGGAGTGAACCGATATGCGACAGGCTAGTAAACAAAGGAAAACAAATGAAACAACCATAGAAGTAAGCTGCAATCTGGATGATAGCACAGAAGTGAATATCAAAACAGGTGTTGGTTTTTTTGATCATATGCTTGAGTTATTTGCGCGGCACGGAAGAATTGGACTAACGGTTCGTGCACAGGGTGATTTGCATATTGATAGTCACCATACTGTTGAAGACGTCGGGATCGTATTAGGTCAAGTTTTAAAAGAAGCGCTCGGCAACAAACAACAAATCAACAGATATGGTCATGCATATGTACCGATGGATGAAACACTCGGTTTTGTGGCGATTGATATTAGTGGCAGACCGTATTTAGTCTTTAACGAAACGTTTTCGAATCAACAACTTGGAAACTTTGATACGGAATTAGTGAAGGAGTTTTTGCAGGCGTTCGCATTTCAATCAGGTATTACACTGCACGCAAAAATTATCCATGGAGAAAATACGCATCACAAGATTGAAGCGATCTTTAAGGCACTCGGTCGTTCACTAGCGGATGCGGTTTCGATCAATCCGGCGATTAAAGGTGTAAATTCAACAAAGGGGTTAATTGAATGATTGCCATTGTCGACTACGGGATGGGTAACGTCGCTAGTGTATCTACTGCTTTTCAACGTCTAGGCTATGATGTGATTTTAACGGATCAACAGGAAGAACTTAAGAAAGCAAGTCATATCGTGTTGCCAGGTGTAGGATCATTTCAAGCAGCGGTCGATGAAATAACGGATCGAGGATTACGAGATATATTAATAGAACTTGCAACAGAAAAACCTTTTCTAGGTATATGTTTAGGTATGCAACTGCTCTTTTCTACAGGGTATGAAGGTGGGGAAACGACCGGATTAAATTTGATCCCAGGCAAAGTAAAAAAAATGAACACCGATTTTTTACTTCCACATATTGGTTGGAATGCACTGAATATTAACCATGCATTTCCTTCCTATCAACGATTTCAAGGGGATCATGTGTACTTTGTTCATTCCTATGCTGTTGAAACGGACCTTCGTTATGTAGTTGCAACAACAGATTATGATAAAGATGTAACTGCAATTGTGAAAAAAGGGAATGTGACCGGGATTCAATTCCACCCTGAGAAGAGTGGAGACATTGGAATGGACATATTAAAAACATTTTTACAGGAGGATTCCCATGATAATTATTCCAGCAATTGACTTGATCAATGGCAAATGTGTGCGCCTCTATCAAGGGGACTTTAATCAATCGAGTCAGGTAGGCAGTGACCCTCTTTCGCAATTACAGGAATTCATTCGTGATGGTGCAAAGCTTGTTCACATCGTTGACTTAGAAGGGGCTAGACAAGGAAAATCCACGCAGTTCGATCTGATTCGTCAATTGTGCCAAGCCTCAAGTGTTCCGATTCAAATTGGTGGAGGTATTCGAACAGTCGAGACCATTAAACAATATGTTGATGCTGGCGCAAGTAGAATTGTATTGGGGACAGGCGCACTGGAAGATGCAACCTTTTTAAAGAAGGCTCTCACTCTTTATCCAGATCATATTGTGATTGGAATTGATGCCAAAAACGGTAAGGTTGCAACAAGAGGATGGGAAACGGTCTCTGAAATAGACTATTTAGATTTCGCAAAGCAAATGGAAAGTTATGGCGTCCAACGAATTGTATTTACGGATATATCAAAAGACGGAACAATGACAGGTCCAAATGTTGATGCATTGGAAACATTGCTTCATACTGTTACGTGTACAATCGTTGCATCAGGTGGAATTAAAGACATGGGGGATATCAACAAATTAAAGGAAATTGGGATACAAGAGGCGATCGTTGGAAAAGCAATTTATGAAGGAAAGGTTACATTAGAGGAGGAATAAAAAGTGATCGTAAAACGGATTATTCCTTGCCTCGATGTCAAGGAAGGGAAAGTAGTGAAAGGGACCAACTTTGTTTCGTTGCGGGAACTTGGTGACCCAGTAGAGATGGCTGCCAACTATTCAAAAGAAGGTGCGGACGAATTAATTTTCTTAGATATTTCGGCAACAAATGAAGGTCGGAATACGATGGTTGATATTGTTAAAAATACTGCTAGAAACGTATTTGTTCCGTTTACCGTTGGGGGTGGAGTCCGTACGATTGATGACGTGACACAGCTATTAAAAGCAGGTGCAGATAAGGTTGGGATGAACTCAGCAGCAGTGGCAAATCCAAATTTAATAAAAGAAGCATCCCTTCGCTTTGGATCTCAATGTGTTGTCGTGGCTATTGACGCAAAAAAATTTCCAGATGGAAAATGGCATGTCATGACACATGGAGGCAGTAAAGACACAGGCATGGATGCAATTGAATGGGCGAAAACGGCAGAGGAGCTAGGTGCCGGAGAGCTATTGTTAACAAGTGTCGACACAGATGGCGTTAAAGATGGATTTGATTTACCATTAACAAAAGCGATTGTAGAAACAGTGCGCATTCCCGTGATCGCCTCAGGTGGAAGTGGTAGTCCAGATCATTTTGCAGAAGTGTTTGCTGAAACGGATGTATCCGCCGCACTAGCTGCTTCTATCTTCCATGAAAATACGTACTCGATCAAAGAAGTGAAAGAGACATGCGCAAAAAAAGGAGTGGATGTTCGTGAAATTGGACTTTTCTAAAGGCCTACTTCCAGCCATTGTCGTTGACGATCGTTCTGGTGATGTGTTAATGCTCGCCTATATGAACGAAGAATCCTATCAAAAAACAGTAGAAACAAAAGAAACATGGTTTTATTCCCGTTCTCGTGAGGAATTATGGCACAAAGGTGCAACCTCTGGAAATGTTCAATACGTTCAATCGATTGAGGTCGATTGTGATCAAGACACATTGTTAATTCGGGTACAACCACAAGGTCCTGCATGCCATACAGGTGAAAGAACATGTTTTTTCCAAAAAGTTGAATTAGATGGACAGCGGAAGGAACAGGAGCAAACCAACCACCAGGAACAGAATCATGCCACAACAATTTTCGACGGCGTTATGGAAGAAATTCAAGAAAGAAAGAAAGTAAAGGTTGAAAATTCATATACAAACTATTTACTAGATAAAGGTATCGATAAAATTGGAAAAAAAGTGATTGAAGAAGCTGGGGAAGTTGTGATTGCAGCTAAAAACGAAAATAAAGAGGAAATAGTAAGCGAAATAAGCGATTTAATCTATCACACCTTTGTTCTAATGGCAGAACAAAATGTATCTCTAGCTGATATAGAAACAGAGCTAAGCAAGCGATTCTTAAAAAAAGGAAATAACAAGGGCGAGCGTCAACCAATTAAAGAGTGGTGACGCTCTTTTTTTGTACTGGTAAAATCATAAATGAATCAAATCGATCATAAAATAGTTGTCGTAAAAGTCGATCATTTTTCAAGGAAAAATGAATAAAAATGTAATATATCCTACCTAAACAGTGTGATATAAATTATAATGTATAAAAATACATGAATTACTAGCAGGGAATACTCGAATTTTGTCACATTTTGTACGAAATGATTTACAATTAGTACTGTTCATGTTTTAGTTTTATTGGGGGAGGAATGTTTGTGTCATTAGAAGAAAATAACATTGATTTTATTCAAATGGTTGAAAATTCATTAAGTGCTATCCTCGTTATGCATAACAAAGAAGTCATTTATGCTAACCCAATTAGTTACGAGCTTCTTGGTTATGAACCGAATGAAATATTGGTTTTGGATCGGTTTCTACACCCTGATTATCACTCTTTTTGTAGAAAAAGGCTAGACCATATTTATACATATCGAAAGCCGGTTAAACTAATGGAACAAAAGATGGTCAAGAAAGACGGAGCGATTATCGATGTTGAGGTGAAAGCATCTCCATATATTTTTAATGGAAAAGTATTGGCTCAGGTTCACTTTCAAGATATTACATCCCGCAAATTATATGAACAAAAGTTAAAGAATAGCGAAGAAAAATACCGGATCATTAGTAAAAATGTAACGGATGTTATCAGTGAACAATCGACAAAAGGGGAATGGCTCTATTTATCTCCTTCCTCTAAGGAAATACTAGGATACGATCCAGATGAGCTCCTTGGAAAATCGCCCTTTGAATTTATTCATCCAGATGACAAAAGACAAGCTAAGGACACTTTTTGTTCGATCGTCCAATCACAAACAACAAAGACGATTCGATTTCGCTTTATGAAAAAAAGTGGTGATTATATTTGGTTAGAATCTAGGGGTAAAGTTTTATGTAGACGGGATTGTAAGACGGTTATTACAGATTCTCGTGATGTATCAGAACAGATGGAAGCAGAAAAAAGGCTTCGGCAATCTGAAAAACTTGCTATAATTGGGGAACTAAGCGCAGGGGTAGTCCATGAAATTAGAAATCCTTTAACATCCATTAAAGGATTCTTACAACTCATGCAGGCTGGTACAATCAATACGACAGATTATATTCAAATTTTAACCACTGAAGTAGAGAGAATTGAGCAAATTTCGAATGATCTGCTTGCATTTGCAAAACCGAGCGATGAATTAAAGCCACAAAATTTAGTGCAGATTATGCATGATGTCATTTTTTTAATGCGGGGACAGGCTGAGCGAAAACACGTTGACATCGATTGGACGCCAAGTTCAGATTCCACACTAACTATTCTAGGTGATGCATCACAGTTAAAGCAGGTGCTGATCAATATTGTGAAAAATGGTATTGAAGCTTCTAAAGATGGTGGTAAACTAAAAATTACTGCTTCCAAAACGAATGGTCATGCAGTCATTGAAATCACGGATAATGGGGAAGGCATTCCAGCAGACAAGCTCGCGAAAATTGGACAGTCTTTTTTTACAACAAAGGAAAAAGGTACTGGCTTAGGCTTAATGGTTTCTTATAAAATTGTAAAAAATCATCATGGTAAAATTACGATTGATAGTAAAGAGGGAGAAGGCACAACTTTTCGGCTACACTTCCCGTTATTTTTGAAAAAAGTAAAAGAGGTATGAATGGATCCCCTAAATGTTTAACCCAAAAAGACGGATTTATATTATTATAGCTATTTTTATGAATAATTTGAAAAGGAAAAAAAGAAGAAAGTCGACTCATCGGCTTTCTTTTTTCGCTTAGATTTTCGACCAAGATTGCGTCCTCATAGCTTGGATGAGGACGGGTTGTTTAGAAATGCGCTTCTGCTTCTTAACGCCAGTATTCTTTTATAAATTCGTCTCTTCCTGACTTTTTTCGGTCTTCATTATATTCCCTAGGATTTTTCTTATGATAATTTTGATGGTTTGCTTCTGCAGGATAAAACCGTCCAGCAGGCAAAATCTCTGTTACGATAGGTTTTTGAAACTTTTTACTATTTTCTATATTTATTTTCGACTGGATCGCCTCTTGTTTCTGCTTCTCCGTATGAAAAAAGATAGCTGTTCGATACTGGTCACCACGATCATGAAATTGCCCTCCGTCATCCGTTGGGTCGATTTGAGGCCAATATAACTCTAGTAATTTCCGATATGGAATGATGGTTGGATCATATTGGATTTCAACTGCTTCATAATGCCCAGTGCTACCTGTCTTTACTTCTTCATATGACGGATTTTCAACATGCCCTCCTGTATAACCAGAGATAACTTGGTGAATACCCTCCCATTGATCAAATGGTGTGACCATACACCAAAAGCAACCACCAGCAAATGTTGCTTTTTCTATGTTGTTTCCCATTGCTACACCTCATTATTCACATTTTTGAATATCCTCTTTTAAAAGCTGTAGGTGAAAATATAAATTAACTATACCATCTTTAGTGAAAATTCTTCAATACGACTGCACAACTTTATCTTTAGATAGTTTTAGGGTTTTAGACCCCCACCTCTAAGTGAAGTGTAGGTGGGAATTTCCAGACGATTCAGCGCGGAAACGAGTTCGCTCCATGTTGAATTTTTGAACAAATTGGTATAGCATAAAGTTAATCGTTTCAAAATCAATAGAAAGATAGGAAGTTGAAGATGGACAATAATTCAAATAAAATCATGCTCATAGATGGTATGGCATTATTATTTCGTGGTTTTTTTGCCACGTCATTTACAGGAAATTTTATGTTATCCAATAAAGGTGTTCCAACGAATGCTGTTTTCGGTTTCCTTAAATATTTTATGGATGCCATTCAAACCTTTAAACCGACCCACGTCATTTGTTGCTGGGATATGGGAAGTAAGACTTTTCGCACAGAACTTTTTGAAGGTTATAAAGCAAATCGAGGTGAACCACCACTTGAGCTTGTACCGCAATTTGACTTAATAAAGGAAGTAGTGGCGTCATTTGATGTACCGAACGTAGGCATAGAAGGCTATGAAGCGGATGATTGTATTGGAACACTTTCCCGATTATATGGTGTGGACCATGATGTATTGATCGTCACTGGTGACCAGGACATTCTCCAATTGGTTGATGAAACTGTTTCCGTAGCTATTATGAAAAAAGGACAAGGGAATTACGCTGTTTACCAGCAGGATAACTTCTTTGAGCAAGTGGGGTTGAAACCGCAGCAAATAATTGAGCTAAAGGGGTTAATGGGCGATCCGTCAGATAATTACCCTGGAGTAAAGGGAATCGGTGAAAAAACGGCAATGAAACTTCTAATAGAATATGGGTCAATTGAGTGTATTCTTCAAAATTTAAATGCATTACCTAAAGGGATGAAGAAAAAGATAGAAGAAAATATAGACATGCTTCATTTATCAAAAAAATTAGCCGAAATTTATCGTGAAGTACCTATTTCTTGTTCGTTAGAAAGTGCATTATGGCAAATGGATGGGAACAAAGTTCGAGACAAATTTAAAGAATTAGAATCTAGCGCATTAATGAAATGGATTGAAAAAGTAGGGTAAACCCTACTTTTTTGCTTTTTAGTAAGAATAAAGGAAAGAATGGAGAACAAGACTAAAGATCATACTACGTAATACTGGAGGTGAAAGCAGTATGACAAAGAAAAACAATCGAGATAGAGGCAGAAAGGCACCGAATGTTAATCCTCAAGGGTTAACAGAGGAAGTTGCAAATCAGCGCCCAAAGTCTGAGTTAGAAGACAATGCAAGAAAAAGTAATACAAAGAGATAGGTGATGAAAAAGTTACGGTTCTTTAGCTTTCATTTTCAATAACAAATTCGAACGAATTTGTTATTGAAACTTGTCCAACATAGAGAAAAAGTCTTTCACAAATTGATAAAATACTTTTTCGGAAGGGGCAAGATTTTTGTTTTTTTGTTTAATGATTCCGACGGTTCGCCGTACTTGTGGAATCTCGATCGGAATTTTAGCGGTAAAGCGAGGGACTGTTTCATGAAAAGTGCTTTCTGGCAAAAGTGTCACGCCCATTCCTGCAGAGACTAGTCCCTTAATTGCATCTAAATCCTCGCCTTCTGAAGAAACGTTTGGAACAAATCCTGCTTGTTTACATGCGTCAAAAGCAATCTTTTGCAGGATGAATCCTTCTGGAAACAGGACAAATGGATCACTACGTAAATCACTGAGATGCAAGCGTGTTCGTTCAGACAAATGATGACTGATTGGCAAAAGGGCAGATATATTTTCGGTAAAAAGAATATGCCCTTCGATATCAGGATCAGAAGTAGGGACAGGTCCTAAAAAAGCTAGATCAATTTCCCGCTTTTTGATAGAATCAATTAAAAAACGATACGATCCTTGACGTAGTTGAAAGGCAACATTTGGATGTTGTTCTTTGAAAGAAGAAATAACGGTTGGCAATAAATGATTGGATAAGCTAGTAGGAAATCCGATTTTGATCGATCCGCGCTCTGGATCCAAATATTCATCTATTTGCTTTGTCGCATGATCAATTGCTTTCATTGCTGATTTCGTATGAGTTAAAAAAATTTTTCCGATTGGAGTTAGCTTCACGTTTCTTCCTTCTCGTTCAAAAAGCTTTACCCCTAATTCTTCTTCTAGATTGGCAATTTGTCTACTTATTGCAGATTGGGCAACGTGTAAATAAAGGGCTGCTTCTGATACATGTTCGCGTTCTGCTACTTCCATAAAATACCTCAATTGTCTTAGTTCCATTTTGCATCCACCATCCATTCATATCATAATGCGATCAATGTTATCTAAATTATATATTGTTTGGATTGATTTGAAAACCTACAATAGAATTAACAGTCAAAAAATAAACGTAATTAAAAAAGATCGATCATTCGTATTTTAAATAAATAGGATTCTGAATTTTTAATGATTTTAATGGAATAAGGAATAAGTGAAACGGAGGAATGTTGGATGAGTTATAATCAGATACCGAAAGCGCAAGGCCTCTATCATCCTGAATTTGAACATGATGCATGTGGAATCGGTTTATATGCTCATATTAAAGGATTCGCTACACATGACATCGTTAAAAAAGGGTTAACCATGCTTTGTCAGCTTGATCACCGTGGTGGTCAAGGAAGCGATATTCATACTGGCGATGGTGCAGGACTTATGGTTCAAATCCCAGATCGCTTTTTCCGTAAAGTTTGTTCACATATGAACTTACCAGAAAAAGGACGCTATGGTGTTGGGATGGTATTTTTCTCGAGAGACGATGATGAGCAAACGACCATTGAATCGAAAATAAATGAATTAGTAGAACAAGAAGGGCAATCTGTTTTAGGGTGGAGAACTGTACCTACTAATGTCGAAAAAATCGGAACAGTCGCTCAACAAAGTTGCCCGACAATCCGCCAAGTTTTCATTGGTGCAAATCCTTCCATCACAGAAGATATAGCATTTGAACGCAAATTATACGTCATTAGAAAGCAAGCTGAAAACTGGGGAAAACAAAATGAAAAGTCATTTTACTTTCCAAGTCTTTCTGCCCAAACCATTGTTTACAAGGGACTTCTTACACCTGAACAGGTAGATGGCTTTTATTTAGATCTACAAGATGAGGATTTTGTATCATCCTTTTCACTTGTTCATTCACGCTTTAGTACAAATACTTTTCCAAGCTGGGAAAGGGCACATCCAAACCGTTATTTGATTCATAATGGTGAAATTAATACGCTTAGAGGAAATATGAACTGGATGAGAGCACGCGAACAACAATTTGTTTCTGAAGCTTTTGGAGAGGATCTCAACAAAGTTTTACCGATATTAGATGCAGAGGGAAGCGATTCTTCTGTTTTAGATAATGCTTTGGAGTTTTTTGTTCTGTCAGGACGTAAACCTGCCCACGCTGCGATGATGTTAATCCCTGAACCTTGGACAGAAAACGAATCGATGTCACCAGATAAAAAAGCATTTTATGAATATCACAGTTGTTTAATGGAACCATGGGATGGTCCAACATCCATTACATTTACGGACGGGAAGCAAATTGGTGCTATTTTAGATCGAAATGGACTACGCCCTGCAAGGTATTATGTGACGAAAGACGATTACATCATTTATTCTTCTGAAGTCGGCGTGATCGATGTGGAAGAAGAAAACATTCTTAGAAAAGATCGTCTAAGTCCGGGTAAAATGCTATTAATTGATTTGGAGGAAGGCAGAATCATTGCGGACGAAGAAATTAAATCCGAAATGGCAAACGAAAAACCGTACAAAAAGTGGCTTGAAAAAAATCTAGTTAAGGTAACAAGCAATACAGAATTTTCGAATGATAAAATAAAAGATTTGTTTGCAAAGCAAAAGGCATTCGGATATACGTATGAGGACATTCATAAATACCTTATTCCTATTATTACGGAAGGTAAAGATCCAATAGGGGCAATGGGGAATGATGTTCCATTAGCGGTACTATCCGACCGACCACAATCACTTTTTAATTATTTTAAACAACTTTTCGCTCAAGTTACCAATCCACCTATTGATGCTTATCGTGAACGCATTGTTACGTCAACGATGAGTTTATTAGGACCAGAAGGAAACATTTTACATCCTACTGAAGAAGATTGTCGACGTCTTCAACTGGATTCACCTGTTTTGTCCATTAGTCAAATGAAACAGCTCAAAACAGATTCTTTTAATGGATTTCGTAGTCAAGTAATAGATGCATTATTTGAACATGATCTAGAAGACAGTCTGCAGGCTATGTTTCAAACTGTGGATCAAGCTATTTCGGATGGTGTGAACCTCATTATTCTTTCCGATCGAAATATGGATAATGCACGTATTCCAATGCCTGCATTATTAGCAGTTAGTGGACTACATCAGCATCTCGTACGTCAAGGAAATCGAACAAAGGTTAGTTTAATAGTGGAATCCGGTGAAGTAAGAGAGGTCCACCAATTTGCTACTTTAATAGGGTATGGTGCGAATGCAATCTATCCATATCTTGCATTTGAAACGTATAAACAAGCGATTGAAGATGGCAATTTGGATGTTTCGTTTGATCAGGCTGTTGACGGCTATATCGAAGGCGTAACAGAAGGCGTTGTAAAAGTTATGTCTAAAATGGGAATTTCTACCGTTCAGAGTTACCGTGGAGCGCAAATTTTTGAAGCGATCGGAATCAGTAAATCTGTTATCGATCGTTACTTTACAGGAACAGCATCACAGATCGATGGAATAGGTTTGGAAACAATTGCAAAAGAAGCACGTTTACGCCATAAAGTAGCCTATCAGCCATCGGTTGAAAAAACCCTTGATTCAGGTAGTGATTTTCAGTGGAGAAAAACAGGGGAGCATCATGCTTTTAATCCTAAAACAATTCACACGCTTCAATGGGCGTGCCGAAGAGGGGATTATCAACTTTTTAAAGAATATTCAAAGGCAGCAAATGAAGAACGTCTCGGGTTTTTACGTAACTTATTTGAGTTTAAAACGAGTCAATCCTCTATTCCGATCGATGAAGTCGAATCAGTCAATTCTATTGTTCGCAGATTTAAAACGGGTGCGATGTCATTCGGCTCGTTAAGTCAGGAAGCACATGAATCACTTGCAATTGCGATGAATCGCATCGGAGGAAAGAGTAATAGCGGTGAAGGTGGAGAGGATCCGAGACGATTTACTGTCGATGATAATGGAGATTTTCGTAGAAGTGCGATTAAACAAATAGCTTCAGGCCGATTTGGTGTGAACAGTCATTATTTAGTGAATGCAGATGAATTGCAAATTAAAATGGCGCAAGGTGCAAAGCCGGGTGAAGGTGGCCAATTACCAGGGAAAAAGGTTTACCCTTGGGTAGCAGATGTGCGTGGTTCAACTACTGGTGTAGGACTAATTTCACCACCACCCCACCATGATATTTATTCAATCGAGGATTTAGCCCAGTTAATTCATGATTTAAAAAACGCGAACAGAGCATCTAGAATTAGTGTAAAGTTGGTTGCTAAAGCAGGGGTAGGCACAATTGCTGCTGGCGTTGCTAAGGGTGGAGCAGAAGTGATCTCTGTCGTCGGATATGACGGAGGGACTGGTGCCTCACCAAAAACTAGTATTAAACATACTGGTCTTCCATGGGAACTCGGATTAGCAGAGGCACATCAGACCCTTATGTTAAATGGACTAAGGGAACGGGTCGTACTTGAAACAGATGGTAAGCTGATGACAGGTAAAGATGTTGTGATGGCTGCAATATTAGGCGCAGAGGAATATGGTTTTGCTACAGCACCACTTGTTGTACTTGGTTGCATAATGATGCGCGTATGTCACATGGATACTTGTCCGGTTGGAGTTGCAACTCAAAATCCAGAACTTAGGAAGAAATTCACAGGTGATCCAGATCACATCGTTAATCTGATGCATTTTATTGCTGAAGAGGTTCGTGAAATCATGGCTGAGCTTGGTTTTAGAACGGTTGAAGAAATGGTTGGACGTACAGATGTGCTAAGCGTTAGCGACCGTGCAAAAAATCATTGGAAGGCAAAAGCACTTGATTTAACAACCTTATTGCATCAACCAACTGGGGTTCGTACGTTTCAAACACCTCAAAATCATAAGCTCGATGCATCGCTAGATCTACAAAAAATCCTACCTAATGTACAACAGGCACTCGAATCTCAGCAAAAGGTAGAAATGGATCTTGCTATTCGGAACACCAATCGTGTCGTAGGAACGATTGTGGGAAGCGAAATTTCTAGAAACTACGGGGCAGTTGGTTTGCCTGATGATACGATTTCACTACGCTTTAGAGGCTCTGCAGGACAAAGCTTTGGTGCATTTGTTCCTAGGGGCATGACTCTTTATTTAAGCGGGGACGCCAATGATTATGTAGGAAAGGGGCTATCAGGAGGAAAGATTATCGTTTCTTCTCCTAAAGAAGGGTCTTACAAAAAAAGTGATAATGTCATTGCAGGTAATGTTGCATTATATGGAGCTACATCTGGTGAGGCATATATAAATGGTATGGCCGGTGAGCGTTTCGCCGTTCGAAACAGTGGTGCAAGTGTTGTGGTTGAAGGAATTGGTGATCATGGTTGTGAATACATGACAGGTGGTCGCGTTGTTAATCTAGGAAGTGTCGGTAAAAACTTTGCAGCAGGGATGTCAGGCGGAATTGCCTATGTTTTTGCGGATGATCAACAGGAATTTGAAGATTTGTGTAATATGGAAATGGTAGAACTTGAAACCCTTTCGAACGAGGAAGAAGCAAATGAAGTGAAAACAATGATTCAAAACCATTACTTGTATACGGCAAGTAGTAAGGCTGGATCCATTTTAAATGAATGGGAAATAAGCAAACAACGGTTTATAAAGGTCATTCCGAAAGATTTCAAACAAATGTTAGCTCGAATCGAAGCAGAAAGAAAAGATGGCTTTTCCGATGAAGAAGCGGCTATACGTGCTTTTCAAGCGAAAAAAGAAAACAAACCACTTCCATCTAACACGGAAGAAAAAATATTAGTTCAATAGAAAGGAGAGAGGGCGATGGGGAAAATCACTGGATTTATGGAATATCATCGCGAAGAGGCAAAGGAACAGGATCCGAAGTCTCGTGTGCGTAATTGGAAGGAATATGCGGCTCCTTTCTCCGATGAAGTTTTAAGTCGCCAAGGTGCAAGGTGCATGGATTGTGGTACTCCTTTTTGCCATATGGGTGTAGAAATTAATGGTGCGTCATCTGGGTGCCCAATATACAACTTGATTCCCGAATGGAACGATTTAGTCTATCGCGGAAAATGGAAGGAAGCTCTCGAGCGATTAATGAAAACAAATAATTTTCCAGAATTTACTGGTCGTGCATGCCCAGCACCATGTGAGGGCTCATGTACACTTGCCATTTCTGATCCAGCTGTTGCGATCAAAAATATTGAGCGCGCTATTATTGACAAGGGATTCGAAAATGGTTGGATTACACCGAGAATTCCAGAAAATAGAACAGGTAAGAAAATAGCTATAGTAGGTTCTGGACCAGCTGGACTTGCTAGTGCAGATCAATTAAATCAGGCCGGTCATACGGTTACCGTTTACGAAAGATCTGACAGGGCAGGCGGTTTACTCACTTATGGTATCCCAAATATGAAGCTGGAAAAAGATGTTGTCGCTAGAAGAATTCGACTTTTGGAAAAAGAGGGAATTGACTTTGTCACAAATACGGATGTAGGAAAGGATATTACTGCAGCAGAGTTAAATGCCCAATTTGATGCAGTGATCCTTTGTACGGGCGCGCAAAAGCATCGTGATTTAACAATTCCTGGACGTGAGGCAAAAGGGGTTCATTTTGCGATGGATTACTTAACAAAGTCAACAAAAAGTCTACTTGATTCAAACTTCAAAGATGGTGACTACATCAATGCAAATGGAAAGGATGTTATCGTTATTGGTGGTGGTGATACAGGAGCAGACTGTATCGCGACAGCGCTACGTCATAACTGTAATAGTGTCATTCAGTTCGGTAAACATCCACAGCTACCATTGGCTAGAACGAGTAATAACATGTGGCCAGAATATCCACACGTCTTTTCTCTTGAATATGCGCATAAAGAGGCTAAAGCTACGTTTGGTGAAGATCCACGCCAATATTCCATTCAAACGAAAAAGTTTGTTGCTGATGACAATGGTCAGCTAAAAGAGCTTCACACGATTGAAATGGAAAAAGTTAGAGATGAAAATGGCATGTTTGTATATAAAGAGGTTCCAGGAACGGAAAAAGTTTGGCCAGCTCAACTCGTTTTAATTGCTATTGGTTTTGAAGGAACAGAGCATCCTGTATTAGATGCGTTCCAGATCGAAACGGCAAACAACAAAATAAAGGCTGATTACGGCCGATTTGCAACAAATGCAGAAGGTGTATTTGCTGCTGGTGATGCACGCAGGGGCCAAAGTCTTATCGTGTGGGCCATCAATGAAGGTAGGGAAGTTGCTAGAGAGGTGGATGCATACCTAATGGGCGCTTCCGCATTACCGTCATATCTGCATGCATAACAACAACAGCAATATCTTGCTGGAAATTTGGCAAATAAGGACCCCTCAGTCCGCAAAACACGCTAAAACGACGAATTATAGCCGAATAAGGGCCTCTCTCAGTCCGCCAAAAATTCTAGGCGGACTCAGAGGCCCTTATTTTCAGAAAAAAGCATGATTTCTATAGTTAAGCGGACTCACAGGCCGCTATTTGCTCTAAAAGGTCTAAAAACGGCAGGTATTTTGGCAAATAACGGCCTCTCAGTCCGCAAAACACGCGAAAACCACGAATTATAGACGAATAAGGGCCTGTGAGTCCGCGAAAAACTCTAAGCGGTCTCAGAGGCCCTTATTTTCAGAAAAAAGCATGATTTCTATAGTTAAGCGGACTCACAGGCCGCTATTT
>NZ_JAMQKB010000033.1 GCF_028416575.1 Terrihalobacillus insolitus | reverse complement strand
TTATACAAAAGGAGTACTATGGATTGTGTACTAACTGTTGCTAGCAAAAGAACGCCGTGTACCTGATCTTTAGCAGTTGTCTGAAAAATCACGAAATACGCTTTCATGCAGTAATAGATGTACCATAGATAAAGAACAACATTCAATATACCCATCATGTAAGGAATCAACCCTAAGTTAAGGGAAAACTGATATATCACATTTCCAAGTACAGACGTTCCCGCTACCCATGTACCGATTGCAAACAGTTGAATAGGATCATCAAGATGCCTTTTTTTAAATGTTCGATTAACAAGTGTTGACAAGACCGAAAGAACGATCAATGCCCAAACAGCTGTTAGAATGAACGCAAACAGTTTGCCATGTTCATAAAGCAGCGGGAATTGCTTGATTGCACTGTAAAGAAAAATTCCATTCGCCATAATAATTGCCCCTGCAGGTGTAGGTGATAATTCATTTTTTTAAAATAACCTTTTGATGAGATAACATAGTAAAAAAGTGCCTATAAAGCCTAATAGATTTATCATAAAACGTTCCCCCTGTAGACAAATACCAAGTAAATAACTAACTGATAAGAGGCTACTTTATAAATACATGTTGATGGTTACCGTCTTCACAATGTTCTAGTATAGACCTTGTTGCAAGGAACGAAAAGAGATGACAGTGCATTTTTCCTGCCTTAGCTGCAGCGCTCCAGTCGAGCCGTTTCATTCCCCAACTAGTGTATCTCTAAAGAAATACTAGGTTTTATTTATGAGCACCCGCTGTTTTAATCCTTTTCCGATACAACACATAACCACGGTGTAAGTACAATAATGGCAAACTGAATACATGGACGAGTCTTGTGAATGGCCAAATGCCAAACAACGCAAATGCGGAAACCATATGAATTTTAAACGGTAACGGTACCGTCTCCATAAAGGCCGCATCAGGTTTGAAGGTTAATAAGCCACGCACCCACGGAT
The DNA here is from genome assembly GCF_028416575.1 of Terrihalobacillus insolitus. Taxonomy (GTDB): domain Bacteria; phylum Bacillota; class Bacilli; order Bacillales; family Amphibacillaceae; genus Terrihalobacillus; species Terrihalobacillus insolitus. The sequence continues at coordinate 20,496 of NZ_JAMQKB010000033.1, read as the reverse complement.
TGATAGTTGTTCGGTAATCGAAACCAGAATCGGCTACCGTATTGGTTCCTGTAGCAACAAGGTCAGCAACGATTGTAATCGTTAATAGAATAATTGCTATGAAATCACCCAAACTACTTGTTGCTCGAACACGTTTAACACTAAAGCGGCGAATCAGGAGCAGAAATATACCGACAACAGCCATGAGACCCGCAATGCCACCTCCCCAAACAGCCATTGTATGGTAAAATTCATCAGAAACGCCAAGTGCATAGTAAACTTCGATTGGTATCAATAGTCCAGCAACATGACCAAAGAAGACGAGAATCACGCCGATGTGAAATAGCCAACTCCCCCACTTTAGCCTCTTCGCCTACAACAAACGCATCATACAGCATTTTCAAAATCCATAAAATCACCGTAAATGGCTACACCTACATTGTTTGGAGTGTTTTTAGCATATATCATAGTCCTGAATTATTCATAGAAACAAACTTTTGCGAATTATGAGGACAAAAGTAAAATTTTATGAGTTTTTAGGCTACTTATTTTTTGAAATTGTCATTTTCTATGCTAGAATCATCCGAAATACAATTTATTCTATATTTTGGTCTGAAAAAGGACATACGTATCCCGTGAAAGAAAATTTGCTTTTTTCACTTTCCCTTATTTCACTTAAATAGCTAACAGATTAAACGCAATTGTTGGATTCGATTCAGCGTACTGAAAAAAGCCTTCTTATATAGCGAACTGCTAGCTAATTTGAAGGTAATATATCGTCTAGATCTACTAATCTTCCCAGCGATTTTGATTAAGAACAAGCGAATGGTCTGGATTTGATGTTTTTTCATTTCTTTGGCATACAAAGACGGCGAACACCATTGTTCAAATTGTATGCTAGAATTGCAATTTGTAGCATCAGTCGATTATTGCAGGGCTTCCTGACGACGTTTGTAACCAACAGTACGCTTGTCAATGTTCGAATTGATTCCCTGTAATCAATTCTGACTCTTCTTAAAGCTTAGCAACGAGAAAGCTAATGGAATGAACGTATTCCCATCTGACCACCCAAGTGTAAGCATTTTGAAACCTTTGACAAACTGGCCTGTCGTATGATCATGCACACGTGCAAGCAGTTCGACAGATTTACTGTGGGCGCGTCTATACAAGGAATCATCAAAATATCAGGACACGTTCATGATCACTAGACCAATGACAACAGTTTGGGCACAATTACATTTTTGCTCAACAACACAAGGAATTTTCGCCAGTTATACTTTGGGTTGTTGAGGAAACGGTGGACTGTATCTTTTTTAGGGGTATCCTGTATGCGGTCAGAATCAAGGATGCGATAAAAGTTCTTGCCAAGCAAGACAAGCGGGAAAATAAACTGGAGAAGAAACATTGGAGAAAATCCATCTTCTTTTCGAATGTTCGATTGATTTAATAGTGTCCCTAGTTTATTTTCCTTAAAAAAATGCGAAATATAAGAATGAGTCTCGTTTTTGGATTCAGAATCTGGTAAAATAGTAGCCATAAATACATCCCTTTCTGGTTATGGTTGTCCTAACTATATTTTACCAAATTGGGATGTATTTTTGTATGTTTTTTTAATATTATTTCTTGGGAGATCCTAGTTATATCAAGGGATTACAAGTGATTTTAGCTGAGAAAGTTGAGTCATTTACAATAGAATTGTATTTTGGTCCATTCGGAAATATCCCCACCTTTGTATATTGCTTGGAAATACCTTGTCTAATCTTCTTCATCAATTGCATACATAATTCTATTTGAAGAGCGGTTGACCAATGACGTAGGTATAAACAGAAGAAGTAACCGTTGTCCTTGGACTTGGTCGGTTACTTCTATCTGTTTAGACAAACGACAATGGTTACAATAAGTGTAAGTATAGCTAATATTGTCAAACAAAATTGAGCTATTAAACTTAATGCTTCCTTTCACTCCTGTTTTGCGTTCACTTTCAATTCTCATCAGGCGGAGTTGTTTTTCTAAGGAAGAACGCCAAAAACAAAGCGACAAGCGTAATGAATGTTGCCACGAGAAACGCATCGTTCAGCCCGTCAATCACCGATTGTTTCATCACTAAACCATAAATCATTTGGATAGCCGATTCCTGACCAACTTGCGGCGACAGGCCGGCAGATGCTGTCAGTTTTTGTCCCAAATCTTGCAATTGCGCCATAAAACCGGGATTTGCCGAAGTCAACTCATTCGAATAATCCGCAAAATGTGTATCGGTACGATTCGACATAACCGTAACCAAGAATGCGATTCCGATTGAACCGGCCACTTGCCTCGTCGTATTGGTCATTGCTGTTCCGTGGCTGTTTAGGCGGCTTGGAAGTGAGTTTAATCCCGCCGTCATAATCGGCATCATTAACATCGACATCCCGAACAACCGCATCGCATACAAAACCATGATATACGAGTAAGTTGTTGAATTCGTCAAAAAGCTGAATTGCCATGACGTGATGGCCGTAATCACCAGACCGGTGACGACAATCCAGCGCGCCCCGATTTTATCAAAAACCTTACCGACGATCGGGTTCATCACGCCCATGATAAGCGCGCCGGGTAACATCAATAAACCGGATTCTAGCGCTGTAAATCCGCGCACATTTTGCACATAAATCGGGACAAGCACCATGGCACTGAACAATGCCATCGTGACGACACCGTTAATGACAGTAGTCAAGCCGAACATGCCGTACTTGAAAACCCGGAATTCAAGCATCGGTGTTTCAACCGTTAATTCCCGCCAAACAAACAGCGCAAGCCCAATCATTCCGAGCACCAGTGAAATTTGAACTGTCATGCTTCCCCAGCCGTCATTCCCCGCTTCACTGAAACCGTATAAAATGCCGCCAAATCCAACCGTGGATAAAAAGACCGCCAATAGATCAATTTTCGGATAAGATAACCGTGTGACATTTTTTAACCAGATCGCAGCAATAATAATATCAAGTATGGCTATCGGCAAAAAGGAGAAGAATATCACTCGCCATGAATACGTTTCAATGGCCCACCCGGAAAATGTCGGGCCGATTGCCGGGCCAAAAACGAGTGCAACCCCGACCAATCCCATTGCCGCGCCCCGCTTTTCCGGCGGAAACAACGAAAGCACCACATTCATCATCAGCGGCATCATAATACCGGCACCGGAAGCTTGTATCACCCTTCCAAAGATTAACATCGCGAAAGTGGGAGACAATCCGGAGATCAGTGTTCCAATGGAAAAAAGCGTCATTGCTGTAATAAAAAGTTTTCGTGTCGTGAATCTTTCCATTAAAAACGCCGTGATCGGTATCAAGATGCCGTTGACAAGCATGTATGCCGTTGTCAGCCACTGTGCAGTATTCGCGGCAATACCAAAGTCATTCATCACGGGCGGCAGAGCGACATTCATCGACGTTTGATTGAGGATCGCAACAAAACCGCCGAGAAGAATAGCCACAAGTATCGGGCCTTTTTTTACATCTTTACGTTGCGGATCGACATTCATTTCCCGTCTTCTTGTTCTTTTTCTCGTATCCTCAACCTGCTCCTCATTCCTCTGATCTTCCGTCACAAACTCGGTAAAAGACGAATCGATTTGAGTGTCCTTCTCCCGTTTGGCTGGCTCACTTCGACTTGAAGTTCTTGTCCTTGGTTCATCAAGCCTTTCACTCGGTTTTCCGGATGGCTGATCGACCTCCTGTAAAGATGCTTTTTTTTTCCTTTTAGAAGAACGGCGCATCGCCATATTGATTGCAATCATCACGATGAACGCTAAAATGATGTATCCTGTAAGAAATAGTGACACCAGTTACACCTCCTATTTATCGATACGCACGGTTACACCCATACCCGGTACCAATCTTGTTCCTTTATAGCCGTCAATGGAAATCTTCACAGGTATCACTTGTGATGAATCACCGTTATTTGAACCGGGCAATATTGAAAACGTACTTGCCGTTGCCAAACCGATTTGCTCAACCTTGCCGGTTAACGTTGTATCCGAATAACCGTCAACATAAATATCCACTGATTGGCCGACTTCCACATCATCGATGTCTACTTCATCAATGTTGGCCGTTACCCATAAGTCATCGAGATTGAAAGCTTGTGCAAGGGGTCTGCCTGCGCCAACAAATGTGTCTTTAACTGCACTTTGTTTAACAATTGTCGCGGCAGCGGGCATATCGACATCCATCTGTTTACCTTTTTCTTCAGAGTTTGACGGAGGAATTTGGATGGATCCTACGGTATCTCCTGCTTTAAATGCGTCCCCTTCCTTCGCGTTCCAGTCTGCAAGTTTTCCGGCAGACGGTGAAGCGATCGTGATCATTTGCCCGTCAATCTTGGCATCATCTGTTTTCAAGTAATTCGCTGACTGATAAAAATAGTAATAACCGGCAAAAGCACCGCCAACCAGTATAATTAATATCACAATGTTTAAAGCGATAATACGTCGCATAATGGAATAAATCCTCCTTGTTTTTTATCTGGAATAAATTGATCCAAATTAATCATTTCGTTTGTTTTGAGACATGGCGCGCAACGTCTCCCGGTACTGTTTATCGCCATATCCCGGTTCCGCTTCTTCCTCGTGATTTTTAGATTGCTCCGACAACCCTTGCCGCAGCCCGTTTCGATATGCTTGATCGCCCTCGGCTTCCTTTTCATTGGATGTCGAAAGGAGTGAAGCAGCGGTTTCACCGTTGTCCATAGACGGTTTCTCATTCGGTTGTTGTTTTGTGCCGCTGACTTCATTCACTTTCCTGAAAGCCTGCATGTTAATCACAATAAGAACACTCCCGGCAACCACCACGAGGATACCTAAAAAAATCATAAAGCCCACTTTATTCACCTCCGCGTTATCTGTGCTAGGAGTCTGTCCGATGAAACAATTTTCGTGAATATATATGCATATTCCCCTCAAAAACAGTGTTATATTATCATTATTTAGAGGTTGTTCAAAAAGTCACCAAATGATCAGCGGCGCATCTCGGGCCCACACGACGTGGGTTATGCAGGCGTTGCCACAGGACGTGGCGGTCTTAGCCTGTATTCCTTAAATGGCTTGCTTTTCCGTTCCTTGGAAAAGAAACCCGCTTTTCCTGCGTGCGAAGTTTATTCGGGGAAGCATCCCTTTTGCTCACGTATTAAAAGCATACGCTGCGCTACTCAAAACTACGCCGCCTCGACCTGCTTGCTTCTAATTTGCCGACTTTTTGAACACGCACTATTTAGAATAAAAATTTGTCATTTTCACTTTGTCGGACAGACTCCTAGACGGCTTTAGGCGATTTGTTTCTTTGTAACTTCGGCGACCCTGCGCCCAAGTGCTCTTCCTAAAGCAAGCTCTGATTCGTTCGGTAAGTTTTTCGGAGCGTCATCACTTTCTTCGATCGGACAAGTGACCCCGACTCCGTAATACGATCCGTACAGGACATTTTCGGGGACATCCCCCGGAAGCCCGACAATGATCATCCCGTTGTGTAACATTGGTGTGATCAAATTCCACAATGTCATTTCAATGCCGCCGTGTTCCGTTGCCGTCGTGCAAAAAGCGGCACCGACCTTACCTACCAATTTGCCTGTCGCCCACATGTATCCTAATTTATCAATCCATTGTTTCAATCCAGAACTAATTGTCCCAAAGTGCCCTGGACATCCCCAAATAATTGCGTCCATTTCATTTAGGTCCCGAACCTCGGCACCTTTCACATGCTGGAAGTAGACTTCTGCACCATCCACTTTACGGGCGCCATCTGCTATGGCACGAGCCAGTGGTTCCGTATGGCCGTTATCACTGTCATAAACAACGTAAATGTTCATCTCTGTTTCACCCCTGTTTGTTTTGGAATACGATTTTACGCGTCAAATTCAGCCATTGACCCAACTCTTCAGATGTTAAATTATCAAGCATCTCCTTCCATACTTCTAGCCTTTTTTGTTTGATCTGCTCCACCAACCGCAATCCTTTTTCAGAAGTTTCCACCCAGACGACGCGCCGATCCTTTTCATCCCTGAAACGGTGAATCAAACCGGCTTCTTTGAGGCCGTTGACCATGATCGTTGTTGCACCTGACGTTAACATGAATTCCCTTGACAAATCGCTCACCTTACATCGTCCCTTTCTCTCCACCGCACGCAACAAGAAGAATCTCGGGGGGCTGATTTCTTCACCAACGAAAACTCTGTTCAATTGTTTTGGAATGTAAAAAAAAGACTCTTCAATTTCTCCGATTCTTTCATAGAAGTTGTTCATCAGCCATTATATTCACCTTTCGTTGAAAAAATTTTTCAATAAAACCTTTGTCACAAATTATCTTTATCATAAAGATAATTAACATAATTAAATCATAATTATGTTAATTAGGTCTGTCAAGAAAAAACAAATAGCCTTAGTCGATTTTCTAAATTCAATTGTTTTCTACACAAAAAAGCAAAAAAGCTACATCTAATCCTGCCACTTTTTTACGAAGAGAGCAGATGAAGATACCTTACTTTTAAAACGGAGGAGAGGTAAGCTGGCTGAATTCTGTAAGGAAAGCTAACAATCAATGGGGTGAAGAAACCCCCACTGATTGAAGTTTCACTTTATGCGTCTCCTTCATCAAATGAACGTTTTCCGAGTTCACTATCGAGCATAAAGAATGCATTACTATCCTTATCAATACGTTTTAATTTTTGGATCAAGCTGTCAAATAAAGCCTCTTCTTCAACCTGTTCTTCAATAAACCAGTTCAAGAATGTCATCGTAGCATGTTCGCGTTCATCTAAAGCAATATCCGCAAGATCGTAAATACGTCTTGTTACCTCTTGCTCGTGTTTCAGCCCTTTTTCAAACACATCTAACATCGAACTGAATTCATTATTCGGAGTAGGGAATCCTTCAACTACAGCACGTTCTCCCATGTCATTAATGAAATTATAGAACTTCATTGCGTGATATCGTTCCTCTTCAGCTTGCACTAGAAAGAAGTTAGCGAAGCCATCCAAGTTCTCTTCTGAACAATAGGCGGCCATTGATAAATAAGAATGTGCAGAGTAGAACTCATAATTCATTTGCTTAATTAATCCTTTTACTAGATTGTCACTTATCACTAGAAATCCCTCCTATCTTTTTTAGTAGTATATCATATTTCAGCATTACATTACTTGTCACAGCATTTCTGTTTTTACTGATAGAGTTATACTCTCTTTTGACCATTTGTCACTTTATTTCCCACGTTAAACAGTGCATTCATTCTTTACTTTTCTATCTGCCAGAACAAGGCAAGACTTCCTTCCCCTGCATGGACAGCAAGGGAAGAACTGATTTCTCCAATGACAATGTCTATACTAGGAGTCACTTCCTCCACTTTTTGTTTTAATGCCATTGCCTTTTCTGGTACATTGCCGTGCATAATACCTACTTGCTTTATATTATTTTCTTTATATGATTGTTTTAGTAGATCTACTATTTTGTTTGTTGCCTTTTTCTCTGAACGGATTCGCTCTAACAATCCAAGTTCCCCATCCGAATTAATCGTAAGGATTGGCTTAATTTGCAGGACATTTCCTAGTAAAAATTGGACGCCTGACATTCTTCCACCTTTGTATAACTGCTCTAAATTGCCTAACAAAATTAAATTTTTAGATCTAGTCGCTACTGCTCTAAGCTCATTCGCGATTTCTTTTATATCAACATCTTGTTCTGCTAACGCCATCCCTTTATAAATAAGTGTTGTAATCGCATAGGAAAGGGAAAAGGAATCGATAACTTCTACACTAAAATCGACATGGTCTTTCCCGGCGGCAGAACTCGTAACCGTTCCACTTAATTTATTAGAGACATGGATGGCGATCGCATGATCATAGTCCTTTTTCAACTGTTCATATAAAGCTTCAAAGCTGCCAACGGATGGTTGAGACGTTTTGGGGACATCTTTATTATTACGAATCATGTCGTATAACTGGTCAGAAGATAAGTCGACTCCATCTTCATATTCACGGCCCTCTGAAATAATAATTATTGGTACTACATATACATCAGGATGTGCTCGCAATTCCTCCGTTAAAAACGCCGTACTGTCTGTAACAAAAGCAATCTTCTTTGCCATGTTATTCTCCCACTCCTTTCAAGTTGACTATATGGATACGGTTACGGTACATAGTACATGGGTAACGCACTGATGACCAATCGTTTATCACTAATTTTATATGACTAAGACACTCACTATAACTATACCATTTCCGTACGTATTGGGAATCATTAAAAATTGAAATTTTGCGTACTACCGTGGACACCTATTTTATTTTTACCCTTATGTATATTAACTAATTGTATTGAGAAGTTTTGGAACTAGAAGCGAGGAAAACGTGCGATTTGAATTTATAATTGACTTGCAAGTTGGGAGTGTTGTTTTCACATATACTCCCAAAAATTCATTCATCAAGTGGTATTTCGATCGTACTCGTTATTTCAATTTCTTTTAAGGCTTGCGCGGCTAATTGATCCGCTTCCCGATTCCTTTTTCGAGAAACAAATTGGTAATGCGGATGGATTCCTAATTGATCGAGTTTGTTTTCAATTCGATCAGCCCATTTTGATAATTCTTCTTCCAAACACGGCCATTCCCCATTTAATTGATTAATGACAACTTGAGAATCACCAACGAATGTAACTGGTAGATGATGAACACCTAAAAGATCTAATTCTTGTAACCCAAGATGAAATGCGGCATATTCTGCTTCGTTATTTGTATCAAGTTCTTCTACCAATGCATTTTTCCGGAGCCGAAATGATTTTCCATTTTGCTCGTAATAAATGGTACATCCCAAGCCTGATCTTTTTGTTTTCAGATCAAAACCTCCATCAAAATAAACGGTTACGTTGTGTGGTTCCGTTTGAATTCCCTTCATATATATTTTTAATTCCTTCAATGTCCATGTGTTTTCATGGCTGTCAATAAACGTCACATTTTTTGCGCGTCCCGTTCTTTCTAAATCTTCAGCAATTAATATTGCTTTTCCTACACGCATTTCATCCGAGTTCAATGTTGTTTGTGTTCCTTTTGGTGTTTGATAAGACACTTCCATTTTGACATTCATTGATAAGCCCACCTTTAACATGGTTTATTTTTTAGTTGTAAGAAAATCACGGCAAGTTTAATATAATATTAATTAGTGAACTCTAGGATTTTCTTTATTTGCATTTCTTCCATTATAGCCACCCTACCATCGATTAAACACGAACTATTTCTTATTCTGTATGATAGTATTCTTAAAAATGAAGCTATCCATGTTAGTCGGTTATTCTTTGTGCGAAATTTTTAAAAGGTACCTTGCTATTACAAAAAGTCTGTATTATATTTAGATATATGAATTCAGAAAATTAGCAATTAACCTCTGTGTATCTGGATATATATTGACTTCTTAAGGAGGAGCATGGTTGAATACAAAAAAAGTTTACCTTCTTTTTTCAGATACGGGTTCCATATTAACGAGGGCGATTAATATTTATACGAAATCAACACTAAACCATGCATCCATTGCTTTTGATCCGGATTTAATTGATGTGTATAGCTTCGGGAGAAAACGTGCGCGCAATCCTTTTGTAGGTGGATTTGTTAAAGAAAACGTGCGCGAGGATTTCTTTCAAAGCGCTGTCTGTGCAATATATAGCTTTTCTATATCCAACACGGAATATGTTCAATTAAGAACAGCTGTTGAACAGTTCGAGCATCAGAAAAGTAACTACAAGTATAATTTCTTAGGCCTATTTGCAGTCGCACTTAATAAAGAGTTTCAAAGAAAAAATACATTTTTCTGTTCGGAATTCATTGCAGCCCTGTTAAGCGAATGTGGAATCTATAAATTTGATAAGCCCAATTGTCTCATGAAACCACAAGACCTAAGGGATTGGCAGCAACTTCAACTAGTGTATCGTGGAATACTAGGTGCTTATCCTCATTTCATGATTGAACCTGACAACAGCACCTTAATTCAGGAAATTAATAAAGTGTAGAACAAAATTGGATTTATCACCTTCTAAATTGGTTTCAAAGTTTCTTCATCAAAAAATACATTTCGCAGAGAAAACTCTTTTGGCGCTGAAAAAATGCGTTTGATTCTTGCAATACTTTCATCCTCCACACCAGGAGTATAAGGATCATCCAATCTTAATTTTTCTGAATAAATCCATTTATACAACTTGGCTTTAGGTTGCCTGTTTCCGACATACTCAATTACAGTTGCAACCTTTGTCAATCTATCCAATTCTACTTTAGTTAAATTCTCGATTTCACTCTCATCAAAATGTAATTCTTCAAAATAACTTTCATAATCAACAGAGTAAAGATCGATAAGTAAGTTTGTCAGCGTAAAATTAAAATCTTCTGCTTTAATTATATTGAGAACTTTTTCCATGATTTTTTTAAATCCTCTCCGACATAATTCAAAAACATTTTTTGCCTATCTCCCAAGTATCTCCTGCCTACATATTTATCAAACACATTAACTACTTGCTCTAAGGTGTCGATTTCGAGATATTTCAGTAGAAATTCCACATCATTAAAATCCCTGTATGGTTCAGGTCTTGCAGATAATATTTTCATCGCAAGCATCTGTTCTGCGCTAGGAGCTAGCACCCTAAGGTTCCTAAACTTGTAAATTTCTTTTAAGTTCTCTCTTTTCACATACTTTAACGGCTCTTTAATATCTTGATTTATCCAATCTTTATTTAAGCCATAGGTTTCAGCAATTCCTAATAATATAGTATCAATTAATGAAGATGTCTCGAATATTGCGTCTACATCTTTTGTTGCAGGCCTTGCATCAAAGCAAGTCATCATAACCGTACCACCATAAATATTCAAAGTCATTTTCAACCTATTTTCCTCAAGTTTTTCATCTAAGACTTCCATTATATTCAAGAAGAGTTCTTTTGTTATCTTTTCCAGTTTGCTCACACCCTTTCATAACAAGTAAATTCGTCAGTATTAAACCAATTCCTTTATATTATAATTTTAACAAAATAAGATTCTTAAGAATATGCTGGCATCTTCCATATAATATTCCTCTAAAGCCGAATCTAATTTCCCTTTACCTGTTAAAAGCGACTGCTACTTCTTAGTTTTTCATTTAGCTCACTTATTATTGGTGTTACCCACCTTCACATAATGGAAGTGGGGGTCTTCTCGCCCGTGAAAAGATAAAATTTTCAAAAGTATAGATTGGATTTAATTTAGTTTGATGGAAGTCACTGAAAGATTGCAAGTATGAAGGGAGTTTTTCTTGTATTGACATTATTAGCTTTTCTTTTTCTGTTGAATTTAACCGGTTAATTTGAGAAAAATAGGTTCTATTTAACTATCTATATTGGGAACTGCTCATGTTTCTCTTTAAACGTAAACACCAATTCAGGGGATTCATTGGTAATCTCAAAAATTGCCTCTTTCACTAAATCCGAATATCTCTGTTCTAACCAATCTCTTGTAAATTCACTTTCCGAAATAATCACCCATCTTTTCTCTTCCTTTATTGCCTTACTTGTCTTAAACCACGTTTCAAAAGAAGGTCTACTCATTTTGTGACTTACTAAATTTAATACTTTCGTCCACAATTCATTTTCCATGTTTAATCCCTCCTCGGTTAATAGTTGTAGTCTTGTTAATTAATCTAGGGAATGTTACCAAATTCAATGATCATGAAGCGGCTTATCCATATGCAAAACCAATCAAAAACCTGGATTTTACAAAATAGCGGCGTTGTCCGCTTTTACGGGGGGTCAGCGTTGGGTGCGTCCTCATAACTCAGATGACGACGCGTTTGCTTGATTTTCGGCGCTGATTGCGTCCTCATTGCTCGGATGACGACGCGTTTGCTGCTTTTTCGACGCTGGTTGCGTCCTCATAACTCGGATGACGACGCGTTTGCTGCTTTTTCGACGCTGGTTGCGTCCTCATTGCTCGGATGACGACGCGTTTGCTGCTTTTTCGACGCTGGTTGCGTCCTCATAACTCGGATGACGACGCGTTCGCTTAATTTTCGGCGCTGATTGCGTCGTCATAACTCAGATGACGACGCGTTTGCTTGATTTTCGGCGCTGATTGCGTCCTCATAACTCAGATGACGACGCGTTTGCTTGATTTTCGGCGCTGGTTGCGTCCTCATTGCTCGGATGACGACGCGTTTGCTGCTTTTTCGACGCTGATTGCGTCCTCATTGCTCGGATGACGACGCGTTTGCTGCTTTTTCGACGCTGGTTGCGTCCTCATAACTCAGATGACGACGCGTTTGCTTGATTTTCGGCGCTGATTGCGTCCTCATAACTCAGATGACGACGCGTTCGCTTGATTTCCGGCGCTGATTGCGTCCTCATCGCTCGGATGACGACGCGTTTGCTCCTTTTTCGACGCTGCTTGCGTCCTCATAACTCAGATGACGACGCGTTTGCTTGATTTTCGGCGCTGATTGCGTCCTCATCGCTCGGATGACGACGCGTTTGCTTGATTTTCGGCGCTGATTGCGTCCTCATAACTCAGATGACGACGCGTTTGCTTAATTTTCGGCGCTGATTGCGTCCTCATCGCTCGGATGACGACGCGTTTGCTGCTTTTTCGACGCTGGTTGCGTCCTCATAACTCGGATGACGACGCGTTTACTGCTTTTTCGGCACTGTAAGTTATGCTAAAAAGTTTAAACCAAACAGAATTTCTTTACATCAAGCCATTACGGATGACCTAGCAGTCTGAATTTCCGTCTGTTGGAACTCATTCTCTGTTGTTACTTCATTCATAAGCTCGATTAGTCGAGAATGGTGTGTAAAGAATATCACCTGAGTCTGTTGTGATAGCTCAAGTAATACTTTTAACGTCTCCTTTGAACGTTCGTCGTCAAAGTGAACAAGGATATCATCGACGATAAATGGAATTGATTCATTTTCTTTCACATATTTTTCGATGCTGGCTATGCGTAGTGCTAAATAGAGCTGGTCTGTTGATCCGTCACTCATACCTGACACTTTAATTTTCTCATCACCGTTACGAACTCCCATAATAACGGGTTGATCTTTTTCATCGAAATCAACGGTAATTCCGTCAAACGAATGGAGTGTTAGACGTCGAAAAATTTCACTAGCACGATTCATAATTGGACTCTGGTTTTGTTCACGATAATATTCAATCCCTTTTTTTAATAGCAAGGAAGCCAATTTATGGTTTACATATTGATCGGTTAAATCTGTCATTTTCGCTAATACACTCTGTTTTTCTTCTGCTGCTTGAACAGATGCAAAGTTCGCCCCTTCAATCTTCTCTTTATATTCCTTTTTCACCACGCCATGCGCTTGCTCGAGCTCGGAACGGGTTGTATCTAAGTCATTTCTCTTTCGATGGAGCTCTTCTAATTCATTATCAATCAAATCATTATCAGCATTTTTTGCTTCCTCAAGCAATGCTGCTAATGTAAGTCCATTCCCTACTTCGAGCAACTCTTCTTCTAGCTGGACAATTTTCTCGGTATACTTCACTTTCTGTTTGAAGGCTGCTTCTACCTTTTCAAGTTCTTCTAATGTGTCACAGCCTGCTTGCTCCATTAAATGGCTAAGTTTCTCTTTTGCATCCTTTATTTTGGTCTCTGCTGCTTGTTTATCCTGTTCTAATTGTTGTGCTTGCTGTTGGAAATTTTCAAGCTTTACTTTGTCTTTATTTGCTTGGGTAAGTGCTTGGTATACTTGTGTGACTACGACATCCAGTGCCATTTCATCAAATTCTTGTATTAGGGAATGATCGAGATCGTTTACTTTTTCTTTAAAAAGTTCCATACGCTCTGCCGTTGTTATAACTTCTTTTTCAACCCGCTTCATATCATCAAAACTACGTACACAAGCATCATACGTTTCTAGCATTTGCTTGACAACTGTTGGCGAGGTATCAGGAGAAAATGCTAGTCCATGTAATGCTTTTTCCCATGCTATTTCCCACTGTTCAATTTGCCCAATTGCCTCTTCTTTACGATCCTTAGCATGTTCAAGTTTATCCTTTAAGTCTGTGATTGTCATTTGTAAATGGCTTCTGCGACTCTCTTTATCTATTAACGTTTTTCTCGTTTTTTCAGCTTGATCCACAAGGCCCGCAAGTGTTGAGTGGTTGAAAGCAGCTGCAAATTCTACTAATGCTTCTTTTAAAGAGGACATTAATTCATCCTGCTTCGCTACAAGGATGCGGATTTCCTCTTCTGCTGACTGTTTTTCAGAAAAGAGTGACAAGATCTGTTCATATTTCTCGAGCCACTCTGTCATTTCTTCTGGTGTTAATGGCTCCATGTTGGCAGGCTGCCATTCGCGCTTCCAATCGTCGTTCCATTTGACCAGCATTTCTTCAAAATTAGTATATTCAGCCTCTAGTGATGATAAATTCTTTTTACTACCTTTAATATCAGAAATTAGCTTATTTTTCTCCCCTACCTTTTCCGCCTCTCTTCGCATCATGTCCGCCGTATCATCAGATTCTCGGATACTGTTTTCAAACGCTAACTCAAGCGGAAGTCCTTGGGTGAATGCCATAAGCTCTTTATCATCCACTTGTTCAGCATTTAGTTTGTGTCGAATGACTAGCCAGCCTGCATCACGATACTGCCTTAGTTGGTTTAAAACTTCTTCGGTTGGGATATCTGCCAGTGATTCAAGTTCGCTAATTCTCTTTTCATTTGCTTCAATCGATTGGTTTTCCCTGTTGATTTTTTCCTTGATTTGTTGAAGCCCATTTGTTAGCTCTTGCTGTTTTTTTTCATATTTCTTTACGGTATTGGTTAAATTCGGAACCTTTAATTGGGTTAGTTCTTCGGCTGTACCCTTCCATAACGGCAATCGGTCTATGGAATCGTTTATTTCTTGATTGAGTTGTTTGACCCGTATCGTTTTTTCGTTTAGCCGTTCTTCTATTTTTCCTTCTGCATTTACACGATTAATCGCCTGTTCCAGTGCATCGACATCCATCGGGTCACCAAGTTCATCTAATGCTGTTTTCTGCTTGTTGAGATCCTTGTTAATGTTGATAA
The DNA here is from genome assembly GCF_028416575.1 of Terrihalobacillus insolitus. GTDB lineage: Bacteria > Bacillota > Bacilli > Bacillales > Amphibacillaceae > Terrihalobacillus > Terrihalobacillus insolitus. The sequence continues at coordinate 5,466 of NZ_JAMQKB010000033.1, read as the reverse complement.
CTTCCTTCTCCACTGCATTGCACTCTTGCTCTAACAGTGGATGTTGATCACTTAGCTCGCGGATCGATTTCTTTTTCTCAGCGGAAATACGATATTGATCAATGTTCTCCATGTTATCATTTGTTACATCAATCTCTTTTAAAGCAGTGAGAACAGTTTGCTCTAGCTGTCTTAGTTCTCCTTCTAAGACAGGAAGTTGTTTCCTATCCTTTTGATAGCCATCTACTTCCCTGTTTAACGCTTCAATCTTAGTCTCTTGTTCCATAAGCCCCTCTGGGATCGAAAGCTTTTCCAGTTCTTTTTCGATTATCTTCATGTTGTCATTTGCTTCTTTTTTCTTATTTTCTGCCAATTCTAATCGTTGCAAGTTATCTTTTCTGATCTCTTCTGATTGTTCAGACAGATTTGGGATATGTTCCAATTCTTTACGTTTATCGATCACTTCTTGCAACAGTGCGATTTTTGGCAATGTCTGTTTTAATCGGCGATATTTCATTTCTTCGGTACTTACTATTTTAAATTCCTGTTTCAAGGCTTCTATTTTCTTTTCGCCGTCTAAGTACCTTTGCTCTAGATCCTTCCACGTCTGCACTTTTAATTGATTTTCAGCTATTTGTTTCGTTAGGGCTTTCTCTTCTTTTATCGCTTGATTGATCGTAGGTTTTGAACCACTTTTTAAATAAAGACCACGAGAAGTATTTTCTAACTCCTCTAATACATTCCGAAGCACACTGATACCTGATGCAGCAGAAAATAAACTTTCCCCTACATTTCCATCACTCTGGAGAAGACTTTCTCCACCCTCTCGCAGGCGAACATGATCAAGGGCGAACATATTAAGGAACTGTTGCTCTGACATCCCGCTTAAAAACTTTTGTACTTCTTTCTCATCCAAAGGCTGTCCATTTATATCTAACACCGTATTTATTCGTCCTTTACGACGGATAAATTCTAACGTGTCCCCTTGATTATTTTTCAATTGACCGCCAATACGTAATTTTTGATTATTATGTAGAAAGGAGTCCTCCGTTTGTTGCGGAAAGCCGTATAACAAATGAGAAACAGAACGCAGAATCGTACTTTTCCCTGCTTCATTTGCTCCATAGAGAATATGAAAGTTTTTGTTGCCATTAAACATGAGCGGATAATTTGTGAAATGCCCAAATGCTTCTAAGTGTAAATAATCAAACCGCATGTTACTAGACACCTGCCTTTGTTTGGATATGATGCAAGATTATATCCTCTACTTCTTTTAATCTAGTTTTTATCATAGACGGGTCTGTAAAATTAAATCCGTCCTCACCATTTTTCAATTCATATGGCAAAGCATTATGAATGTCATTAAATTCTTCCAGTAGTGATTGTACCAAGTCATCATCGTCCATCACGTTTTTTAGAAATTCTAAGATGGTTGCAACAGGGGTATGTTGTTCTTGTAGGTTATCCATATCAAGTAAACGGGTGGTTTTTATTTTTACTTTCTCAATCCAAACGTCACCCATTTCAAAAGACATAGAACGGAGGTTATTAAGTACATGTTCCTTGTCAACGATCAATTGTTGGTGTACTTTACTTGAGCCAGTGATATGAAAACGTACAGCTAAAAATCTTCCATCCGCTTTCTGTTGCAACTGTTCTAAGCGAATTCGCGCATCTTCTATGACGTCTTCAATGGTTTCTGAAAGTGATGCATCAATGTCACAAATCTCCCATCGCAGTACATCTAATGATTGATGTTCGTATGAATCAATGTGCCCGTCCTTCACATGTACAATCGTACAGCCTTTATCGCCAGTCTCTCGAATATGCCTCCCTTGAATATTACCTGGGAATAAAATGACAGGATTTTGATTGAATACTACTTCACGTAGGTGAATATGTCCTAACGCCCAATAGTCATACCCTTTTGCACCGAGTTCTTCGACTGTACATGGCGCATAGTTTTCATGCCCCTCCCGACCAGTCGCACTCGTGTGTAAAATGCCAATATTCAAATAACCATCAAGCTTTTGTGGGTATTCTTTTGCAAGGTTATCTGTGACTGATCTTGAAGCAAAACCTTGCCCATGTACAGCAACCATCAATTCCTCATCTACTTCTGTCGTTGGGTGGTTAACAGAAAATTCTATTACATTGTCTGGTAGTTTCAATTCTTTCGTGATTAAACTTTGGGCATCATGATTTCCACGAATTAGATACACTTTAATACCCTCTTTTTGCAAACGTGTCATTTGGTTGACAAAAAATAAACCAGTATTATAATCCTTCCAATCACCGTCATACAAGTCCCCTGCGATGACTAAAAAGGAAACGTTCCTCTCAATTGCTAGATTCACCAAGTTATGAAACGCTTCTCTAGTAGCATTACGGATCTCTTCGACTGGGGCACCTTCGTACTTTTCTAAACCTTTTAACGGACTATCCAAGTGAATATCTGCTGCATGGATAAACGTGAAAGACATAAAACTCACTCCTTACCAATGATTTGCTACTTACTTCGGAAACTGTATTGACTTCCAGCACATAACTTGTTCCATAAACCTTCACCATTAACGCAATAAGTGAAAATCTTCTTCAACGATTGCAACGCGATTGTTAAAGCAAGAAAGCGAACTCGTTTCAGCAAGCTGAAACATCGGGGAATCAGATGGAGTCTCGACTCCACCTGATTGGAAGTTCCAACCTACGCTTCGCTTAGAGGTGGGGGTCTAAAACCCTAAAACCATTTTAAAATTAAAGCCTTTATCCGGTGTTGTGTTCGCAAATTCAATCTAGCTGTTAATGCAAAAATTAAACCCTTAACGAACCACGGAACCCCCTAGCAGCATAGTAGGATTCTGCTCCATTGTGGTACAAAAAGACAGTGTCGTAGCGTCGATCACAAAAGATGGCCCCGCCGAGTTTTCTAATATTTGCAGGTGTTTGCACCCAGCTGGATGTTTTCGTATCGAAATTCCCAAGTTTCTGCAACTGCCAGTATTGTTCTTCCGTTAAGAGCTCAATGCCCATGGCAGCAGCCATATCCATGGCATTATTCTCTGGTTTATGTTTTTTCCTTGCCTCTAGCGCTTCACGGTCGTAACAAACACTTCTGCGACCTTTGGGACTTTCCGCTGAACAATCATAAAAAATGTATTCGTCCGTCATTTTATCATAACCAACAACATCCGGTTCACCTTTTGTTATTTCCATTTCATTAAGTGACCACAATTTTTCAGTACTATCTTCGAGCTTAGCTTGTACTTTAGCCCATTCAAGATCTTTATGGCGGTTCATGTTTGTATCAAAACGGTCTTTCAAAATTTCGAGTACTTCTTCACGTTGTTTTAGTGACAACTCCATATTTCTCTTTGTCATATTAGTTTCTCCTTATTTTTCTTATCATAAATCGTTTAAGATAAAAACTGCAGCGTTCGTACTGCATCACAAGTATGTATCATTATTAATTAGCCGAGGGTGGATTTTTATTGTTCCAGTAAATTGATATTTTCCACAATTCAGTGCAGAATCTGGTTACTAAAAACTATTAATATCTAAAATCGTCACCAAACAAAGACAATGTGATATACCGTGGAAGTTCTCACTCCATTACGTCAGAAGAGGTTTGATACCTCTATCACGCACCTTCCTTTTATTTTCCGCAGCATTTCTTGTACTTTTTCCCACTACCACATGGGCAGGGGGCATTACGACCAATTTTTTTATTTGAGATAGTATTCGAGCTTTGGTTCACCTTTTTGTTAATGAAACGTATATCGCTCAATTGTTGACCTTTGTCTTTCATCTTTTGTCCTTGAACTTCCTGTTGAATTTCTTTAGCTTTTTGCTTCATATCCAGTCCATCATATAAATTGCGTAATCGTTCAAGTACATCATATCGATCTTTAAGACCTTCTATTTCAAGTCCTGCTTCGAGAATGCTTATCGCTTTTTCACCGTTCTTGTTCTCTTTATTTGCGAACAATCCGTATTGATCTGACCAGTTTATCCAACCCCAACCATCAGTAGGGTATTCTCTAACAAACTCACTGTAAAGTTTCTCTCCTTCTTCAACCTTCCCAAGTTCGAAATATGACTCTGCCACCATTCGCCTCTTAACAAGGTTGTTGAAATCATCTTTCTTCCTTGATTTAGAAATATACTCGTTGCAAAAATTGATTCTAGTCTGCGCAATACTTTTATCCTTTCTCAAAGCATTGCCAAGTTCCGTCTCAAAATCTGTAGACCAGTTGTAAATACTCTGCAAGCCATGAAATGCCTTATCCATGTCCTCTATATATTCTATTTTATACCTTTCCATTGTTTCTAAGATTCTTTTCCAAAGCTCACTCCACACAGTACATGCGCTCACAGAGTCACCCGAAGAAGAGATGGTGTAGCCTCTTTGCATAAGTTCATCTAGCTCGTGCTGCAGTTTATCAGTTAAATTTAAAGAGTCCAACGAACGTGCCTCCTATTTATAATTTTTCTATAACACAGTTACTACAGATCTTTGCGTCTTATTTATTTACTATTGACTTGACTAATTTTTACAGTTTTCAAGTTCCTGTGACTCATCGCTATTTGAGTATTTAAAGATGATCCTTACTTTAATGATTAGTCTTTTTTATTATATCTACTATAATATTAGTTAGCTCTACCTTACAAACAGTTTTACAAATTTTTCGTTCCGCTAATAGCGAACGAAAAATTCACACATGGAGGTAAGTGAGTATGCCTATTAATCAACATAATATTTCGTATTTCTTGCTTTACCTTGTTGTTTTATTTTTCCTTCAGATAGTAATTTGTTCAGAAGTTTAGTTACACTAGATTTACTTAAATCCAATTCTTGTTCAATTTCTCTCCTTGCCTGTAAGCCTTTGTGTTTCAGAATAAAAATAATTCTTTCCTCAGTTGTCACCGTTTCTCTCACATAAACAGAATTCGGCAATGTCACCAAAAATGCATTTTCAGAGCTCTTAAATTCTGGAAATACAGATTCACTTTTATAGCTTTCTTTAATCCTTTGTATGCCCGTGCCGAAACTTTCAATAAGCTTTAATCGATAAAAGCAAGCAGCTAACTTTTTATTTCTACTTTCTGAGACACCTATTAAGATATCATTCATTGTTAACCCATTTACAAGACCACCGACAGATACAATCTCCATTCGATCTTCAAAAATATGAATAAGAATACTGCCACTATGACTATAATCTCTATGAACAACAGCGTTTATTAACGCCTCTCTTAAAGCATAATGCGGATATTCCGTTTTTTCTATTCTTTTTAACCCTTCAAATTTTGCCTCTACTTTATTTTGTAAGTGAAGATATTCATATGCATTATCTAATTGTTGTGAACTACTCCCACCACTTACCACCCTTGCGGGTTGCTTGAAGTGGGGGCTTCTTGGATAATCGCCACTTTTGGTAGCTGACGAAATTGACCAAGCTAACCCTCTTGTTCCAAAAGTTATATTCG
>NZ_JAMQKB010000032.1 GCF_028416575.1 Terrihalobacillus insolitus | reverse complement strand
TGGCACGATTGAAGTTAACAAGAACATCCGTAATGGCGTTGACATATGTAACGGCAATCTTGTTTTTATAGACTCGATTAGAGAAGTACGTTTTTGTGCCCATCGCCATTCTCCTTTCCCTTCATAATTAAATTTTATCAGAACAAATGTTCTAAGTCAAGAAATTTCATCTCCTTCGGAGGGGCGATTCATCCCCCAAATAAACAGGTAGTTCCTTACCTTCAATATAATCAATTATGTATTTTCGAACTGTCTGAGGGTTTTTAATTGCTAACAATTTATCCTCTTGAACAATTACTGCTTTTGCCGATTTTCTGATTCCCATTTTAGACCCCCAATATTTTATGAACCCTTCTATTCTGCTTAAAAGTAGCCCTTTAATTCCTATACTCAATTTAATTCGTGAATGATTAATGGTAACTCTTTCAAATCTTCAACAATGAAGTCCGCTTCAACATTATTCCATTGTAAATCTTTTTTCCACACTCCAAGCATCCCTATATTCATAGCACCTTTCACATCATTCTCAGGATGATCACCTACGTACATACTCTCATTCTCTGAAACGTTTAATTGCCTTAGTGCCTTGTGAAATATTTCTGGATTAGGCTTTTTTATCCCTTCCCATTCCGAAACAAGTATTGTATCAAAATATTTTTCAATCCCTAAAGCCCTTATATTATTCATCTGGAACTGTCCTTTTCCATTTGTTATGATCCCCAATCGAATTGAACTACTTTTTAAGCCTTCTAACATAGTGAGTAGATTGAAAAAAGGAGTACAACTATTGTGAAATTCCTCTATATAATCTTCAAGTAACCTTTGCCAAGAAATTTTGTTAATATTGAATTCACCAACCAGTTGTTGATATACTTTATCTTTCCAAACATACCCTCGACAATCTAACTCTATAAATCTTGAAATATATTTTTCTTTAGGGATATGACCAAGCCATTCATTCAATCTATCATATTGATTCCCTATAAATTTCTGTACGGAAGCATCCCTATTTAGCAATGTACCATCTAAGTCAAATATAACCGCTTTAATCATTTTATACTCACCTCCCCTATTTGTGTAGCTCTTCCGTCAAGAGAAGTGACCTTTCTCTTTTCAGGAACCGCTTCTACTACTTCAAAGAAAAATTATGAAAAGATTAAGTGAATAGGATAAAGGATAAACAAAGTATATCCTTTGCGGCGTAAAATCATGGGATCATAATTTTCGAATTTTTTAAAATAAAGCCTTTTTTATAAGGCTTAGTTTGTTATGCTTTATTTTAGATGCACTAAGAGATAAATATGGGAAACTAACAAAAAAGGGGACTTTACACAGTGTCTTTTATGTTAGCTTGACGTCTATGGACACGGAGCCCCGCCAGCGGATACTTAGAAGTGATTTGTCCGTGGTATACTGATAAATCAATAAGGACTTTTTCTTGTGCAAAATTAAATTGTTCAACATTTTGAGTGTTTTTACTAGCATAATTAAATTAATGCAACACTAGTGACAAGATATATTAATCAATTTTTATAAAACTAGATTTTTTATTTATACCGCTAAGACTTCCTCCTCATAATTTGATAGTGAATTAAAAATAAAGGAGGATTTTTATATGTCTGTTAGCCATCGAGAAGAATGTGTTTGTGATGTCGTAAGAGAAATTGTTCGAGCCCAAGATGCTGTAACCAATAATAATGATTGTTGTACTACTAGCTGTGAAAATTCAATCAGAGATTTATTATCACCTAGTCAAGTGGGCAATGTCAACACAACTATTCCTTTCATTCTTTACTGTAAAGATTGCGACCCATTTATAAGTAGTGGAGTTTTCCAAGGTGAACTTGGTGAATCAGGAAATACCTTCTTTGGGTGTGTTGAAACTCCAATTTTCCGTGCGAAGAAATTTGTTGAGGGAAGCGATTGTTGCGTTAAGCTAGAATTACTTCTTCCTGTTACTGAAGGAGGATCTACACCAGGCCCAACTGAAAGCGGCGTTAGTGATGTATGCAAATTTTTTCCTGGCAGAAGTGTAAGAGGTTTTCAAGCTACCGGCATTTGTTTAACAGTTGATTTAAATTGCTTCTGTGGTATTACTTGTCTAGACCCTATCTCTCCAATCCCAGCATCTCAATTCCCAAGTGAGGAAGATTAAGTTTCCTTTGATATTCACTCCTTTATTTAGTTAGAAAAATTTAATCCACAACCTATGCCTGAGTCTACAAATTAGAAAGGTCAACTGGATAAAAATTTCAGTTGACTATTTTTTCACCTAAACAAGTTTTGAAATAATCGTATTCTTTCAAGATAGGTATCCAAGCACCCCAAGTTACCATTCACTCCTACTGACTGCAATAATCTTTAATATTCGATTTTCACCATCAGTTATCATCGCTGCTGCAGCTGCATGTTCCGCACAAAAACCCATTGAACATGCCGTATCAATGCTCACACCAGTATATACTTTTCCATTTTCGGCTAGGATAGCTGCTCAAACTCCCCCAGCTTCAGCCTCATCCGATAGTTCACGCGGATGTATTAACAGACTTCGCTTTATTATAAAGATCAGCAAATGTCATAACTAGCCTCTCCAAATTAAATTTTCAAAATATACCTTTTATTCCGAATGGCGGCTTTTCTGGAATATCGCTTTATAAAAGTAGTGTGCGTGGGTCAAGGTGACTCATAAGGTGGATTTAAGTAATGATCAGCGAAATCCTCTTTGCAAGGAGCGTTGGAGTTGCGAATTCGTTCGGAAGCTTCTTTAGTATTATATGTAGTGACTTTTAAATCAACATCAGGACCGGATAAAGCCCAACAAGCGCCGTTAGCTTGACTCTGCAATCCAACACTTCCTGCATTGATGATTCGTTTATCACCAACAGTGCGGTCAAATTGAATATGTGTGTGGCCACAAACAATAATACTTTCTGGGACACTTTCGATCATCGGCTGAATTTCGTTATCAGGAGTATTTATTCGAATCGCCTCTTCATCACTGCGAGGTGATCCATGTACGAATAAAATCTCTCCCAAACCGTCAACGCTCAAAATCGTTTTTTCGGGCAGGCTTTTTAAGAACTTTAACTGTTCTTCCGTTAATTGATCGGCACACCAGTGGTTTAATTCAGCTGTGAAATCACCTAATCCTTTTTCCTTCCCATAACGATAAGCAACCTCACGATCAACGTTACCTTTAATAAAAAGAAACTCATCCTTATAATCCATTAAAAGATCCATAACCTGACGTGGCTCGGGTCCCCAAGCTAAGTCCCCACCAACTACAACCTGGACAACATTAGCCTTTCTAACCTCTTCTAAAACAACTTTTAATGCTGAATAGTTCGCATGAATATCATAAATAGCAGCTACACGCATTTAAATAATCCTCCTCAAATGTGAAGTGAATCCCCCCTAATCCTAATAAACGAAATACATAGAAAAAAGATTCAACTTCTTCCACAAAATGGGCCGTTAACTTAATACTAATGTTAAATCCTTTCTGGTACAACATTTTATAAACGGTGTAGACTCACAATAAAGTCTGGTCTTTAACCCAATCCCCCGCAATCGCTTATCCCGCCTGCTCTCCCACCATTGTCTGAATTGTTTCGTAAGAATAAATATTGGTCTGGATTTTCTCTGTTTTTCTTCAATTGTGTAACAATTTAGTGAGAATAAAGTTTGGTTGAATAAAGAAAGACCTTACCTGACACGTACACACCAAGTGAAACCATTCTCTTTCAAAATGAATTCACTATTTCTACTTGATCGTCAGGGATTAAAGGGGTGAAAGCAATGGCTGAAAGGGCTTACCTAGCAAGGGATTTGGGAGAATTGAGAATCAGTGAGCGCAGGCTTTTTTGAGCGGAACGGCTGGGGAAACGTGGGCGTTTTTGGCTGTGCAGCTCGCTTTTATGGGTAGTCTCTACACATCAAAAAACCCCGTGAACAGGATATGTCCACGAGGTATTAACCAAACTTTATTATACGTGACCGGAGTTTATTTTACATAACCATACACTGTTATAAATGTACATCTAATAATAAGTTCAATACAAAATAGAGAAAAGAAAAACCAACAACAAAATAATACAATCTAAGAAGATGTTTTCTCCAATTAGTTTTATCATTGAAGCATACAGAAAGGAATATTAAGATACCTACTATCAAAATCTGAAAATACATTTTGAATAAGAACCACCCATTAAATCAATTCTTTTATTATTGAACTATGTTTTTTACTGGAGTAAAAAAGGCAATTACCATTATTTCCAATTAAAAATCGTTGATAATATTGAATTATTAATGGACAAACTTTGTAGTACGTTAGCTTAATCGATTTCACAAAAGCCACTATCAATTATCTCACTTTGCTCTAACTCTTCATCATAAAAGATATATCCATAGCTTGAAAAGCAATTTCCGCTCTGTTAGCAATAACTGTAAGTATCTCGCCTTTATTAAAGTATTTGCTTGTAGTGCATTGGTTCAAAGTTTTCACCAATATCTTCTTCAATATAATTAAAGGAATACACACCATTAACTTTAAATTTCTTAGGAGCTTGAAATATTTCCATGATCACCCCTCTATCTCCTTGTTAAGACGACTATCCCTTATAAACGTCTTTAATTGATTTAATTTTTTTAAGTTTTAGCCAACGAACGTCATCTTCAACAAGTGCCTTACCAAATTCATACCTGGATGCAATCATAATTTCTAATTCCATTCGGGTTATAAGAATAACATCCCTCAACTCTTCACCATTCTTCATTTCAATTGTCATTACCTGACCGTCAACCATTTCCTTGACGAATGGGTATTTCCTCAAAATCTTTTCCTCACTCCTTTTTTCCTCTAATGGTATCAACTTTTTTTCAATGGGAATGAACCCCAACAGAAGGATAACCAGACAAAGAATTAGAAACCACCAACCAAAATGTTTCCAATACGTTGTAGCAATAATACTGATAGTTAAGTACCATCCCAATGTTAGTAACTTATAGATAAATCTTCTTCCCTTATCTCTTCTTTTTTCCTTTTCTTTAACTTTCCTGGACTTCATATAGGAACACCACCTTAGCTTTTTGGCTGTATTTGTGCATTAAGTAAGGTGATAAATTTTTTTCGAGACTTTTCATACTTAATCATCCGTCTCACTCTGCCTTTGCTTTGTAAGTATCTCCTAACATGTCGGTTTGTAAAAATTTTTTGATGATACTGTTCATTTTCATATAGTTCCTTAAACCATGGATATCTTTTCAGCTTTTCAATATGATCATCAATTTTTTTAGTATTTAAAGATTGATCCTGTCCAATGCCTTCAAATAATGAACCTATTAAATTAAAAATAAATTCCATAGAAACTCTCCTTAATATCATTTGTATGATTATATTTTACTTATTCTTTAACAGTTGAAAAGAACATTTATATCCCTAATCTCCCTCAAATTAACATTGCTATTACCACTCTTAAATACTTTAAATAAAAAAGAACCCAAAACGTCTAATGTACGTTCTGGATTCTACATCTTAGCATAAGTTGATTGAACAAATATCCCCTTCTTTGTAAAACTTACTTACATATTGTAAGACTTAGTTACATGTTGTAAGGGAGAGTTACAGGGAGACAAAACAATTGTGTATTTACAATAAAGATTCATTCTTAATTAAAGTGATTTTAAAACGGAAGTCACAATCTAATATATCCACCGCAAATAATAAAGTTTCGTTCTCAAAATCAGGCGATGGAGAAATTGATAAATGATAATACGGTAGTTTACTCTAAGCTATCACATATCCTAAGATCGTTCATATTAATATTAGTGAAGAAAAGCCATTAAAGGAGTGAGGTTAATTGCATTATCAATATCCATATTATTATCCGAATCACACAGGAAGAACGGAAGCAATGTCTATGACGGGAATGGATGAAATGAAACAAATGATGATGGAACATATTAAGATGACCCAACAAATTAAACAAAAAGTCGATATGATTGATGAACGACTAAGAATCATGGAAGAAAAAATGATGCGGTAGTGAATAACTACCGTATTTTCATTATTCCTATACGACAAATCAATTTCTAAACTCACTGTCATCTTCATTAGACTTTCAACTCACTGTATAGGCAATGAGACTTTAAAATCTGTTCCTTCTCCTTTTGTACTTGTCACCCTGATATTCCACCTCTCAGTTTCATGCTTCCACCCCAAAACGATAACCTATCCCATAAACAGTTTGAATCGCTGCAGAAGAGCCAAGCTCTGATAGTTTTCTTCTTAAGTTACTGACATGGGTATCAATGGAATGTTCATAAGTTGTAATCTGCTATAAACCCTACCAGGTTTTTCTGCAAGTGTCGTTACAATTTTAAACTCTGTAGGGGTTAAATTCGCCCTTGTATCGTGGACATAGACTTCGTATGTGTTAAGGTTAATTTTTATATCTGCTTGTAGAATCCACACATCGTCTGCTTGTTCTTCTGACGTTCTCCTTAGCATCGCCTTCATTCTAGCAACACCTTCATGTTTTAGCACGAAGTAACAAACATAAACCTTGATAAAAGTTTATCAAGGTTTAATCTCTACAATCAAATTTTATCCGAATCTGTCAGCTCATGTAGTCGTTGTCTGTATTCCTCTGTATCGATTTCTCCTCGGGAGTATCGCTGTCTTAGTACTTCAACTGCTTTGTCGTCAGTTTGACTTGATTTATTGTTATTTCCAGCTGACAATCTCTGAATCGCTAATATAATTAACCAAATAACAAGACCCCAGAAAACGATCATAAAAATCCCACCAACCATCATCATCGGTACAACACCTCCAAAAATTTCCATTCCATTGTCCCACATCATACGAACAACTCCTTTATCATTCTATTCATTTAGAATAATTGAAAGCCCCGTTACAAGCAAACATTCCTGTAGTACTTAGCATCACTCCGATGTTGTCACTCATGGAAAGTAACATCTCTTTTTGTTGCTCTGTTATCTCTGTTCCTTCTTTCTCTAATTGCTTCATCTCTTTTTGAACAACTTTCTCCAACTCTTTCGTCAATTTATCTACCTTTACCCCTTGCTCCCCTGCAATCGTGTCAAGTGATTTTCCACTTTGAATTTCTTTTTGAAGTTGATCTGTTGTCATACCCAGTGTCTTGGCAGCTTCACTAAAAAGATCCGTCATTAAGTCGTTCATATTAGACATGTTATTCATCATCCCATTCATACTTCCCATCATGTCCATTCCATTCGAATCACCCATCATACTCATCATTCCAGAGCCTTGATTTGAACCCATCATTTGATTTTCGTTCATGATAGTTGAAGATGTATCATTTATCCCAGTGTTAGAACTGGCATATGAAAGAACTGATCCCCCAGTCATTGATCCAACTGCAAATGCCCCAACAAGCCCTGCTACTATTAATAATTTTTTCACCTGTACTCACTCCTGTTTTTATTATAAGTGGAAAGCGTAATTTCTTTCGCTTATTAACAATATAACCGACCAATTTTCAGAACTTATCAGGAGAATGTCAAGAACTTGTTAAGATTCATGATAAACGACTTACAGTTGGGAAAATTAATAAAAACAAACTTCAAAATAAGGGAGGAAGCCAAATGAAAATAAAGAGAAAGCTAACTGTCGCTATCTTAGTCTTACTCCTGATTGCTGGATGTGGGGGCATGAACGAAGGAAATACTAATGACATGATGAACTCAGGTGGCATAAGCCCTAACATGCTAGCTGATATGATGACAACACCCGAAATGCAGGATGCAATGGTTCGTGTCATGAGTTCTCCTGAAATGCAAGATCAAATGATTGAATTAATGCAGCAACCTGAAATGCAGGATACAATGGGTGAATTAATGAAGGATCCTGAAATGCAAGATAGTATGATTAACGTGATGAAAGAGCCGAAAATGCAAAGTGCTATGGTTGAGATCATGCAAACACCAGAAATGGAGGGAGTTTTAAGAGATATTATAAATGAAAAGTAAAAAAATGACGATAATGACTCCCTATCATTATCGTCGCTTTGTCTCAACATGTTGATTCATTTATTAAAAACTAAACAGCTTTGTCCATACAACCAATTAATCGTTCCTCGATGTCCTTTGCGAGATCCTTAATCGACTGATCATGGACCATTTCAATTAATGCGGTTGGTCTTGGCATGCCTATCTTTGTGGTACCCGCATCATCATAAACGACAATCTTGCAAGGCAAAAAGTAACCAACCATCTGATTTTGTGACAAAACACGTTGTGCTTCATGTGGATTACATACCTCTAGAACTCGATAAGATTGGTCAAAATCAAGGCCCTTTTCTTGTAATTTATCCTTTATATCAAATTGCCAAAGTACACCAAATTTTTCTTCCTTTAAGGTCTCCTCAATTGAAGCAATTGCTTCCTCGATTGTTTTATTGGTTTCGACAGTATAGTGAAACAAGTAATCATCTCCTATTATATATTCTTTATTATTATGTTCCCATTACATGATAAATTAAACAGCCTTAGCAGTAATCACATAAATTGCTGAATTTAAGTGGGTGACTTCTATATCAAATCCATTTTCCCTTAAAAGCTCACCCATTTTTTCAGAAGGAATTTTTTCATGAAAAGGCGGACCTATTTCAGTCTCGACAGCTTCCCATTCTAGAAGTAGCAATTGTCCTTCAGGTTTCAAAATTCGTTTAATCTCACATAGTGCTTTATCCAGATTTGGTACCTCGTGAATAACAAAAGCAATCAAAGCTTTGTTTACTAAACCTTTGTCGAGTTGTATGTTTTCTAAGTCACTAACCACATAATTGATATTATCAATTTGTTCTTCTACAGCTTTTTCTTTGAGCATTCCCAGCATTTTGGACTCAATATCAACTGCATAAACTGGTTTCTTCATACCTTTGGCAATCGGTATTGTGAAATAACCGTTTCCAGCTCCCAAATCCGCAACAGTATCATTCTTACTTAAATCTAACATTTCAATTACCTTATTTGAAGGTATTAATTCTTTTCGTTCAGTACTAATTAATTTGTCAGCATCATTTGGATTAAATCGGCTACCTGCCATTACTTTCCCCTCTCTCCTTATTATTCCGTTCCAATCTCTATTCCATTATGTTATAATACCTAGTAAACACATTGGTTTTAGTCGTTTTAATCTTAGGAGGTTTTCTTGATGAATATCTTAAAAAATCTTTTTATAGAAAAATGCCCCAAATGTAAAGATACTTTGGTAAATAAACCAAACACATTAACGACTCAAATCATTAAATTTTGTCCAAATGGCCACTACGAAAAAGAGTTCCATCCAGCACTTGAGTCCTATATTGAGAAACATTTAACTTAAAATATCAAGCCAAATTTTGATTGTAGTGATCAGTATTAACACCGCCAATATTCCTTGTAATAACTTGGTGTTCACTTTTTTCCCTATTGCTGCGCCAAGAGGTGAGGCTATAAGGCTGGCCACTACCATGACGATCGCTGGGACTAACGGTACTTGCCCGGTTGTCAATTTCCCCACTGTTGCACCAATGGAAGAAACGAATGTAACGGCGAGCGAAGTGGCAATCGTCATTCGGGTCGGTATTTTTAAAACAACTAACATGATGGGCACGAGAAGAAACGCACCTCCAGCCCCAACAATACCTGCTCCAAGACCGACAATAAACGTAAGTGAAGCTGCTAAACCCTTAGAAAATGAGACTTCCTCACGCCCACTATCATCAATTCCTTTCTTTGGAATAAACATCATCACAGCAGCAATTACAGCCAAAATGCCATAAACAAGATTGATTCCTTCCTCAGATAAAAATCGGGAACCATATCCACCGATGAAACTCCCGAATAAAATACTTACACCCATCGTTAGGATTAAGTTTTTATTTAAATGACCTCCTTTGCGATAGGCGTAAACACCAGAAAGTGTCGCAAAAAAGACTTGAACGGCAACAATACCTGAAACCTCATAAGCATTGAAACCTACAAATCCTAGTAAGACAGGAATGTATAATAGCATCGGATAATTAATAATAGCCCCACCGATACCGAGCATTCCTGATAATAAAGATCCGATTAAGCCAATAACAAATATGGTAAGAATAAAGGTTAAATCCATCGTATGTTTTCCCCTTTCGATAAATTGAAAAAAGGAGGCAGGCATAGCATCCCCCTTCTTCAATTGATGTTTAACCTTTCTTAATCCAAAACTTTAAAACCCCATCTTCTTCCGTATCTTGTAGTAATTCATGACCACCAGACTTTGACCAAGCAGCAAGGTCACTTTTTGCCCCTTTATCTGTTGCATGAACTTCTAACACTTCTCCTGAATTTAATTCGTTTATCGCCTTTTTTGTTTTTACAATTGGCATTGGACATGCCAATCCTTTTGCATCTAATACTTTATCTGCATTCATTTTTCATTCCTCCAATATTTAAAATTTTACCCGTGAATAGCACAACGGTTTGGTCCAATTTCCATTTCACGTTGGTCTTCATCATTTGGGTTGATTTTACCCATGTTTGTTTGACGAATTTCTTGATATGCGTTCGGCTGTGGTGGAAGATTTTCTGAAACGGCACGACGGAATTCCTTTTCATCCATATTTAAGCCTGCATTTTCTTCATATAGATCGCCAAGCTTTGCTTGAACTTGACCTTGATCTCCTAATTCACTGACACTACCAAAGTGCGCCGGAAGAACGATGAGATCGTGTGACAATTCCTTATATTTGTCGTACAACGTATTGCGTAAATCATCTGCCCAGACACCAGCTTTCCCTGCTAGGTCAGGGCGTCCAATCGATTCTACAAAAAGGATATCGCCTGTTAACAAGTATTGATCATCCACAATCAATGACGTACTTCCGATCGTATGACCTGGTGTATACAGTGGCTCAGCTTTCACTTTTGTATTTCCCACTGAGATGTCTTTTCCTTCTATGAGAGGCTCATAATCGAATTGCACTTCTTCAGCATCTTTTGGTGGTAAATAATACGTCGCTCCAGTACGATCTTGTAATAAACGTCCACCTGAAATATGATCCGCATGTAAATGTGTATCGAGGACATGCTTAATAGTGACATTTCTTTCTTTGGCAAAGTCGGTGTAAGCATCAACTGTTCGAGTTGAGTCGACAACAATGACTTCTCCATTTGATTCAATAAAGTAAGAAAGACAACCTTTACCAATACGAACAAATTGGTAAATAGAGCCACCATCTTTTAAATCACCAATTTTAACTGGATTTAAATATTCACTCCATGACTTCATCCCGCCTTCAAGAACAAATACATCTTCAAAACCAGCATCAACTAAGTGTTCTCCAACCATTTCAGAGGATCCTTGCTTAGCACAAACAACAAGAATGTCTCGATCTTTCGGGAGTTGATCAACAATCTCATCTACCCCATCAATCAAATCGAAATAGGGGACATTGAGGTGCTCCACTTGTTCCCCCTCAATTTTCCAATCACTAAATGCATCTTCGTTTCTAACGTCTAAAATAAAGAGTGCCTTATTACTTAAAACCTTTTCGGTCACTTCTTTTGCTGAAATTAATTTCATACCCAATCAAAAAACCTCCTCTAGAATGTTAATGTAATATTGGCATCGGAAGCGTAGTGGATGAAACTTGCAGCTCCACCAACTTCAATGCCATCAACAAATGCATCTTTATCAAGACTCATGACATCCATTGTCATTTGGCAAGCAATAATCTTCACACCCATTTCTTGTGCCATTTCTAGTAATTCCGGAATGGATGGAATATTTTCCTTTTCAAATCCCTCTTGAAAATGCTCGCGGCCTTCAGGAATAGGAAGTTGCTTATGTCCTTCCTTGTGAATCAAATTTAAACCTTCAAAAGTGAAGAAGATCCCCACTTCGGCATCACTTGCAGCTGCAGCTGTTGCTACATTAAGCACCTTATAAGCATCAAACAAACTTCCGTTACTTGCAATAATCGCTACTTTTGTCATTTTTTAAATCCTCCAATTTGTGGTGTTATTTATTGATCTTTTTCAATAGGTCCAGACCATTCAACCATGCCCTGAACGACATTCTTTACATTTTCAAAGCCTTTATCAGCAAGCTGCTTAGAGGCTAAGTCACTACGATTTCCGGTACGACACACAACATAAATTTCACTTTTTTTGTCCAACTCATCTGCTCGATTATCTAGTTCACCCAACGGAATGGATTTTGCACCAGGAATGTGCCCAAAACTATATTCAGCAGGCTCACGGACATCAAGCACAGTAACCTTTTCTCCAGCATCTAATTTTACTTGTAATTCGTCATTTTTTATGACATGAGGATAGTTCTTATCTTCTTTTACTTCGGATTCGCTTGCCTTACGAAGGTAGTGCTTTAATATATCAGCCTCTTCTGTTGTGCCAAGGTACTGATGGCCACTGCTCTTTGCCCAAGCTTGAATATCAGCAAGTGATCCTTTATCGGTTGCTTGCACCTCAATCACCTGTCCAGATTCTAAGTCTTTCATCGCCTTTTTCGTTTTTACAATTGGCATCGGACAAGCAAGTCCTTTTGCATCTAACACATGATCCGTTTGAATGGTCATATCTTATCCCTCCATACTGTTTTTTTATTCCATATCACTTTCCCAATTGGACATTCCGCCAACCATATTTTTAACCTTAAAACCCTTCTCGGTTAACCATTCAGAGGCTAAACTACTACGGTTGCCGGAACGACAGACCATAATATATTCTTTTTCTTTATCCAATTCATCTAGACGAGTTAAAATTTTTCCTAAAGGAATGTGTTTGGCTCCTGGGATTTTCCCTGTTTTAATTTCATTTTCTTCTCGAACATCAATGATGTTGAGCTTTTCCTCATCTTTTAAGCGTCTTTCTATATCAGAAGGTTTCACTTCTTCTATTTTTAATTTTGTTCCCACTTTTTTACCTCCCTTCTTTCTGATTTAGTATCACCAAAGTTGGGTGCACAATACTTGCCTAGGTATTTTTATATGAATAAATTCACTTTGGCTTCATTGGCATCACCGAGATAAGCAGCCACACCTGCATAGTCAAGTCCATCAATTAATTCTTCTTTTTGTAAACCGAGTAAATCCATCGTCATGGTGCAGGCGACAAGTTTTACCCCTTGTTCTTGCGCCATCTCAATCAGTTGCGGAAGAGATAGTACATTGTGTTTTTTCATGACATGTTTAATCATCTTAGGACCCATGCCAGCAAAATTCATTTTTGATAGTCCAAATTTCTCAGGACCATGCGGCATCATAAAACCAAAGGCTTTCTCAAGCAATCCTTTTTTGACAGGTACTTGTTCATCCTTTCTTAGAGCATTCAAACCCCAAAAGGTATGAAAGATCGTTACCTCATGATCATAAGCTGCCGCACCATTGGCAATAATAAATGCAGCAATGGCTTTATCTAAATCCCCACTAAATAAGACAATGGTTGTTTTTTCTTTCTGTTCTTCCATAATATCTCTCTCCTTTTAACAAAATACTTTTACCCCTATAGGTATCATTATATTTAAAAAAATATAAACTGTAGTATTTATGAAGTTTATTCTAACTGAATCAAAATACCCTTACAGGTATGTTAACAAACAAAAAAATAACTGTCAACACGTAAAATTTCATTACCTTGTTTTCCTTAATAAAAAGGATGAAGGCTGTTCCTTTAGCAAAACAGCCATCTTTACTTATCTACTCTTCACTAATAAATTAACGGCTTCTTGAATAAGTTCTTCTGTATCTTCGCCTCGTTCAGATTGTAGACGAACGCATTCCTCTAGGTTGGAGCTCACAACAACGCCTATGGTACGATCTAATGCAAAACGGACCGCTGACATTTGACCAACAAGATCTTTACACTCTTTTCCCTCTTCCATCATCTTTAAAACACCTCTTACTTGTCCTTCAATTCGCTTCATTCTGTTTTTGATTTGGTTATTATATTCCATTTTAAAACCTCCATTTTATAGATTATTTTATCCATTACCACTTTTTCTCTTTCCCGACCATGAGGCAATACCACCTGATAAATGAGAAATATCTTTATATTGTTGCTTTTGCAAAATTCTTGCTGCCTGTTTACTACGCATGCCACTTTGGCAATACAAGATCAATTCTTTGTCAGTAGGAATTTCTTTTAATCGTTGTTTCAACCCAGATAATGGAATATTAACCGCACCTTGAATGTGACCAGAACTAAACTCATGAATTTCTCGCACGTCAATTAACGTACTATTTCCAGGTATTTTTAATTTTTCACGTAGTTGCTCATCAGTTAAATTTCTTAAGTTTTTAACTGGAGCAACTCTTTTATAAACGAACCATCCTACGAAAACAAATAAAAGTATATTAACTAAAAAATTTATGTCCAAATTAATTCTCCTTTTTACCATAATAGGTATACCCCTATAAGTATTGTAACATTTTTCATTTCAAAACCAGAGTTTAAATTTACCATAAATATTATCCACTAACCTTTGTTGTTAACAGACACTTGATACCATCAATTATTAGGGAACCAAGACCGTACAACCTAGTAATCCGCACCACTCGCGCACCAGCGTACCATAGATCTATCTGAATTGCGATTTCCACCGAACTGTTCATAAGAATTGAATTCAAAAAGACGTCTAGTCCATATACTTTTAAAAGATTCAACGTGTAATTCTCCACTTTGATTACATTACAAGAAAAAAGAAGCATCTAACCAAAATAGTTAGAGCTTCTTCAACAACACCAGTATAGAACTTTATTTTCGAGTCTATAACTTTATTTTCATTCAACAAACAATTTTAACCCTACATCTATCTCTACTCCACCGTAACGCTTTTTGCTAGATTTCGTGGTTTATCCACGTCACAGTCACGGTGTAAGGCTGCGTAATAGGCTAACAACTGCATTGGTACTACGCTGACTAATGGTGTTAACAGGTCATGGACTTGTGGCAGTACGAATGCATCGCCTTCTTGTTCTAGGCCTTTTATACTGATCACGCCGGTGTTGGCACCTCTTGCTGCAACCTCTTGAACATTTCCTCGGATAGAGTAATTCACATTTTCTTGTGTAGCAAGTGCGATCACTGGTGTTCCGTCTTCGATTAATGCGATTGTTCCATGCTTTAATTCTCCACCAGCAAATCCTTCTGCTTGAATGTAGGAAATTTCCTTGAGCTTTAACGCTGCTTCCATACAAACATGATAATCTGTGCTACGTCCGATAAAGAATGCATTTCTTGTTGTACTAAAGTATTCTTTGGCTAACTGTTCAAATACTTCCTTTTGATCGGTAAGAGCTTCCATTGCACTGGCAACGATCGCCAGTTCTTGAAGTGGATCAAAATCAAAGGCTACGTTTTTTGCCTTTGCTGTGTCAACTGCTAAAATAGCTAAGACAGCTATCTGTGCAGTGTATGCCTTTGTTGAGGCAACTGCTATTTCTGGACCTGCATGTAGATGTAACGTATGGTTTGCTTCACGAGAAAGGGTGGATCCTGGTACGTTGGTAATGGTCAACGCTGGATGTCCTAATTCTTTAATACGTACTAGTACAGCACGACTATCTGCTGTTTCTCCACTCTGTGAGATAAATACAAACAATGGTTTCTCAGATAAAAGTGGCATATTATATGAAAATTCACTTGCAATGTGTACTTCAACGGGTACATTAGCAAGTTTTTCAATGAACTCTTTGCCCACAAGCCCCGCATGATAGCTGGTACCCGCTGCAATGATATAAATTCGATCCGCTTCAACCATTGCTTGACGTACCTTTTTATCTAGCTTAATTTCGTCATTCTCATCCTGATATTCTTGGATGATGTTACGCATAACGAATGGCTGTTCATCAATTTCTTTTAACATAAAGTGTGGATATGTTCCTTTTTCTATATCAGTAGCATCGATTTCTGCAGTGAATGGATCACGTTTCACGACGGTTCCGTCAAGTTTTTGCAGTTCCACATTCTCCCGTTTCACAATAACAATTTCATTATCATGGATCTCTAAATATTGGTCTGTCACTTTAAGTGTTGCCATGGAATCACTAGCCACAACATTAAAGTGCTCTCCTAGACCAACGAGCAATGGGCTTTTATTTTTTGCTACAAAAATGGTGTCTGGATTATCTGCATCTAACAGTGCAATCGCATAGGAACCCTTCAATAGGGCAATCGTTTGACGAAACGCTGCCGCAACATCGTTACTATTGTGATAGAGCTTTTCAATCAATTGAACAATAACCTCTGTATCTGTTTCACTTGCTAATTCTATATCCGTTAGATATTCATTACGGAGCGACACGTAATTTTCGATAACACCGTTATGAACAATGGTGAATTTTTTGGATATACTTTGGTGGGGATGGGCATTTTCCTCACTCGGTGCTCCGTGGGTTGCCCAACGTGTATGGCCAATTCCCATTGTTGCATGCGTATTGCTATCTACTTTCTCGCGGAGTGCAGCTATTCGTCCTTTTACTTTAAACACATCGACTCCGTTTTCATTTAACGTAGCAATTCCTGCGGAGTCATAGCCTCGGTATTCGAGTTTTTCTAATCCGTTCAACAATACTTCTTTCGTATTTTCATTTCCGATATATCCTACAATTCCACACATGTTGCTGTTTCCTCCTTAGATTAAAGGGGCAAACAAATAGCCAGTCAAAAATGTTAAAAATTTGGAATCCATATAAAATGCTGCCGTCTTATTTTACATTTTTCCTCTTTTTAACGCATACCATTGTGGGGCGTTTATTTGCCCCTTTCTCGTGTTGTTTTGTCATCATCTTGTTTTTATTCTTGTGCAAAGAGTCACCTCTTCGTTTTCGAATAATAAACATATCGGTTGAGATGTGTAACAACCGGGAGGTATCCGCCGAACGTGCTCGATAACCCTCCTCCTCGTCAACTACTTTCCTCCGAACGGAAAATAGTTCAGGCGCTTTTAAGGATTCTTACTTACTATGCTCCTTTCTATTCTTGAATATGTTCCTTTTGACTAGGAACAATATTCATTTTACTTATATTTGTGGATCAGGTCAACCTTTTTCAACTCTTACCCTTAGTGTAAAAAAGGGTTTACTACAAAGATATGCGCGGATAGCTTAAACCGTGCCCAACCGCGCATCTCTTTTTTCTATAAGTGCGTGTTCAAAAATCGGAAAATTAGAAGGTCGACTAATGTCGCCACGTCCTGTGGCAAACGCTAGTCGATCCCGTCGTGAGCAAGTAGATGCGCCACTTATCATTTGGTGAATTTTGAACATCTCTATAATCGTTCTATTACCCTCACCACTTGCTCTACATACCTTTCACAGTCTTCTTTTGTCGGTGCTTCTACCATTACTCGAACGAGTGGTTCTGTTCCAGATGGTCTTACTAGCACACGTCCTTGACCATCCATTTCGTTTTCAACTGAAGCAATAATAGCTTGTACATCTGGATGATGTAACGCTTCCTTTTTATTTGAAACTTTAACATTTTTTAAAACCTGTGGGAATTTCTCCATTTCCTCTGCCAATTCAGACAATGGTTTACCTGTTTCTTTTAATACATTCACTAACTGTAGTGCGGTTAGCATCCCGTCTCCTGTCGTATTGTAATCTAGGAAAATAATGTGTCCTGACTGTTCACCGCCAAGATTATAGGCTCCCCTTCTCATCTCTTCCATTACATAACGATCACCTACCGCAGTCTTATCACTTTTCATTCCATTTGCTTCAAGTGCTTTATAAAAGCCTAAATTACTCATAACCGTTGACACAACAGTCGAGTGGCGAAGTAGACCTTTTTCGTTTAAAAATTTGGCGCAAATATACATAATTTGATCGCCATCCACGATATTTCCGTTTTCATCAATAGCAATTAAACGATCCCCATCCCCATCGAATGCTAAGCCAATATCAGCACCTTTTTCAACAACAAACGCCTGTAAGGTCTCTGGGTGTGTGGAACCGACACCATCGTTAATGTTTAAACCATCTGGAGAGGTACCAATGGTGAAAATTTCTGCTTCTAAATCGGCAAACAAATGGGAAGCTAACGAGGAAGTTGCTCCATGTGCACAGTCTAATGCAACATTTAAACCATCGAAATCATTATCGATCGATTGTTTTAAATATTGGATGTATTTTTGACCACCTTCAAAATAGTCATTAATTTGTCCGAGATCCGCACCAATAGGACGTGGAATTATATCCGTTTCGGCATCTAGTAGAGCTTCGATTTCCAACTCTTGTTCATCGCTTAATTTAAACCCATCAGGACCGAAAAATTTAATACCATTATCCTCTACTGGATTATGAGAGGCAGAAATCATTACCCCTGCTTCTGCACTCGTAGCCTTTGTTAAGAATGCGACCCCTGGTGTAGAAATGATACCAAGACGCATCACTTCTGCCCCGATTGATAAAAGACCAGCAGCAAGCGCTCCTTCTAGCATTGGTCCTGAAATTCGTGTATCACGACCAATTAGAATTTTCGGTCTTTCCATCCCCTTCGTTAACACATAACCGCCACAGCGACCCAATTTAAAAGCTAACTCTGGAGTAAGCTCTTTGTTCGCAACCCCTCTTACTCCGTCCGTACCAAAATATTTTCCCATGGTGTACCTCTCCTTTACTTCCTTTAACATAAGGGCTTATTCTAATTGAACGACTGCATTTTCTACGTTGACATTAAGTTCGATATTATCTGGCCCACTCAGATTAATTGGAATCTCATATTCACCAGGACCTTGTCCACTTAAGTCAATCGATAAAGAAATATCCTCAGGGCCAAGATTCTGAAGTTCTTCACTGGTTCCAATTGCCGTGACATCTAATAACCCGTCAGTTGGATCTACAAAGGTGAGGGAATAATTTTCATCAAGATTTCTCGTTTCAATTTGTTCACTCTCAAAAACTATTTCTTCTTTTTCCCCAACTTCGATTGTTACTTCAACTTTTTCGGGTTCCATTTTGCGCACATTATCTGGTAACTGAAGACCAAGCTGAATCGTTTTCGCTTCAGTTATTTCTGACAAATCAATTTCCTCGGTGTTGATTTGATCCAATTCAGATAAAATTTCATCCGCAGCAAATACCCTCACTTCCTCAGGATCCACTGTCATACTCTCTATTGTTAGACCATCTCGAAGTTCGCCTTTGGTAGCTGGCTCAACAGGGATGGCCTTGTTCGGATTCCTTACATCGACTGAAACCTCAACGGTTGGTTGTGCTACCCTTACATTTAATTCATTGCCTTGGTTATCATACACTTTGACAGGAACCTCTTGATTGTTAATTGGTTCATTGACTCCAGATACATCAACAAACGCTTTTACGATGGCAATGCTGTCCACTATTTCCTTAGAGCTCGTAATCGTCACTTGATTTGGAGTAACCTTTGCTTCTCCTAGTTCATAACCATCGGCAAGTTTACTTTGATTAATAAATTCTACATTAACGTCAAAATTCTGTGTAGATCTTTCCTCAATCGTTACTTCTACCGTTTTAGGTTCAATATAAACAGATAGCTCATTAGATATACCTGTTTGCTGTATTTTTACTTGGTGTGTCCCAGTTTCTAAATCTTGTAGATCGACAAAAACACCGAACGCTTTTTGTCTAATAGTAGGCGTTACAACGCTTTTTGATCCTTGTACAGTAACGGTTACGGTATTTGGGACACCACTAACCACATATTTTTCTTCGTCTATTCGAATATCAACAGGCACGTCTTCTACCGTTTCTACCTCATCAGAACCATTTGGTATAAAGGTTGACTCTGATTGCGTTGTATTATCGTCTAAACTTACTGCTGTGTATAATAAAATTGCGAGCACAAGTGCTACACCTCGAACAAACCAGGGGCTTTTTAACCATTTATCCATTCTTTTTCCCCCTCCAGTTCCAGCCTTTCGTTAGCGTGCCTTTAAAGGAGTGATCCAGTTCTTGGCGCAAGACCTCCGATAGTTTGTTTTGATCGAGATCCCTGTTAATCTCACCATTTTTCGCACATGAGATTTGACCGGTTTCCTCTGATACGACAATCGTTAAAGCGTCTGTAACCTCACTTATTCCCATCGCCGCTCTGTGCCTTGTCCCTAATTCCTTAGAAATAAACGGACTTTCAGATAATGGTAAGTAACATGCGGCCGCAACAATTTCATCTTGCTTAATAATAACTGCCCCATCATGTAATGGTGTGTTTGGGATGAAAATATTCGTTAAAAGTTCATGGGTTAAATGTCCATTAACCAGAATTCCTGTTTCAACATAATCCCCCATACCTGTTTCTCTTTCTATTGTAATTAATGCTCCTATTCTCCGTTTTGCCATGTAGTTACACGACTTTAAAATCGCTTCAATGCTATGATTTAACATATCTTCTTCAGAGGTTGTGTTTCTTGAAAAAAAACTGCCGCGTCCTAACTGCTCCAATGCACGTCGCAATTCTGGCTGAAACAAAATAATGATTCCCAAAAACCCCCATGTAATGGCTTGCCACATAATCCACTGAACAGTTCTTAGGTCAAGTAATATACTTAAAAGCCAAATACCAAGTACCACAAAAATACCTTTTAATAATTGGATTGCTTTGGTTCCTCTGATTAACATGATCAATTTATAAAGAACAAACCAGACTAGGGCGATGTCCACACTGATACGCAACAAGTCCAGAAAATCAATACCCCTGTCAAGCATGTTTACACGTCCTTCTATGCATGGATTCCTCTTCCTATCTTTAAATATCTTGTTATTTTCAAGTTTTATATATGTAATGCCAATTAACAAAATGCATTTTTATTATATCATACATTACGGATCAAAAATAATCAGAAACTACGAAAGGTATACATGTATTGATTGGAATACACTTCATGCCCTAGTCCATTAGACAAGGGCATGAAGTGTATATATAGTATTCACTTTAAATGAGAAAACGTCGTTAATGCTTTTTTTTATATTATACCATACCCAATCAAAAATTTGATCTATCTGTTTGAGTTCACCACCAATGGCCGCTGCCAAGTATGGATCACTGCTTTTTTGATCTGATATAAGTTTCCCATTAATTAAAACTACATCTCCCTTAACAGTACCTTCTATTATTAAATCCCCATTCTTAACAACTAGGTCACCATCAACGGTTACACCTTCTGGGACAGTAACTGTATTGTTTTCAATTACCAAATCCTTTTGTTTTGACACCGTTAATTGGCTATTCCCATTCCATACCGACGACAGACCAGCAAACATGAGCACGAAAAAAATAGCCGCTGCAGTGACAATTGGATGTGTTTTCATCCATCGTTTATAGCCAACACGTTTAGGTTCTTTTGGGAGATTGTTCATCACGTTTCTTGTAAAATCATGAGGTACATTGATTTGATCCATACTCTTCATATACGTATTTGTTTTCTTTAACTCCTGATAATGCTGTTGACAGGAAGTGCACGATTTCAAATGTGCTTGCAGTTTACTTTTATCATCTGTAGAAAGCTCGTCATCGAGATATTGGTGCATTAACTTGATTGCTTCTTTATTACATGCCATTCGTACCACACTCCTTACATATGACGTAACCTTTTACGGAGGGATTCCCGTCCCCGGTGAATCCTTGTTTTAACTGTTCCAATAGGAATATCAAGCACCTCACTAATCTCTAAAAGAGAAAGCTCATCCAAATACCGTAACACAATAACACTACGATACTTAGGAGGAAGCATCATGATTTCTGTTTGAATATAGCTTTGAAGTTCCAGACTTTCTACTTCTTCTTCTGGTAATTTTTGGTCAGATGCAAGCTGCGAGTACATATCTAACCCATCCGTACCTTTGACATCAGCATCTAAATAGTAGTCTGGTTTCTTTTTTCGGATTCGATCAATCGTCAAGTTTGTCGCAATTCGATAAAGCCAAGTAGAAAATTTTCTATTATCATCAAATGATTGAATGTTAACGAAGGCCCTAATAAAAGCCTCTTGAGCTAAATCTTCAGCCTCATGAACATTCCCGATCATTCGGTAACAAATTTGATACACTTTATTTTGATAAAAAGAGACCACATCAGCAAATGCGGCTTGATCCCCTTTTTTGACCTGTTTAATTTTTTGTTTGATTGCATTTTCCATCCATACATACCTCCGCTAGAATTGCGGTACTTTCTTTACGATTTACCTCAATCTAAGGTTTCACTTTTTCATCGGAAAAATTTTTTCTATTAAACTTCCCTAATTTTTAGGGATAGTAAATTGAAATTGGAATCTACTAACGTTACACACAAATGTTTAATAACGGAAATTATTGGGTAAAATCTTACAAAGATCATTATACCAGTTTAGGAGGTTATGATGGGCATAAAAAACGAGCTTTTAGAAAAAATTGAGTGCTGCCGTAAACAGATGACCGACTTATATTATGAGTCAACAGAGCTAAGCTCAGATGAAATGGTATCCATAAGTACTCGACTAGACCACTTGTTAAACACCTATTCAAAAATATCCTAATGGTGAAAAAAATGCTGCATAATTTTTAACAGTAGAGGAACAATTGATAAATAGAAGAAATATAATCTTAAAAGGCCCTTATCATAAGGGCCTTTTTTGGTTTGGTTAAAGTATGATTTGATAAATACCAGTAATTCATAATTTATCTTTTTACGGGCGAGAAGACCCCCACTTCAACAAAATTGAGCTTTCTTTTGCAAGTGGGGGGCGTAGTTCACTTCAGCTTTTCCCCGAAAAGGGAACTTATTAATCCAACGGCTATGGCCGCTGTTTTATTTTTTTCATCTAAGATTGGATT
Source organism: Terrihalobacillus insolitus (assembly GCF_028416575.1). GTDB lineage: Bacteria > Bacillota > Bacilli > Bacillales > Amphibacillaceae > Terrihalobacillus > Terrihalobacillus insolitus. The sequence continues at coordinate 1,677 of NZ_JAMQKB010000032.1, read as the reverse complement.
TACTTCTACAAATTCAGCAGATGTAATAAGGTTTGATTCCTCTAACATTTCCATCGCTAGATGACTTTCCCGATAACTTAGTCCACCCATTACAGGAGTCCCAACACCTGGTGCATCTATTGGGTCTAAACCGTCTAAATCTAAGCTCAAGTGAACCCCATCAACCCGATCCTTGAAGTGACTAATAATCTCACTCATTACTACAGACATACCTAATCGATCTATTTCATGCATAGTGTATACCTTTAATCCAGTTTTTCTAATTAATTCTCGTTCACCATCGTCAACTGATCTAGCACCAACAATCACAACGTTTTCTGGTTTGATTTTCGGCTGGTAATCAAGAATATTAATTAAATTTTCATGGCCAATACCTAGACTTACAGCTAGAGGCATTCCATGAATATTACCAGATGGTGAGGTGTCAGCACTATTTAAATCAGCATGTGCATCGTACCAAATGACACCGAGATTGTTATAGTGCTTGGAAATTCCAGCCAAACTACCGATTGAAATACTATGATCTCCGCCAAGAACGAGCGGAAAGCTTCCATTTGAAATTATCTCATCGACTTTTCTAGCTAATGCTTCGTTTCCTTCAGCGACTTCTTTTAAATTTCGTAACCGATCTCGAGTTTGGACTTCCTCCCGAGTAGGACGTGATATTTGTATATCACCAAGATCTTCAATCGTATATTGAAGTCTTTCCATTTTCTCTATAACGCCCGCATAACGAATAGCACTAGGCCCCATGTCCACCCCACGCCGATTCTGTCCTAAATCCATAGGAACGCCAATAATAGAAAATTTCTTATTCATTAAATAATAACCTCCTCTACCTGACTCTATTGTAAACAGATAGGATAAAATGACTCAACTAGACAAAAACCTGTATATATATACAGGTGGCCAGGTTTAGAGTTACAATGTACGGATAACTCATGATAAAATAGAAGTAAAATTCTCAATGGATAAAGAGGTGGCTTCTAATGAAGTGGGAAGAAGTAAGGACGATCTACCCAAATCAATATGTTTTGTTAGAGATTCTTCAATCTCATATCAAGGGAGATAAGCAATACGTTGATGAGGTTTCCTTGATTCGTACCATTTCTGATCCGAGAGAAGCAACGAAAGAGTTACTTCACGCTGAAAACGGAACAGTTGTTTATCATACCAATAATGAAAAGTTTGTAATTCATTTAAGAAAACGGGCTTCAGTCCGTGGTGTCATTTCGTGATAATTGAGTATGTGGATCAACTGCTCTGTGTCCCATTAACGATTATGTACAAGGTTAAGAAAAAAGCGATTGAACAGATGATAATTGACACTGGTGCTGCACATTCGATCATTTCATCGGATGTTGCAGATGAAATCAGGATTACCTTTGAAGATGGTGATGAAATTGTCAGGTCGTTTGGCATAGGTGCGGAAGAGTTTTCCTTCAGAAAGCAGATTCAGCAAATAGAAATTGGGACGTATAGAATTGAAAACTTCACAATTGATTTCGGTGTCTTACCTGAAAAAATAAACGGATTGATAGGGTTGGACACTGTGAACTACTCCCACCACTTACCACCCTTGCGGGTTGCTTGAAGTGGGGGCTTCTTGGATAATCGCCACTTTTGGTAGCTGACGAAATTGACCAAGCTAACCCTCTTGTTCCAAAAGTTATATTC
>NZ_JAMQKB010000031.1 GCF_028416575.1 Terrihalobacillus insolitus | reverse complement strand
AACAAGCATTAAAAAAATAGTGGAAAAACTAAAAAAGAGCATGTAGTGACAACAAGCTTTTTTCTACATGCCTCTAACCCTTGATACGACTGCAATTGGAAAAATTTAACGCCAAACTCGGGTTATATGTTAAATAGATTGGTCGATACGTGTTGTCATTTGAAGTTGTCATCTGCTTGGATTGAATTAATTGTTGGTGTAATCGTCTTACAGCTTCAATATTCTTAGGATCTGTTAAGTAACCTATTTCATTTATCGGATTTCCGTCAGCATCTTCATAATAATTAGGTATATCGCCAAAATACACACGCTCCACCTCGCTGGTGTCAGGAACTCTGTTTTCATATCCAGTAGGGTCAAGTGACAAAACAAGCATAATCAAGGCTGTAATGGCAACGTAGTATAGGTATCCTTTTAAATTCGAGAATACTCTCCATGTTTTCTGTAGGATCATTTCTGCAAGTAGATAACCAATAATGGATCCGATTACGTATCCAGCCATGGTCCAGGAAAGGTTTCCTGGCATTGTGCCAAAATATAATCCGCCAAGCAGCATCATACAGGCGGTTACACCGAATTTAAAGATCGGTCTTAGCTTAAGAAATACGAGTGTTTGAGTGGCAGCTTCTACATTCCTTATTCGATAAATCTGTAAGGAAAAGAAGTATAAAGCGACTGACAAGACAGCATAGAGAATCCCCTTTACGAGTCCTAATTCCATGTTTACCATCTCGGTGAGAGGTGAATACTGATATAAGTTATTAGCATAAAAGTAATTTTCAGGGAATCCATAATAGAGAATGTTTAAGTTAAAAAGGGCTAATACAAAAATGCCAGCAGGAAATAATAATAAAATGTATGTTAAAACACCTTGTACAGCTGATATTCCTGTTACCATTCCTACGAATACACCAGCAAAGAAAATGAGTGAATTGACCACAATCGTTATTCCAATCCAACTCCAGAGACTGGAAATGTCGGCGTATTGATCGATATCGATTACTAAATCTAGCGATAATAAAAGGATAGCAATCAATAAGACAGGTATAATAAGTAAAGAAAGCCCTATTAGTACATAATGGTTGAAGATAGTCGTTCTTTTTATTGGGAGACTATGCACGAAATCCGCAGCGCCCTTTACTTGCACATAACGAAATAAGAAAACAGCAAGTAAGACAGGGATGATCACCATTGCTAAAAATTGTATTTCAAAATTAAGTTCAAATAGAGGTGGTACTTGGTCATTGTAATAAACTTGATCATCATTGGAAGCACGCATAAAAATGTCCAAAGGTAGAGCAAGGAATAATCCAATAAAATAGATGATCCCAATCCATCCAACGTTGCGAAGGCTTTGTTTTCCAAGCTCACGTTTATACCAAGATGTTCTCAACGGCATACCCAACACCTCCCATTTCATAAATAAATATTTCTTCTAAAGTAAGTGGCAGTAAATCATATAGGATTGGTTTATGCTGTTTGATCACCTGGATTACTTGCTCCTCTTTACCCCTTACAATACATAGTAGGACACTACCCCGCTTTTCCTTGTGTAAGATATCTAATTGATCAAATAAAGAGGTTGGAGCCCCGTCTTTAAATGCAATTTGAACCTTATGGATATCAGATTTTAAATCGTCTAGCTCTTTTTCTAAGACGAATATTCCGTTGTGAAGAATGCCGATATAATCACATAAATCTTCTACTTCCCTTAAATTGTGGGAAGAAATAATGACCGTCATTTCACGTTCTGCGACATCCTGAATCACTAGATTTTTCACTTTTTGGCGAATAACAGGATCTAATCCATCAAAAGGCTCATCTAAGATGAGAATATCTGGCATGGCGCACAATGCTAACCAGAAAGCAACCTGTCTTTGCATGCCCTTTGAGAAACGGTGTATTTTCTTATTGACATCGAATTTGATCATGCTCTGTAACTTCACAAAGCGATCTTGGTTCCAAGTTGAATAAATATCTTGATAAAAGTTTGCCATTTGTAGAACAGTATAATGAGAAAAGAAATACGGGTTGTCCGGAATAAATATTAAGCGGTTCTTCATTTCCGTGTTCTCGAATATTCTCTCTTCATTTACTAGAACCTCGCCATGGTTCTGCTTTATGATGCCTGCGATCGTTTTTAATAGTGTCGTTTTTCCTGCCCCATTAGAGCCAAGTAACCCATATATCGATCCTTTTTTTATTTGAAGTGATATGTTGTCTAACACCTTTTCATCATCAAAGCTTTTACTTAATTCCGTTATACGGATCATTTCTCATTCCTCCTGTTAACGACATCCGTAGCTTCATCGACAAGTGCGTGTATAGCATCCGCTTTTATTCCTAGAAATAATGCTTCGGCAATAAGCTGTTTAAGCGATTCTTTCATTTTTGTTAACTCTTCCTTATTCTCTGATATTGCTGTAGGACTGACAAAACTACCTTTTCCTTTAATGGAATAAATGAATCCTTGTGTTTCAAGCTCTCGATAGGCTTTTTGGATCGTGTTTGGATTTACCGTTATTTGTTGTGCTAGCGTTCGAACAGAGGGAAGTTTCTCATCTTGCTGTAGCACTTCGTTGATAATTAGTGCTTTTAGCTTATCCACGAGCTGCTCATAAATAGGCTTTCTACTTCTTAAATCGAGATCAAACATCGCTGTCCCCCCATTTCGTTACACTGTATTAACTGTATTATTATATGTAATACAGTTAATACTATATACCATCTTATTTTGTTTGGGAAGAGGGTTATAAAAATTTTTTCTCATCATGGACGTCACACAATATGCTTCATCTTTGTATCCATTTCAAATAAAAATAATTGAACAATTCTGAAATACCCTTTATAGTGGATAGAAAAGAAAGAAATTGGAGGAGAAAAAATGGACAAGGATTTGCGTATACGAAGTAAAGTATTTGATGATATGAAAAGAGCACCGAACAGGGCGATGCTTCGCGCGGTAGGGGTGACAGATGAGGATTTCAAAAAACCGATGATTGGTGTGGCGAGCACGTGGAGTGAAGTGACGCCATGTAATATGCACATAGATGAATTGGCTAGAAGCGCTAAACAGGGGGCACAGGCTGCAGGGGGAGTGCCACTCATTTTTAATACGATTACGGTGTCTGACGGCATTTCAATGGGTACGGAAGGAATGCGTTTTTCACTACCAAGCCGCGATGTTATAGCGGATTCAATTGAAACCGTCGTTGGTGCGGAGAATCTAGATGCATATGTGGCAATTGGCGGTTGTGATAAAAATATCCCTGGTTGTATGATTGCGATCGCACGTTCCGAAGTACCAGCTGTCTTTGTCTACGGTGGAACGATATCACCTGGCTTTCATAATGGAGAAAAGTTAGATATCGTCTCTGTGTTTGAAGGAGTAGGAAAACACAATAACGGTGACATAAGTGATCAAGAATTGCACGGCATTGAGTGTCATGCTTGCCCTGGAGCAGGTTCATGTGGTGGTATGTATACAGCAAATACAATGGCTTCAGCTGTTGAAGCACTCGGCATGAGTTTACCTGGAAGTTCATCCAACCCTGCTGAGTCAAATAATAAATTAGAGGATTGTCGAAAAGCTGGGGAAGCTGTTTATCATCTACTAGAAAAAGGAATCTACCCAGAAGATATTATGACGAAAAAAGCATTTGAGAATGCGATTACGGTTGTAATGGCTCTAGGTGGTTCTACTAATGCTGTCCTTCACCTGTTGGCTATCGCACATTCAATTGGAGTGGAAGTAACGATTGATGACTTTGATCGGATTCAGAAAAAAGTGCCGCATATTGCAGACTTAAAACCAAGTGGTAAATATGTCATGCAGGATCTACATAAAGTAGGCGGTGTTCCGGCAGTAATGAAAATGCTATATGAAGCCGGATATCTTCACGGTGATTGTTTAACCGTTACAGGAAAAACATTGGCTGAAAACCTACAGGAGGCTGCTTCTTTAGAAGAAGGTCAAAAAGTTATTTTGCCGTTGGAAAAACCATATCGTGAAAATGGTCCACTTGTTATTTTAAAGGGTAATTTAGCTCCAAGTGGTGCAGTTGCCAAGGTATCGGGTGTAAAAGTAAAACGGCACACTGGTCCTGCAAGGGTATATGATACCGAAGAAGAGGCAACGGAAGCTGTTATACAAAACGAGATAAATGAAGGTGATGTATTGGTCATTCGTTATGAAGGCCCTAAAGGCGGACCAGGGATGCCAGAGATGCTTTCTATTTCCGCTATTTTAGTCGGGAAAGGACTTGGTGAGAAGGTTGCCTTACTAACGGATGGACGGTTCTCAGGTGGGACCCACGGGCTTGTGGTTGGTCATATTGCGCCAGAAGCTCAGGTAGGAGGACCAATTGCTTTGTTACAGGAAGGAGATATGGTAACGATCGACTCCGACTTGCAAGAAATAACGATGGACGTGCCAGAACAGGAATTGGAAGAGCGCCGTAAGAACTGGACGGCACCGCCACTTTATTCAAAAGGAGTTTTAGGAAAGTACGCATACAATGTATCTTGTTCCTCCAAAGGCGCCGTAACAGATTATTTTAAATAGTACAAACCCCCCCTTGAGACATAGCTTTTCAAGGGGGGTTATTTTAAGATAAGAAAGTATATAATTGGTGTAGCTGTAGATAACTATTGACCGTTTCGTCACGCCCAGCACCAGCGCTATCTTCTTGACAGAAACCAAGATTTTGCTACAAGATAGGATATATAAGGAATAAACGAGTGAAAGTTGTTTGAGAAATTATAAGAAAACAAGAGCATTTTGAAGATATTTTAATTATATAGAGGGAGGAAGATATAAGTGAGTGTTGGTAGAAACGATCCTTGTCCATGTGGAAGTGGTAAGAAATACAAGAAGTGTTGTATGAGTAACGTTGTTTCGTTAGAGAACGTCATTGGAAATGAATTAGATCAACTTCAACAGCAACTCTTTTTCTCCTCTGAAGCGAGAAGTGAAATAGGAATTGATAACAAGATAGAAGAATTGATAGGAGACTCTGCTGTTGAGAAGGAAGAAGAAGAGATTCTTTCTGTTGTTCTTTTGTTCTGGATTATTTTTCAGGAATCATTCGAATCGATTGCGAACCAGACACTTGTTGAAGAGTTTGTTCATGAAAATAAACAAAAAGGGAATGTTCGCCCATCTACATTAAAGCAATTAGAGAAATGGATAGGGACAAGCCCAAGTTTATCTATTGTTACAAGCATAGAGGATGATAATTGGTTAGAGGTAGAGGACTTCTTCACTAGGGAGCCGAAAAGGGTGAAGATGCGAGAAATGGATCAAGAATTAGAGATAGGGAGCATGCTTTTAGGATTTTTACTTCCATACGGATCCTATTATACGTATTTTTTCTTTTTTCTTGATCTCCCAGCGGATGAAGCAGACAACGCAGGTATGCTTCTATCGGACGCCTTTACACAATCCGAACATGATGATCCTGTTGATTTCATGATTCAAGAATTTCACAACATTGTTAAATTTTTGATTCTAGCGGAAGATAGTTTAGGACTTCTGGAGTTAGAGTGGGATAATCCTATTTATGAAATGGTTTCGATGTTGTATGAGAAAAAAGTAGATGAATTAGCGGATTACTATCCAGGGTTAAAGGAAACAGGCTCATTACTTTGGAATACATACTGTGAAATGGAACAACCAACCATCCGTAAACCACAAGTACACGCAGCAGCTTTACACTATTTCATTGATTCAAATATCCCTGGATTGGGATACTATACACAAAAAGAATTAGCAGAAATATATGGAGTTACCCCAGCTTCCGTTTCAAAGGCATATCGACAAATAGAGGAAGTCTTAGGTGAAGAAATTGAGGAGCTAATGGATGAGATGCTCGAGGATGGGCCGTTTGATGATGAGATAGATGGCTCTTTTCCTTTTGACAGAATGGGCATGGAGAGAATGATGCGCGAAGCAACAAAGGCTATTGAAGGACAAGATTTTGATTCACTAAACGAAATGAATGCGTATCTAGATAACATGGTAAATAACCCAAACGAACAGCCGAAACGAAGCTTGTCCACTCAAGATCAAGCGCAAGAGCTCATATATGATGCATATGAGACAGATAGTGGAGCAAAAAGGGTCAAGCTAGCTAAACGAGCGTTGGATCTAGATGCTCACTGTGTTGATGCATATAATATTCTTGGTGAAGAAGATTCAAATCCTTTAAAAGCATTGCAACATTTTAAAAACGGAATGGAATTAGGTGAAAAAGCACTTGGTGCATCTTTTTTTAAAGAAAATAAGGGGATGTTTTGGGGTCTAATCGAGACGCGACCATACATGAGGGCAAAAGCCAACTATGCTCAAACACTTAGCATAGTTGGGAAAAAGAAAGAAGCGATACAACAGTATGAAGAATTGCTGGATCTTAATGAAAATGATAATCAAGGAATAAGGGATTTGCTTTTTCAATTGCAAGTGGAGCTAGGTGAATACCAGAAAGCAAAGGAGCTATTAGATCGTTATCCCGATGATTTCACAGCTCGGGGCACATTTAATAGTGTTTTAATGGAGTATTTACTAAATGGTTTTTCTGAAAAGCTGAAAGCATTGTTTAGACATGCGCAACAAAGAAATCCGCATGTTGTGGACTATTTAGTAAAAAGAAAAAGACTGCCAAGACAGATTCCGTTTAGCTTTACACTGGGGGATACGAGAGAGGCTGAGATCTATGTTGCGGACACTCAACATCTGTGGGAAAAGCAAGAGAAATTGCTTCGTTGGTTGCAGGGCATGCGGTGATCCCTTATTTCAAGAGGTTGTGACGCATAAGGAAGAGTACTTCATTATGATCATAAACTAAAAAATTGATTTTAAGGATGGTTAAATATTAAACTAGATAGGGAAAGATAGGGAACAATAATAGTGCAAAATAATAAGGAGGTTTTATAAAGTGGCAAAAACAATTACAAGTGCAGAATACGCTGAACTTACAAAAAATATGACAAAACCTTTGGTACTTGAATTTGGTGCGGATTGGTGACCGAGCTGTCGTATGTTGAGGCCGGTGGTCTCAAGCGTGGCAGAACAGCTGGATACTGTTGATTTTTATTATGTAGATGTGGATCAATCATCCGATATGGCACAGCAATTCGGGGTGCAAAGTATCCCGACGATGATTTTGGTGAAAGACGGTGGAGAAGAAGTGAACCGTTCCGTTGGCTTTATACCAGAAGAACAGGTAAAAGAATTCGCCCAATCTTAAAACAAGTAGAAAATGTACAAATTCTATTATCAGTCAACAGGGCACCTTTATAATAAAGCGGAATGGTAGTAAAAAAACGAGGATCCTCCCATTTTCTTGGTGGATCCTCGTTTTACTGTTGTTCGCCTAAGTCGATTTAACAAAAGCCAAGCTAGTAGTGACAAAAGTTGTTGGCTAAGGAAGATGCACCGTTTTTAAGCGTCCTCTAGAAGAGAAAGTCGGTAGCCCTTTTCTTTGATAGCTTGAATCAACTCAGGTAAAACTGCAACTGTCTGTTGTAGTTCGTGGAGAAGAATAACGGCTCCATCCTCTAAATTTTCGACTACATTGTCCACAATTTGTTGTGGATTATCCTTTAGTTCCCAATCAATGGAAGCAATTCTCCACATTACAGGGGTAACATCTAGATCTTTGGCGGCTTGAATTGTGTCGGAATTATACTGGCCGAACGGTGGACGGAAATAGTGCACCTTATTGCCTGTAATTGTCTCGATCTTTTCTTTACTACGCTGTATTTCTCGATACTGTTCTTCATATGAAAGTTTTACTAAGTTAAGATGCTTTGTTGTATGTGTCCCGATCAAATGGCCATCCTCAAGCACTCTTTTCCAAGGTCGTTCAGGGTAAAGGAGTCTTGATTGCCAAAAGAACATAGCTGGTACTTGCTCTGCTTTCAAAATGTCTAATAATTTTGGTAATACTTTACTTGGGCCATCGTCAAATGTGAGTACCACGGTCTTTTCTCTTGACCGTGAGATGGAAGTAACGACAGCTGAATCGTCGGAGTCGTACACGACCCTTGTGCAGTCGACCACTCATGGACTTTTGATCATTTTCGTTCACCTCCAAAATAATTTGTTGTTTAAATGCGTGTTCAAAAAGCCGACAAATCAGAAGGTCGCTAATATCGCCACGTCCTGTGGCAACGTCGACACTAGCACGTTCTGTGCGTCGCAAGCAGGTCGTGGCGGCACAGTTTTGAGTTTTAATGAAATAGTACGCTTTTGGGCTTTGATTCGTATGTTTCATGGAATTCGTTTTCCGTAAAATTTTCGGGGATTCCGTCAAAAATCAAATGTCCTTCTTTTAATGCGATAATCCGTGATGCGTAGCGTTTAGCAAGATTTATGTCATGGACATTGATAACAGTTAATAACCCGAGCCGATCGTGTAAATCCTTCAATAGGGTAAAAATGTGGTTTGCTGTTCCAGGATCAAGACTTGCAACTGGTTCGTCACCGAGTAAGATCCTTGGTTGTTGTACTAAAGCACGAGCAATTCCCACTCTTTGCTTCTGTCCACCACTTAAATTTTCTACTCTGCGATGCAACATCTCAGATAAGCCAACATCATCAATTACTTGTTTGGCTGATTCTAACTCTTTAGCGGTAAATAAACCAACCAAGTTTCTTAAGGAATGTCGATAGCCAAACGTGCCAGTTAAGACATTCTGTAGAACACTCATACGAGGGATCAGGTTAAAATGTTGAAAGATCATCCCCATCTCCCGCCTAACCTGTCGTATTTCAAACTCATTCTTATCCATTATTGGTAATCCGTCTAAAAAGACTTCTCCACTTGTCGGCTTTTGAAGTCTATTTAAACATCGGATAAACGTCGATTTTCCAGCCCCACTTTTCCCAAGGATACAAACAAATTCTCCTTTTTGGAAGGAGACTGAAACATCAGAAAGCGCGTCTTGAACTGTTCTTGGGTAGCGAACGGATAAATGTTTAAGCTCAATCATATGAAACATACGCCTCCTATATAACCCTATTTCGCACATAGCTTCCAAAGAAGTCAACCGCAATAACCATTAGCATGATGATGAATACATCAAGTGAAACGGAAGAGTATTGGAATGTCTTAAAATCGTTAAATAAGCGCTGGCCAATCCCGCCACCTCCAATAAAGCCTAGAATTAAGGAGGTCCGTATTGCTACTTCAAAACGATAAAAATAATGGGACAGCACATTCGGCCAAATTTGTGGCAGTACACTAAAAAGGTAAGCAATCCAATTTTTCGCGCCAACTGCCTTCATTGCTTCCTGTGGCCCTCTGTCAGCCGCCTCAATTAATTCAGAAACTAATTTACCTAATACCCCAACATTATGAAACATGATAGCTAGAACTGCTGGAAATGGTCCAAGACCGAGCGTTGTTAATAGAATTAACCCAAATACAATTTCTGGTATTGAACGAACAAGGCTTAACCCGATCCTTGTTGAATGAAATAGTAGCTTTGATGGTGCAGTGTTACGTGCTGCGGCGAAACTGAAAGGCAGGGCAATGAGTAATCCAAGAATACTGCCGAGAAAAGCCATAGCTAACGTCTCTAACGTATCTTGAAGCATAGCTGGTAGCTTGGAATAGTCCATTGGAAACCATTGAGACAAGAAGTCAATCATATTTCTAAAGTCTTTAAATTTTGTTAGATCGAATTCTGTTAATCTCATGCTAATGTATACAAAAAACGTTAGAAGAATAAATGTAATAAGATTTCGCCTTTTAAACCACACCATAATCAGCTCTATTCTTTAATGATTCCCTGTTTAATGGCAGCTTGCCTAATACTTTCGTAATCATCACTGCTTGCTTCTGTAAAGCCTGTTGCCCCAAAAGCATCCAAGATTTCTTGATCATCAATCGCTAAGAATGCTTTTTGTAACTTTTGAATTGTTTCCTCATCTGTATTCTTGTGAACAGCCCAAGGGTATTGGAAGAGTTTTTCGGATTTCCAAATCGTTTTAATTTGTTCGCCGTCTACTTTTCCTGATTCTACTAATTGATTGTAGATTGCACTGTCGATAGCCCCAGCGTCCACTTGTTTGTTTTGGACGGATAAAGCAGTTGCGTCATGGGAACCTGTAAACCGAACAGAGTTAAATTGGTAATCATCATCTGATGTATATACGCCTCGATCCTTTAACTCTATTGAAGGAATTAAGGAACCAGAAGTGGAATTTGGGTCACCAAAGGCAAAATCAATTTCACCTGGGTTCTGCAATAGATCTTCTAGTGAATTCCAGGGATTATCTACATTTGTAATAATGTAGGAGTTATAAAAAGGTTCTCCATCAATTAATTGTGTAATAATAGCTTTTGCGCCGCTTTTTTCTTGTGCAATGACGTATGTTAAAGGACCGAAATAAGCCATGTCAATTTTGTCATAGTTCATTGCTTCCACAACGCCATTGTAATCTGGGTAAACTTCAATAGAAACAGATTGATCCAATGCATCGTTAAGCGTGGATTGCAGTTTATCCATTGCACCTTCCATCGTGCCTTCTGTTTGTGCAGGGATAACGCCAATCGTAAAGGTTTCTTGTTTTGCTTTATTTGCCTCATCCGATTGATTTTCCTCGTCGGATTGCCCTGCGTTCTGTGCATCTTCCTCTTGTGTTCCGCAAGCGGAAAGAAGGAATACAAAACTTATTGTTAAAATTACCATCAACCATTTTTTCATTCTCACTCACCTCATTTGTTTTTTATATCTGCATTCTCTTTACTGTACTCAATAGTAAATTGGATTCCCTTTTCAAAAGGAAAGTTTACGTTCCAATTAAGTTCCGTTAGAGCCTTGGTGTTATCCATATAACTTTGCTGAATGTCACCCATTCGTCTAGGGTAATAGATCGGCTGCAGTTGTTTTCCTAAAAAGTCATTTAATACCCAGACAAGCTGATGTAAACTTGTTTGGGTATTCGTACTTATGTTAAACGTTTGATTATCGCCTTTTTTTATAGTGGCTAGGTTTGCAGCTGCAACATCTTTTACATGTATAAAGTCTCTCGTTTGGTTGCCATCACCGTAAAATATAGGAGGCGTATTTTTCATCATTCGTTGAAGAAAAATGGAAACAACATTTGTTTCGCCTTCTTGCTTTTCTAGACGATGCCCATACACATTGGAATATCTTAAGATCGAATAGTTAAGCTCATACATAGATGCAAAAGCTCTTATATAGGATTCTGCGGTAAGTTTTGATATCCCATAGAAAGAAATTGGATTTGTCGGGTGGTTCTCGTCAATTCCTAAGTAAGATGGCTCGCCATAAACTGCTGCAGAGGAAGAAAAAATAAATTTCTTAACTTGATGTTTTCTGCAGCTTTCTAACAAATTTATCGTACCTAAAATGTTCGTATTTGCGTCCAGATTAGGGTCGACAGCAGATTGATGGACATCAACCTGTGCTGCCAGGTGGAAGACATAGTCAGGCTTTTCTTTCTCGAATATCCAATCGACACTGGTCGTCACATCCTCCTGATAAAAAGATAGACTAGGTTGATTTTTGAAACATGAGCTGTAACGTTTATCTATTATGGAGACGGCGTAATCCTTGTTTAGCAATTCCGTTACGACGTGTTTGCCGATAAAGCCAGCACCACCTGTCACAAGTACCTTCATGAATCCAATTCCTTTCTAATAGAAGTTGTTCAATAAGTCACCAAATGATAAGCTGCGTATCTTCGGCGACTTTTTGAACACGCACTAATAGTATGGAGTCGTAAAGAAAGAACGCACTTTTGTCCTTATTTTACGACTGTGATCCGCCCTGCATTTTCGCTTGTTACACTCCCGATAATGGAGGATGCTACACCGTTTTGTTGCATATCACGTTGGAGTGCGTCTGCTTCAGCCTCTGGGACAGAAATAAGCAATCCACCAGAAGTGACGGCATCACAGAGGATAAGTTGCTCGATTTCAGTAATGCTGCTGTCATAATCTATACTTCCAGATAACCATTGATGATTTTTTCGTGTACCACCTGGGATAACATTTTGTTCGGCAAGCTCTTTCGTCTTGGATAAGATCGGAACGGTTTTATGTGATATCGTAATCCCAACGTTGCTTCCAGTTGCGATCTCAAGTGTATGTCCGAGAAGTCCAAAGCCAGTAATATCTGTGCACGCATTTACCGTATAGTTTTCCATTGCTTCAGCAGCGTGCTTGTTCAGTGTTGCCATCACGCTCGTGACTTCCTCTAGTGCTTCTTTGTCGAGCAAATCATTCTTTATTGCTGTGGTAAGGATTCCAACACCGATTGGTTTGGTTATTATTAGTTTGTCGCCTGGTTTTGCACCAGCGTTTGATCGAATTTTATCTGGATGAACAGTACCAGTTACAGACAAACCAAATTTTGGTTCTTGGTCATCGATGGAATGTCCACCAACTAACACAGCTCCAGATTCGTTTACCTTGTCAGAGGAACCGGCAAGTATGTCAGCGAGAACACTTTTATCCAGTGTATTAATAGGGAAACCAACAATGTTCATGACTGTAATGGGTTTACCACCCATTGCATAAACGTCACTCAAAGCATTTGCTGCGGCAATTTGACCAAACATGTAAGGATCATTCACTATCGGTGTGAAGTAATCTAATGTTTGAACGAGTGCTGTATCATCATTAATTTTGTAGACACCTGCATCATCAGATGTTTCTAAGCCAACAAGCAAATTAGGGTCAGGGACAGATTTTGGTAAATGACGCAGTACCTGCGCCAGGTCTTCAGGACCAATTTTGCATCCTCAGCCACCTTTACTAGAAAGCGACGTTAACTTTACGACTTCTTCTCTAGACATTCTTTTCACTCCCAGTATTATTTTTTAGTAGGCATTTCAGATCATTAGATGTGCAAAATGCTACGATATATTCGAAATAGTGCTTCTGCTTCATAAACACCAGAATGATTTTTGGTCGTGTATTGTTTTGCTGATACACCTATATCCTGTTGTAATTTATCATTATTCATGATTTGTTCTGCTAATTCAAGAAATTGGTTTGGTGTATCGTAAACGAAACCAGTCTCCTGATGTGTGACAATATTTCGATTACCTTGATTGTCTGAAACGAGGACAGGAATGCCATAGCCCATGGCCTCGAGTAGAGCGGAGGACTGTCCCTCAGAATGTGAGGTGTTTAAGACAACATCAGCCCGTTCATAAATGGCGCCCATTTCAGAATGAGGCACCTGTCCGAGGTATTGAACCCAATCAGCATGCTGGTCTACGAGTTCTTTAACAATATCTCCTTCTTCTTCTTCGAGTATAGGACCTACTAACCAAAGTCGAACATGAACATATTTGTCGTGGAGAACACGTAGCATATTGATCGCGCTAGGGACATTTTTTACTTTTCGAATACCCGCGGGTAAAACAAATAAAAAAGTGTTCTCCTCTTTTTCGATAGGCGGCTTAACTTTTGGGAAATCACTGTTTCCTTGCGCGATAACGTATGTTTTGTCCTTTATTTTGGGTGCTTCCTGCAAGAGTATCTCCTTTGCTTTTTCGTCAAATGCATGGACAGCCTCTGCACCATTTAAACAAGCGAGGACGTCACCCCGTCTTTTTTCATCAAACAAATCGTGATTTAAATCAGTCCCAGTTAGTGTAATCATATAGGGATCTAGTGTCATCCCTAATTGTTTCATGAACGTATAAAAACGATAAGCGTGAAAGCCGTGTACAATATCTGCGTCTGGAAAAGTAGCAGTGGAATCTCTTTCAGTAGTAGAAACAATATCTGTTTGCACACCTAGATGTTCCAGATTATCCGCAATCCGCTGAACAGTCACGGTATTCCCACGCGGTTGGTGAAAATTAGGTGTTGCTAGAACGACCTTCATTCCGTATCATCCTTTAGTATTTTGCTATGGCTAGTTGCCAATCTTTAAATCCGATTCCCCATCAATTATCACGAATTCAAATGAGTTTGTCACTTAACTTGCTTTTGTATTTTTTTCAAATTAGGAGAAAGTTATGAGGGGTCAATAGCCTTTTTGAAATATTAATTTGCTTTATAACCAACATAAGTAATCATCTCATCTCTGCCAGTTCAATTCTGACTAAATGAGGTTTGGTTTAAACACGCACTATATGAGATTTTTGTAAAGAAAAAAGGAGGGAATAGAACTTGCTTGTTGGGAACAATAAAACAAGAATAGGAGGGAAGTGTAAGAATGGATTTTAATGAATACAAGAATAAAAGGTGATTACAAAAAAGAAAGTTAGCAAAAAAGGAATGCTGGATTAATTGTTTTTGACAAACAATCCCTCTAAATCAATCTTTAACCTAGGAAAAAGCGCAGATGTCACATGGCCTTTATTACGGTTGGCATCATGTTGAATATAAGCAACTTCATCATTTAAAGAGTAGATCGTAATCATATCGAGCATCGGATTAATAATCCAATATTCATTCACTCCATAATCCATATATAAATTTAGCTTTGTAATCAAGTCGTGGGACTGGTTGGAGGGACTAAGAATCTCAACGATCAAACTTGGAACACCCACATATCTTTTTTCAGTAAAACCACTCTTGTCACAGATGACACTTATATCAGGAATGACGACATTCGTTTCAATCGTAGAGTCATTTTTCAATTCAATATCATAAGGACCTGGAAGTACTTCACAGGACCTCCCTTCAAAAAACAATGCCATCTTGGTGTAGAGTCTTCCAACAATTCTCTGATGCTTGGTTGAAGGTGATGGAGACATGAAAATCAATCCATCAATATATTCCAAATGTTCTTCACTGCTTTCACGGATAGTATAATATTCATCGACAGAAGCTTCTTCCTTACGATAGAGATTCATTGAAAATCCACCTCCATTAAAGGTTAAGTTATTTCTTTATTTTATCATTCCTATTTTATAGTGGGAAGTGATAATTGGATACCGTGATTCCTTCTGGTTTATCCTATAGAAGGGTTATTTCAAATGATGAAAAGGAGACAAGGGCATGGGCAAAAATAAACGGACGATAGTTTTTGATTTTGATGGCGTGATCAATAGTTATAGAAGCGGTTGGAAGGGAGCTGAAGTTTTGCCCGACCCACCTGTTTCCAGTATGAAAGAAACCATTGAAGAATTAAGTGGGTAAAAGGGTTCACCCAAAAGTGGTCGCTGAGCGGCTGGTTCACTCAAAAACTGGCACTACGACAGATATTTACAGTCATGTCACTAAATCATTACGGATGAATAAGGTACGACACCTAATCGGCACCTTGGTAGTGAATAGGTGGCATTCTTCCTCATGTGTTAGGGATACCCAATACATTTGAAATGGTGATATGGCGGGACTGTGTGGGAATCGAACCCACCGGAGACGGCACGCGCCTCCCTCAGGGTTTTGAAGACCCAGGGGGACACCAGTCACCCATCCAACCCCATTACATATGATTAAGTTTGAACAGATGGTTTCCTTCATTTATCACAAAGTTTATTGTACAAGATGTAACATGTGATATGCAAGACAAAGAAGTTATACCAACCATATTAAATGAAAACAATCCGTCTTAAAAAATTTTTTTCATGACGACACATGTTACAAACTGATTTAAATCATACTAAGAATCATAAGAGGGAAAAGAGGTGGGTAATAAGATGGGAAGAGATGAGCACCGAAATAAGAAAGGCAGAAATCAGACGAAGCTTCCACAAACCCCTGCATATGCAAAAACAACAGACAGGACAGGGATAGACATTGAGATGTCTAATGATCCCAAAGTACAGTTTGGAATTGCTGAAGAGAAAAGTAGTCGAGAAGATTAGACCAAAGGCTAATTAATCAACAAGAATGAGTGGTTCATCCGTTTTCAAACCGATGAGCCACTTTTTTATATTGGGCAAAACGGGAAACTTGAAACACGCCACTAGAAAAGATTAAAGTGGAAGTACCAACAAATTAGAAAGCGGGTAACGGCAATGGATGACGTGTATTACACGATTGGTATGGCTGGACATATTGATCATGGAAAAACGACACTGACGAAAGCATTAACGAATATTGATACGGATCGTCTAAAGGAAGAAAAAGAACGCAGTATCTCCATAGAACTAGGTTATGCTCCTTTACGAACAGAGGATGGAACCCATATCTCTATTGTGGATGTACCTGGACATGAACGCTTTATTCGACAGATGATCGCAGGTGTTGCAGGGATCGATTTAGTCGTACTTGTCATTGCTGCAGACGAAGGGGTTATGCCCCAAACGAGAGAACATGTAGAGATATTAGAATTTCTTGGTATTCAGCATTGTATTGTAGCCATTTCAAAGATGGATCGTGTTGATGAAGAAATGTTGGAGCTGGTTGCAGAAGATGTTAAAGACGGTTTAGCTGGGACCATTTTCAGTAATGCACCGTTTGTATATGTAGATAGTCTATCAGGAAATGGAATAAGTATGTTGAAGCAAACGATACGGGATGCATTAACAGAGGTCGATCACCGAGATGCATATGGATCATTTCGATTACCGATAGATCAGGTGTTTTCTGTTCAGGGGCAAGGAACGGTGGTAAGAGGAACGATCTATGAAGGAATAATACAAAAAGGAAGTCAATTAACGTTGCTTCCAAAAGGGAAAAAGGTGAAAGCAAGACAAATCCAAGTGCATCATCAGGATCAGGATCAGGCTCGAGCAGGGCAAAGGACAGCAATTAATCTAAGTGGTGTTGATCGTGACGAGGTGAGTAGAGGGAACGTGCTCGTTTCGTCGGATCATTTTCTAGTGACAGATACAGTTGATGTTGTATTGCAATTTGTGGATGAATTGACCATTCCTATTAAACAACGTGCACCAGTAAAAATACACGTGGGTACGTCTGAGGTAATGGGGAAAATTGTTTTTTTTGATCGAAATGAAGTACAGCAGGAAAGTGATGAGGTGCTGTGCCAAATTCGCTTGGATGAGAATGTGGTCGTTCGTCGTGGAGACAGATTCATTTTACGGCGCCCGACCCCTGTTGAAACGCTTGGAGGTGGTTGGATCATCCAGCCAAAGGGCGGTAAATATCGTTTTGGTGCCGAAACGATTCAAATGCTACGTAAAAAACAAGAGGGCACACCAAAGGATTTAATCGATGATGTGCTCGCAAAACATCTTTTACTGGATGAAAAGGAACTCATTCAACTCACATCATTGGATGAAAACGAGTTGAAGGAAACGATCGAAAAAGAGATAGCAGATGGAAACATAATTAAGGTGTCGAACCAAAAGTACGGATTAACGAAAATATTTTTGAAACTGAAGGATGGAGTAATCGATCAACTTGAAGGCTATCATAATGATTTCCCTATGAGACTTGGTATGCCGAAAGCGGAACTGGTTCAATTTTTTAGTGGACTATATCCTAAGTCTTTTGTTGAGTTTGGCATAACTAAGTTGATGCAAGACGAAGATATCCAAAAAACAGACCAATTCATTGCTATATCAACTTTTACCCCACACTTGCCTAAAAGATGGAAAGCACGTATGGAGGAAATAATCGATCAACTTCAAGCAGACAACGTCGAGGTGAAAAAGTGGGAGGAATATGTAGCGGCTACCCCACTATCCAAAAATGAAGGGGCTGAGCTTGCCACTTATCTTGTTCAATCAGATCAAGCTTATCGGTTAA
This sequence comes from Terrihalobacillus insolitus, assembly GCF_028416575.1. Lineage (GTDB taxonomy): Bacteria > Bacillota > Bacilli > Bacillales > Amphibacillaceae > Terrihalobacillus > Terrihalobacillus insolitus. Next base: position 7,945 of record NZ_JAMQKB010000031.1, on the reverse strand, counting down.
CAGATGATATGCTTGTTCACCGTACATCATTTGAAGCAGCTTTAGCAAAACTTAGAAAACAAACAGGAGAAACGTTTGGGCTGAAGGAAGCTAAGGATGTACTAAATGTGTCGAGAAAATTTTTGATTCCGTTTCTGGAATTATTAGATCAATTAAAGTGGACCACTCGTCTAGAAGATAAGCGAAAATGGAGAATAAATAGTGAGGAATGATGTGTAATAAAACTAGGGGAGGATCAGCAGTACAAAGCTTTTTACAAGATGCTGATTACAAAATATACTATGACACGAATGAGGAGGGATGAGAGGAATGGATTATAAGGTTTCGGTTGAATTTTGCATGCAATGAAATTATGCACCAAAGGCCGCAAGTTTTGCGGAGCAGCTATTTACTCATTTTCGATCCGAAATTTCTGTAATGGAGCTTATTCCAAGCTCTGGTGGTGCATTTGAGGTTACCGTAAACGGAAATCAGCTTCATTCAAAGCTCGAGTCGCGTCAGTATCCTAAAGTGGAAGAAATCGTGAGGCTAATGGAAAACCAGGGATAATATAGGTAAGGAAGAGTAGTTTTTCCCTAGTGGTAGGTTAATGCTTGTATGATGGAGGACAAGAAATGAAAGAATATTTACGATTGCTGCCGCCCGTTCATGAAATACAAAAAGATGAGCGGTTTGAAACGTATTTAAATTTGTATGAGCTTACGAGAGAGCAGATGACGAAATTTATCCAGCAAGGTGTTCGTGACGTTCGAGAACAAATGTTAAAAGGACGTTCGTCTGTAGAGTTATCCACTGCTAAAATAACAGACTGGGTATTTGAAGATTTAGAAAAAAGGGTAATTCAATGGAAAAGAGAGCGCTTAACTCGGGTTATTAATGGAACAGGAACGGTGTTACATACTAATCTTGGCAGGGCGCGCTTAAGTGAGCAAGCGATCCAACATGTTACAGATGTTGCAAGGAACTACTCTAATTTGGAATACCAAATAAAGGAGGGAAAACGAGGATCACGTCATGATATTATTGAAGACCTGTTAAAACAAGTAACAGGTGCAGAGGCAGCAATGGTCGTAAATAATAATGCAGCTGCCGTTTTTCTCATACTGCGCGCACTTGCTAACACCCAAGAGGTAATTGTATCACGCGGTCAGCTTGTAGAAATTGGCGGTTCCTTCCGAATTTCATCGATTATGGAGGAAAGTGGTGCTCAACTTATAGAAGTCGGGACAACGAATAAAACACACGTATATGATTACGAAAATGCAATAACAGAGAGTACCGCCATGATCATGAAGGTGCATACGAGTAATTTTAAGACGATTGGCTTCACGGAGTCTGTATCAACGGAGGAACTCGTTGCGTTAAAAAAAAATCAGCAACATTTTTTATTTTACGAAGACTTAGGAAGTGGCTCTCTCTTTGATTTTGAACAGAGAGGAATTGGTGATGAGCCAGTTGTGAAAAACGTGATCGATCAAGGAGTGGATCTAGTTTCCTTTAGTGGTGATAAATTGCTAGGTGGACCACAGGCTGGTATCATTGTTGGAAAGAAGGAAATCATCAATAAATTAAAAAAGCATCAGTTGGCAAGGGTACTGCGTGTCGATAAAATGACGTTTGCCGCACTGGAGGAAACGCTAAAGTCATACCTGTCGGAGCGATCTGTAGAACAGATACCTACGATTAGAGACATTACCCGCACATTGGAAGAAATAAAACAACAAGCTTTCGATTTCCAACAAGTCCTTTGCTCAAATACAGCTATTTTCCGTGTGCATGTAGAAGAGAGTACTTCACAAGTAGGTGGAGGAACAATGCCTGGTTTGGAGCTACCTACTTTTATCGCAACAATCGTGCACGAACAGCTATCTGCGCATGAAGTGGCAGCAAAGCTTCGAGCACATACACCACCAATCATTTCACGAATTCAAGATGAACGAGTATGTATTGATTTCCGGACAATTACGGAAGAAGAAATGCCAGAGATTGTTCATGGATTGATACAAATGCAAGATTAATGAAAGAAATGAATGATGATTGAATAAGAATATAATAAAAGGAGGAATTATTTTGTTACTTGAAAAAATGGATGATGTAACATTAGAGAGTTTGGATGGAAAGGAAGTTTCCATTCATGATTTACTTGGTAAGAATACGTTAATTTTTATGTGGGCGTCTTGGTGACGTTGTCGTGAGCAGCTGCCAGGTTGGCAGAAGATTTATGAACAAAATAAAGACAAGAACTTTGAAATCCTTTCCGTTGCTGTTGATGGGCAAGGCCCTGATGTGGTGAAACCATATGTAGAGGGAACAACATTTCCAACGGTTGTCGATACCGATAATAAGCTCGTCAATATGTTTCGCTTTAAAGTCGTACCTAATGGAATTTTTGTTGATGAAAATGGAACGATTCGCATGATTAAGGAAGGATTCAAGGTAGATAATTCTGACCATGTAAAAGCGGTGGAGCAGCTAATAAATAAAGAAGTAGAAAAGGTTGAATTTGATGATGCGCCAGTAAGGAGTGCTGAGTCAGATCTTCAGCTCCAACTTGCTCAAACGAAATTCAAACTAGGCATGGAGTATGCAAAGCATGGAAAAAACGAGGAAGCTTTAAAGGAATTGGATGATGCCATCTTACTCGATCCTGACAACTTTACGATCCGTAAGCAACGCTGGTATATCCGCTACCCAGAGAAATTCGGATCAGAAATAGACTTTGACTGGCAAAAAGGACAATTAGCAAAGGAAAAACAGCAAGAAGAGCAACAGCGAAATCAAGGATTAGTGTGCGGCCCAGATGGTTGTTTCATCCCGGGCTAAGCTATACTAGACATTTATCAACTTGATATCCGTATCTTTGCTGAACTCTCAGACTAGCTAAGTGCACAAATACTACTTTCAACTTATCGGTGAAATGAAACGCCTTCATGGTATAATGAAGGGAGATTATCCGTTTACAAGGATGGTGATTCGGTGGGTTTAGCAGATGAGACAAAGGCCTTTAATTATTACGAGTATTTAAGGCTTGATGAAGATGTAAGATATGAAGTTATCGCTGGTAAAATTTATAACATGTCACCATCCCCTTCTCCTAAACATCAAGATGTTGTAACCCAACTGTCTGTTGATTTCGGCTTGTATCTCAGGGGGGAAAACTGTCGCGTTTTTGTATCTCCTATTGATGTTTGTCTTTCAGATGAAAGGGAAGATTTGAACAAAGTGGAGGAATGGGTACAACCAGACTTAGTAGTTGTTTGTGACAGTAACAAAATTAATGAGAAACGAATTATTGGTTCACCAGATTTAGTGGTGGAGGTTCTTTCCCCTTCAACCGCAAAAAAAGATAGAATGGTAAAGTATAATAGATATCAAACAGCGGGCATTAAAGAATACTGGATAGTAGATCCCGTACATGAGACTGTTGAAGTGTACTTGTTGAATGAAGATCGATATAAACATGAGGCAACGTATTTTAAAGATAATACACTGCCTGTATGGACATTTGCGGATTTAAGTATTGATTTGTCCAATGTGTTTAGGAGTCAGGATTAGCACAAGGATCTATTTGGTTTAAATGAACAAAGATACAGCACTTGTTAACTAGGCAAGTGCTGTTTTGTTATCGTATTTCCATGGCCATTTACTGAAAATAGCGGTATCTCAGTCCACATAGAATTTTAATCAGTAGCTCTATCTTCAAATAATCGAATAATCTCGATGATCACATTAACTGCTTTTTCCATGTTGTCGAGGGATATGTATTCAAATTTTCCATGATAATTTTCTCCACCAGTGAAAATATTTGGAGTAGGTAATCCCATATAGGATAGCTGTGATCCGTCGGTACCACCGCGAATTGGCTTTACAAGCGGTTTAATATTTACATTTTCCATTGCTTGATGCGCAAGATCTACAATTTCTTTAACAGGCTTAATTTTTTCACCCATATTATAGTATTGATCTGTCATTTCGAAATAAATGCTGTCTTGCCCATACTTTCCTCTTAAATCAGCGACAATTTGTTCTATTTTCTCTTTTCTGCTATTAAAAATGTCGCGGTCATGGTCTCTAATAATGTAATGAAGCTTTGTTTCTTCTACATCACCCTGAAAAGAGAGAAGGTGATAGAAGCCTTGATAGTTTTCTGTGTACTCTGGCGCCTCTTCTTTTGGCAGATGGCTGTGGAATTCCATTGCAAGCTTTGTTGAGTTTATCATTTTATCTTTTGCGGTACCAGGGTGGACGTTGTTTCCTTTAAAAGTTATTTTAGCTGCAGCTGCATTAAAGCTTTCAAATTGAAGTTCACCTAGTGGACCACCGTCAACCGTATATGCATAGGAGGCATTGAACTGATCTACATCAAATTTATGTGGTCCCCGACCGATTTCTTCATCAGGTGTAAAGGCGACTCTAATTCTTCCGTGTTTGATTTCTGGATGGTTGATTAGATAAGCCATTGCAGTCATGATTTCAGCAATTCCGGCTTTATTGTCTGCACCAAGCAGGGTAGTTCCGTCAGTAGTAACAAGCGTATGTCCCTTATACCTTGGCAATTCAGGAAATTCCTTTGGTGACAACACCACGTTTAGATCATTATTTAGTACAATATCGCCTCCATCATAGTCTGCTACTAGTTGAGGATTCACATTGGCACCAGTAAAATCGGAAGCTGTGTCAACGTGCGCCAAAAAGCCAATCGTTGGTACCTGCTTTTTCGTATTAGCAGGAAGGGTAGCCATCACATAGCCGTTATCGTCAATTGTAACGTCTTCCATTCCTATTTGCTTTAGTTCCTCTACTAGCATTTTTGCCAGTGTAATTTGACCTGATGTGGATGGGCAATTTTCATTATTCTCGTCCGATTGTGTATCCACTTTTACATATGTAGTGAAGCGTTTTATGATTTCCTCTTTCACTGCTCTCATCTCCTTTGAAGTAGTTCGAATATTCCACTCCAACTATATTCTACCATATGTGGCAGCTGTATGTGTTTCGCAACTAAAAAGGATGAATCCATCAAACGATCGATTCACCCTTTTCGGCAAAAATACCTATGCGTTCTTTGATTCGTCAATCCAAACCTCGCCGTTTTTATACGTTATTTGTTCTGGATAACGGAGGTCTATTACTTCATCTTGAATTTTTTGCGGTGGTGCTTGAGTTGCTAGAGAAACAATAATGTTTGTGATAATGGCAGAAGTGGCACCGAACACACCAGCTCCTGTATCAATAATGCCTAGGATGGTAAACCCACCGTATTTTGCGGCAAAAATGTATGCTAGTGTTACCGTTAATCCAGTTAGCATCCCAGCTATTACTCCTGGCCCATTTGAACGCTTCCACCATACCCCTAATACAAGTGCGGGGAAGAACGAACCTGATGCTAGCGCAAAGGCCCATGCAACAATTTGTGTGATAGCGCCAGGTGGGTTTAATGCTACTAGTCCTGCAACAACGGTAGCGATAATGATGGACCATCTTCCTACAGATAAACGTTTTTTATCACTTGCATTAGGGTTAATGGAACGGAAATAAATGTCGTGTGAAAGTGCTGCAGAGATAGAAATCATTAATCCTCCAGCAGTTGATAGTGCTGCTGCCATTGCACCAGCTGCCATGAGCCCAATAACAAATATGCCTAAATCAGCAATTTCAGGTGTTGCCATTACGACTATATCCTTGCTAATAATAAGCTCGGTCCATTGCAAAATCCCGTCTCCATTTTGATCTGCAACTGATAATTGACCTGTATCTACCCATGAAGACGTCCAAGCAGGCAAATTGTTGATGGAAGAGCCTGCAACCTTTGTCATTAAAATGAAACGAGAAAACGCTGCATAAGCAGGTGCTGATAAATAGAGAAGGCCGATGAAAAGTAATGCCCATGCACCACTCCAACGGGCAGCCTTCATGGTAGGAACAGTAAAGAAACGACCAATAACATGTGGAAGTCCTGCTGTGCCAGCCATTAATGTAAATAAAAGTGCTAGAAACTGCCATTTTGTTGCTTCAGTAAATGGAACTACATACTCCGATACGCCAAGCTGTTTGTCAAGGTCTTGCAGCTGGCCGACTATCTCTCCGTATGATAACCAAGGGATCGGGTTATTTGTAAGTTGCAAAGACATGAAAATGACGGGAATAAGATATGCAGTAATTAAAATAACGTATTGGGCAACTTGAGTCCATGTTATCCCTTTCATTCCGCCGAGTGCAGAATAAAAGGCAATGAGTACAACACCTATCATCGTGCCTGTAGCTGTGTTGACCTCAAGTAAGCGTCCGATAACGACTCCAGAGCCTGATAATTGTCCAATTGAATAGGTGAAACTAATTATGATCGTGGCCAATGCTGCAATTAATCGCGCTACATCGCTTTGATAACGGTCACCGATAAATTCAGGAACTGTATAACGTCCATATTTACGAAGCTGTGGTGCAATTAAAAAGGTTAAAAGTAAATATCCACCAGTCCAACCCATAATGTAAGCCAGACCATCATATCCGAGAATCATAATGGTACCAGCCATTCCAATGAAGGATGCAGCGCTCATCCAGTCAGCACCGATTGCCATTCCATTATAGACAGATGATACACTTCGATTTGCTACGTAGAAGTCTGATGTTTCCTTTGCCTTGTTAAAAATGGCTATACCTATATATAAGCCGAAAGTTGCAACAATTAAGGCAAGGGAAACAAGAAATTGTGTATCCATTAGTACCCCCCTCTGTTTTGAAAAGAAATTCTACTGATTAAGTGTGTTTCCTGTGTCCATTTCTTGGTTTGTTTTTTTAGCTAAACCAAACTTTGCATCTAGTTTATCGCTTATAATGGCATTAGCAAAAAGGAGTAAAATAAATGTGATAACTGCTCCTTGCGCTCCCATGTAGTAGGAAAGCGGAAAGCCATTAAAGGAGAAATTTAGCAGCGATTCGGCCAAGAAAACAACGAGATAGGAAACAATGAATCCGATTGCTAAACAACTAGTGATCAGGATTACCCTTGCACGGAAATACGCATCCGCTTCTTTTTTGTCTATTTTTCGCACATAATCACCCCCTTTCAAAGTACGTGCTTCCATTGAACAACTTGGATTTTATCCCCGTAAATCAAAAATAAAGCGAACTGTATCCCAAAAAGGTATTGGAACCAACATGATTTTTACAAGCAAAAATAGAAAAATAGCGGCAAAAGGCAATGTAAATAAAATAGGTCTTTTTTTGTTTAATCCAAAATAGACGGATAAAATAGTGATAGCAGATATTAAAATAACCCAAAGCATGAGGAGAACCACCTTTATGGAAGCGTTGTCAATTTAGTCAAATTGTAAGTAATTAGAAAAAGAGTTATTCGAGGTAAAACAGTAATTATAACCACTTAATACGAATGTCGGTATAATATTTACATTATTCCAATTAATATGAATATTGTCAATGATTTATGTATAGATGTAATAAAATCCCATTTAGAGTAAGTCATAAGGCTATGAGGACGCAAAGAAGGGTGGAAATGAATTCAACGCGTTCTCATCAGGGATCTCGTTTATGTAAGAAAAGTTGCTTTAACCTTAGTTTTTATGGTGCTCATTTTGCGTATCATTCAATCCTGGCGCCTTCTTTTTTCAACACTTTTTTACTTGTTATTAAGTTGTTGGTCTTTAAAGAGGGCATTAACTATGTGGACTAATCCTGATGACTTAATAATAAAACCGTTTATCTTTTCACGGGCGAGAAGACCCCCCACTTCCATTATATGAAGGTGGGTGGGTAACACCAATAATAAGTGGGGGATGAATCGCCCCTCCGGAGGAGATAAAATTTCTTGACTTAGAACATTTGTTCTGATAAAATTTAATTATGAAGGGAAAGGAGAATGGCGATGGGCACAAAAACGTACTTCTCTAATCGAGTCTATAAAAACAAGATAGCCGTTACATATGTC
>NZ_JAMQKB010000030.1 GCF_028416575.1 Terrihalobacillus insolitus | reverse complement strand
AATTTTCATTCCCCCCTAAAATACGCCATTTATCAGCATTTATTACACTCAATTTTACCATTTTTAGCATATTTAGGGTTGGTATTTTATCAAATTATCTCGAAAAATTTTTTACTCTTCAGTGCTGTTGGTTTTTTATCTATCCACAGTAGTTGTGGAAAATGTTTCTTCATCAAAATTCTTTCCACAACATTTATCGACAAATAAATCACAAAATATAGTAGTGTGGATAAAAATTATCTACAACCTGTAGTTATTGTGGATAACTGTCGAAAAACCATTGCTATATCTATATTTATTTGGTATTATATTTGTGTTTTAACATTGAATTTAACCTCACTAAAAAACGGGTTTTCCACAGGTTGTGGATAATGTGTGGACATTTACACACATACCTGTTATTGATATTATCAACATTGCTGTGGAAAACTTTGATAACTCTTTTTAACTCATACTATCAGCCTATTTTTTATCCACAATGGCACACTTATATTCCAAAATAAAAGTACATTGTTGAGGCCTTGCATCCATGCATTTAAAAATTGAAACGAACACTTACTAGAAAGACTCTGTTTAAATCAATAGAGTTCTTTTTTACCTTGCTATCCGAACGAAAGGGGTGACTTTAGATTGGAAAATATTCAGGAACTATGGGTGAATACTCTTAAGTCAATGGAAGACAAAGTGAGTAAACCCAGTTATGATACTTGGCTCAAAAACACAAAAGCAAGTAGTTTAGAAGACGATACCCTCATTATTTCTGCCCCTAATGAATTTGCAAGAGATTGGTTAGAAAATCGTTATACGGAGCTCATCTCTAATGCATTATATGAAGTTACGGGAGCTAAACTAAAAACAAAATTCATTATCCCAGATACGTACCGTGAAGAAGATGAAGAAAAACCATCCGTTAAAAAGGTATCGAAATTCAGGCAAAATGATAGTGACGATTATCCTAAAAGTATGCTGAATTCAAAATATACGTTTGACACGTTTGTTATTGGTTCTGGAAACCGATTTGCACATGCAGCTTCTCTAGCTGTAGCTGAGGCTCCTGCTAAAGCGTATAATCCATTATTTATTTATGGAGGTGTTGGTTTAGGTAAAACACACTTAATGCACGCGATTGGTCATTATGTATTGGATCATAACCCTTCAGCAAAAGTGGTCTATTTGTCGTCTGAAAAATTTACAAATGAATTTATTAATTCCATTCGAGATAATAAAGCAATAAACTTCCGCAACAAATATCGTAATGTTGATGTTCTACTTATTGATGATATTCAATTTTTAGCTGGAAAAGAACAAACACAAGAGGAATTTTTTCATACATTTAATACATTACATGAGGAAAGTAAGCAGATAGTCATTTCTAGTGATCGACCACCTAAAGAAATTCCGACTCTAGAGGATCGATTACGTTCCCGTTTTGAGTGGGGTCTAATTACGGATATAACTCCACCTGACTTAGAGACAAGAATTGCCATTCTCCGAAAAAAAGCGAAAGCAGAAGGATTGGACATTCCTAATGAAGTGATGCTTTATATTGCAAACCAAATCGATACAAATATACGTGAATTAGAGGGAGCATTGATCCGAGTTGTTGCTTATTCGTCTTTAATTAATAATGATATTGATGCTCCTTTAGCAGCTGATGCTTTAAAAGATATCATTCCAAGTTCAAAACCAAAAGTAGTGACAATTCAAGCGATTCAAGAAGTTGTTGGAGAAAAGTATAATGTAAAACTTGAAGAATTTTCCGCCAAAAAAAGAACAAAATCAATAGCCTTTCCCAGACAAATTGCTATGTTTTTATCTAGAGAATTGACCGACTTTTCTTTGCCTAAAATTGGAGAGGAATTTGGTGGAAGGGATCATACAACAGTAATTCATGCACACGAAAAAATTTCAAAAATGGTAAGCAATGATCAAATACTTCAAAGAGATATTGAAGAAATAAAAGAAAGATTAAAAACATAATCGTTATCCACATGTGAATAACGTGTATAACTTATCTGATTTATCAACAATCTATCCACAGCGAAATTGATTGTTGATTCATATAAAATCAGAGTTATACACATAATCACAGTCCCTATTACTATTACTACTATATTTTATAAATAAAAATAATATATAGAACTTCCACTAGGAGGATTTTTATGAAATTTATCATTCAACGCGAACCGTTAATGGAAAGTGTTCAAAATGTTATAAAGGCAATATCTTCTCGGACAACAATTCCAATTTTAAGCGGAATAAAAATAGAAGCAACAAACAATGGTATTAAACTAACTGGTAGTGATTCTGATATCTCAATTGAATCCTTTATTCCGATAGAAGAAAATGGCATTGTTTACGTTGAGCAAATTGAAACTGGCAGTGTTGTGTTACAGGCTAAATATTTTCCAGAAATCATACGTAAATTACCCGACAAGACTGTAGAATTAGAAGTAGATGAAAAACTAAAAGTAACAATTCGTTCTGGAAGTGCCGAATTTAGTTTGAATGGACAAGATGCAGAAGAATATCCAATGCTACCTCAAATACATAATGAGGACAGCTTCGATCTTCCCAGTGATATGCTAAAGGATTTAATCAGACAAACTGCATTCGCCATTTCCACACTTGAAACGCGCCCGATCTTAACTGGAGTTAACGTGAAAGCTATCGATAATAACTTATACTTTGTTGCAACAGATAGTCATCGTCTAGCATCTAGGCAAATTCCTTTTGAAAACCAAACTTTGGGATTTTCAAGTGTTGTCATACCAGGGAAAAGTTTGAATGAATTAAATAAAATTATTGGGGATACACAGGAAAATGTGAATATTTGTATAATGCAAAATCAAATAATGTTTCAAACAAAAAACGTTTATTTTTTATCAAGATTATTAGACGGAAACTACCCAGAAACTTCTAGATTAATACCTGAACAAAGCAAAACGATCGTTTATGTTTCCACGAATGATCTGCTTAGAGCGATAGATCGTGCATCACTTCTAGCGAAAGAAAATAAAAATAACGTGGTAAAACTTGTGACAAAGCCAAACAATCAATTAGAAGTAAGTAGTAATTCACCTGAAATCGGACGTGTCCTGGAAGAAGTAACTGCCAAACATATAAATGGAGAAGAATTAAAAATATCTTTCAGTTCCAAGTACATGCTAGACGCACTAAAAGCAATTGATAGTGATCAAGTCAAAATTGAATTCACAGGTGCAATGCGACCTTTTATCATTCGTCCAACTGAAAACGATCAAATTTTACAACTAATTTTACCTGTCCGAACATACTAATTTCTTTTGAACTCTGACAAAGCTACATCTTTCGTCAGGGTTTTTAATTGTATGTATGGTACCGACAGACTTTTCTTCTTTGATGATGTTTAGTAAAATGAAATAAGAGACTAAAAAAGATAGGTGATCGTTTATGAAAGAAGAAGTTTCAATTCAAACACAATACATCCAATTAGGTCAATTTTTGAAATTGGTGAATATTGTAGAATCTGGTGGAATGGTTAAACATTTTTTATCCGAATATCAGATATATGTAAATGGTACTCTTGAAAATCGTAGAGGAAGAAAATTATATCCAGGAGATGTAATAGATTGTAAAGAATCTGGCTCTTTTACTATTACAGCAGAATAGTATCGAAAGCAGATCGTCTAATTTTCCAATGAAAGAGGATATTCAAAAATTCCACCAAATGAATAGCAACTTTTTGAACGCGTACTGAAAGGGAATCCCAATGTATATTAACCAATTAAACTTAAGAAACTTTCGAAATTATGAGCAACTACACCTATCTTTCCATGATAAAATTAATGTTATAATTGGGGACAATGCTCAAGGTAAAACAAATTTAATGGAATCTATCTATATGTTGGCGTTTTCAAAATCACATCGAACCTCTCGAGATAAAGAACTTATCCATTGGGATAAAGAATATGCTACAATAGAAGGTAACATTCATAAACGTAAACGAACATTTCCACTAGAAATTGTCCTTTCTGCAAAAGGTAAGAAGGCAAAGCTTAATCATTTAGAACAAAAACGCCTTAGTGATTATATTGGTGCATTAAATGTAGTAATGTTTGCACCAGAGGATCTAAATCTTGTTAAAGGTAGTCCTCAAATCAGAAGGCGTTTTATTGACATGGAAATTGGTCAGATTCAACCAACCTATATTTATCATTTAGGACAATATCAAAAGATTTTGAAACAACGAAATGCACTATTAAAGAATTTACAACGGAATAAGCAACTAGATCGAACAATGCTGCACGTGCTAACAGATCAAGTCTTAGATCATATTGCAATTATTCATGAGAAAAGGTTTCTCTTTTTAGATCTATTGCGGAAATGGGCTACTCCAATTCATCAAGGAATAAGCAGACATAAAGAAACGTTAGAAATTACATATGATTCGTCTGCTCGTGTATCAGAAGACTGGAATAAGGAGAAAATAAGAAATATATACCAAAATAAATTTTTTGAAATAGAAAATAAAGAAGTCGAACGTGGAACAACACTTCTTGGTCCACATCGTGATGACTTAATGTTCTTCGTGAATGGAAAAGATGTACAAACGTATGGATCACAAGGCCAACAACGTACAACAGCCCTATCTTTAAAACTCGCTGAAATTGAACTAATTTATAGTGAAGTAAACGAATATCCAATTTTACTTCTTGATGATGTATTAAGTGAACTAGACGATTTTCGACAGTCACACTTATTAAATACGATTCAAGGTAAAGTTCAGACTTTTGTTTCCACAACAAGTGTAGACGGCATAAAACATGAAACACTTGTACAGGCGGAGCTGTTTAGAGTGAAAAATGGAATGGTTGTTCAAGGAAATGAGGGAGAATAATGTTTATTCATATTGGTGGAGATCATGTTATTCAGTCGGAGGAAGTGGTTGCTATTGTCGAACATGATCTGATTTCATCTTCATCGATCGTTGCTGAGATGATCACGAATCAAAGAAAAAATAATAATGTATTAGACCCATCAGAAGAAAGTCCTAAATCTATCGTAATCACAAATGAATATATATACTTTAGCCCTTTATCCGTACTGACACTGAAAAAAAGGGCAAGTATGATCTCAACGATTAGTAAATTAGAGGATTACTCAGAGCTATTTGATGAGTAATGTTAAAAGTGACGGACAGTTTGTAATAAACATGTTGAATACCTTTTATGAAATGTAGGTGAGCAAGTTGGCAATGGAAGAAAAACTATCAAATGAACAAGTTTATGATGAAAATCAAATACAGGTGTTAGAAGGCTTAGAAGCAGTAAGAAAGAGACCAGGAATGTATATTGGGACAACAAGTGAAAAAGGATTGCATCACCTGGTATGGGAAATCGTGGATAACAGTATTGATGAAGCATTAGCAGGTTATTGTGATCACATTCAAGTTGTCATTGAAGAGGATAATAGTATTACGGTAATAGATAATGGACGGGGTATTCCAGTCGGTATACATGAAAAAACGGGAAAACCAACATTAGAAGTAATTATGACGGTATTACATGCTGGCGGGAAGTTTGGTGGTGGTGGCTACAAAGTTTCTGGTGGTTTACACGGTGTAGGTGCTTCCGTTGTGAATGCACTATCCACTATTTTGGAAGTATATGTGCATCGTGATGGGAAAATACATTATCAGGCATTTAAAAAAGGTGTACCACAAGGTAAGATAAACATTATAGGTGATACGGACATAACGGGAACGAAAACACACTTTCGACCAGACCCAGAAATTTTTTCGGAATCCGTAACCTACAATTATGATACACTTTCACAGCGTTTAAGGGAACTGGCTTTTTTAAACAAAGGTATTACGATCACCTTTGAGGATAAACGCAATGATTTAGAACCAACTGATTTTTATTACGAAGGCGGAATTAGTTCATATGTTGAACATTTAAACCGAAATCGTGAGCCTCTTCATGAACCTTTTTATGCGGAAAGAGAAGAACAACAAATTTCTGTAGAAGTAGCGCTTCAGTACAATGATGGATTTGCAAGTAATATTTATTCTTTTGCTAATAATATCCACACATATGAGGGTGGAACACATGAATCAGGATTTAAGACCGGATTAACGAGAGTTATTAATGACTATGCAAGAAAAAATAATATGTTTAAAGAAAATGATCCGAATCTAACTGGTGATGATGTTAGAGAAGGGTTAACTGCGATCATCTCTATCAAACACCCTGACCCTCAATTTGAGGGTCAAACGAAAACAAAGCTTGGAAACAGTGAGGCGAGGACTGTTACAGATTCAGCATTTAGTGACTCCTTTTCCCAGTTTTTATTTGAGAATCCTGATACAGCAAAAATAATTGTTGAAAAAGGACTAATGGCTTCAAGGGCAAGAATCGCAGCTAAAAAAGCGCGTGAGCTTACTCGACGCAAAAGTGCTTTAGAAATTTCTAATCTACCTGGAAAACTGGCGGACTGTTCATCAAAAGATCCTTCCATAAGTGAATTATATATTGTTGAGGGAGACTCAGCAGGTGGATCGGCTAAACAAGGAAGAGATAGACATTTTCAAGCAATCCTACCACTTAGAGGAAAAATTATAAATGTTGAAAAAGCACGTTTAGATAAAATTTTATCTAATAATGAAATAAGGACGATTATTACAGCGTTAGGCACAGGAATTGGAGAAGAATTTAATATTGAAAAAGCAAGATACCATAAAATTGTAATTATGACCGATGCGGATGTGGATGGAGCACATATCCGAACATTATTGTTAACATTTTTCTATCGATATATGCGTCCATTAATCGAGTATGGATATGTATACATTGCACAGCCTCCGCTATATAAGGTTCAACAAGGTAAAGCTGTTTATTATGCATACAACGATAAAGAATTGGATCGAATAATGGAAGAAATTCCAAACTCACCAAAGCCAGGCTTGCAAAGATATAAAGGACTTGGTGAAATGAATGCGACACAGCTTTGGGAAACAACAATGGATCCTGAAACACGTACATTGTTACAAGTCGAATTAGAAGATGCAATGGACGCAGATCAGATTTTTGATGTTTTGATGGGAGATAAAGTAGAACCAAGAAGGAACTTCATACAAGACAATGCACAATATGTAAAAAATCTTGATGTATAAAAATTGGAAAGACAAATAAGGATACTTGGGTCCATCCTATGGGACTAGCCAAGTAGTATTTAAAAATAGAGAGAAAACGATGTAGGTACTGCTCGTTACAGAAAATGATAATCCAGTCTTTTTCCTCATGTTGATAGGAGGCAATCTTAATGGTAGATCAACAACGACCACAAGTACAAGAAGTAAACATAAGCCAAGAAATGAGAACTTCATTTTTAGATTATGCAATGAGTGTAATTGTTTCACGGGCATTACCAGATGTAAGGGACGGGTTAAAGCCTGTTCACCGCCGGATACTGTTCGCTATGCATGACTTAGGAATGCATTCGGATAAACCTTACAAAAAGTCTGCTCGTATTGTTGGTGAAGTTATAGGTAAATACCATCCACACGGTGACAGTGCTGTTTATGAATCAATGGTAAGAATGGCTCAAGATTTTAGTTATCGAAATATGCTTGTTGATGGCCATGGTAACTTTGGTTCTGTTGATGGAGATTCAGCGGCAGCCATGCGTTATACGGAAGCCCGTATGTCAAAAATATCGATGGAATTATTAAGAGACATAAATAAAGATACCATCGATTACACTGAAAACTATGATGGATCTGAAAAAGAACCAGTCGTTTTTCCAGCTCGTTTTCCAAATTTACTCGTCAATGGTGCATCTGGAATAGCTGTTGGGATGGCAACAAATATTCCTCCTCATCAGTTAGGAGAAACAATCGATGCGGTGTTAGCTATTAGTAAAGACCCCGACATTACGATAGAGGAATTAATGGAAAATCACATTTTTGGTCCTGATTTCCCTACTGCAGGTCAAATCCTTGGTAGAAGCGGAATTAGAAAAGCATTTGAAACAGGCAAAGGCTCGATCACCATTCGGGCAAAAGCACGTATAGAGGAACATGCAAACGGTAAGTCTACTATCATTGTAAATGAATTGCCTTATCAAGTTAATAAAGCGAAACTGATCGAAAAAATAGCTGAACTTGTTCGAGATAAAAAAATAGATGGTATAACAGACTTACGAGATGAATCAGATCGTAATGGGATGCGTGTTGTTATTGAACTTCGGCGTGATGCAAATCCAAACGTAATTTTAAACAATTTATACAAACAAACAGCACTACAAACCTCATTTGGAATTAATATGCTTGCACTTGTTGATGGTCAACCAAAGGTATTGAATTTAAAGCAATGCTTAGTTCATTATCTTGATCATCAAAAAGTAGTGATCAAAAGAAGAACTGCTTTTGAACTTAAAAAAGCAGAAGCAAGGGCACACATTTTAGAAGGATTAAGAATTGCTTTAGATCATCTTGATGAAGTGATCACATTAATCCGTCAATCAAATACAGCCGATATAGCAAGAGAAGGGTTAATTGAGCGCTTTGAATTAACAGAAAAACAGGCACAGGCCATTTTGGATATGCGACTCCAACGATTAACTGGTCTAGAAAGAGAAAAAATAGAACAGGAATATGAAGACCTCATTAAGCTGATTGATGAATTAAGAGCGATTTTAGCTGATGAAGAAAAAGTGTTAGAAATCATTCGTGATGAATTAACGGAAATAAAAGAACGCTTTAATGATAAAAGACGTACGGAAATTATGATTGGTGGAACCGATTTTATTGAAGATGAAGACTTAATTCCTGTGGAAAATGTGGTGATTACATTAACCCATAATGGTTATGTAAAACGATTACCTTCCTCTACCTATCGTAGTCAAAAAAGAGGTGGTCGTGGTGTACAAGGAATGGGAACAAATGAAAATGATTTTGTAGAACATCTTGTGTCCACTTCAACACATGACACCATTTTATTTTTCACTAACAAAGGAAAAGTATATAAAGCGAAAGGCTATGAAGTACCTGAATTTAGCAGAACAGCTAAGGGTATTCCGATTATCAACCTATTAGAAATCGAGAAAGAGGAATGGATTAATGCGGTAATCTCGGTCAATGAATTTGTAGATGATTGTTATTTATTCTTCACTACTAGACAAGGTATTTCGAAACGAACAACATTATCGCAATTTGCCAACATCCGTAAAGGTGGCTTAATTGCATTAAATTTACGAGAAGAAGATGAGTTAATTTCCGTTCGTCTAACGGATGGGAACAAACATATAATAATCGGAACGAAAAATGGTTATTTAATCCGTTTCCCAGAGGAACAAATTCGATCTATGGGTCGAACAGCTGCAGGAGTAAAAGGTATTTCCTTGCGTGGAGATGACAAAGTAGTATCAATGGAAATACTAGAAAAAGATTATCAAGTACTAAACGTAACAAGTAAAGGCTATGGTAAAAGAACACCTGAAACAGAATACAGAATCACCAATCGTGGTGGAAAAGGAATATTTACTAGCCATATAACGGAAAAAACAGGGCATATCGTGGCAGTGAAGGCAGTTACAGGTGACGAAGATATTATGGTCATCACTGTTTCTGGTGTATTAATTCGTATGCCAGTTGAAGGAATTTCTGTTACGGGACGAAACACACAAGGAGTTCGTCTTATTCGAATTCAGGAAGAAGAAGAAGTTGCAACTGTCGCCATGATTGATACGGATGATCAAGAAGGATTAGAAATAGAAAATGAAGAATCTGAAACAGAAGAAAGTAATGAACAGGTTGACCTTAATTCAACCGATTCAATTGTTTCTGAAGACGAATAAATGTTTAATAAGGATAACTTTTGTCGTTTGGCAGAAGTTATCTTCATTCTATATATGAGGTGGGATAAATGATCGTATCACCAACACAAATGGTAATTGGTTGCATAATTTTAAAGGATGTTATTGGAAAGACGAATCGTCCACTCATTCCAAAAAATACGGTTGTTAACGAAAAACATATCACAATATTAAAAAAATTTCTCGTTCATGAAGTTGAGGTTGCCTCCAGGCTTTCCTATGGAGCTCCATTTGTTCCGAAACCCATCTCTCAAAAAGATCATGTTCAAGAGAACGATAGGAATCATAAAAAGAGCCATACCAAAACGTTTGCAGATTATTATCTTGATGCTGTTCAAGGATATAAACAATTATTTGTAAAATGGCAAAGAGGATTATCCATAGAAATCAAAGAAGTTAGAAAACTTCTTACCCCACTCCTTGATAAAATAGATGATATTGGCCTATCCATTTACCAAATACATACGTTTGCTTCTGCTAGGGATTATTTTTATCACCATCAAGTAGCAGTATCACTACTCTCAGCTTTTCTTGCAAAGAAAATGAGCTTAAATGAATGGAAACAAGTAGGATTAGCAGGACTTCTAGCTGACTGTGGCATGGCAAAATTGCAGCCCTCCTTGATCAATAAAGATGGAGCACTCACGAAGAATGAATACAAGGAAATCCAAAAACACCCTACCTTTTCTTATAAGATGGTAGATGAAATACCTTCTTTAACAACAGCAATTAAGTTAGGGATTTTACAGCATCATGAGCGATTGGACGGTACTGGATACCCAATGGGTGTAAAAGAGGAAAAAATACATTCATATGCTAATATCATAGCTGTTTGTGATATGTATCATGCAATGACATCAGAAAGACTTTATCGGAAAAAATGTTCTCCATTTAAGGCGATAGAAGAAATGCTACAAGATCAATTTGGAAAATATGATTATGAAATGATTCGGTTATTTGTAGATACCTTAACTAATTTTACAAAAGGAACAATGATAAGACTTTCTAATAATTCCGTAGGTCAAATTGTATTTGTAGATGATCATTATCCAACACGCCCAATCGTACGATTAAAAGATAGTGGTGAGCTCATTGCATTAAAAAATGAAACATCCATCTATATTGAAGAGATTCAAATGAATGATGAAACAATCAATATATAAGTGAAATTTTATTCTTTTTTAAGATGTAATAGATATTGTCCAAGCATTAATGGTACCTTTGTGGCAGTGACATCCAAAAAATGTTGAATAAAAGGATAATCCTCATTCGGATGATTATGAATCAAATCCCCCCACCACTCTGTTTCATAACGACAGATCATACTTAAATTATATAATAGTAAATAATGATACATGACTTCATTAAAGGTTAGAAAATAGTGTCGGTTCCAAGGGAAATAAAATGTTTGTTTTTGATAATGAAAATAAAAAGGACCATTTGATATTGGGTTTATAGGATCCATTAGTTCAACAACAAGTTTCTTTTCCTGTTTATGGACCCCTTTTATATTCAGACGACTCGTTTGAAGCTTTTCAATAAAACGATGTTCTGTCGTGTGATAGTGATCTAAGATACTGAGCGGAAAAGTTACAAAATTATCACCGTAATTTCCAATCGGGAACATGGAGTCTCTTTTATTATAGTGGATATACATATCACGCATTTCAGGAATATTATGAAAAAGCCTATTCATATCCATTTTTTCTAAATAGGCTTCTTTTTCACCATATAGATACGTTGAAAAATACGGGAAAAGCCCGTTATGTTGTGGTTTTACTTCATCCTGTAAAAAGGAATAATTTTGTTTTTTTCGTTTTCTTGTAGATACACCATGTGAAAGCAGTGATGTATTTTCGGGATAGTCAGGACGTTGTGTTAATAAGCAGGCTTTTAATAAATGGATCATTCCATAAAAGTATAAGATAGGCTTCGTTATAAGATCCGCTTTTTTTCCCGTAGCAAAAAAGGACTCCCCATGTTCGAGATAGTAAATAAAGCGATATGCATTTTCAAAGCTCTTCTTTTCACCACCCTCTACATGATTGTTATGATAGCAGTCATGTAAATAGGACTGTGCCGTATTTGCTGATTTTAAATAGGTTAAAAAGGTAGTTATCTCATCTATTAGTACCATATTTGATCCCTCATTGAAAAATAGTAGAAAAAGGTTGAAAAAGAAATAGTGATGTCGTATTGTAAATAGCAATAAGAAAAAAGAATGATTAACGAATGGATTCAGAATACTAATTCTAGTTTAACCAACTTTTTAAAAACGATAAGGGAGGGATTTATATGAGAGAGGACAAATTTGCAAAGGAAGGCCTTACTTTTGATGATGTTTTGCTTATGCCAGCAAAATCAGAGATCCTACCTAGAGATGTATCTGTAAGTACAGTTCTTTCTGAAAATATAAAACTAAATATACCGCTCATTAGTGCTGGAATGGATACTGTAACAGAAGCTGAAATGGCAATTGCAATGGCACGTCAAGGTGGTTTGGGAATCATTCATAAAAATATGTCAATAGAGGATCAAGCAGAACAAGTTGACATGGTGAAACGCTCAGAAAGCGGAGTTATCACAAACCCTTTTTTCCTATATCCAGAAAATCAAGTTTTTGATGCAGAACACTTAATGGGAAAATTCCGAATTTCAGGTGTTCCAATTGTAAATAATGAAGAAGAACAAAAATTAGTCGGGATTCTAACCAATCGTGATTTACGGTTTGTTCAAGACTATTCGATAAAAATATCAGAAGTAATGACAAGTGAGAATCTCGTTACTGCTCCTGTTGGGACAACTCTAGAACAAGCAGAAAAAAAATTACAACAATATAAAATTGAAAAATTGCCATTAGTCGATGATGAAGGTGTTTTAAAAGGTCTTATTACAATTAAAGACATTGAAAAAGTAATTGAATTTCCTCATGCAGCCAAGGACGCGAGCGGAAGATTACTTGCTGGAGCAGCTATTGGTGTAACGGCAGATGCAATGACAAGAGTAGAAAAATTGGTGGAAGCCGGTGTTGATGTACTTGTTCTAGACACCGCACATGGTCACTCTAAAGGTGTAATTGACCAAGTAAAAAATCTTCGTACTAAATACCCAAACATTGATATTATTGCAGGAAATGTTGCTACAGCTGAAGCAACAAAAGATTTAATTGAAGCTGGGGCAAATATTATTAAAGTTGGAATTGGACCTGGTTCGATCTGTACGACAAGAGTTGTGGCAGGTGTTGGTGTTCCACAAATAACCGCTGTTTATGATTGTGTACAGGAAGCGAGTAAATATGGCATACCAGTGATTGCTGATGGTGGAGTTAAATATTCTGGTGATGTAGTAAAAGCACTTGCAGCAGGTGCACATGTTGTTATGCTTGGCAGTCTTTTTGCTGGAGTATCTGAAAGTCCTGGAGAGACGGAAATTTTCCAAGGACGTAGATACAAGGTATACCGTGGAATGGGTTCAGTAGAATCTATGAAATCAGGATCAAAGGATCGCTATTTTCAAGAATCAGAAGAAACGAAAAAATTAGTACCTGAAGGAATTGAAGGACGTGTCGCATACAAAGGGCCTCTAGTTGACACTGTACACCAACTACTGGGAGGGTTGCGTTCAGGCATGGGGTACTGTGGAGCTAAAGATATAGACCAGTTAAGAAATGATGCCCAGTTTATTCGTATGACTGGTGCTGGATTAAGAGAAAGTCATCCACATGATGTCCAGATTACGAAAGAAGCCCCTAATTATTCAATGTAAACCATTATAGAGGTTGTTCAAAAACTCGCCAATTTGCCGACTTTTTGAGCACACACTTATAATTTTCGAACGGAGCAAACAGAAGAAAGTAGCTAGGCTGGTACACGCTTGTCTAGCTACTTTTTCTGTTTTCTAATAGAGTTACGAACGATTGGTGAAAAACTATTACTAAAGGAAGTTTCTCTTTTCTATTACATATGATAAAATAGCTGAGATATGACAATTTAGGTGGAGGTAGAGAAAGTTGAAAATGAATTGTAAGACATCTATGATCACACTGCTAGCGTATGTTTTGTTCGTTACATCTTTTATATATAGTCCTTTAAAAGTTGATGCAGAAACAAACTTTGATGTACAAGCCCAATCAGCAATCTTATTGGATGTGGAAACAGGAAAGATACTATTTGCTAAAGATCCAGATATAAAATTACCTCCAGCAAGTATGACAAAAATGATGACGGAATATCTTGTGTTAGAAGCGATAGAAAACGGAGAAATTAGTTGGGAAACTACTACACAAATTAGTGACTATGCTTATAGTATATCAGCAGATCCAACCTTCTCTGGTATTGGTCTTACTCAAGATAAAGATTATACTGTAAGACAACTTTATGAGGCAATGGCTATTGGATCAGATAATGCAACAACCATTGCTCTTGCCGAATTGATAGCAGGTTCTGAAGGTGAATTTGTACAAAAAATGAATGAAAAAGGAAAAGAAATGGGTCTTACCGATTATCAATTTGTCAATTCCACGGGATTATCAAATACAGACCTTGGAGAAAGCTATCCAGAAGGAACGGATCCAGAGGGAGAGGATCTTCTATCGTCTAAGGCAGCAGCACTGCTTGCTTATCGGTTAGTTACAGATTTTCCGAATGCATTAGAAATTTCAAGTCAACTTCAAACAGAATTAGATGGTCGTACATTACTTAATTTAAACTGGATGCTTCCACATACAGCGACGTATTTAGTTCCATTTAAATACGAAGGTGTTGACGGCTTAAAAACAGGTTATACAGAGAAAGCTGGATATACATTTACTGGTACTGCTGAGAAAAACGGCCGTCGCTTGATCTCAGTAGTGATGAAAACGTCTAGTAAACAAGCACGATTTCAGGAAACAAGTAAGCTGCTTGATTATGGATTTAATCAGTTTGAAAAGAAGGAACTATTTCCAAAGGGGTATCAAATAAAAGGGAAGTCAACGATTCCAGTAGCAAAAGGAAAAGCGGATACCGTTGAAATAGCCTCCAATGAAGCAGTTCAAACTGTAGTTAAAGATGGAGAAGATGAAAACTATTCTGTTAAGTATACGATTGATGAAGAAAAGTTAAATAAAGATGGTGAACTCGTTGCCCCAATTGAAAAGGGAGAAAAAATTGGGAAGATGGAGTTAGTTTACACTGGCGATAATGATTTTGGTTATATACGAAATGATAAAGAAACAGTTTCGGTCGATATAGTTACGACTTCAAGTGTAGAAAAGTCAAATTGGTTTATGCTAGGAATAAGTGGTATTGGTCAGTTTTTCAGTAACATGTTTACTTCTGTTTCCGATACGGTTAAAGGCTGGTTCTAACTAGTAGGATTTAATCATAATTTACGTTACAATAGTCGATAGAGTAAACACTGGAGGGTTTTAAACAAAACTTTTGAGCAATATAGCATGGGAGGAAAAGATGATGACAAACTTAGGTACGGATCGAGTAAAACGGGGAATGGCTGAAATGCAAAAGGGTGGCGTTATCATGGATGTGGTTAATGCAGAACAAGCTAAAATAGCAGAAGAAGCTGGCGCTGTTGCGGTAATGGCACTAGAAAGAGTTCCTGCAGATATTCGCGCTGCTGGTGGAGTGGCAAGAATGGCGGACCCTACTATTGTAGAAGAGGTAATGAATGCTGTTTCTATTCCTGTTATGGCAAAGGCTCGTATTGGTCATATTGTAGAGGCTAGAGTTCTAGAAGCAATGGGTGTAGATTACATTGATGAAAGTGAAGTATTAACACCAGCTGATGAGGTTTACCATATAAATAAACGTGAGTATACTGTTCCATTTGTTTGCGGATGTCGTGATCTTGGTGAGGCTGCAAGAAGAATTGGTGAAGGTTCCTCTATGCTTCGTACAAAAGGTGAACCTGGAACAGGAAATATCGTTGAGGCGGTTCGTCATATGCGTGAAGTTCAATCACAAATCCGTAAATTAATCGGAATGTCTGAGGATGAAGTAATGACATTTGCCAAAAACCTAGGAGCTCCATATGATGTACTTCTTGATATTAAGAAAAATGGGCGTCTACCAGTTGTCAACTTTGCTGCAGGCGGAGTCGCAACACCTGCAGATGCTGCATTAATGATGCAACTAGGTGCGGACGGTGTATTTGTTGGTTCCGGTATTTTTAAATCGGATAACCCTGAAAAATTTGCAAAAGCAGTGGTAGAAGCCACAACCCATTATGAAGATTACGAATTAATTGGTAAACTATCTAAAGGACTTGGTAATGCGATGAAGGGAATTGAAATCAGTACGTTAGCTCCTGAAAACCGTATGCAAGAACGTGGTTGGTAAGATTCTACCTTTACCTTAGTGTTTGATCGTGTAAAAGTGCGTGTTCTAAAAGGAGAAGTGCCTCATGACGAAAACAAAAATTGGCATATTAGGCCTTCAAGGTGCAGTAAGAGAACATTTGCAATCTGTAATTGCATCTGGAGCTGAGGGTGTTGTAATTAAACAAAAAGAACAATTAGATGAAATAGATGGATTGATTTTACCAGGTGGAGAAAGTACCACTATGAGAAGATTAATTGATAAATATGATTTTTTTGATGCCTTGGTTGCATTCGGAAAAAAAGGGAAACCTATTTTTGGTACGTGTGCAGGACTCATTCTTTTGGCAAAGAATATTGTTGGAAGTGATTCTGCTCATTTGCAGCTTATGGACATTAAAGTTGAGCGTAATGCATTTGGTAGACAAATTGCAAGCTTTGAAGCTGATTTAAATGTGAAGGATGTTGGTGAAGGGTTTAATGCCGTTTTTATTCGAGCACCCTATGTAGTAGAAGCTAGTGATGATGTAGATGTATTGGCAACATATAATGGAAAAATTGTTGCAGCAAGACAAAATCATTATTTATGTAGTGCTTTTCACCCAGAGCTAACAGATGACCATAGAATGGCAAGTTATTTTGTTAAAATGGTAGAGGAATCAAAGTCAGCTCTTGCAACACAATAAAAAATTCGCTATCTTATATAGAAATAGCGTTTTGAACAAACTCTAAAAGTGATGAAAGGAACTAGTAACAGTAGCTCTTTCTTAAGAGAGTCGATGGTTGGTGTGAATCGATGAAGAATACTGTGAATCCATCCTAGAACTGGTATGCTGAAGTTAAGTATGTATACCCGGGTTTAATCCCGTTATCATATTCTGAGCCGGAAGATTTAATCTTCAATAAGGGTGGTATCGCGGGAATCCAACTCTCGTCCCTATGTTATTAGGGATGGGAGTTTTTGTATTTAATTTAGTTGATAACTGTAAGGAGGATATCCAATGTTAGAGATGAAAATGTTACGTGGCAATTACAACGAAGTGAAAGCAAAGTTAAAGAATCGTGGTGAGGATTTATCTGACCTTGATCGATTCGGTGATTTAGATGAAAGAAGACGTAAGTTGATTACAGAAACGGAAGAATTAAAAGCAAAACGAAACGAAGTGACGAAGCAAATATCTATAATGAAAAAAGAAAAAAAAGATGCAGATGAATTCATTAAAGAAATGAGAGAAGTAGGAGAAAAAATAAAAAAATTGGACGCTGAATTAAAGGAAGTCGACACACAATTAGAAACGTTACTCCTGTCTATTCCAAATATTCCACATGAAAGTGTTCCAGTTGGTGAAAGTGAAGATCAAAACGTTGAAATACGAACATGGGGA
This sequence comes from Terrihalobacillus insolitus, assembly GCF_028416575.1. Taxonomy (GTDB): domain Bacteria; phylum Bacillota; class Bacilli; order Bacillales; family Amphibacillaceae; genus Terrihalobacillus; species Terrihalobacillus insolitus. The sequence continues at coordinate 9,519 of NZ_JAMQKB010000030.1, read as the reverse complement.
GACGTTAAAGATTTCTCCTTTGAAGCTAAAGCACATTGGGAATTAGCAACAGAGTTGGATATACTTGATTTTGAGCGCGCCTCAAAAGTGACAGGCAGCCGTTTTGTTTTTTATAAAGGATTAGGTGCAAGACTGGAAAGAGCCTTAATTAATTTTATGATGGATTTACATGCAGATCAGCACGGTTATGAGGAAATGCTCCCACCTTACATGGTGAATCGAGCAAGCATGACTGGAACAGGACAATTGCCTAAATTTGAAGAAGATGCATTTAAAATTGATGGATGGGATTACTTTTTAATACCTACTGCAGAAGTACCTGTTACAAATTATTACCATGATGAAATTTTAAACGGAAATGATTTGCCAAAAAAATACGTTGCCTACAGCGCTTCTTTTCGTTCTGAAGCTGGTTCTGCAGGAAGAGATACACGAGGATTAATTCGTCAGCATCAATTTAATAAAGTAGAGCTCGTCCAGTTCGTTAAACCAGAGGATTCTTATAACGTATTAGAAGAATTAACAGGACAAGCGGAAAAAGTATTACAGCTGTTGGAACTACCTTACCGTGTAATGAGCATGTGTACTGGAGATTTAGGTTTCACTGCTGCAAAAAAATACGATATAGAAGTATGGCTTCCTAGTTATGAAACGTATCGCGAAATCTCTTCTTGTTCTAATTTTGAAGCTTTCCAAGCACGACGCGCAGGCATACGTTTCCGCAGAGAGGAAAAAGGTAAACCTGAATTTGTTCATACACTTAATGGTTCAGGACTTGCACTCGGTCGAACAGTGGCTGCTATTATAGAAAACTATCAGCAGGAGGATGGGTCTATCGTCATTCCTGAGGTGTTGCGTCCTTACATGGGAGGCAAAAGCGTAATAAAACAGTGAAGGAAAAATAATTGATATTAGGGAGATGAAGACGCATTCGGAGCCAAAAACCAGCCAAACGCGCTCTCATCAAGGCGATGAAGACGCATTCGGGGCGAAAAACCAGCCAAACACGCTCTCATCAAGGCGATGAAGACGCATTTGGAGCCAAAAACCAGCCAAATGCGCTCTCATCAGGGAGATGAAGACGCATTCGGGGCGAAAACCCAGCCAAACGCGCTCTCATTAGGGAGATGAAGACGCATTCGAAGCGAAAACCCAGCCAAACGCGCTCTCATTAGGAGATGAAGACGCATTTGGAGCGAAAACCCAGCCAAACGCGCTCTCATCAAGGCTATGAAGACGCATTCGAAGCGAAAACCCAGCCAAACGCGCTCTCATCAAGGCGATGAAGACGCATTCGAAGCGAAAACCCAGCCAAACGCGCTCTCATCAAGGCTATGAAGACGCATTCGGGGCGAAAACCCAGCCAAACGCGCTCTCATCAAGGCTATGAAGACGCATTCGGGGCGAAAAACCAGCCAAACACGCTCTCATCAAGGAGATGAAGACGCATTTGGAGCGAAAACCCAGCCAAACGCGCTCTCATCAAGGCGATGAAGACGCATTCGGGGCGAAAACCCAGCCAAACGCGCGTCCTCCCCCCATCTGCTTGCTTTTAATTATCTGGCTTTTTATACGTAAACTAGTAACTGTGCTGTTTTCATTCATTGTGGTGGCTGATAAGCCATGGAGGTTTTTGAACACGCACTAAAATAGTTATTGACATCCTGGTTAGACATGCTATGATTATTTATAATTGGGCATAGTCTGATTGACATATGCTAAAGGAACTATTTATTTTAGAGACAGGGGGAGCAATGACATCGTATCTTTATTGTGGGCACTTAGGTACGATTGAGCTAGTAGTGCAACCGATCCTTTTCTTATAAAAGAAAGGGGAAAAAAAAGTGAGAAAAAAGGTATTTTTAATGTTAGGAGTATTGTTGGCATTAGCAGTCACAAGTGTGAGTTATGCAGCAACGAATGCTGCAAAATCTGTCACAGTTAATTCTGGACAATTTGCTACCGTCACTGCAGCAAGTGGAACAGATGGCCCAACAGGGATTGTTGATTTTCCAAATTGGAAACCAGCAAAAGGAGTTTCAGGAACGACTGGAAAAAGTGATCTTTATATCATTGATCCTAATAGCTATACAGGTGATGTATATGGAACACTTTATCTTGGTAATGCGGGCGATTTAGCGAAAAATTATAGTTTTTTAAATTTGAATGTTAAGATTTACGGTAAAAGTGATAGTGCAACTAGCTGGACTGAAGTAGAAACAACCGTACTTTCTTTAGCAAACGGTTTTATTACTTTTACACTTAGTGGTGGTTTTGACAGCTATGCAGTTAGTATATCTAGTGGCAGTTATTACGCCATTTCTACGGATGCAACGGATGGGAGTTTGTCACCTGACTTTTACGTGGAGATTAAATAGATCATGAGATTCTGTAAACGAATCACAATGCTTAGCGCATTTTTGTTTTTTTCGATTACATTTGTTTCTTGGGCATATGGAGAAGCGCTTCGACTGAACATAAACGTAAAACCAGATAGCACCTTATCTAGTGGGAAAGCAGCAGCAGTCACATCACTAAGTGGTGGTGCCTATTCTTTATATACTGGACGTGCCTATAAAATTTCTGGTATTCCGCTTTATAAGATTGATCTTGGAAATAAACGATACAGCGAATTGGCACAAATAATCGTCACGGTGTTTGGAATCAATGAAGATAATAATCTTTTAAAAGACAATTGGTGGGTAGAAGTTGGAGTGTATTATGAACTACCAGCTTCTGCAACAAATGCTGATTATGTGTTGGAACTTGAGGATGGAACGGATTTAAAGGTAAATATGCTTTCAGATGATGTCCTATTTATGAATCGTACACAAGCAAGTGGTATTCTGGCTCCTCAACAACTCATTCCACAAGATGCTCGAAGTAATACGACATTGTACATCATAGCGACCTATAAAAACCCTGGAGGAAAAGTAGCCCCAGGTCAACAAGAACAAATAAACAATTTAACCTTTGATCTTATGGTGAGAATGTAAAAGTGGTTATTTACTTGATCTTGTTAAGGAGATCTCTGGAATGAAAAATGTCGGACGGATTTATACATTTTTTATATTTGCTGTGATGGTATCGATGGTGTTGTATTTTCAATATGGTACGCCACCTTTAACTGCAATCCCAACTAAAAGTATGGAACCAGAATTAAACGTCGGTGACCTAGTCATTATTCGGAAGGTTACTCCATCAGAAGTAAAGGTTGGGGATGTTATCGTTGTCCGTGTCCCTAAGGCAGTCCAGGATAGATTTAATTATCCACCATCGATTATTCATCGAGTCGTGGAAGTAAATGAAGCAAATGGTACGCTACAATTTAGAATAAAAGGGGATAACAATAACGGGGAAGACCCTTTCACCGTTCTTCCTGAGGATATAATGGGAACGGATGCAGCATCATACCGTTATCTCGGTTATCTGATTTTATTTTTAAATAGCAAACAAGGATTTTATTTTATTCTTTCTTCATTTATTTTGTATTTGTTATATGTGATTTTTGATGAATTAGAGAAAAGAGAAATTAGTTTAAGAAAAGGTATTGCCTTATTTTTCTTTTCAGATTTGTTTCAAAGTACGAAACAAATAGAAAAGGGACAAAAGCAAATAATGGGCCTTTTAAGAGAAAACGTGCAGAAAAGAGAACGTGTACCATACACAGACATGGCCCAAATAGAAAAAATAATACATTTGATTGAAAGAAACCGACGCTTGATTAAGGAACAAACGTCCAGTCATATAAATGATCCTGCCTTTCAGGAACTTATTATGGCACTGGTTGAATTAGAACAAGAACTGGATCTAAAACAGCAGAATGATTTAGATCGTCTAGAACATAATCATAACACGACAAAAAGTATGTTAGATGAAAAAGAAGAATGGAAACAAATTCCTCCAAGAAAACGAAATAAAAGGTTCTTTAAAAAAAAATAAAATGTGCATTAAAATTGAATGGAACACTTCTTTATAGTGCATGTTTATAAAGTCGACTTTTTGAACAACCTTTTATAGTTTCGAATTTAAAATGATCATTGATACGAGCATAACCGGTTGACACTCACCATACATACATGGTATATTTATTTTCGTTGACTATGGAGGAGTACCCAAGTCTGGCTGAAGGGAGCGGTCTTGAAAACCGCCAGGAGCTTCACGGCTCGCGGGGGTTCGAATCCCTCCTCCTCCGCCATATACAGCGCATAAAATTGGAGATTTAAATAAAAAGACCGTTACAATGTGTAACGGTCTTTTGTGTTTTACACTTTAAGTGCGTAGAAAAAAAACACTTGACATATTCTCTGTTTCCCTGCATAATACTTTAAAATAAATGTTATCGGCGAAGAGCAGGCTAGTAGATAAAAAACCATACGAAAAGAGATTGGAATTCATCGGCTGAAAGATTCCATCGTCATAGGTCTTATCGAACCTACCTAGGAGCTTGTTAGGTAAACCTAACCGCACCGTGCGTTATCGGAAAGAGCGGGCATCTGTCTAGCATAATAGAGGATGTCAACTAAGGTGGTACCGCGGAACGAACCTCATTCCGTCCTTTTGTAATCAAAAAGGATGGAATGGGGTTTTTTAATTTTGGAAGTATTTATTGCTATTTTTTGATTAGGAGGAATTGCTAAATGTTTAAAAAGGTATCCTTTGTTGGCGCTGGTTCAATGGCAGAAGCAATTATAACAGGAATGTTGGCAAAAGGGTTTTTAAAGTCAAACGAAATTAGTGTTACAAATAAAGAAAATAAAGAGAGACTAGAACGATTAGTTAATCTTTATCAGGTCGATAGCTCATCAGATCGAGGAAAGGTTATCAAAGGTGCTGATATCGTAATTTTGTCCATGAAACCAAAAGATATTAAAGATGCTTTACATGCTATTAAAGGCTATATTGAACCGAATCAGATTGTTGTTTCCGTTTTAGCTGGTGTTTCAACAGACTATATATCTGTGGAATTGGGTTTAAATGCTCCTGTAGTAAGAGCCATGCCAAATACATCGGCAACGATTGGTTGTTCCGCTACAGCAATTGCAGGAGGAAAATATGCAAACAACGAGCATATTGAAAAGGTAAAGGAACTATTTCAAACAATTGGTACAACAGCTGTCGTAGATGAGGCAGATCTTCATGCAATTACTGGTTTATCTGGTAGTGGTCCAGCTTACATTTATTATTTTGCCGAAGCAATGGAACAGGCAGCTAAAGATGCAGGTATAAATGAAGAAGTTGCGAAAGAATTAATTATACAGACATTCGTTGGAGCTGCTCAAATGCTAAAAACAACAAAAGAAGAGCCTGCAGTATTACGAAAAAAGATAACGAGTCCTGGTGGAACAACTCAAGCCGGGGTTGAGACGTTAGAAAAATATAAATCACAAGAGGCGCTCATAGCCTGCATTAAACAAGCTGGGGCAAGGTCGGTAGAACTGGGTAGTGCGTTTCAAGCAAGATCAAGCACATTAAAGTAAAAGCAAGACTGGACAGCACTTTGTGCACAAAAAAGATAAGGGAGTCATTTGGTGCCTTTTTGAACAGCAGCTTTAGTGGTTTCGTCCCACTTTTCTAGATTCTTGAATGATAGCACCTATTTTTTCTAACATCGGTTGCAAGGAGGTTTGATCATCATGCAGATCATAGTCCGCAATATTAATCCGTAAAATTGGGCAAGTATTAAATTGGTCTATCCATTGTTGATAGCGGTTATACATTTCCTCCCAATAACTTAAAGGGGTTTGCTGTTCCATTGGTCTGCCGCGTTCCTTGATTCGCTTCATAATAGCTTCAAAGGATCCTTCTAAGTAAATGAGTAAATCTGGGTGTGGAAAAAAAGGTGTCATCACCATTGCATCAAATAAGCTCTTATATGTTTCATAATCGGCTTTCATCATTGTGCCTTGTTCATAATGCATTTTTGCAAAGATACCAGTATCTTCATAAATAGATCGATCTTGAATGAAACCACCGCCATATTCAAACATTCTTTTCTGTTCTTTGAATCGCTCTGCTAGGAAATAGACTTGAAGGTGGAAGCTCCATCGTTTGAAATCTGCATAAAATTTATCTAAATATGGATTGGTATCCACCTTTTCTAAGGAAGTGCGGAAGTGTAATGCTCTCGCTAGTGCGTTTGTCATTGTTGACTTTCCTATCCCAACCGTTCCAGCAATTGTTATGAAACTATTGTGTGGAATATTATACTTTTCAGTGTGTATCAATTCAAGAACTCCTCCCTTGTTGGAGATGCTTGTTCACCTTGTTAATCATAAAGTCTAAATCTTTTTGATTGTTTATAAAATCAAGGTCATCAACATTGAACCTTACAATCGGAATGGACGGATGTAGCACTTCAAATTGACCCATAAATTCTTGATAATCCTTTGACAGTTGTTCCAAATAGGAAGACTGAATGTTGTGTTCAATTCCACGGTTACGAGATCTAATCTGATGGATTAATGTGTCTAAACGAGCATCTAAGTAAACAATTAGATTCGGCTGTGGAAGATCCGTCGTCAGAATATCGTAAATCTGCTCATATTTTATAAATTGGGTCTCTTTCAAGGTTCTTTTAGCAAATATCCTATTTTTTACGATATGATAATCAGCAATTACGGATTTTCCTCTATGTAAGAAGTATTTTTCTATATCCTCTAACTGTTTGTATCGATTACAAAGAAAAAACATTTCGGTTTGAAAACTCCATTCGTCAATGTTGTCGTAGAAATTATTCAAAAATGGATTTTCTTCTACTATTTCTTTTAGTATATGAAATTGAAAGTGAGCAGCTAATTTCATTGCAAATGAAGTCTTACCGACACCAATTGGTCCTTCTACAGCAATAAAAGGTACCTCCCCCATTTCTTCCCCTCCAATCACCATTTCATGTTTATAGGTAGTATTATATTTAACTCATTTCCGAAGCAACTTTTCATAAGAATTTACTGATGAAAGTTTCCCTTAATACTACCATAATTTATCAAAAGGAAGAAAAATAAGTAATCGCCACTGGATCTATGTGACAACTTAAGTTTGGAATGGTGTCAACGTAAAATAAGAATAGGATTTGCCTCTTTTCAAGTATAAATATTTTATGTATAATAAACAGTGCTTGTTTTTATTTTAAGTAAATGAATGTCAATCTTGGCTCCGTAGCTCAGGGGATAGAGCATTGGTTTCCTAAACCATGTGTCGCAGGTTCGAATCCTGCCGGGGCCACTATTCCTTATATACCAAAGGGTACAGCTGATTTTTTATTGAAATCGGTTCAACCTAAATTGGTATAAACCGAACGCATTATATAACAGAAACCGTAGGACTATCTTAACCATTTTAAGCCTTCTGAACAAAAATATTCAGGAGGTTTTTTTGTGAAGAAAAGTGTTTTTAAAGGTAAAAAGCAATTATTAAGTAGGAAGGGGTAGATACAACGCAACCTGATTATGATATTAAAGAATGTATTATCAAATCCTTACGACACATCTTTAGTAGGGATAGCTTTTGACTATTTAGAAAAATTAGGGTAGCAAAATTTTTATCAAGACAAATATATAAGCATTACTTCGGAACATATGTAACAGATGATAACTCAACACGAACCGAATCAACCGATTACACTTATGATAGAGGTTATAGTCCTGTAACAACAAACTACTCACCTAATTTTAATAATGAGTCAGAATTACGTGATAGAGGATGGTATAATTGGTATATGGGTGGAGGCTATAACTACCCAGAATACTACTGATAATTGCAACTGAAGGAATGAAGGGAGAGCATACCATGAAAAAGATAATATTCTTGGCATTTACTATCATGTTGCTCGTTGCTTGCCAAGATGCCAGCAATGAGCAACAGAAAGAACCTGAAACAAGTCAACCCGAAAATCAAGGAGCTCCTCCTTCTTTCGCTGTTAAGGAGTCTAAAGAATTATCGGCCAAATATTTAAGCGAATTTAAAAAAAGCCCTACTTCTATGCCATTTGAAATAACACTTGAAGTATCACCAAGAAAACAAAATAAAAAAGAAAAAATATTTTTTGACATTCAGGTCAAAAAGCCAAAAGAAAAAATGCAAAAAGTTACTATTACAGCACTTTTAGATGATGACATGTATGAATATCTAGATACCTCCCATTTATGGTTTTCTAATATTGAATCCGTGATGAATCCGGATTTTCCAGATGATTATTTCACACTGAAACCAAAACCAAAAGGGGAAGATATTTTAACTGTTGCAATCGGCAGAACTATGATTTTACTTGACAAAGAATTTAAATCATCATCCAGAGAGAATTTTATAAACACACTGTTAAAAACGAAAGTTAAAGTAACATGGATTGATAGTAATGCAGACAAACAGGAAAAATACATTCGTTTTAATAATGCCAATGTTACCGTCAAAGAGAATATCTTATAAGTTAAAAGAGCAAAATGATCTGCACCCCAAAAGCTAGAGTGAAATCTGCCTTTTGGGGTAGTTCAATTATGACTAAATATAGTGAATAATTTAAATGAATCCCAACATTTATCAGAACTGTAAGATTAGACCTCTTTGTAGCTGGTGTCAACAGTCTGATTTGTCGAACTTTTTGCACATACACTATATTAATAAGACAAAGGACAAAAAACGACACCTATAGGTATCGTTTTTTAGTATACTATTTATCCTTCTTTAACTGCTTCAAGTTCTACGTTGATTTTAATTTCATCACCGATTAGTACTCCGCCAGTTTCTAATGCTGCATTATAAGTAATGCCATAGTCACTACGCTTGATCTTTCCTTCTGCACTAAAGCCATACACTTCATTTCCCCAAGGATCTTTAGCTGATCCTTCAAATTCAACTTTAAATGTTTCTGATCTTGTCGTATTAGCGATAGAAAGATCACCAGTAACTTCATACTCATCATCGGATTTTTTTGTTACCTTTGTTGATTTGAAAGTTAACTTTGGATTGTTTTCTACATCAAAGAAGTCTGCCGAGCGTAAGTGCTCATCTCGTTGAGTATTACGTGTATCAATGCTTTTAATGTCTACGTTTACTTCAATTTCTGCAGAAGTTAAATCCTCTGGATCGGCAGTAATGTTAGCATCAAATTCATGAAATGTACCTTTTACCTTTGATACCATCATATGCTTGACTGAAAAATCAATACTTGTGTGACCAGGATCTACCTTAAATGCTGTTTTTGTCATGTGTATACCTCCATTTGATTATGTTGTTTCGTAAACTAAGTTACTTTATGTAAGCTAGTATATAATAGTAAATATAAATAGTCAACAAATTTATTTCGAAACTAGGATATTTATCTTTTTACGGGCGAGAAGACCCCCACTTCCATTATGTGAAGGTGGGTAACACCAATAATAAGTGGGGGATGAATGGCCCCTCCGAAGGAGATGAAATTTCTTGACTTAGAACATTTGTTCTGATAAAATTTAATTATGAAGGGAAAGGAGAATGGCGATGGGCACAAAAACGTACTTCTCTAATCGAGTCTATAAAAACAAG
>NZ_JAMQKB010000002.1 GCF_028416575.1 Terrihalobacillus insolitus | reverse complement strand
TAGGCGAACCACCAGTCGTCAACAAACAAAAACTTCTTGACCAAAACATTTCTTTCCATAGCCTTTTACGAACATGAGGGAAATCCTTCTTGATAAGTCTTGAACTGGCACTTTTATAGGCATTGATGAATTTCGATAATTCACTGTTGGGTTGTGCTTTGAACAAAATATGAACATAGTCATTATCGTGGTTCCATTCCACCAATGAAATATTATATTTTTCACTCAAAGACACAAATTTATCTCTGGCATAGTCTGAAATAGTATCATCTATTACTTTTCTTCGATATTTCACAACTAACACAAGGTGGTAATACATCAAGAATACTGAATGATTATTACTGTCTAATTTCATTGTTATATCAATCCTTATACTTTATAATACTGATTATACCGCATTGAGAAAAAAAGACAAAAGAAAAAGCGTTTGGGCTGTCGCCCAAACGAAATTTATCTCCCCCTTACCGTTGGGCTAAGCCCTTCACACGCTTGAAGAGGGAGACTTCTTTCGGAAGTACGTTAAAAAAAGAACTTGTTCTAGGGAGAGGATCCATGTTGAATATTGCCGTTGTCGGGGTTGGTTATGTTGGACTAGTTACAGGAGTGAGTCTGGCTGAGATTGGACATCATGTAACATGTATAGATAATAATAAGGAAAAAGTGCATACATTACAGTCAGGTATTGCACCATTTTTTGAACCAGGTTTAGATGAATTAATGAAAAAAAATGTAGCAAATGGCCGGTTAGCTTTTGCTGACGATCTTTCTAGTGGTTGTTCTAATGCAGAGATCGTATATATCGCGGTAGGAACGCCACAGAAAAACGATGGAACTGTTGATTTAACGGATATTGAAAAAGTGGCGATTGACCTCGCTCATATTATTTTGCAGGATATGATTGTGGTGACTAAATCGACAGTCCCAGTAGGAACGAATGAATACATCAAACAATTAATCGACACGAACATCGTTAGTAGTGCATCGATTGAGGTTGTCGCCAATCCAGAGTTTTTACGAGAAGGTTCAGCCATTCATGATACTTTTCATGGTGATCGTATCGTAATAGGTTCAAATAATGAATGGGCCGCAACTGTAATTGAATCAGTAAATAAACCATTTGACATTCCAATAGTCAAAACCGATTTGCGAAATGCCGAAATGATTAAGTACGCCTCGAATGCTTTTTTAGCCACGAAAATTAGTTTTATCAATGAAATTGCAAATCTTTGTGAGAAAATTGGTGCAAATGTAGATGATGTCGCATATGGAATGGGTCTTGACCAAAGGATTGGGAACGCATTTTTGCAGGCTGGTATTGGATATGGAGGTTCTTGCTTTCCAAAGGATACAAGGGCATTAGTGCAATTATCTGGCAACATGAAGCACGAGTTCCAGCTGTTAAAGTCGGTCATAACAATCAACCATAACCAACAGAAATTATTAATCAGAAAGGCAATTGATCGGTTTCAAACACTGGCAGACAAGCGAATTGCCTTGTTAGGGCTAGCATTTAAACCAAATACCGATGACATGCGTGAGGCAGCATCCATCCCGATTGTAAATGAACTCTTAAAAGAAGGGGTAGACGTTGTTGTCTATGACCCAGCGACAATGGAAACTGCAAAAAAAATTTTTTTGAATAATGTCCAGTATGCGGATTCGATAGAGACTGCAATTACTGGTGCTGACATCGTATTTATTTTAACGGAATGGGATGAGTTTAAACGGTTAGACATCCATATATTTAACCAATTAATGAAAGATCCAGTTGTTTTTGACGGAAGAAATTGTTTTGACCTCGATCAAATAAAAAAGGCGCATATCGAATACCATTCAATAGGACGTCCAACTGTGTATAGAAAAACATAATGCAGCGGTAGCTTTAAAAAAGATGCCCCACCTAAAACATTTTAAAGTGGTTAAGTGGGGTGGATTCACCTGAAAATAGGACCCAACTGATCGAAAACTAAAAATATGAATCCAAAAAGTACTACCAATATGAGTGGATTGTTGAGAAAATGTGTTTGTTTTTTTTCAATGTCTATTTGAATCAATCGCAGGAGAATTAACATCGTTGCAAAGAATACAATGAAAAATATTTTGATTAACGTATCCTGATATTCTAATGCGACCATTTCTCCAATCATCGCTCCCATCATCCCAGCCATGATGCCAGAAAGCGTTCCATCCAGTACGGCCATTAAACTAACAGGTACCCCAGATAGAAAACCAATGAACATTCCGACTGTCATTCCGAACATGGATGATAGAAATATATTACCTGAAAGTAAAATTCCAACCGTGATTCCGACAATTAAACCAACACTCATCCCCATTGTCATTGCAATCATCATACCAGTCATGCAAGGGATTACTTTTCTGTAGTAAACAATTTTTGCAATCACAACGATGGAAAGGATAAGTACTGTCAGAAAGATAAAATATATAGGTGCTCCCAATCTAGTACTCCTCTCTGACTTGTCCAATATATTTCACTATATGATTGTAATGATCTAAAATATTCTTTGAGTTACAGATTTTCCGAACGAAAAAGCCCACTGCTTTAGCCGTGGGAGTTGTCAGAACAAAATCGTATTCTCGTAAGTAGCAGGCCATGAAATTTATTAAAAAAGCAGCTCTGGTAAGTACCAGGGCTGCTTCACTTAAACTGTGATCGTTCATGGGAACTGCCTTACTTTCATTCATTCAGCTACTTCGTTATTTTTTCATTTTAGTGGTATCTGGCTTGATTTTGAGCAATCGCATCCCATTTGCAGTAACGATTAGCGTTGCACCGACATCGGCTAAAATCGCAAGCCATAGTGTCAATAAACCTGGGAATACGAGAAGAGTAGCGACAGCTTTAATGCCCAATGAGAATGTGATATTTTGTTTGACCGTAACGAGGGCAGATCGACTTAATCGTATTGTGAAAGGAAGTTTGGAAAGATCATCTGCCATTAAAGCAATATCCGCTGTTTCTAGTGCGGTATCTGTTCCAGCTCCACCCATCGCGATCCCAGTTGTTGCTGTTGCAAGGGCTGGTGCGTCATTTACACCGTCACCAATCATACCTATTCGATCATAGGTAGTGCGTAACTCCTTAACTGCTGCAACTTTATCCTCAGGTAACAGTTCTGCTCGATATTCATCAATCCCTACTTGTGAGGCTATTGCTTTGGCAGTTGCTTCATTATCACCTGTTAGCATGATGGTTCTTTCAATGCCTGCTTGTTTCAACTGTTTTAGTGCCTCTTTACTTGTTTCTCTGATTTCGTCGGCAACGGCAATGATGGCAAACATTTCGCTATCTTTCCCTAGAATCATTGCTGTTTTACCTTCTTGTTGTAGGGTGAGAATTTGCTTGTTTACATCTCCGAGTGATATTCCCATGTCTTCAAAGAATCGTGGACTCCCAATAAGGTACGTTTCACCGTTTACAGTAGCTTGAGCCCCTTTACCCATGATTGCTTGGAAATTTTCTGCGTTCTCTAACTCTACGCCTTTCTTTTGTGCGTCTTTGACAATTGCTTCTGCCAATGGATGCTCGGAAAATTTTTCGATTCCAGCAGATAAAGCAAGCACTTCCTCCACGCTTTGCCCTTTTAATGGAATGACATTTGTCACTGCTGGTTCCCCGCGTGTCAGTGTACCTGTCTTGTCAAAAGCGATTGCATTTAAAGCTCCTGCATTTTCTAGATGTAAGCCACCTTTAATCAGGACACCATTACGAGCAGCATTACTGATCGCTGAAACAATAGATACTGGTGTAGAGATGACCAGGGCACAAGGACAAGCAAGGATTAAGAGCGCAAGGGCATTATAAATCCATTGTTCCCATGCTGCACCAAATACTAACGGTGGTACCAAGGCAAGAATCACAGCAACAGCCATGACCGTTGGCGTATAATACTTTGCAAATTTTTCAACAAATGCTTGAGAGGGTGCACGTTGTTCTTGGGCATCTTCTACCATCGTAATAATTTTAGCGATGGTTGTGTCTTCTACTAGCTTTGTTACTTTTACTTCAATGGATCCTGCTTGGTTTAAAGACCCAGCAAATACAGGATCTCCTATTTCTTTTTCAGCTGGTATCGATTCTCCAGTAATGGCAGCTTGGTTAACAGATGAGCTTCCTTTTATTACGTCTCCATCCATCGCAATTTTTTCGCCAGGCTTAACAACCATAATGTCATCTATCTCAATTTCTTCAACAGGTAAAACCTTTTCTTGACTATCTCTAATAATGGTTGCCGTTTTCGGAGCAATATCCATCAACTGACGGATCGATTGTCTTGCTTTATCCGACGAATAGGCTTCTAACCATTCACTTACTCCGAACAAAAAGGCGACGACAGCACCTTCTTCCCAATAACCAATCGAAAAAGCGCCAAAAATGGCTACTGTCATTAACGTATTCATCGTAAACCGCAGTTTCAATAAATTAGCGATCCCTTTTTTAAAGTTCCCCCAGGCACTTAATAGTGTCGCGATAACCAATAAGCTGATTGCTAATGGGGCTGGTGCACCAAACAAGTAATCAGCCGCTAAACCGATTAGGATAAATGCTAATGAGATCCCCATGATAATTTTCGTTCGGTTTTTATCCCAAAAACCTACTTCCTTTTCATTGTCTTCTTTATCATCCGCGACCTTTATATCTTCAAAAGCACCTAATTCTTCAATTTTCTCTTTACTTAGCTGCGATCCTTCAATTGTAATCTTAGAAGCAGCAAAATTGACCTTGGCATTTGTGACACCAGGTTCCTTTTTTACGACCTGCTCGAACTGAGCAGAGCAGTCCGCTCAGGTTAGGCCTGTAAGTCGTACAACCTGACTTTTCTGCTTGTTTTTAAGTTCCTTTTCAGCAACACTCATATTATATTCATTCCTTTTCCCTTCAATTGTAATGCTTCTTGCATAAGGTGATGAACATGGTCACTTACCAAGCTGTAAAACACCATCTTGCCTTTTTTCTGGTATTGAGCAATCCCTAAATTTCGGAGCATTCGTAGATGATGGGATGCAGTGGCATTGGATGCACCGATAATGGTCGCTACATCACAGACACATAGTTCATCTTCTTGTGTTAGTGCGTATAAAATTTTTAAACGTGTATCATCGGCAAAAACTTTAAATAATTGCGATAGATCTTTCGTCTGAGCTAGTTCCTGCTGACGTCGTTCCACTTTTTCTGGATCATAAATGAAGACTTCACATGTGTCATCACCCTTTTTTACAACCACTGGTTCAACTTCAGCTTTATTCGCACTCAAAAAACCCCTCCTCATTTAAGTAAATAGTAGATTGAATTACCAAAAACAATCAAATTTTAATTTGATTATAATGATAGTAAATCAAAACAAATATCATTTGTCAATGATAAAACAAACATTTGAATGAATAGTTTGTTCCCTTTTGAAGATAAATGAAATGATTATTAGATGATGTATTTGTGACACGATACGCAAAATAATATTAAAAAAAATAGGGAAAAGTAATTGCATTAAAGAAATGAATATGTTTTAATAATACTAAAGGGGGGTATTGTATGAAGGAAGTAACGAAGGAGACGTATAAATATCACGACCATAAAGATAAACTTTTGAAAAGACTAAGAAGAATGGAAGGTCAAGTTCGGGGAGTTCACAAAATGATAGAAGAAGACCGTTATTGTGTGGAGGTTTTGTATCAACTAGCGGCCATTAAAGCAGCAACAAACAAAATCGGACTTGAGCTTATTGAAGATCATACAAGAGGCTGTGTGGCAAGAGCTGTTAAGAGTCAAGATGATGATGGTGAAAGTCATATTGAAGAATTAATGGAGGTTTTCCGCACATTTACGAAATAACAATTTTGTATACGTACTTTGAAGGAGGTGATAATAATGGCAGTAGCAACGAAAACACTGGATGTTAAGGGTATGTCTTGTGGTCACTGTGTCAGTGCAATTGAAAGCTCTGTAAACGAGTTAAAAGGTATTGAAACAGTGAATGTCGACCTTTCAAGCAACAAAGTAACTGTTTCCTATAACGAGTCTGAAGTACAAATAGACAAAGTAAAAGAAGCAATAGAGGAAGCTGGATATGATGTTGCATAAAGACATATAGGAGCTGGTAGGTGTCTTCTCTACCGGCTCTGCCCCTCACGTTTTAAAAAAATCAGAAAATCATTAAGGGGGTTTTAACAATGAGCGAAACAGCAAAAGCCCTTGATTCTATAGATGAGCAGGTTACATTGGGCATAACTGGAATGACATGTGCTGCATGCGCCAATCGAATCGAGAAAAATCTTTCGAAGGTAAACGGAGTAAGTAAGGCGAATGTCAATCTTACAACGGAGAAAGCTAGTGTCTCCTATAATCCTTCAGAGACTTCAGTTGAACAACTGATGGAAAAGGTAAAAAAGACTGGCTACGGTGTTCGTGAACAAAAGACAACACTGGCGGTAACTGGTATGACATGTGCTGCGTGTGCAACACGGATCGAAAAGGGACTTGGAAAAGTGGATGGTGTTGTCAATGCAAATGTCAATTTGGCAAGTGAAAAAGCAAATGTTGAATATATTCCAGGAAAAACCGATATAGATCAACTAATTGCTGCAGTGAAAAAGGCTGGCTATAGTGCAACAGTAGCTGGTGATGCCAATGCTGAGGCGGAAAAAGAAGCACGTGAGAAAGAATACAAAAAACAACGAAATAAATTCTTGCTTGGGGTCTTGTTTTCGATATGGTTCCTACCACAAATGATCTCCGATTTAGGTGTGGAATATGGATTTAATGTAGGATTTCAATATGAAATAAACCCATGGATTCAATTTCTATTAGCAACACCTGTACAATTTTATGTCGGTGGCCACTTCTATCGAGATGCCTATAATGCACTTCGGGGTGGAAGTGCCAATATGGCGACCCTAGTTGCTTTAGGGACATCGGCTGCTTACTTTTACAGTCTAGTTGTTACAATAACTGGGTCAGATGCAGGACTTTATTACGAAGCAGCAGCCCTCGTTATCACTTTGATTATTCTTGGTAAGCTATTAGAGGTACGGGCGAAAGGTCAAACATCAGAGGCCATTAAAACATTAATGGGATTACAGGCAAAAACGGCTCGCGTGATCCGTGATGGGGAAGAAAAAGATCTTCCGATTGAAGATGTTGTTGTCGATGATGTCATTTTTGTTCGAGCAGGAGAAAAGATTCCTGTCGATGGTGAGATAATTGAAGGTAGTAGTACGATTGATGAATCAATGCTTACTGGCGAAAGTTTGCCGATTACTAAAAAGCCAGGTGATTCCGTTGTAGGAGCTTCCGTTAATAAGCATGGGTCATTTAAATTTAAAGCAACAAAAGTAGGTAAAGATACTGCACTAGCTCAAATTATTAAACTAGTTGAGGATGCACAAGGGTCAAAGGCACCGATTCAGAAATTGGCAGATAAAATTTCAGGTGTTTTTGTGCCGATTGTTATCGGTATAGCCTTGCTGACATTTTTACTCACTTATTTCATCGTTGGGTTCACTCCAGCCCTTATTAGTGCTGTAGCAGTTCTAGTTATTGCATGTCCTTGTGCACTTGGTTTAGCTACACCTACTGCAGTAATGGTCGGCACCGGAAAAGGGGCAGAGACTGGAGTTCTCATTAAAGGTGCAGAACACTTAGAAAGTGCACACCGAGTAACAACGATTGTTCTAGACAAAACAGGTACAATCACGAAAGGTGAACCAGAAGTAACCGATCTAATCACAATAAATAATTTCAAACAAGATGAATTACTTCGATTGGCTGGTTCAGCGGAAAGAGGATCTGAACATCCACTTGGTGAAGCGATTGTAAATGATGCAAAAGACAAAGGACTTACTTTAAGTGATGCTACAGAATTCAATGCAATTCCAGGACACGGAATTGAAGTAAAAGTGGATGAAAAGAAAGTTTATATCGGAAACACAAAATTAATGCAAAGACAAAACATTGCTTTTGAATCCTTGGTCAAACAGATGGAAGAATTGGAAGGTCAAGGTAAAACAGCAATGCTAATAGCAGTCGAAGGAGAACTTGCTGGGGTTATAGCTGTTGCTGATACGGTAAAAGAAACATCAGCAGAAGCAATTGCGAAACTAAAAGAAATGGGAATTGAAGTTGCCATGATTACTGGTGACAACCAACGAACAGCAGAGGCGATTGCCAAGCAAGTTGGTGTTGATCGTGTCCTAGCGGAAGTACTTCCTGAAGATAAATCGGCTGAGGTTGAAAAATTGAAACAGGAAGGCAAAGTTGTCGCAATGGTCGGTGACGGTATTAATGATGCGCCAGCTCTCGCTGCAGCCGATATTGGCATTGCAATTGGAACAGGTACGGATGTTGCAATTGAAGCTGCAGATGTAACCTTAATGCGTGGTGACTTAATGGGAATTGTCGATACGATTCGTCTTTCCAAGACTACGATGCGGAAAATCAGACAAAACCTATTCTGGGCATTTGCATATAACACAGTTCTCATCCCTGTTGCGGCTATTGGGTTACTCAATCCTGTACTTGCAGGTGCCGCAATGGCATTTAGCTCCGTATCCGTTGTAACCAATACGTTATTTTTACGGAGATGGAAACCTGTCCGAGAAGTAGCAGCGTAAATATAACTGTAGGGAAATTATTGAGGTTACTCTTATAAGGGTGTAACCTCAATAATTATTTAGAGGTTGTTCATTTTAGTTTTCAGATAAAGTGCGTGTTCAAAAAGTCGTCAAATTAGAAGGTCGACTAATGTCGCCACGTCCTGTGGCAACGTCGACACTAGCACGTCCTGTGCGTCGCAAGCAGGTCGAGGCGGCGCTGTTTTGAGTAACGGAGCGAAAGCTTGTTGCTTCGAAAGCATTACCTCGCACGAAGAAAAAGTGTTCTTCTTTTTCTAAGGATATGCTTTTAATACGTGAGTAACGGAAAAACAAGCCAACGAAGAGATGCGCCGCTTATCATTTGGTGACTTTTTGAACAACTTCTTAAAATATATTATATTCTTCATATTTTCCACATATTTATCGTGTACACTTGTACAAAATAATGCTTGCCCAGCTTTGAACAGGCTGGGTTTCATCATGCATCTTGAAAGTTACATTTTTTCAGTGTAGTAAGGCTTGAAAACAAAGGAAGGAGGGGGAGTGGTGACAGATATAAATTTATTTTTATCATTTGCAGCTGGCTTTCTTTCTTTTATTTCTCCATGCTGTTTACCACTATATCCAGCATTCCTGTCCTACATTACAGGGGTATCAGTGGAAGAATTAAAGGAAAACAACGGTATGCTGCAAAAACGAGCGATATTACATACAACTTTTTTCCTCCTAGGATTTTCAGTTATTTTTATTGCTTTAGGATTTTCTGCTTCTTTAGTTGGTAGCTTGTTTCAAAGCTATAATGACATGATTCGCCAAATTGGTGGTATTATTGTCTTTATATTCGGCCTCGTTTTATTGGGGGTATTTCAGCCCAAATTCTTGATGATGAATAAAACGTTCACAATTCGAAATAGACCATCGGGGTATGTAGGTTCAAGTGTCATAGGAATGGGGTTTGCAGCTGGTTGGACACCCTGTACTGGGCCAATTCTTGCAGGAGTAATTGCACTTGGCGTATCAAATCCAGAGGCTGGCATGGCCTATATGATTTCATACGTTTTCGGTTTTTCGATTCCTTTTTTCATTATGGCTTTTTTTATCGGCAAAATGAATTGGATTAAGAAATATAATCGTTTATTGATTAAAATTGGCGGTTTCGGGATGGTTGTTATGGGAATCTTCTTATATATGAATTGGATGACAAAGATTATTGCTTTTCTAACCACTCGGTTTTTTAATGGTTTCACTGGATTTTAACAAGCCATTTGTTTTTATGAATAATTGCCTTGTGTTAAAATAAAATGAAGTGATAGTAATAGAGCGGATCAGGGGAAGGGGATGATCGGGTGAGCATTTTTGAAAAAATTTTCAATAAAAAAGAACAAACGCCAGAAGTGTATCCAGACGTACCTGAAGGAATGAAAGGCGTCTTTATGAAAGGGATTGGCATGCACTGAGCACACGGATGTAAGCCTCTCGTTGAAGAGGCACTTAGAAGTGTGGATGGTGTGAAAGAGTTTAAAGTAGAGGTTCCACCAAAGGATCAGGCTTTTGTAATATTTGATCCTGCCAATACAGATGTTGAAATATTAAAACAGGCTATTAAAGAAAGCGGATATAAAGTGAAAACGATTGAGGAGACTGCTTAATCCAATTGTAGCTCAAAATTCTTGTTGTACGAATTCAACAAGAATTTTGAGCTTTATTTTTGAACAAGCACTTAAAGGCAAAGAAGATAATTGCAGTTTATAGAAATCATGTTATAATACTGGATGGGGTATGTTATTAGGTGTATCCTATGTAGTATCATTTGAAAAGTAAAAGTATTGAAATAGATCATGTAGGAGAGGTATGAAATCATAATGTTCCTTTTAATAAGTGGCTTATTAGTCGCGTTCTTATATTTATTGTACCAACGATATTTCCCAGTTTATCGAGTGAAGTGTGTGGATATTGAGAGGGAGACGATCCACGATGACATCACGTTGTTAGATATTAGAGATTTTAATGTTGCAGATCGAATGCCCGTAAGTAATGCGATCAACCTACCTCAAGCGCATTTAAACAGGTATTATAAGAAGATTAAATCACAAGAGGTTATTGTAATCGTTCCAGATTTACTATCGTTAAATTTCAGTGTAAGGTATTTACGTAAAAAGGGCTTCAAGGTTATCGGCTATTATATGATTGAAACTGGCAAGGAATTCAGTTTGGAAAGATGTGGTTGTAGTCATTAGGTAAAGAGTTTATTTGCTGGTATGTGAAAACCTTGTGGTCGATAGTAGCTTAGGATGAAGAGAGGAAGGTTAACATGTTTGAAATGATTAAACGAGTTCGAGAACGGAACCCTTTGGTGCATAATATCACAAACGTGGTTGTTACCAACTTTACAGCAAATGGATTGCTAGCAATTGGAGCTTCACCAGTGATGGCTTATGCGAAAGAAGAAGTGGCAGATATGGCTCGTATAGCAGATGCACTCGTTCTGAATATCGGAACATTAACAACAGAAGAAATTGAATCGATGATTATTGCAGGAAAAGCCGCCAATGAAAAAGCGATTCCTGTCATCTTGGATCCCGTTGGAGCAGGTGCTACGAAGTTCCGAACAAAAATGGTTAAAAAAATAATAGCAGAGGTAAGCATTGCGATCTTAAGAGGAAATGCAGCGGAGATCGCTAATATTGCAGATGAAAATTGGGCGATAAAAGGTGTGGATGCTACTTCAGATGGTGGAGATGCTAAACAGTTAGCTCAAAAAGCTGCAACGTTATTCGACTGTACGGTTGTGATTACAGGTGCGGTGGATGTAATTTCAAACAAAAAAGGAACAAACTTAGTTTCCAACGGGGATCCACTACTAAAAAAAGTGACTGGGGCAGGATGTTTGCTATCATCTGTGATTGGGGCATTTGCTGCGGTTGAATCTGACAGTCTCAAAGCTGCTACTACAGCAGTTGCAATTTACGGAGTTGCAGCTGAAAAAGCCGCAGAACTTACATCTGATAAAGGGCCTGGTAGTTTTCAAATTGAGTTTTTAAACCAACTGTCAAAAGTGGGTGTAGTGGATCAAGTACTGGCGAAAACGGAGCAAGTTATTATCGAATAAAGGTGGGCAAACAATATGAAAGTATACAAAGCATTAACGATTGCTGGATCGGATAGTGGTGGTGGTGCTGGCATCCAAGCGGATTTAAAAACGTTTCAAGAGCTAGGTGCTTTTGGTATGTCAGTAGTCACCGCGGTCACCGCGCAAAACACATTGGGAGTTCAAGGGGTTTACCCAATACCTATTGCAGGCATTACCGAACAAATAGCCGCCATTGGTGACGATTTAGGAACAGATGCTTTAAAGACAGGAATGCTTTTTTCAAGTGAAGTCATCGATGCGGTAAGCGAGAAAATCGACCATTATGGTTGGCACAATGTGGTAGTCGATCCTGTTATGGTCGCAAAAGGTGGAGCTAAACTGCTGCAAGATGAAGCGATTCGGGCGTTAATAGAAAAGCTGATTCCGCTTGCCACTGTCATTACTCCAAATATACCTGAGGCAGAGCTGTTGACCAATCGGGATATTAATACACTTGAAGAACGAAAAGAAGCGGCAAAGTCTATCTACAATATGGGTGCTAAGACTGTTGTTATAAAGGGAGGTCATGGAAACGGCCAAGAAGTGGTAGATCTCTTTTACGATGGGGAGGTATTTGAAAAGATGGTTTCACCTAGAATAGAAACTCGCCATACACACGGTACTGGCTGTACCTTCTCAGCAGCAATTTCGGCAGAATTAGCAAAAGGGAAAGAAATTAGAGAAGCTGTCATGACTGGTAAACAGTTTATCCGGGCAGCTATTGAAAAGCAATTAGGAATTGGGAAGGGGCATGGTCCAACGAATCACTGGGCATATAATGAGAGAGGTTGAGGTGATCGGAAATGTCGGAGTTTGATAGCAAAAGAATAGAGGAATTGCTCACGCTTTACTTCATTATGGGAAGTACAAACTGTGATCGAGATCCTGTTTATGTACTCGAACAAGCAATTGAAGGAGGAATCACTCTTTTTCAATATCGAGAAAAAGGAAGAGGCGCACTCGAAGGCAAACAGAAAGTGAAGCTGGCAGAAAAATTACAAAAAATATGTAAGGATGCGAGTATCCCTTTTATTGTCAATGATGATGTGGATTTGGCGCTAACGATAGATGCAGATGGTGTGCATGTAGGACAAGAGGATGAGTGTGCTCGCGCTGTTCGTGAACGCATCGGTAATAAAATTCTAGGGATATCAACTCATACACTATCTGAAGCACATCATGCAATTGCAGACGGTGCAGATTATTTAGGACTTGGCCCAATCTACCCAACGCAATCCAAAGAGGATACTGAAAAAGTTCAGGGAACAGAATTAATTCAGAACTTTCGAGAACTTAATATTACCACACCGATCGTTGGTATCGGTGGAATTACCTCATCTAATGCGAATAAAGTGATCCAAGCGGGCGGCAATGGTGTATCTGTTATTTCAGCGATTGCAGCCGCTGAAAATGTTAAGCAAGCTACGGAACAACTTAAAAAACAAGTGGATAAAAACGTCGTATAGCGGGTATTTTATCCACTTGCGATTTTTTTGTGAACTCAGATACCATTATATAAAAGATTCATTACCTGTCTAATTCTTATTCCGTTTGTTGTCGTCGTTGTTTTTTAATACCAGAACGCATGATCAGTGAAACGATCAATGCAGTCACAATTAAAAAGGAAAAAATATAAAAAGTTACGTTATAGCTTTCGGTCGTCTCACGAATATAAGCAACTACCATCGGACCAAGAATTCCAGCTGTTGACCATGCTGTAAGTAAATATCCATGTATCGCTCCTAATTGCTTTGTTCCAAATAAGTCCCCAATAAAAGCTGGAAGGGACGCGAAACCTCCTCCGTAAATGGTTAGGATGGTAAAGATGACAATTTGAAATAGAAGACCATTCGTAATGTAAGGAAGGAGTAAAAAGAACACGAGCTGAACAACAAAGAAAATAACATAAACGTTCGATCTTCCGATGTAATCAGAGACCGTAGCCCATCCAATCCTTCCACCACCGTTAAAAAGACCCATGATCCCGACCATCGTTGCAGCAGCAATTGCAGTCATTCCTACTTTTTCTTGTGCCATAGGAGACGCCACAGAGATCAACATAATACCTGCAGATATATTGATCAGCATCATCCACCATAGCATCCAAAAGCGTCCCGTTTTCACTGCTTCGCTCGCTGTCATTTGAGAGAGATCCTGTTTCACTTTCGCCTGTCCATCCGATTTTCCGTCTTTCATACTTTCAGGAACCCAACCTTCAGGAGGCCTGACAATATAACTAGCACCAAGTGACATTAAAACAAGGTAACTTACTCCTAGTATGTAGAAGGTTGCTGGGATTCCTAAAGTATTCATTAGCCTTTCAGCAAGTGGGCCTGCGATCAAGGCACCCGCACCAAAACCAAAAACAGCCATACCTGTAGCTAACCCACGTCGATCAGGGAACCATTTAACAAGTGTAGAAACTGGAGAAATATAACCGATCCCAAGACCAATCCCCCCGATCGCTCCATACGTAATATAAAATCCATATAAAGAGCCGATACTTAAAGCGAATCCTGCACCAATTAATCCCCCGCTAAAGAGAAGGGCTGCAACAAAAGCAGAAACACGAGGGCCACGCTTTTCAACAAACCTTCCAAAAATAGCTGTAGAAAGTCCGAGGAAGAAAATGGCTATTGTAAAGGAAAATGCAACATCGGTACTGCTCCAACCGTACGTATCCGAAAATGGTTGTTTGAAAACACTATAGGCATAGACCGAACCGATCGATAAATGAATGGCTATCGCACTAAGAGCAATTAACCAACGATTTTTTTGTTTCACTATTTTCCCGCCTTTCTATTTTACGTTCCTCTATTATCATTTTCCTGTTAGAATTGGTTTATACGTTTATTTAACTTCGTGGATCGAAAACAAAGCGGTTGAAGGGTTTAAAGCACCGTAATCTTAGTAGATGATGTTATACTCTCTCAAATATAGAAAAAACGTTGGATGCAATATTGGTAACGAAAGAAAGTAGGAAGCATGATTCAATGCTTCCTACTTTCTTTTACCATAGCTCATTCTGAAGTCTTTGATCAATTAAGTTCGTATCTACAGGGCATTGGGTTGCACCACGGCCATATTGCCATGCCCAAACGTTTGCTTGACACGATGGTTTGGAAGGACGGAATGTAGGTGCCTTTGCTTTTTTGGTTACCCCTGGTTCTGGTTCGGCACTCCACAACACAGCTTGTTCAGCAATTAATTTGTTTTGTGAAACTGCTTTACAATAGGCACTTCGGAAGTTGCCTGTTTTTGGATCGTTATAAAATCCTGGTTTATATCCACTTGGATACAGTGCTTCCACATAGCCCAAAATCCAGGCAGCATCCACTTCAAATTCCTTTTCCACGTTAGCAAACAGAAACGTCCCTTTTGGTATGCCAAGTCTTTTTGCATGAAATACTGCATTTTGAGCAACTACTCTTCCTTGTCGCTTTCCGGTAGATTTCGTAAATTTATTATAAATGGGAAGAATTTTCGTTCCACTATTATGAAGTAGCCTTATTTCTGTTTGTGTAAGTCCTTCTGAAGCATTTGGAACAGTTGTTAAATACCTCCCCCAAAACATCGGCTTTCCGAAATTATTCAACACACAATTATATACATCCTCCGTGACATTAACCGCTGAGTCAACACCCCAAACATAACTCAATAAAAAAACTCCTCTCCCATACTTAGTACTATAGTGCTCTGTGATTAAAAAAAAGCGGGGGACAGATCCCACGAACATTTATAGTAGTATATGTGGATGTTCTTAGGTCGGTACTATTTGACTGTAAGGCAGAGCTATTTTATCTTGATTTGAATTGTTGTATGATAGAGAGTAGTCGGTTTGGGGGAATATGAATGGCAACAATTAAAGAAATTGCAGACATGGCAAATGTTTCACGTACAACCGTTTCTCGAGTATTAAATGATTCAGGCTATGTTAGTAAAGATGTTCGTCAACGTATTATGAAAGTAATTGAAGAAACAGGCTATGTTCCTAGTGAGCATGCAAAGTCTCTTCGTACAAAGAAAACAAAGGTCATCGGTGTCATCTTACCGAAGATTAGTACCGAAACGTCGAGTAGATTAGTGGCGGGGATTGATGACATACTATCGGAAAAAGGCTATCAGATTTTATTAGCAAATACGAACTTAGATCAAGAAAAAGAACTAGAATTCATTAAATTGTTAAAGGTTCGACAAGTTGATGGTATTATACTGACGGCAACGAATGTTAATGAGCGACTTGTTCAACAAATCAATAAAACGGATATACCACTAATTGTGATCGGCCAAGAAGTAGATAGTGTATCAAATGTTTTGTATGATGATTATCATGCTGCTCGAGCAGTTGTTTCTCTCTTCATCCAAAAAGGGCATGAGGCAATTTCCTTCATCGGGGTAGATGAATCAGATGTGGCTGTAGGTCATCTAAGGAAAAAAGGGTACATAGACGAAATGACGCAGCATGGTCTTACGGTTGAAGATACATGGATTCAAAAAGGGATTTTTGATATTGAATCAGGTTATGAAGCAATGAAGAAGATAATTGAAACATCCACTCATACTCCAACTGCAATTTTTGCAGTAACCGATCGATTAGCTGTCGGAGCGATTAATTATTTGAAAGAAAAAGGTTATCAGATTCCTGAGGATATGGCAATTGCAGGAATTGGAGCATCCGAAATTTCTCAGTATGTCAATCCGCCATTAACAACGGTTGATTATCAGAATGAAGCGGCAGGTAAGGCTGCTGCAAAGCTACTAATTGAGTCAATCGAGACGAACAAAAAGGAACCAAAAAAAATTACGTTAGACTATAGACTTCTTGTTCGAGATAGTGTATGATTCTATGTGGAATCGGTTACAGTTTAATTATTTTTATGGTGGAATCGATTCCACATTTTTGTAGGTTGGAAAGTTGGAGTGTTGGCTATGATTCTTATTTGGTGAATTTATTTTGAAAGATGGATGAATCACACTGTATAAATAACCTTTTTAAGGATAAATATAATGAGCTTCCAAATTAGTCAACCACTCCATAATTTTGCTTTGCACATAATACTATTATTTTTTGTACAATGTGGAATCGATTCCACATCAAAAGAAAGGGAGGAAAAACCATGTCTGACAACCGTAGAATAGCTGAAGAGATTATAAAGGCAGTTGGTGGGAAGGAAAATATTTCTTCTATCGCACACTGTGCAACACGCTTAAGAATAATGGTGGAAGATAAAGAAAACATTAATCAACCTGCCATTGAGGAAATTGATAAGGTAAAAGGTGCATTTTACAATTCTGGTCAATATCAGGTTATACTTGGTACAGGTACCGTCAATCGAATATATGAGGAAGTAGAGAAGCTAGGGATTGAAGGAATGTCAAAATCCGATCAATCTAAAGAAGCTGCAAAAAATGGGAATCTGCTTCAAAGGTCAATTCGTTCTCTTGGAGATGTATTTGTTCCAATTATTCCCGTTCTAGTTGCGACAGGTCTATTCATGGGTCTACGTGGGCTTGTGATGCAAGAGCAAATCCTAGCATTATTTGGCCTAACACTAGCGGACATTTCAGATAACTTTATTTTATTCACCCAGATATTGACGGATACTGCATTCATATTCTTACCTGCTTTGGTAGCGTGGTCAGCCTTTCGTGTGTTTGGTGGAACCCCTATTATTGGGTTGGTTCTTGGGTTGATGCTCGTGAGTCCATCTCTTCCTAATGCTTGGGGCGCTGCTGTTGGTGACGTGGAACCCATTAATTTCTTTGGGTTTATTCCAGTCGTTGGTTATCAAGGATCCGTACTACCAGCGTTTATTGCTGGGATTATAGGTGCAAAGCTAGAAAGACAAATTCGCAAGCGTGTACCAGAAGCATTAGATTTGATTGTTACACCATTCTTAACACTATTAGTCATGAGTTTCCTATCATTGTTTATAATAGGCCCTCTCTTCAAGTCAGTAGAGGAATACATCTTGCAAGGGACACTATTTGTTTTAGGATTACCACTTGGGTTAGGTGGCTTACTAATCGGATTTTTCCATCAAATTATTGTTATTACGGGTGTCCATCAAATTTTTAATCTATTAGAGATACAGCTTCTTGATAAGTTTGGTAATAATCCTTTTAATGCGATTATTACAGCGGCAATTGCTGCACAGGGTGGAGCTGCTTTAGCTGTTGGGGTGAAAACGAAATCCAAGAAATTAAAAGCATTAGCATTGCCGTCGTCCTTATCGGCGTTTTTAGGCATTACAGAACCAGCAATATTTGGTGTCAACTTACGTTATGGTAAACCTTTTCTTATGGGATTAATTGGTGGGGCAGTTGGTGGTTTTACTGCTTCGTTGCTAGGTCTTAAGGCGACAGGGATGGCCATTACAGTTATACCTGGGACACTATTGTATTTGAACGGACAAATTTTGCCGTACCTTTTGGTTAACATGATTGCGATTGGTGTTGCCTTTACGCTAACATGGTTATTTGGTTATTCGGATAAAGAAAAAAAGATGTAGCTTAAAACTTAGATGAAAGGAGCTACTATTATGCAACAAGGTGTTTTAAGTTTAGGGGAAGCACTAATTGATTTTATCCCAACGGACGAAACGAATGATGTGTATATAAAAAGTCCTGGGGGCGCACCAGCTAATGTTGCTGTAGGTGTTGCAAGATTGGGACTTCCATCTACCTTTCTAGGGAAAGTGGGAGAGGATGTCCTTGGCCGATTCTTAAGGGACACGTTAAAAGAATATGGTGTAAATACGGCAGCCATGCTTTTCTCAAAGGATGTTCGAACGGGTGTTGTGTTTGTTAGTCTTGATGAAACTGGGGATCGGAGCTTTGATTTTTACATTGATCCGAGTGCAGATCAATTTTTAACCGAACAAGAACTGGATGAGGCCCTATTTCGGTCACATAAGATCTTACACTTTGGTTCGATTTCAATGATTAATGAACCTGTTAGAAGTGCAACGAATAAGGCCGTTGAACTAGCAAAACAAAATGGAATGCTCGTTAGCTATGACCCCAATTTAAGACTAGGATTATGGAGAAATGAAAATCAAGCAAAAGAAATGATCGTGTCGATGATCGCTGAAGTAGATGTTTTAAAGATTTCGGAGGAAGAATTAGCGTTTATAACTGGGAATGACAGTGTTGATCATGGGATCGAGTTGTTGAAACAGTTCGATGTTCCACTCATTCTCGTTACCCTTGGAGCAGATGGAAGCATTGTTGTTACGAAAGACGGGAAAAAACGCGTCCCAGCGATGATAGTTAACGCTGTTGACACAACAGGTGCAGGTGATGCTTTTATGTCTAGTATGCTGTATCAATTGAACAATTATAAGGGTGACATACGAGAATTGACTGTCGATCATCTAGCACAAATGGCTGCATTTTCTAGTGTTTCTGGAGGCCTTGCTGCATCCGTAAAGGGAGCGATGTCAGCCCTTCCTAATTTACAAACCATCCAAAAGTATCTCTAACAATGGGAGTGCATCAAGAATGAATCAGCGTGACGTGTTACGAAAGGAAAAGGCATATAAAGCGATAGAAAAATACGAAGACGTTGTATCGAATGATCCATTTCGTATGCATTATCATATTATGCCACCAGTAGGTTTGCTAAACGATCCAAACGGGTTTATTTACTACAAAGGAACCTATCACTTGTTTTATCAATGGAATCCGTTTGGAACGGAACACACAACCAAGTTTTGGGGCCATGTTACTTCTCAAGATCTAGTAAACTGGCAGGCACAGCCTATTGCATTAGCACCAAGCGATTGGTTTGACAAGGACGGTTGCTATTCTGGAAGCGCAATAGAAGTGGATGGTAAGCTCGTCATCTTTTACACTGGGAATGTAAGAGATGAGAATGGGAATCGTGAGACGTATCAGTGTATGGCCGTTTCAACGGATGGTGTTTATTTTGAGAAAAAAGGGCCAATTGCTACACTTCCTGCAGGATACACCCCCCACTTTCGTGACCCAAAAGTTTGGAAGTATCAGGATCATTGGTACATGATTGTCGGTGCCCAAACAGTGAACAAGGAAGGTACAGTTGTTTTATTCTCATCTACAGATTTAGAAAAATGGGCGTTTTTGGGTGGAATTGCTGGAGCAAACTTAAATGGTCTTGGTAAATTTGGGTACATGTGGGAATGCCCAGACTTATTTTATCTCGATGGAAAAGAAGTGTTACTCGTTTCTCCACAAGGACTTGACCCCAATGGGGATGAATTTAACAATATCTATCAATCTGGCTATTTTGTAGGTGCACTAGACGTAAAGCAACCTTCTTATACTCATGGACGGTTTCATGAGTTGGATCGAGGTTTTGATTTTTATGCTCCTCAAACATCAGAGGATTCAAAAGGGAGAAGACTGCTAGTAGGTTGGATGGGGATTCCCGAAGAGAATGAGGCTGATCATCCAACCATTTCACATAACTGGATTCATGCTATGACATTGCCTCGAGAGCTTGAATTAGTGAAAGGGAAGCTATATCAACTGCCAGTAGAAGAACTGAAAACACTTAGAGGAAAAGAAGTGTATTACGCCGACGTCTTATTAAATACAACGGAACCTTTAGAATTAGATCAAGTAAATGGAACAGTTATAGAGCTTTTAATTGATGTAGTGGACAATGAATCGGACATCTTTTGTATTGAAATAGGAGAGAAAAGCAAAATAGTTTTTGATGCGTCAAAGGAGCGGCTTACGTTTCAAAGACAGCAATTTAAACAGTCAAAACAAGAAGAAAGGCGCTGTCATCTAAAAAACATAAATAAAATCCAGCTATTTCGCGATGTATCATCGATAGAAATATTCGTAAATGAAGGGGAAGCAGTTTTTTCGTCACGCATTTTTGACAATCCGACCGACGGATCCATTCGATTTTTTGCATCAGCGGAGACTAAGATAAATGTGCACAAGTGGAGTATCAAAAGAGCCACACGATAAAAAGAAAGCCGCGATCAGTTTAAACTAGGTCGTGGCTTTTCTTTGGAATTTGGTATTTCAATATATTCTGATAAGAGTTATTCTTGCCAATGATCTTTCTTCAATGATTGTACATCCGGTGTAGGTTGAAGCGGGTCTGTGCTATGGTCTTTAGCTTTTTGCTTCTGAACCCAACGATAAACAATTGGCAAAAGAACAATTGCCAATGTGAACTCTTGGATAACGTTCATCACAACTCCACCAGCCCGTTGATCCTCAAGAGTCGGTAAAAAGCTAAACAATTGTGGTACATTGACATAGGTTTCATACATGACGGAACTAGAGAACATGATCACCACACATACTGGATATAGCAGTATGACATTTAACAATATGTAGGCGATTTTTAACAAATCAGAAAAGCGTTCCATTTCTGGCAAAGGACATATGATGTTCCACCACATACAAAAAGCGCCGACTAACATAACAAAATGGACAATACTATCATATAATGGATTGGCCGCTGCAAAATAATCAAAGATAACCGGAAAATGATAAAAGGAAACAACCATATTAAAGACTACAACGATGATCCATGGACGATTAAATTTTGTAACAATTGCTTTTATAAAACGTATGTTCAACAACGGTCGTAACAACCAACCTGGAGTACCAAACAGAATTAGTGGCGGCATTACGAAATAAAGTAATGACATTTGCAGCATATGAACACTAAATAAGTATGAACTGAGAAGCTCTAGTGGACTTCCTAGCGTTATGTATCCTATAAGCAATCCAGACAAAAATAAAATTTTACGATACATTCGAAATGGATAAGAGTTAGGGAAATGGTGACGAAACGGACCGACAATAAGCAAGTAGATTCCAGCCACCGCTACCGTTATCAAAATCCATTCAGGATGCCAAAAGTCATTAAAACTATAATAAACTAAAAGCTGACTAAACAAAAAATTCCTCCCTTATTTTATTTAAAAAACCTCTTTGAGAACTTTAATAGAGGTTGTTCAATCCAACACCGGGGCCTTCCGATGCTTTGTTCCTTGTTCATACGCATAAGCCAGTTCAATTAATTTAGGCTCTGTAAAAGCTTTACCTGTAAATGTTACTCCCACAGGCTTGCCATTTGAAGCAGTGTATCCTGCTGGCACAGTAATGGAGGGATAACCTGCCTTGGCGGCGATTCCTGCACCATAGTTGTTGCAAAATAGTAAAGCATCTAATTTATGCTCTTCCATGACGGCGTCGATGCCCTCTGTTTGGGATAATCTAAGATCATTCAACCGATCTATGATGTACTCTGGTTCTGTCAGTGTACCATTTTTTTCTTCTGAGGCTGTTAATAAAGTCTGTCCGTATTTTA
This sequence comes from Terrihalobacillus insolitus, assembly GCF_028416575.1. Taxonomy (GTDB): domain Bacteria; phylum Bacillota; class Bacilli; order Bacillales; family Amphibacillaceae; genus Terrihalobacillus; species Terrihalobacillus insolitus. Next base: position 311,125 of record NZ_JAMQKB010000002.1, on the reverse strand, counting down.
GTGCTTGTCCAGCATGTTTTTCATTATACTTGATAACATCCTTTAAACTATGAACAGGGACATTTGCAGACACCTTGGCTAAATAGGCGTTTACATCCTTTTTAAATTCATGAAAAAGGACACTGGAACCCTGCATCTTAACTGGGATTTCTGTTGGATCGACAATCACTGCTCCTAGTCTTGTCATTTCCTTTAGTGCTTGGTCAATTAATGCTAAGTCTTCTGAATCTATATCGGAAAGGTAATTACGATCAACCCCAATTCTTGCACCCTTTAAGCCATCCTTATTTAGGTTTTTTGTGTAGTCCTTGTCCGCTTTTTCTATACGAATCGCAGTTGCAGGATCTTTGTCATCTACTCCAGTTAATACACCGAGTAATATAGCTGCATCGGTTACTGTTAACGTCATCGGGCCAGCTGTATCTTGGCTGTGTGCGATTGGGATAATTCCAGTACGGCTAATTAATCCGACTGTTGGCTTTATACCGACGATTGAGTTACTGCTTGCGGGGCTAAGAATCGAACCACTCGTTTCTGTTCCAATTGCCCCTGCTGCAAAGCCTGAAGCTACGGCCGCACCTGGTCCTGAGCTTGAACCACCAACATCAAATTTGCCTGGGCCATATGGGTTTAATACCTGCCCACCACGTGAACTATATCCGTTAGGCATCCCTTCTGTCATGAAGTTTGCCCATTCCGTTAAGTTTGCTTTTCCTAAAAGAACAGCACCTGCCTCACGTAGTTTTTTTGCAACAAACGAGTCCGCTTCTGCAAAATGATTTTCAAGTGCAACTGAACCAGCACTAGTATGCATGTGGTCCCCTGTGTCAATGTTGTCCTTCAACAAAATAGGGATCCCGTGAAGTAGCCCCCTTACACCCTTCGTCACTCTTTCCGCATCTAACGCTTCTGCAATATGTAAAGCATCTGGATTTATTTCCGAAATCGCATTAATACTAGGCCCACTTTTGTCATATTTGGCGATACGTTCTAAATAATTTTTGGTTAATTCTAGCGATGTTGTTTGGTTTGCTTCCATTGCCTTTTGCATTTCTTGAATAGTAGTGTATGATTGGTTCACGATAATCCCCCTCAATAAATATGTCTATAACCTCTATTATAATGGTTATTTTTTACTAGCAAAAGTTTCAAAATCTATTTTTAGTGAAACATTTGTGAATAAGCTATACTTTTTTAAAGAAAGGATATCCATATTATGAATAATAAACTACAAGATGAAAAAGCGTTTTTTTCATTAATGCACCCTTTTTTACAGAGGATCTGGAAAAGATCAAACTTTACCGAACGAACTGCGATACAACGTGAAGCAATTCCATTAATATTCGATGGAAAGGACGTGATAGCTGAATCCCCAACTGGAAGCGGAAAAACATTAGCGTATCTCCTACCTTTACTTCAAATTATGGAAGAAAACAGTAAGAATGTACAAGTTGTTATATTGGCTTCCTCTCACGAATTGGTTATGCAAATCCATCAAGAGCTACAAAAATGGACAGAGGGAAGCGAGTTTTGGAGTGCATCACTTATCGGTGGCGCCAGCATGAAAAGGCAGTTGGAGAAATTAAAAAAACGTCCGCAGTTTATCGTAGGCACACCTGGGCGTATTTTCGAATTGATAAAGCAAAAAAAGCTTAAAATGCATGAGGTAAAAACCATTGTATTGGATGAAGGTGATCAATTGCTCGTACCTGAGCATAAGAATGAGATTCAAAGTATTATCAAAAGTACATTAAGTGATCGACAAGTCGTATTATTTTCAGCTACATTACCTCAAAACATTGAAGACGAAGCTAAATCCTTTATGAATAACCCAAAGATCATAAAGATTCAGGAAGCAAAAAATCAGCCAAATGTGGAGCATGTGTATGTTGTGTGTGAACAAAGAGATAAAATAGACGTCCTAAGGAAAATGATCAGAACGGAGGAACTGAAGGCACTCGTTTTTGTGAAAGAAATCGGGAATCTGTCTGTATTAGCAGAGAAACTTCAGTATAAAGGATCATGTGTGGGTGTATTACATAGCGATACGAAGAAGCAGGATCGAGAAAATGCGATCAAAGGATTTCGATCGGGAATATATCCTATTCTCCTTGCAACAGACGTCGCGGCCAGAGGATTAGACATATCTGATTTAACCCATGTTATAAATTTGGATCTTCCTAAGGATGTTACCCAATATGTTCATAGAGCTGGCAGAACAGGTAGGCTTGGCTCCGCTTCTGCTGGAACAGTTATAAGTATTGTAACACCTTATGAAGCACGACTATTGGCTAAGTATGGACGTAAACTGGGAATAATCATCCTGAAAAAAGAACTGCATAAAGGAAAATTAATAGATGCTCGCGAGTGAAAATGTTTGCTAGTGGCGGGTTTGGCAAAAATCTGTGGTTTTGGTGGATTTAGCGGACTGAGAGGCCCTTATTTGCCAAAAATCCGAGGTTTAAGCGAGTTTAGCGGACTGAGAGGCCGCTATTTGCCAAAAATCCAGCCGTTTTCAGCCGTTTTATAGCAAATAACGGCCTGTGAGTCCGCTTAATCATCGAAATCAGCCTTTTTTTTGAAAATAACGGCTTCTCAGTCCGCTTAGATTTTCTAGTAATGTAACATCACCAAATTTGTTCTTGAGAACGGATTTTTTTACTTGTGACTTCGCCATAGGATCGTAAGCAGTACAAGCAGGACAATATCCAGTCTTGCTTCAAAGGCAAACTGTAGGAAACCTTGGTGTAGGATTGGTACTTTTGCAAACAAAAATGCACCAATTACAATAATGAATAGTATAATGGTAGCTTGTTTGATATACCTTTTAAAGAGAATCAAGCATCCACAAATAATTTCCGTAAGTCCAACGAGAAGGACGACTGTTTCTGGGCTTGGAATTCCGAGATTTGAAAAAATCTGAATATAGTCACCAACTAATAATTTTATTAATCCCGATGTAATGAAGACATAGCTAACCGCATAACGAATGAGATCTAGTGTGTGATACGAACCCCTCATGTTCAAACACCTCCTTTTTCCTTTACCACATACATATGCAAAAGGAAAGACAACCTTTCCGAAATTTTTATCTTTGAAAGTGTGATAGAAAAGTAACCAGATAATAGTTGATATCTCCCAACGGAATAGACACCCAATAAAACATAGAATTAGACATAAAAAAGTGATATATTGAGTAGACGTTAACTGTTACCGTTTTGCTGAAATCAAATTATTTACAGAAGTCAGGGGAGAGGTTTCGTTGCCAAAGGAAGAAAGTTTATTACCGTTAAAAGGTTTATTGTTTAGTTTTCATGCATCGAATACCATTATTATTAGTTTTTTGCCGTTGTATTTGCAGTACAAAGGTTTGGATGGAAAGGAAATTGGCTGGGTACTTGCGATTGGACCTTTAGCCGCTATCATTTCGCAGCCTTTTTGGGGATATATGAGTGATAAATACCAGACTGTCAAACGGATGTTACTGATTTGTATCGTAGGATTATTAATCAGCAGTACTGTTTTTTTTCAAATGAATTTGTTTGGGCCTTTGTTGTTGATGGGATTTGTATTTTATTTTTTCACATCGCCGATTGGAGCGTTGGGGGATAGCTTAGCGCAACGAAGAGCCAGTATGCTCGGGATATCATTTGGTGGGATTAGAACGTGGGGGTCGATTGGTTTTGCAACCTCTTCCTTAGTGATGGGAGAGGTTTTATCGGCAGTCGGAATTGAATACATTATGTGGCCATATTTGTTGATCGGCCTTGCAGCGTTGTTTGTTTGTTTTTCTTTGACCGATATTAAAGTGAAAACATCTACGAAAATACAACTGAAGGACGTAAAGCAATTATTCCAGAATCGCCCTTTTTTCATTTTTCTTTTTCTAATCATGTTTGTCACATTGACACACCGTACGAATGATAGTTTCATAGGCTTGTATATTGACCAGCTTGGTGGAAGTGAAGGATTGATTGGATTGTCATGGTTCATCGGGGTTGCAAGTGAAGCATTGGTATTTGCACTAGCAGGTGTTTGGTTTCGACGTTACCATCCATTTGTATTCATTATTGCTGCGGGTCTTCTCTACTCGATACGCTGGTTCATTTATGCTGCTATAGACGTACCGATATTAATTTTTGCTTTTCAATTCATGCATGGATTGACCTTTGGCGTGTTTTATGTAACTGCTTTTGATTACATCACCCGATTAATTCCAACAACCTTACAGGCTACAGGACACCTTATGTTTGTGACGGTTTTTTTCGGAATATCGGGTATCATTGGCTCCCTTTTAGGTGGGGCGTTAATCGATTCATTCGGTGGTGGAACACTCTATTTTGTACTAGGGATGATTGCATTGATTGGAACTGGTTTACTTACCGTTTATCACATCCTGCCATATGGCAAAGAAATGGTTGTGAAACCAAATGTAAGAGGATAACAAAACGGAATTACTACGAATTTAAACTTAGAAATCGAGCCTGGAATCAGGTTCGATTTTTTTGGAGAAATTGCAAGTCTGAATATTGTTTCGAAAACTGAATAAAAATAGTGATAGCAATATATCATCAGCCAATTTGCAGGCTACCAATAAAATTCCAAGAAATAAAGTGTAGCAGTAATAAGTGTGCTGCAAAAACACAAATTACATTAGGTAGGACGTGATACGAAACGATGTGGAGTGCGATCCTTTGGGGAACAATTGCAGCATCTGCAACATTATTTGGTGCGTTAACAGTTATCTTTCTTTCGGTGCCAAAGCGATTGATCGGCTTTATTATGGCATTAGGAACAGGAGCACTTATTGGCGCTACGACCTATGAGTTATTAGGTGACGCATTGAAACTTAGCGGTTTTAAGGAAGTTGCTATCGGTTTTTTAGGTGGCGCACTTCTTTTTACGTTATTGGACATGTGGGTATCCCATAGTGGAGGGAATCAACGAAAATGGTCGGATCAAAGTGGTGAGAATAAGTCAAAATCTGGTGCAGGATTAGGAACGTTTATTGGAACAATTATGGATACACTGCCAGAGTCTGCAATGATTGGACTAAGCTTAGTAGGGGGACAGTCGGTTAGTTTTGCATTAGTAATTGCTATTTTTATAAGTAATTTCCCTGAAGGACTTTCCAGTACTTACGGTCTCCAGAAAAGTGGGTTTTCTAACCGCAAAATACTGATCATGTGGATATTTGTTGTTGTTTTTTCTGCACTTAGTTCCCTTGCAGGCGCGTTGTTTTTGGACGGAACATCAAATAGTATCAAAGCGATCATGAGTGCATTTGCAGGTGGGGCAATCATTGCAATGGTTGCATCAACGATGATGCCTGAAGCGTATAAAGAGGGTGGACCAAGCGTAGGTTTTATTACCGCTACTGGTGTTTTTATATCTTTATTCCTGCACCATTATTAAAAAAGTACAACAAGATTATGCTGAGAAGGATGATAGCTATGATTACGTCATTATGTAAAGAGGTGAATAAAGGATCCGACGCCATTGTTCTGACGTCGGATACATTTTCAATTAATAAATGTCTCCACCCATTGGGTAGTTGTTCCCAACGATAACGAGTAATACGAAGATAACAACAAGAAGGATGAAACCGTTGTTACCAAATCCGCCTGCGTATCCCATTTTTGTCACCTCCTATAAAATGTTGATTTATTCGACCCCATGACCAATTGGATAGTTATTTCCAACTATTACTAATAGGACAAAGAGAACTACGAGCAAAATAAACCCGTTGTTATGACCACCACCTGCATACCCGTAACCATAACCATGTCCGTAGCCATAGTTACCGTGGAAATGTCCCATGAAAGCACCTCCTTAGTACCTTATATGTTTATCGTATGTAGATAACCTACAATGTGAAAAGGCGAATGTAGGAGTTTTGAAAAAGTGGGCTCATTTTTTTCGTAGGAGAAATGATAAAATTATTTACATGTGGATGACGTCGATCGACTAGTTAGCCACATCTAGCATCAATGTGCAAGTGTATGTAAGATGAGGAAGAATTTGCTTCCTCATCCCTTGTAAAGAAAGTTGAGGCTGATTAAGTGTTTTAGTGAATTGTAGGATGATAGTGAATAAACTTGGGAGTGTAAACATTACGTTATTTTTTACCAAGCATTTTTGAAATAGTAGAAGAGTCAATTTTTGAATTATTTTTTAATAGCATGTTGACGATCATATCTTCTTTTTGTTTCGGGACTTTTTTTCCAGATAATTTGGAAACTTGTCTGACTAACTTCCGAATGGATTTTTCATCTTTTAAATCACTTTTGCTAAAAGAATTAGCAATTTTTGATACGTCATCCATTTTGACTCCGGTCTTTTTTTCTATTTTTTTAAATAAGTCACTCACTATAGCACACTCCTTTCTCGCTTTGGTTCATCGTATGCAAATGCATCAAAAATTGATTAGACCGTTGTCTATAAGTGGGTGTTTTTGAACACCTCTATATGGAAGTGGGCTAGTGTGGGGAGGCGCATTACAAGTAAAAAACAACCCTAGTCAATTATGTGACTAGGGTTGTTCTCAACGTGAGTTCGACTTGTCTTGAAAAATCAATGGGTCGATTCATACAGATCAATTTTATCTCCGTGTGTCAGAGTTACTGCGATTTCATCCCATCCGTTCAGTAGCATCTGGCGTTGGTAAGGGGTGATGTCGAATGTTGCTTGCAAGCCGTTTTCATCCTCTACTATCTGTCTTTCTAAATCCACTGTTATATCGTATTTTTCGTTCGAACCGTTAACGATTAATTTTTGTACGGTTTCCTCATTTAAAACAATGGGAAGAATTCCGTTTTTAATACAATTGTTATAAAAGATGTCTGCAAAGCTTGAAGCGATGATTACTTTAAAGCCAAAATCCTGTAAAGCCCATGGAGCATGTTCGCGTGAAGAACCGCAACCGAAATTCTCACCAGCTACAAGTATGGAGGCATCATTGTATTTGTCATCATTTAATGAAAAATTTTCACGAGGTGTACCGTCATCAAAAAATCGCCAATTAAAGAAAAGAAACTGACCAAAACCTTGTCGTTCAATTCGCTTTAAAAATTGCTTCGGGATAATTTGATCTGTGTCTATATTGGATCGATTTAACGGGTATACAAGCCCTTTATGCTTCTTTATTGGTTCCATTCGTAAAGACCTCCTATCCTAATTTGTAACTGGTTGCTTATAGTTGCGAACATCAACAAAATGACCTTCAATTGCTGCAGCAGCTGCCATTTCTGGACTAACAAGATGGGTGCGAGCGCCATTTCCTTGCCGACCTTCAAAATTGCGGTTGGATGTTGATGCACAGCGTTCACCCGGTGGAACTACATCATCGTTCATTGCAAGGCACATGCTACAACCAGCATCTCGCCATTCAAATCCTGCTTGTTTGAAAATAGCATCTAGACCTTCTGCTTCTGCAGCTGTTTTCACGCTATGTGAACCAGGTACGACAATCGCTTGAACGCCATCTTTTACTTTCTTACCGCTTACGATATCCGCTGCTTTACGAAGGTCACTTAACCTTGAATTAGTACAAGAGCCGATAAAGACGTGCTCAATGTTCACAGAAGAAATGGGCTGATCGGCTTCTAATCCCATATATTCTAAAGCTCGCTCTGTTTCTTCCTTTGCGTTTGCAGATGCAGCTGCTTCAGGGTGCGGAACAGAGGCGCTTACAGGAATACACATACCTGGATTGGTACCCCATGTCACCTGTGGTTCGATTTCATCAGCATTTATTTCTACTGTTGCATCATAGGTGGCGCCATTGTCGGTTGCGAGTTCTTTCCAATTTGCAACAGCTTCTTCATAATTTTCAGGGGAGTGGCGTTTCCCTTTCAAGTATTCGAATGTTGTTTTGTCGGGGCTGATTAACCCAGCTCGGGCGCCTGCTTCAATCGACATGTTACAAACGGTCATTCGTTCTTCCATTGAAAGGTTTCGTATCGCTTCACCTGTATATTCTATAACGTAACCTGTTCCAAAACGGACACCATTTTGAGCAATGATGGCTAGAATTAAATCTTTAGCTGTAACGCCAAGTCCAAGCTTCCCGTTTACTTTGACATTTAAAGTTTTGGGTCTTGCTTGCCACAATGTTTGTGTGGCTAAAACGTGCTCCACCTCACTCGTGCCAATCCCAAATGCAAGTGCACCAAATGCACCATGTGTGGATGTATGGCTATCTCCACAGACGATTGTTTTTCCAGGCTGTGTTAATCCAAGTTCAGGACCAATGACATGAACGATTCCTTGGTCTGGGTGATCAATGTCTGCTAATGAAATGCCAAATTGTTGACAGTTTTGTTTCAGTGTATCCATTTGGGTTTTTGAGATCTGATCTCTAATAATGTGTCGTTCCCTTGTTGGAACATTATGATCCATTGTGGCATAGGTTTTATCTGGTCGTCGAACCGAACGTCCATTCATACGTAACCCCTCAAAGGCTTGGGGAGAGGTTACTTCATGAACGAGGTGTAAGTCAATATACAATAAATCAGGTTTCCCTTCTTCCTGATGAACAACGTGACGTTCCCATATCTTTTCTACGATCGTTTTCGGTGTTTTCATTGTATCAACTCCTTACTTGTAAAATATTTGAGCTCGTGAAGCAGAAACGACGAGCGAACTCGTTTCAGCAAGCTGAAACATCGGGGAATCAGGTGGAGTCTCGACTCCACCTGATTGGAAATTCCCACCTACGCTTCGCTTAGAGGTGGGGGTCTAAAACCCTAAAACCATTTAAAGATTAAACATAGCAGCTCTGAATACTTTCTGTTGCACTTTTCGAGGAAAGACGCTCGACGACTAGATTGGTCATTTCCTTTGTTCCAACCAATTGTCCGTTTTCTATTTTTAAATCAGCTGTGTGATATCCGTCTTTGAGCACTGCCTTAACAGCCTCTTCTACTGCATTTGCCTCTTCTTCCAACTGAAAAGAATGACGAAGCATAAGGGCTACGGACATGATCATGGCTAGTGGGTTAGCGATTCCTTTCCCTGCAATATCTGGCGCCGATCCGTGTACAGGCTCGTAAAGACCAATCCCATCCTCTCGTAGGCTAGCAGACGGAAGCATTCCCAATGAACCTGTTAATACGGAAGCCTCATCACTTAAAATATCACCAAACATATTTTCTGTTACAATAACATCAAACTGAGTGGGGTTTGTGATTAGTTTCATCGCAACAGCATCTACTAACACGTGTTCAACCGTTACGTCTGGGTAAGCAGTTTTCTTTTCTTCGACAACCTCACGCCATAGTTTACTAGATTCCAAGACATTAGCCTTGTCAACAGATGTTAGATGTTTTCTTCTTAGCCGGGCACTCTGGAAAGCTTTGTCAACAATTCGTTCAATTTCATAACGATCATAAGCTAGTGTGTCTACAACTGAGTTGCCATTGTTGCGACGCTCACTTGGTTTTCCGAAATAAAGACCACCCGTAAGTTCGCGAACGATTAATAGATCGCTACCCTTTACGATTTCCTCTTTTAGTGGAGAAGCGTGCAAAAGCTGGTCAAACCCTTTAATCGGGCGTAGATTTGCAAATAATCCTAGCTCTTTACGTATGCCAAGTAGCCCTTTTTCGGGGCGAAGGTGGGAAGGAAGCTGATCCCATTTAGGCCCACCAACTGCCCCGAGCAACACAGCGTCTGCCTTTTTACAAGCTTCGACTGTTTGAGAAGGGAGGGGGGTGCCGTGTTTATCAACAGCAGTTCCCCCAATATCTTGTTTGTCAAAGGTAAATGTGTGATTGAATTGGTCGCTAATCGCTGCTAAAACTTCTTTAGCAGCGGCAATGACTTCTTGCCCAATTCCGTCACCCGGTAATAACACAATGTTTTTTTTCAAGGGATATACCTCCTTGTTTATATGGGACTAACAATTAAATATGCGCTTTTTTTCTTTCGGCTAAGGTTTGATTGAGTAAAACGCGGTTAACCGCGTTAAGAAAAGCGTGTGCTGATGCCTCTAATACGTCTTGAGCAGATCCACGGCCACTAACAGGTGTATCATTCACTGTGAGCTGGACGTGAACTTCGGCAAGTGCATCACGACCTTTACCGATCGAATTAAGCTTGTAGTCAGTTAAATGAATTTCTTCTCTAATGAGTGCTTCTAGTGTATTGTAGATTGCTTCTACACTTCCAGCACCTGTGCCCGCTGTTTCCACCCTTGTTCCATCTGGAGTGGTTAGAGCTACAGTAGCTGTTGGTAGGTTTGATGTTCCATATTGAACCTGAAATGCGTTCAACTCGTATTTTGCAACATTGATTGACTCGGTTTGAACATCCGTCAGTATTGTAAAAAGATCTTCATCTGTTACTTCTTTTTTGCGGTCTGTTAACAATTTAAAGGATTGAAAAGCTTCGGTTATTTTTTCTTCTGATAATTGGTAGCCTAGTTGTATTACTTTATCTTTAAATGCATGGCGCCCAGAATGTTTACCAAGTACAAGATTGTTTGAATGGATACCGACCATTTCAGGTGTAATAATTTCGTATGTGGAAGCATTTTTTAACACGCCATCCTGGTGAATACCTGCTTCATGTGCGAAAGCGTTACGACCGACAACTGCTTTGTTTGGAGGGACAATCATGCCAGTGAATTTGCTTACAAGGTCACTGGTGCGTTTTATTTCATTTAGAACAAGGTTGGTAGTGTGTTTATATTTATCATTTCGAATGTTTAGTGCAACTGCAATTTCCTCCAGTGCAGCATTTCCAGCACGTTCACCAATACCATTGATTGTTCCTTCGATTTGGGTTGCTCCATTTTCGATGGCCGCAATGGAATTGATGACTGCCATACCTAGATCATCATGACAATGAGCAGATAGGGAAACTTTATCAATGTTTGGTACGTTTTCTTTCATATAACGGAATACATTTCCATATTCTTCTGGAGTAATGTAACCAACTGTATCTGGTAGATTGATTACGGTAGCTCCAGCGTCGATGACTTTTTCAACAATCCGGGCAAGAAAATCAAGGTCCGATCGACAAGCGTCTTCTGCTGACCATTCAACATGCGTAAATTTTTGCTTAGCATAAGAAACCATTTCTACCGCTGTTTGAATAACCTCATCGGGTGTCTTTTTTAGTTTATATGTCATATGAATAGGGGAGGTTGCTAGAAAAATGTGAATTCTTGGCTCTTCTGCATCCTTCAATGCATCCCAAGCAATATCAATATCTGATTTTTTTGTTCGTGCAAGACCAGTTACAGAGGTGTTTTTAATCGTTCTAGCAATCTGTCGAACCGCTTCAAAATCACCTTTGGAGGAAGCGGGAAAGCCCGCTTCCATAATATCTACTCCAAATCGTTCTAACTGCTTTGCGATTTCCAACTTCTCAAGCTGGTTCAAATTGACACCAGGAGACTGCTCACCGTCTCTTAGCGTAGTGTCAAAAATTTTAACGTGTGCCATTAGAAACCACTTCCTTTTTTGATTTGGTTGGTTGCTTAACGAACGGCATTAATTCACGTAATTCACGACCCACCTTTTCAATTAAATGATTATTTTCTTTGGCATTAATAGCATTAAATTGTGGACGATTCACTTGGTTTTCTAAAATCCATCCTTTAGCAAAGGTACCTGTTTGAATTTCGCTTAACACTTCTTTCATGCGGGCTTTTGTTTCTTCATTTACGATGCGAGGGCCTGATACGAAATCACCCCATTGAGCAGTGTCGGAAATGGAATACCGCATATACTCGAGTCCACCTTCATACATCAAATCTACAATTAGTTTTAATTCGTGCATACATTCAAAATAAGCAACTTCAGGTTGGTAGCCAGCTTCGGTAAGCGTTTCAAAGCCAGCTTTAACGAGGCTGGTAAGACCACCACATAGGACGGCTTGCTCACCAAACAAGTCTGTTTCGGTTTCCTCTTGGAATGTAGTGGCTAATATACCTGCACGGCCAGCGCCGATTCCTTTTGCATAAGCAAGTGCAATTTCTTTTGCAGTTCCTGTAATGTCCTGTTTAATTCCGTATAAAGCTGGAACTCCAGCGCCTTCAGTGAATGTACGACGAACAAGATGCCCAGGACCTTTTGGTGCGACAAGGAAAACATCAACATCAGAAGGGGGAACAATTTGGTTGAAATGGACGTTAAACCCGTGAGCAAATGCTAATGCATTACCAGCTTGAAGATTCGGTTTAATGTGTTCTTCAAAGACTTTTGGTTGATGTTCATCAGGTAGTAAGATCATAACAACGTCTGCTTGTGCTACTGCATCCGCAACTGTTTCAACTTGTACGCCATCTTCTACTGCTTTATCCCATGATTTACCTGGGCGTAATCCTACTACAACTTCAAAACCACTTTCCTTTAAGTTTAATGCATGTGCATGGCCTTGAGAGCCGTAACCAATTACTGCAACCTTCTTGTTCTTCAATGCCTCTTCTTGAATGTCATTGTGATAAAGTACTTTTGCCATTTTAAATCATCCTTCCAAATTTTTTTATTTTAATAAAGAATAGGGTGCAAGCTCTGTAACTTGTGGTTGATGTCCACGTAAGAACGCGGTCAACCCAGTGCGAGCTAATTCTTTAATCCCATACGGACGTAATAAGTCAATGAGTGCTTCAATTTTATCTGTCTTACCAGTTACTTGTACGGTTAAGCTATCTTTACTAATGTCAATAACGGATGCGCGAAAAGGTTCAATCATTCCTTGGATTTCGTTACGAACCTGGCCATTGCTCATTACTTTTATTAAGGCAAGCTCGCGGGCGACGATTGCTTTGTCCGTTATATCCGATACCTTCAATACGTCCACTTGTTTATTTAGCTGCTTCATCAATTGCTCTAGCTTTTGATTGTCTGCTACTTCTACGACAAAAGTCATTCTAGACACGCCTTCTGTTTCTGTTCGACCAACCGAGATACTTTCGATATTGAATTGCCTTTTTTGGAGGAGGCCGGTCACTCGATTGAGGACACCACTCCGATTTTGTACGGTAGCAGCTATGATGCGTTTCATGGTTTCACCCCAATCATTTGGTTTAGTCCTTTTCCTGGTGCAATCATTGGATATACATTTTCTTCTTTTCGTACTCTACAATCCAAAAGAACTGGACCGTCGTATGAGAATACTTCTGGAAGCGCGTGAATCAGATCCTCTTGATTGTCAATCTTCATACCACGTATTTCGTAGCTTTCAGCAAGTTTGACAAAGTCAGGTTGCGTGGTAAGTAGTGATTCAGAATATCGCTTTTCATAAAAAGATTCTTGCCATTGTCTGACCATTCCGAGTGCTTGATTGTTCACAATAATGACCTTGACAGGGAGACCCTTTTCTTGCAGAATCGAAAGCTCCTGAAGTGTCATTTGAAATCCACCGTCACCAACTATTGCCACAACTGTTTCATCTGGTGCCGCTATTTGTGCGCCAATTGCTGCAGGAAAGCCAAACCCCATCGTTCCAAGCCCTCCAGATGTAACCCAGCGATCAGGCTTAGTAAAAGTATAATACTGTGCAGCCCACATTTGGTGCTGTCCAACGTCGGTTGTGACGATTGCATCGCCTTTCGTTACTTTGTGAATGGCTTCTATTAACCATTGTGGTGAAATTTCGTTTTTGGGATTGTTGTACCACAATGGATAATCTTGTTTAAATCTTTTCAACTCAGTGAGCCATTCTTGATGGTCGGGTGATTCTTCAGTATTAGATAATAGAGCTTTCAATGCCTCTTTAGAATCTGCAACAATAGGTATATGTGTTTCAATGTTTTTGCCAATTTCGGCTGGATCAATATCGATGTGTGCAACGGTGGCCCAAGGAGCAAAATGGGCTAGATTTCCAGTTAGTCGATCATCAAAACGTGCTCCAATGTTTATTAAAAGGTCACATTCGTATAAAGCAGTGTTTGCAGCATATGTGCCATGCATTCCTGCCATTCCCAGACTAAGTTCTGCTTCTCCTGGATAGCTTCCTAAACCTAGTAAAGTGGTCGTAATAGGTAGAGAATGTTTTTCAATAAATGTTTTTAATTCTGTTGACGCTCCACCATGAAGTACTCCAGCACCAGCAAGAAGTACAGGTTTCTTTGCTTTTGCTAATGCATCCGCCAATTTTTTTATTTGCAAAGGATTGGGCTTCGTTGTTGGTTGATAGCCTGGGAGATGAAAGTCAGTGTCATTTACCTCCTCAAATAGACTAGCAGAAATATCTTTCGGAATATCTACCAAAACGGGACCTTTTCTGCCGGTAGAAGCAATATGAAATGCTTCTTTAATAATCTTTGGTAAATCACTTAATGATTGCACCTGATAATTATGCTTTGTAATGGGAGTGGTAATTCCAATTACATCCGCTTCTTGAAACGCATCCGTTCCGATAACGTTACGCGCAACCTGTCCTGTAAAAATAACAAGTGGCAAAGAATCCATCATTGCATCCGCAATTCCTGTGACTAAGTTGGTTGCTCCAGGACCTGAGGTTGCGATTACGACACCAGGTTTACCAGATACTCGCGCGTATCCTTCAGCGGCATGAATAGAACCCTGTTCATGTCTAGAAAGAACGTGATTCAATGATTTTTGTGCTTTATATAAGGCATCATAGATCGGTAACACTGCACCACCAGGATAGCCAAATAATGTGTCGACACCTTCTTTTATTAATGATTCAACAAAAAGATCGGCACCCGTTTTCGGTTGTGTGCTCGTGTCAACTTTGTTCTCTGCTTCTACCTTCATTTTTCTAATCCCTCCTAAAAGCTTATTAGATTTCGTTTTTTAAATAATAAAAAGGCCTTCCTCCCAAATAAACTGCACAATTGCAGAATAGAAGGGGAGAAAAGGCCTTTCCTTTTTCACGGTACCACCCTGTGTTTGCAGCATCCTCACGAATACTGCCTTATGAGGTAACATAATGTTCCTCTTTGATAACAGGTGCTCAGTTGGAACACCTGGTTAAACCTACTAGAAAAAATCGTTCCGTTTAACACTCTGGGATGAAGTCAGAATAAGGTGTATTTCCGGGCTTCCAGCAACCCCGGCTCTCTGTGAATACAGGTTCTTATTCCTTTGTTCCCGTCATCGATTTGAAAATTATTTAATTATTATAGTATATTTTCATTATCCCGCCCGTGTTGGCAGAAGTAACAAGTTTTGCATATTTTCGGTAAATAACAAGTTATTATTTAGGTTCTGTATTTTTCCACTGTTTTATACTTTGTCTACAATTTATTTGTCCACAATAGTAAACTGCGATGGGAAGCACATGTTGTTTCTTTTTGTACAATGTTACCTCGCATCGTGTTTCTCCTTAACTAACGATAGCACTACTTTTTGTATCATGATAGCACTGAACGCCGTCACTTGTAACCACTTTTCTGAATTCAGAAAGCAAATGATTCGTAATATTTCCTGGTGTTCCGTCTTTTATTTTGCGACCATCTACTTGAACAACTGCAATGACTTCAACTGCGGTTCCAGTCAAAAATACTTCATCTGCAACATACACATCATGACGAGTGAATGGAGCTTCTTTTATTTCATAGTCTAAATGGTTCGCTATATCAATAATTGCATTTCGAGTAATCCCTTGTAATGCACCTAAATATACTGGCGGTGTATAGATTACATTGTTCTTTATAATAAAAATGTTGTCAGCAGAACCTTCTGTTACGTATCCTTGATCATTTAACATTAGTGCTTCGTCAACGCCAGCTTGGTTTGCCTCCAATTTCACTAGAATATTATTTAAATAATTTAATGATTTTACTTGTGGACTTAATACATCTGGACGGTTTCTCCTGCTAGGAACAGAAGCAACTTTTATGCCGCGCTCATACATTTCTTTTGGGAAAAGAGCAAGTGACTCCGCAATGACGATCAGTCGAGGTTTGGAGCAATTTGTTGGATCAAGTCCAAGGTTGCCAACCCCGCGTGATACGACGACACGAATATAGGCATTTTCTAGTTGGTTTTTTCGAACAGTGTCCACAATAATTTGTTCGAGATCCTCCTTTGTGTATGGGATGTCTAGCATAATCGATTGCGCGGATTCAACTAATCGATTGAGGTGTTCTTCAAGCCTAAACACATTCCCGTTATATACACGAATGCCTTCAAAGACCCCGTCTCCATATAGAAATCCATGATCGTAAACGGAAACGACGGCATCTTCTTTTTTTACAAAGCCTTCGTCAAGGAAGATCCATTGATTGCCCATATTTTCACTCCTCTCTGTCTATTTTTTTATCAATTAAGCAACTTAGAAAAACTTTGCTTAGGCGCCAACTTCCTATTGGCGATAGCTTTAAATTTTGGTATACTTTTGCTCGCTTTTTCATGCAATCACATAATCATATGAAAATGATATTTTTTTGTATTGTCGATAATCATACAGCGATTTTGAAGCAAGGTCAACAGGTAAATGAAAAGTTTTCTGATAGTTGCGATAAGTCAGATAAGTAGCAAACGCTTTCATTGTTGATATATTGGGAAAAGTAGTGACTGTAGGCGAAAACATATTTTTTATTTTAGCTCAACAGGTGGCGCGGACTGGTCAGTTAGATGGTTATATAGTAATGTTTCATCTAGAAGATCATTTATTGTAGCACAAACAAGAATAGTGGGTGGGACATTGATGAAACAATTAGGAATTATTCCATGCGGGAACAAAAAAATATGGGATAAAAATGAAGATGTAGGACCTGTACGTGCAAAAGAGGCTTATATAGGAACTTTTCATACGCTTTGTGAACAATATGCAACCACGTTTTTAGATCGCTGGGTCATATTGTCTGCAAAGTATGGTTATTTAGATCCTGATGACATAGTAGATGGTCCGTATGATGTTACATTTAATCAAAACAGCAAGGAAGTAATTAAAACAGATTTTTTACAAAGTCAAGTGAAAGACAAAGGACTTGGACAGTATAAAAAAATAGTAGTGCTTACCGGCAAGAAATACAAACCTATCGTGTTAGAAAGCTTTGAAGCTCATGAAAATGGAACGATACTTTTTCCACTTTTAGGAACAAAAGGGATCGGTTATATGCAACAAATGCTTAAGCGTTCATTAGAAGAACACAAGCCAATTCATTTATAGAAGATGTTCAAAAAGTCACCTACTGGGGTGTCTTTTTTGATGTTACAGCGAATTACCCCCCTGCATACACTCGTTTTCAACACCTACCCGCCTCATCCATACGATATAAGAATAGATGGGTCTTCATTTACACCCTCCATTATACTGGTTCACTACCTATTTTTTTCATAATTACTCGAAAAGCCGTTCCAAATTGGATGTTAAATGAAAAAAATGTAGTAGCCAATGTAAGAAGGTGCATATGATTGGCTATCTATTCTATCCTAGTTGGAGGTGACCAAATTGGATAAAGGTACTTTAATTCGTACTGTCGTTCTAGGTGTTGCGTTTTTAAATCAAATTCTTGTTATGTTTGATATGTCTCCACTACCAATCGAAAGTGAAGAACTCGAACAATTCCTTGCACTTCTTTTTACAATTGCATCATCCATTATAGCGTGGTTTAAAAATAACTATATAACGAAAAAAGGACGACAACAACGTGATGTTTTAAAGGAAAAAGGATTAGCGAAGTAGTGTAAAAAAACTGTTAACCTTACCCCCTAGCTCTTCTTGCTGGGGGCTTTTTTTATTTATCTAATAGAGTATTAGGTATGAATGTCGTTCACACGTTTTGCTAGTAAAAAACCAGGGAATTTTGAAAAGAAAAGTGGGATAGATTTCCTCATTTTTAAAAAAAGCGTATACTAGTTGAAGGGTATCCCACCGCATTACTGTACTAAAGATCTACAAAAAGGAGATGGTTACGTGGCTGTTGGTTATAAACCTACTTGGGACTTAGACGTTATTTTTAAAGGTGGTAGTGACTCAAGGGAATTAATGGAGTACATGAGTGCGTTAGATAAAGAATTGGATAGGCTTTCAGAAAGGGTGAATCGCTGGAGCGTACCTACTGATTCTAGTAAAAGGGAAGAACTAGAATCAATTGTTTCTTTGCTAAACAAGACATCGAAAATGCTTCAAGAATCGAGTGCCTACATCAGTTGTCTTTCAGCCCAGGATGTGAACGATAAAAAGGCAAAACTTCTTATTGGAAAGCGATCCGAGTTCTCTGCAAAGAAGTCGACAATATTAGCTGCTTTTGACCAGAAAATAGTGGAAGTAACGGATGTAGTTTGGGAAGAGTTAATCGCTCAACCTCCTATATTAAATGTTTCATTTGTATTAGATGAAAGACGCCGTAAAGCAAAGGACAGGTTACCGTTTACGCAAGAGGTTATGATCAATGATTTGGGGGTTGATGGTTACCATGGATGGGGTCAAATGTATGACACGATTGTTGGAAAAATGAGTGTGCCTATTAGTGAAAGTGGGCAAACAAAACACTTATCGATGGGCCAAGCAGCTAATAAATTAAGTGATCCTGATCGAAATGTACGAAAGGAGGTTTTTGAGAAAATCTCACAAGCATGGGATGCAAATGCGGAATTATTCGGTGAAACGCTTAATCATTTAGCTGGGTTTCGATTACAAACGTATAAGCATAGAGGATGGAATAATGTTTTAAAGGAACCAGTTGAGTATAATCGGATGAGTGAAAAGACACTATATGCCATGTGGAATGCAATTGAAAACAACAAAACGCCATTTGTTTCGTATTTAAAGCGGAAAGCAGAATTACTTGGTGTTGAAAAATTAAGCTGGTATGATCTTGATGCCCCTATTTCCAATTCAACAAAAACATTTCATTATCAAGATGGAGCACATTTTATTATGAACCAGTTTCAAAAGTTCAGTCCGCAAATGGCATCTTTTGCGAAAAAAGCATTTGAGGAACAGTGGATTGAGGCAGAGGATCGCCCTGGAAAGCGACCAGGTGGATTTTGCACAAGCTTCCCAGACAGTCAACAAACTCGGATTTTTATGACCTATTCAGGGACATCTTCCAATATTGCGACATTGGCCCATGAACTTGGTCATGGTTATCATCAGCATGTAATGAATGATTTAGATATTATAAACCAGAGTTATGCGATGAATGTTGCCGAAACGGCTTCTACTTTCGCTGAAATGGTAGTAGCAGATGCGGCAGTGAAAGAAGCTACAAACAAACAAGAAAAAATTGCTTTATTGGAGAATAAAATTCAACGAAGCGTTGCATTCTTTATGAATATTCATGCGCGATTTCTTTTTGAAACTAAATTTTATGAGGAACGTAAACAAGGACTTGTATCTGTAGAAAAATTAAAGGAACTAATGGTAGGGGCCGAGACCGAGGCATACTGTGGCGAGTTAGAAGAATACGATCCAATGTTTTGGGCTTCCAAATTACACTTCCACATTACCGACGTACCTTTTTACAACTTTCCATACACGTTTGGTTATTTGTTTAGCCTAGGAATTTACGCGAATGCCTTAGATGGGGAAGATAATTTTGAAGAGTCCTATCAAGCATTATTACGAGATACTGGGCAAATGCAAGTAGAAGATTTGGCAAAAAAACATTTAGGGATTGACCTTGAAGAACTTGATTTTTGGGAAAAGGCAATTCAAATTTGTATTAGGGATGTTGAAGAATTTTTAAAATTGACAGAAGGAAACACAACGTATTAACGGTTGAACATCCGCTTAAAGGAATCGTAAAAAAGGAGTTGACCTTTTTATGCAAGAGTTGATCGGCACCTGTCAGAAGTGCGAGAAAGAGATTTATTGTGAAAATGGTTTCCTTAACGGTGTTCATGAGAATGGCCAATTGTTTTGTTTTGCTTGCTTTGATACAGATGATTTAGAAAAATAGAAGAGAACGTACATACAAGGAGGAATTGGAAATGAATACAACGAAAACGATTGCTACTTTTTCTATTGTCGGATTTGATCCAGAAACAGGTGAACTTGGTGTAGGTGTTCAGTCTAAATTTATTGCAGTTGGGTCTGTTGTTCCTTGGGCAAAGGCGGGTGTAGGAGCCGTTGCAACACAAGCATTTGGTAATCCATCCTATGGGCCAGACGGATTGCAGCTTTTGGAGGAAGGTAAATCACCAGAGGAGGCTTTACAGGCATTACTTGCTCATGATTCAGATCGTGAGGAACGTCAGGTTGGAATAATAGATGCAAAAGGGAATGCTGCCACTTTTACAGGTGAAAATTGTTATGATTGGGCAGGTGGAGTCACAGGAAAAAATTATGCGGTACAAGGAAATATTCTCGTGAACGAAGAAACAGTGACTGCCATGGGGCGTGCTTTTGAGGAGAATAAAGGAAGCTTGGCAGAGCGCTTATTAGCAGCATTAGACGCCGCCCAAACTGCTGGCGGTGATAGCAGGGGAAAACAATCAGCGGCCCTATACGTTGTTAAGGAACAAGGTGGCTATGGTGGTTTTAATGACAGGTATATTGATTTACGGGTCGATGATCATCCTGAACCAATTGATGAATTGGCGAGGTTATACAAGCTCCAACAGCTTTATTTTGGTGAAACAAAAAAGGAGAACATTTTATCCATTGAGGGAGATACGAAAACAGAAGTGATCGAGGCACTCAATAAATGGGGCTATCTATCAGAGTCGAATCCTGAAAATGACGCTTTTCACAAGGCATTAACACAATTTCTCCATACTGAAAATTTTGAAGAAAGGGAGCTCGAAAAAGGAAAAATCGACAAAGAAGTGTTGGAGTTCATGAAAAATAAATAAACTTGAAAATTTTCTAATTTACTCCATACACTAAGAGGCAGACTCCGCTAGTATCACCCAATCCTACCCTTTCGCATAGGCTATCACATAGAAACCAAGTAAGTGATCATGCGAAAGGGAGGTATACGGATGGATTTAACGGTTTCTCATTGGTTGTATGGTGCTTTTACGCTGCTCATTATTATCACGATGGCATGCCGCCGGGGTGTGGTTCTCCCGACCTTGCTCGGTACCTTTGTCATTGCGTGGGTATATAAGGGGAGTGTAATCGATGGATTTACTGCCATTTTTAATGCAAATTTAGTTGCGGCAAAAGAATTGTTTAACATTTTTTTGATTATCACGTTCATGGTTGCATTGCTGCACTCACTTAAAGATTTAGGTGCAGATAAACGGATGATTCAACCAATTCAGAAGATAATGGTCAATGGTCATGTCGCATTCTTCGTGTTAATTGGTGTCACCTATGTGATTTCGTTATTCTTTTGGCCGACACCAGCTGTACCACTTATTGGTGCACTATTAGTACCTGCTGCCGTAAGGGCTGGATTGCCAGCAATGCTCGCCGCTGTGGCGGTCGCACTTGCGGGTCAGGGGATGGCACTCTCCTCAGACTACGTGATTCAAGTCGCTCCAGGATTATCGGCAAAAGCTGCGGGAATTGAACCTAGTGCAATGATTAATGAGGCGTTAATTTTATCACTCATTTCAGGTTTTGTCGCACTTGCTGTAGCCTATTTAGTAAACCGTAAATCAATAATGTCTGCAAACGACCCTAGAATAGAGGGTGAGTTGCAATTATTGCAAGGCTCTGAAGAACAAACAGAACCTGCCGAAAGCAAAGCGACAACAACTTGGAGTAGAATTTTTGCCGTTTTAGTTCCACTTTCCATGCTAGCTGTCATGGTTTATATGGTGTCTACCAAATTAACGACAGGCAGAATGG
Source organism: Terrihalobacillus insolitus (assembly GCF_028416575.1). Lineage (GTDB taxonomy): Bacteria > Bacillota > Bacilli > Bacillales > Amphibacillaceae > Terrihalobacillus > Terrihalobacillus insolitus. The sequence continues at coordinate 289,453 of NZ_JAMQKB010000002.1, read as the reverse complement.
GTGGTTTTGAAGGTGGGGACGGTGCTGCATTTATTGGTGGCGTTGCTGTTATTCTACTCTTATTGTCAACTGTTGCATTCGGAAAAAGAAGTGCTCTAGATCATATTAGTGACCATATAACAAATGGTTTTGTTTTTGCTTTTAAAGCGATGGGACCAGTTATCCCGATAGCAGGTTTCTTCTTCCTTGGAAGCTCTGATTTTTCTGGAAGCATCCTTTCGATTACGGAAGGAGATCCACCTGCACTTTTATTTGAACTCGTTCAGTCATCTCAAGCATTTCTACCGCAAAATGCTTTCTTGGCTGCTTTCAGTATTTTGATTATTGGGATCATCACTGGATTAGATGGTTCAGGATTTTCCGGTCTTCCGTTGACAGGTTCATTGGCAGGTGCACTAGCGAACGGCCCAATTGACCCCGCAACTTTAGCTGCAATTGGTCAAATGGGTTCGATATGGACTGGTGGTGGAACGATTGTTGCTTGGTCCTCCTTAGTAGCGGTAGCTGGCTTTTGTGGTGTGCCAGTAATGGAATTAGTTCGAAAAAACTTTCTTCCTGTTATGCTAGGGTTGATTGTATCAACCATTTTAGCGGTTTTATTATTTTAAGAGGTTTTACAAAAAATGCTGGGTTCAGTGAGAACTCAGCATTTTTGTGTTTAGTCGATGGTGATGTGATTATGTATTGATTCAACTTCTATCATCGTTTAAAATGAAATGGAACCGCTATTTATAAAATTCTGTTAACACTAGTTCATCCATCTATTACGCAATTTTTCTTCGTTAATAAGTACTATTTAGGTGTTTTAGACGATACACTAGTGGTAATGGGATCGCCATGCGGTTTTATTTCTTGTATAAGGTTAAAGCGCTTTCTTAGTGAAGGCGCGGCGCAAAGCTACTTATACGAGTAAAACTTAATCAAAGGGAGGTTTAAAAATGAGTGGTATTGGTATTGCAATTGTGGGTATTATTGTTTTTTTCTTAGGTTACCGTTATTACTCTAAGCTGATTGCCGAACGGATCTATCGATTAGATCCAAACTATGTCACTCCAGCACATCAATACAAGGATGGAGTAGATTTTGTACCAACAAATAAGTTTGTGTTATGGGGACATCACTTCACATCTGTGGCAGGTGCAGCTCCAATTGTTGGACCAGCAATTGCCGTTTATTGGGGATGGCTGCCCGCATTTTTATGGGTAGTACTAGGAACGGTTTTTGCAGCAGGTGTGCACGATTTTGGAACATTGGTGTTGTCGGTACGTAACAAAGGACAATCTGTAGGTACGCTAGCACAGAATTTGATTGGAAAGAAAGCAAAATTGTTGTTTTTGTTCATCATTCTCATTTTAGTGCTTATGGTTAATGCAGTGTTTGCTTGGGTTATTGCAAATCTATTCATTTCCTTTCCAGCGAGTGTATTGTCTGTGTTTATTCAAATTCCACTCGCGGTTTGGATTGGTTATTCCGTCTATAAGAAGAAGGGAAGCATGTTGGTTCCTTCCCTAATTGCGTTAGCTGTCATGTATTTGACTGCTATTATTTCAAGCAGGGTATCATTTCTCCAAATTGATTTAATCGCATGGATGGGTGGAGAAGGTGCAACAGGAATGTTCGGATTGAGCACAACTTCTAGCGCGTTTTTTATCTGGATTATTATTTTAATGATCTATGTATATATCGCTTCTACGCTACCTGTTTGGAAGCTTTTACAACCTAGGGATTACATTAATTCACACCAACTAGTTGTCGGTCTGGCTATTTTATATTTGGGTCTGTTATTCTCGAATCCAGAAATTACAGCACCAGCGACAAATAGTGGTGCAGATGTATCCTGGTTCCCGCTCCTCTTTATTACGATTGCGTGTGGTGCCATTTCAGGATTTCATGGACTCGTTTCGTCGGGCACATCTTCAAAACAGTTAGATAAGGAAACAGATGCTCGATTTGTTGGATACTTAGGTGCTGTTGGTGAGGGTGCACTTGCACTGGTCACCATTGTTGCGGTTATTACATTTTTTCCGTCTACCGAACAATTTACTGCAACATATAGCAGTTTTACGGAAGCAAGTGGTGCAGGTCTAGGTGTGTTTGTAAATGGTGCAAGTCAACTTGCTGGAGGACTTGGCATTCCTGCTGATATTGCTACAACCATTGTGTCTGTCATCGTTGTGAGTTTTGCGGCAACGACTCTTGATACATCTGTTCGGTTAATGCGCTACATCATATCGGAGCTAGGCGTGGAATATAAGATTCCTGCCTTAACAAAAACACATGTGGCCACATCGGTTGCGGTTGTATTAAGTGCAGCACTTGTGCTATTACCAGAAGGACCAAAGGGTTTTGGTTCAGGAGGATATTTACTATGGCCACTTTTTGGAACATCCAATCAGCTTTTAGCAGGAATTAGCTTGTTACTTATTTCGATCTGGTTAAAGAATCAGGGCAGAAACTATATGATTGCATTTATCCCGATGGTGTTCCTATTATTTATGACGCTACTAGCGATGTTTAACCAAGTACTTTTCAAGTGGGCTTGGTACGGTTCTGAAGCTAGTATGTTACTATTTATTTTTGGCGCGATTATCTTTGTATTTGCTGTATGGATTATATTGACAGCAGTGTCAACCTTATATAAAAAAGATAGACTAACGTAAAGCAAGCGAATGTCTCAATGTACTTAAATAAGATTTGCGGGGATCATTATTTTGATCCCCGCTTTCATAAGAAAAGAAGGGAGTATCTGTTAAGATGGCGTTGGACAAGCTGAAAAAATTAATCCAATGGTATGATGAGGTATTAAGCATGCCCCATCGTTTGGAGATTGCCAGAGAACTAAGAGATGAAGATGACCTGTTTTTACTTTTATTATACTCAGAAATGATTGGGATTCCGAACCCTGTATATTATTACACGTTAGAACTGTATCCTTATATGTTAGAGAAATTTCATGATTGGCATCTAAGAATGGGGATGGACAAATCACCATTAGATGGTTTTCGTTGCTGTTAATAGAGGTTGTTCAAAAAAAAGAGGTGTAGAAATGAATGAATTAAATAAGTCGATTGTTTTCGTTGGTGGCAAAGGTGGTGTTGGGAAAACGACTACCGCAGCAGCCCTGGCATTAAACAGTGCACAAAATCAAAAAAAGACCTTACTCATCTCAACGGATCCTGCCCATAATCTTGGAGATATGTTTGACCAGGGAATCGGTGGATCCATCACCAATATAACTACGAACCTTGATGCATTAGAAATAGATGGAGAGTTGGAGACTGAGCACTATATAAAAGGCGTAAAAGAAAACTTAAAAGGTCTAGTGAAAGCGGAAATGGTAGATGAAGTAAATCGTCAAATTGACACTGCAAAAGCTTCTCCAGGTGCGGAGGAAGCGGCTCTTTTTGACAAGCTTGTATCAATCATTTTAGAGGAAAGCGACAATTATGATATGCTGATCTTTGATACAGCTCCAACTGGTCATACGATTCGCTTGTTATCCTTGCCTGAGTTAATGGGGGTATGGATGGAAGGACTTCTTGAAAAAAGGAAAAAGACGAATCAGAACTATGCACAATTGTTGCATGATGGTGAACCTGTTGAAGATCCAATTTTTGACGTATTACAGCAAAGACAAACAAAATTTAAGAGAGTAAGAGAAATTCTACTGGATACGAAAAAAACTGGATTTATTTTTGTGCTTAATCCAGAAAAGGTACCCATATTGGAAACGAAAAAAGCGATCCAATTACTTGACAATTATCACTTGCACGTCCGAACAATTATCGTAAATAAGCAGTTACCAGATCAAGTGGAGGGGCAGTTTTTCTCGAATCGTAAAGAACACGAAAAACACTATTTAGCTATGATTGAGCAAACGTTCGTGGATCAATCCATTATAAAAGTTCCGTTTTTTGATCGCGATATTACGACGATGGATCAGCTAGAAGAATTCGGGTCATTTTTACAGAAAGGGTGAGGCAGTATGCATGCTTTTGTGCTACAAGGAAAATCATTTGTATACAAAGAAGTAGAGGAGCCAGTAGTTTCGCAAAACCAAGTCAAGATTAAATTGAAGTATGCAGGTTTAAACCACCGCGACTTAAAATTGCCCAATAGAAGAAACGAAGCAGATCCTGCACTTGTGATTGGGTCTGATGGGGCAGGAATTATTGTTGAAGTTGGAGAAGGGGTTCGAGAATTTACGATTGGGGATGAAGTGATCGTAAACCCGGGTCTTGGTTGGAAAGAAAAGAGTGATGCACCACCTGAAGGTTTTGAAATTTTAGGTCTTCCAGACAATGGAACGTTCGCTGGAAAGATAGTGGTTTCGGAAGATCACGTTGAAAAAAAGCCTGCTCATCTTGATTGGAAAGAAGCAGGGGTTGTTGCATTATCAGCGTTAACAGGTTATCGTGCTATATTTTCAAAAGGACAAGTAAAAAGTGGAGATACCGTATTTATTCCGGGTGCTGGTAGTGGTGTTGCAACCTATCTCATTCAGTTCGCCAAAGCTGCAGATGCACGAGTAATTGTCACTTCAAGAAGTGAACAGAAGCGTGCAAAAGCAATCCAACTTGGGGCAGATCTAGCAATCGATACGTCAGCCGACTGGCCAGAAATTCTTCAAAATGAGCAAATTGATATCGTTATTGAAAGTGTTGGTAAAGCAACCTTTAACCGATCACTTGAGGTGTTAAAACGTGGAGGTAAATTGGTTACATTTGGTGCAACTACTGAGGATGATGTGACGATTAATATCCGCAAATTCTTTTATGGTCAGTATCAATTACTTGGGACTACGATGGGGAGTCGAGAAGAACTTCGTGACATGTTAAGATTTATTGAAACGAAAGATATCAAACCTGTTGTTGATCAAGTGTTTGATTTAAAGGATACACAGGAAGCGTTTGACTATTTACAAGCAGGGAAACAATTTGGAAAAGTAGCATTGAAAATAGGTTGAAAAGGAATATTGGTTAGGATAGATCTCCATTAGAGTTTTCATCAGGTGGAGGAGACACCCACCTGATCTCAGATGGTTTGGGAATATTTAATTTTGTAAGACAGAAGTTGCTTTATCAATTACGGATTGAAGCCTTTTGCTGTTTTTTTCAAACATTTTCTTTGCTTCTGTATTGTCTGTTTGAAGTGCAAACAATTCAAGATCTGCTTGGCATTTTTTCATTTCAGCTAATAAAAGCGGCTTTTCTTGTGGAGACGGAACCGTTAACTTGTCATCATATAAGTCAACAGTTAGCTGACCCATTGCATCTACTTGTCCTAAAAAGACATTTTCAATACTAACACCAAGCTTATCTAATTCCGTTTCCAACCATGCCACACTTCTTCCCGCTGTTGCTAATGGTTCGTTTAAAATTTCTCCATCCATCAGAACGGTTTGGGGTTCTTTTGTTGATTGTTTTACTCCTAAGTCACTAAGCGTAATGGGTTGTTTATCCTTTTTAGGAAGAACGCTCAAGCTACCATCTGTTTCAAGTACAGCAAATTCCACATCTGCTGTATTGAAAAGACTCTTTCTCCTTAATTTCTCTAGCAGTTCATCCGCTGTATATTTTTCTTTTTTTAAATTATCTTCTAATACTTTCCCATCTTTAATAAAAACTGTCCCTTTTCCTTGGGTAATATTCCGTATTGCGTGGCTTTTCATTGACAGTAAAATAACGATAAATGGAACAATGAACCAAACCGCCATTCCAATTAATCCATTTGTCATGTTTTGATTCGGGCTTATTGTAATCTCAGCAGCAATACTTCCCAGTACGATTCCGATTATATATTCAAACAAGGTTAATTCTGAAAGTTGTCGTTTTCCAAGCCACTTTAATATGGCGAACACTGTAATGAGCAGGCCTATCGCTCGTAGGATTACAAGCAGCCAATCTGGCATTGTTTCCACTCCTTTGATCAAAAGCCTTTGTATTGATCTTCTTCTCTTTCTAGGTCTTTTATTCTTGCTTTCATATCATGTTTGATCTCGCCTATTGTTCCTGCACTTTCCTCTAAAATAGCTTTTGTTTCTTTATCCTGAGTACGGATTGCTAAACTGGAAAGTCCGGCCTCAATACTTTTTATACTTGAAAGACACTGTTTTACCTGTGTTCCAATGGTCATGTTGATTACTCCTTATCCTTTTGCTTTAAATAGAATGGCACCAATCATACCAAAGATAATGGCAGCTGAAATGCCTGCGCTTGTTACTTCAAACATCCCTGTTACAACACCGATAAGTCCGTGTTTCTCTGCTTCTTCCATTGCACCGTGTACGAGGGAATTACCAAAGCTCGTAATCGGTACGGTCACACCAGCACCAGCAAAATCGATTAGTGGTTCGTAAAGACCGAGCCCATCTAACACTGCTCCTACTACAACTAAAGTACTAAGAGTATGACCTGGTGTTAATTTAAAGACGTCAAACATAATTTGACCAATAACACAAATGAGCCCGCCAACGACAAAAGCCCAAAAGAAGATCACCTTTCGTCACCTCCAGCCTCTATTGATACCGCATGGGCTATACAAGGCATTGTTTCATTTTGTTGCACGGTAATTGGAGAATGTAAGGCACCTGTTGCCACCACCAACATTTTGGAAATTTCCCCTTTTTTGAGTCGGTTTAAAAAATGCCCATATATAACGGCAGAGGAACATGCTGCACCACTTGCTCCGGCATTCACCTGTTGTTCCTCTTTGTAAATGGTTAATCCGCAATCCACATAACGGTCAGGATTTATCTTTGTTCCATGTTTTTCAAAAAGCTCAAGGGAAGCCTTTCTACCAATATGACCCAAGTCACCCGTTACAATTAAGTCATAATAGGAGGCATCTACACCTCGTTCTTTTAGGTGTGCTTCAATTGTGTCAACGGCAGCTGGTGCCATTGCTCCCCCCATATTAAATGGATCTGTTAACCCCATGTCAACAACTTTTCCTATTGTTGCCGAAGTAACTTTAGGGCCTTGTCCTATATTTGTTAATAATGCAGCTCCTGCACCAGTAACAGTCCACTGTGCTGTAGGCGGTTTTTGTCCCCCATATTCTGTAGGATAGCGAAATTGTCTTTCAACAGCTGCATTATGACTGGAAGCTCCAGTTAGGACGTATTGTGCCCCATTTCCATTTACTAAAAAAGCACCCAGAGCAAGTCCCTCCATTGAGGTCGAACATGCACCAAATAGTCCTAAGTATGGTGAACCAAGTGTGTGAGCTGCAAAGCTTGTCGGTGTGATTTGATTGATTAAATCACCGCCAAGAAAAAATTGTACATTTTCTTTTTGGATGCCCGCTTTTTCAATCGCTTTTTGACAGGCCTCTTCAAGCAAAATTTTATGCGCTTTTTCAAACGAATCCTGACCAATGTAAAGATCGGCATGTATCGTATCGAAATCATCTGGAATGTTTCCGTTTCCTTCAAAAGGGCCACCAATCGTCCCTGTGGATACGATAGTTGGTTTGTTTTCAAATAACCAAGTTCGGTGTCCAGTAAGCATTATAATCCCCCCCATTGGATCAAGATGGTTTTAATTAAAGCAACAATAAAGGCAGAAAATACACCAAATAAAATGACCGATCCAGCTAACTTAAACATGTTTCCACCTACTCCTAGCACAAAACCCTCTGTCCTATGTTCAATTGCGGCTGAAATAACGGAGTTGCCAAAGCCAGTTACAGGGACGGCGCTTCCAGCTCCTGCAAATTGCGCTATCCGATCGTACACACCAAAACCAGTTAACAACATCGTGATAAAAATTAGTGTCGCAACGGTTGGATTACCAGCTGTTTGTTCCGTGAAATTAAAGTAATAAATGTAAAAAGTAGAAAGGAGCTGACCGACAAAGCAAATAAATCCACCTACAAAAAAGGCCTTTATACAGTTTTTAAGGACAGGACGTTTTGTTTCGTTTTGTTTTTGTAATGTTTGATATTGTTGCTGTGTTGGGGTTAGTTTCTTTTTTTTCTTGTTTGCCATTATAGTCCCTCCCGTATCGTGTTTAGGCTTTGTCATTCATTTTCTTTTTAATTGACTTTATTTCTTGATTTAAATCTTTCATTTTTATCTTTTTTTGTTGTAGTTTTTTTTCTAATTCATCTAACTCAATATAAATTTTTTTATCTGTTGATACTTCATGTTGCATGTTTGGGTATTTCTTTTTCAAAGTTTCTTTAGTTTCTTTTTCGATTTTTTTAAGCTGAAGGCGATCAAACTGAGTTATTTCAAGTGCGACAAAGAGTTTTTTATCTGTGTTAACTGCCCGGACACCTGAAATACTATTTTTGTTTGCTAACAATTTTTTGGCCTCATTTGACACGGTTTGGTCAAGTGGCGTAGTTGTTTTTACCTTTGTGTAGTTAATGTCTGACCCTTCTACTGTTTCACGATTGTCATTATCTTGGTTCGAGCAGCCTCCTATGAATGTCATAAGAAAGATTAAACAAACCAAAAGGTGCAGATGTTTGATTTTCATCCTTTTATCACCCATTTCTTTAAATAAGTATAAAGAGGTTGGGTTGAGTCCAACCTCTTTGTTAACAAATTATTTATATTGTGGTTCTTCGTTTTCTATTTGGTTTATTCGGGGTTGTAATTCATTAACAAGTGTTTGGGTTTGTTGTGCTGCACTCTCATATAATTGTTTCGCCTGTTTATTTTGGGTTTGAAGTGCAAATGTTTCAAAACTTGCTTGTGCACTTTTAAGTCCAGCTAATGTTTGTTTTACTTGCGTTGCTACGGTCATCTAGTTTCCTCCTTCATTCATTTCTTACACGATATAGTGTCTTACAAAATGACGATTTTAACCTTCCTATTTATCCCTACTTATAGAAGAATAAAGAAGTTCACATGAATTAATTTTTGCAAATAAAGGTTTATTATACGGACAAGAATAAAGGATTGACCTAAAATTATAGGAGTAATCTAATTTAGAATTATGGGCATAAAGCGTATGCATGTTTCGAAAAATATGGAGCGGTATGGAAATAAATTCTGAAAATAATGAAACTTTTTCCAACTTTCAAACGTCTTACTAATATATAGAGAAGTTTTTTAAAGAGGATCTACAAGAGGATGGGAGGAGTTAGCGTGTGAAACGTTTAATAGGACTTTTGTTCATATTAATGGTTGTTATTAGTGGTACATTTTATTTAGTTATGGGTTCTAGCAAAGCGAAGTTGACGGAGCCAGTTGAAATGAACAAGGTGAATGATGATTTTATTTTGCATGTGCGTGCAGAAAGAACGGATCAAGGGTTTCAGGTCCTTCGATCACTGGAATATAAAGGAGAAGAACAAATTACCATTATGCACAGGACACCATTAATTTCTATTTCAGTTGAATATGATAAACCACGTTTCACTGGAAGTCCTGTGACACAAACTCTAGATCCTGGTGATGTATATTATCCGCAAGAACCTAGAGTCTACTCCTCTCTGGAAAAAGGAGAGTACACCTTATTTGCCAATGGTCAGTTTTATTTTAATGGTCAAATTATTAATATTAAATCAGAAGAAACGATTCAGTTTCAGTAAATTACATAAATGGAAAAAGCCGTGGTTTCACTGACCCATGGCTTTTTCTGTGAACAAAATTACTGTTCCGTTTTTACCTTCAGATTGATTGATTTCGTTTTTTTATCCATGTTTTTCCACTGTTTTAATGATTCGATAGAAGGTTCAATTAGATCTGGAATTTCAACCAACAGCGTGTTGTTATCTTTCCAAGTGGAGAAAATGATCGGCCACTTATAGTTAAGGTCTATTTCATCTGTATCCGATACGAAAGACACCACTCCCCAATCCTCAAGATTTACACCGATCAATTTATCTGTATAGACGTCATTTTCTTTATTAATCTGCCGCCGGAATTGTAATGCAAGCTTACTTTCGTCTGGGGAAACAAGTATCTTGTTCAGTTTTGCTAAATCAGCGACAAGGTAGGCGCTATCGTCATTACTTTGATCAAACAGAATGTAAGAACATTTGTCATTTTGACAGGCAAACTCCAGCAGATAGATGGTGCTTTTGTCTACAATATCCATTCTTTCTAATTTCATTCGTTTGATTTCTTCTTTGCGATTTGGAACCGCAGCTAAATATTCCTCTAAAATTGGGACCATTTCTAGGTTAATAATAATTTGCTCATCTTCTAGTGGAAACGTAATGGACATTTCCTTTTTCTGTTTTTCTTCATCTTGTTTTTCAACGAGGACTGGTTGTTCGTCCTGACCTTTAGCAGGAGAAACTTCTTTTTCAATAACGGGTTTTTCCTCCTTTGAACATGCACTAAGTAAAATAAAAAATAAAATAAAAAATAAGTACTTTTTCACATAACCATCTCCTGTGAATTTATATCCTCCAAATTATGAGCGGCGATTTTTTTGTTGTTTTTCAATATGCTTTTTAAAATGGATGTTATGAATGATTCGGATGAATGGACGAATGCTTAATTGTATACTTCCTATAACAAAAAGCCATATCCCGTAATATTGTAAGGAATCGTAAAAAAAGAAAATGCTCCCAATTAAAAACAAGATTGCGATTAAGAAGTCATTTATATTATACATGATCTCATAACGTTTTTTAAAAAATATGTCATATTTCCCAATATGCAATTGCTTCTGATCCATATTTAATCCTCCTTTTTATGTGTATTTAATACTATTCCCGAAAAGATACATTTGTTAACCATTCCCCCTTTTCTGCTGGCAGTGACTTACTGTTGTTTTTTTTGCTTTTTTTCTGTTAAAATTAAATAAAATAAGTGTTCGGTGGAAGGGATGGATTTCAGTTGGAAATTAGAAAGCCAATACCTGTAGATCAAGCTGTGAAATTAGTAATGGATTATAAAAAAACAGGTGAAATGGAAAGCATTTCAATTGATGATTGCGATGACAGAAAGCTTGCTGAAACGATAATTGCCACACATCCTATCCCACCATTTGACAAATCCCCTTATGATGGTTTTGCTATTCGTTCTTTAGATACAGCCAACGCCTCGCAACACAATCCCGTTACATTTAAGGTAACAGAGCACATTGGAGCAGGTCACCGTGCCCAAAATGCTGTCAAAGCGGGTGAAGCTGTACGGATAATGACAGGAGCAGAAATCCCATATGGTGCCGATTGTGTTGCCATGTTTGAAATTTGCCAAACGTATGAACAAGATAGCAATCACTTTATGACGATCAAGCGTACTATAAAGCCTGGACAGAATATTATTATAAAAGGTTCAGAAACGTCTCAAGGTGAAATACTTGTTGAAAAAGGAACTAGGATTAATCCAGGGGTAAAGGCCTTACTAGCGACCTTTGGATATGCGAAAGTAAAAGTTGTAAAAAAGCCTGTTATAGGTGTTATTGCAACTGGTTCAGAGCTCTTGGATATTGAGCAAGAATTAGAACCAGGAAAGATCAGAAATTCAAATGCGCCGATGATCGTTAGCCAAATTAAGCGCGCAGGCGGAGAACCTGTTTATTTTGGTAAGCTGATTGACGATTTTGAACAAAGTTTTGAAGCCATTGAGCAAGCCATCCAACATGTTGACTTTTTAGTAACAACAGGTGGTGTTTCTGTAGGAGACTTTGATTTGCTTCCTGCCATTTATGAGAAATTAGGGGCTCGTGTGTTATTTAATAAAATTGGGATGCGGCCAGGGAGTGTAACAACAGTAGCAGAATGGAATTCGAAATTATTGTTCGGCCTTTCAGGTAATCCTTCTGCTTGTTATGTTGGGTTTGAACTATTTACGCGGCCGATTATCCAAATGTTTTTGCATGATAATAAGCCTTTTACGCAAACGATTCAAGCAACGTTAGAAGAAGACTTTCCGAAACCTAACCCGTTTACAAGGTTTGTACGAGCAAAGATTAACTACAGAAACGGTAGTGTTTATGTTCGCCCAGCAGGAATAGATAAATCTGCTGTTGTTACTTCTCTTTCTAATACAAATGCATTGATGGTTCTGCCTGGGGGAACTAGAGGATTTGAAGCAGGAGCTGTTGTGGATGTTTTGCTGGTCGATTCCCTGTCCGGTCAAGAAACATTTTCCATTAGTCATAAAAAAGTTAAACGTCAGATCTAAGGAGTTTAGGTAAATGGGGAAAAAGAAAGCATTCATCAGAGACAAGTTTGATAGACCCTTAAAAGACTTGAGAATTTCTGTTATTGATAAATGTAATTTTAGATGCACTTATTGTATGCCTGCTGAGATATTTGGAGAAGGATATCGCTTTTTGAATGAGGATCAATTGTTAAGCTTTGACGAAATCATTCGGGTTGCGACTAAGTTTGCTAAGCTTGGTACAGAAAAAATTCGACTAACCGGGGGAGAGCCGCTTCTTCGGCAAAACTTAGATCAGCTTGTGAAGCAACTCCTGCAAATTGAAGGTATTGAAGACATTGCTTTAACGACAAATGGTGTTTTTTTACCAAAAAGAGCTAAAAGACTTAAAGATGCAGGCTTGAAAAGAGTAAACATTAGTCTTGACGCAATTGATGATGATGTGTTTAAACATATCAATGGTAGGGGTGTAACAGCTGCACCTGTTTTAAAAGGCATTCAAGCTGCAATCACTGCAGGGCTAGAGGTAAAAGTAAACATGGTAGTAAAAAAAGGTCTTAACGAAAGTCAGATTCTTCCAATGGCGAGACATTTTAAGGATAAAGGCGTAATCCTTCGATTTATTGAATTTATGGACGTTGGAAACCATAACGGATGGAATATGGACGCAGTCATAACGAAGAAAGACATTGTTGATCAAATAGACACTGAACTCCCGCTTGTTCCTGTCGAGCAAAACTATTTTGGTGAAGTTGCTTCAAGATATCAATACAAGGATGGAGTAGGCGAGATTGGTGTGATTTCTTCTGTAACTGATTCTTTTTGTGGAAGCTGCACAAGGGTTCGTTTGTCTGCAGACGGCAAAATATTCACTTGTCTTTTTGCTGGATCAGGTCATGATCTAAGAGTCTTACTACGGGATGGTATTACCGATGAACAATTAGAAGAAAAGTTGATAAGTATTTGGTCCAATCGAAAGGATCGCTATTCAGATGAGCGTGCAGAGGGGAAAGTCACCAAACGTGAAAAAATAGAAATGTCTTATATTGGTGGTTAATTTTTTGTTGTTGAAACGTTTACAAATAATATGACAAAAGGCCTCAAGGAGGTGCTCAGTTGAAAACATTTAAGTTGATATCCCTTGATGTATTAGAAGATAAGCAGAAGGATATTGTCCAACATAAGATCCCGTTACTGGATGGGCTCATTATAAATCGTGAAGACGATAAAAACCATTGGGTATTAGAAGCATATTTAGACAAATCGTATCTAGTCTATTTTAATGAATTTCATAATCATAATGAACCGATCATGCTTCAAGCTAAAATTACGAAAGAAAGCAATGAACCGGCAACCTTCATGTCCACTGTAATAGATGTAAATGAAATTGGTGATCATATTAATGTGTTATTTATCGGAACATTAGTAGATCGGAAGAAAAGTTTGATTGAGCATATGCTAAAAACGTTGATTGAAGAAGGCCACCAAGGTGAGAAGTTGTTGGAAGAATTTAAAGAAAGAATTTAAAGAGGATGTTCAAAAAGTCACCAAATGATAAGCTGCGCATCTCAGGCCCACACGATGTGGGTCATGCAGGCGTTGCCACAGGACGTGGCGGTCTTAGCCTGTATTCCTTAAATGGCTTGTTTTTCTGGTCCTTGGAAAAGAAACCCACTTTTCCTTCGTGCGATGTATATTCGGGGAAGCATTCCTTGTGCTCATGTAGGTTATGTCTACACTGCGCTCCTCAAAACTACGCCACCTCGACCTGCTTGCTTCTAATTCGGTGACTTTTTGAACACGCACTTAAAGAGGATGAACTCACATTTTAATTACACCAAAACGAGCTTGGAATTCCAAGCTCGTTTTGGTGTAATTAAATAAATGCTTCTAGTTGTTAGGATCAACTTGATCTTCTAAGTTAAGGGGTGATTGTTCACTGTTTAAAATTTTGAGCTGATCATTTTCATATCCAACTTCAAATGCAAACGTAGAGGTTACCTTTTGGGTCGTCTGATCAGATTGTCTAATGGTACTATCGGCATTCACCTTTACCATAAATTGTTGTTCTTCCACTAAGGTTATATCGATATTTGTAATTGTAGTAGTGACAACACGGACAAAGGACTCACGAAACTCTTGATAAGTCGTTTGACTTTGCCAATCACTGCCTAACAAAGCATACGCATTCACATAATCTCTTACTTCGAGACTACTAAAAAAATACTGGATGAGATAGGTCGCATCCTCTTTTAATTGCTCTTGATCTATTTCTTTTACTTCATTTTCAAGTGTTGCATATTCAAGTGTATCCTCGTCCGCGGTTTTTGACCATTCGGTAACTTGATCGATTATATTTTTAATTGGTATACTAAATCCAATTGTTCCTTCTTCAGCTCCTGCAGAATTTATTCCGATCACTTTTCCTGAATCACGATTGATTAATGGTCCACCACTATTACCGTTCGTAATATTAGCGGATATTTGAAACACATTAGTATATGAGAAATCATCTATTGAAAAGCTACGATTCATTCCAGAAATGATTCCGAGTGTTACTGAATTTTGAAAGCCTAATGGGCTGCCGACAGCTATGATTTCATCTCCCACATCTGTTACGATATTTTGCTCTAGTTGCATTGGACTTTGATTGGCAAGTTGTGGTACACGAATAACTGCAATGTCAGTTTCTTTTCCAATACCAACAACTGCTGCAGGATATGTGCTGGCATTTGTGGTTTTGACATATATAGCATTCGCGTCCTTTACAACGTGGGCATTGGTGATAATGTCTCCTTTTTCATTATAGAGGAATCCTGAACCAATCATGTCACTTTCTTCTCCGGCTGCTTCAATTTGGACAACCCCTTTTTGGGCCTCGTGGATAATCGTTTTTAAATCTTTATTTTCGTTATCATCCACTTTCACTTTTGTTGCTAAAGTATTTTTTACGGACAGCGAATCCTTGTTCCATTTTTCATATAGTTTAGAAACACTTAAAGCTCCGAGTAATAACAGAAAACAGGTTAGCAGGATAGGAAAAACTTTTTTTTTCTTTGTCATTTTCTCCCCCCATTGCTCTAGTCTACAAACCATTTTATTTTCGTTACTTTCACCTGAATGTTCGTGACATCTTCTTTAATGTCATAGTGGGTGAACTCAAATTCCCCGTTTTCTTCGGGATATATGGTGTTAGGGTTCACAAACACCTCATTAGAAGTAATCTCATACCCATCTTTATCTAAAATTTGGTATTGGATAGATACAGATGTAATAGGAACGGTAGCAAGACTTTTAATTTTTCCTTTCACGACAATATTTTGCTGTTTATCTTCTTCTAATGTTGTATCTTGAAGGGAAACTGCTTCGTTTTCATTCCATTTTTCTTCTTCTTCAGCTGCATTTATTGCTTGTTCAATTCTGTGTTGCTGAGCTGTCTCAAATGCTGTTTTTTCTTTTTCAATTGTTGTTTTAAGACTGACTAACTTGTCGGATTCTGGAGCATATTTTAAGCCTTCTTTTACAGTGGCCTTTGCATCGGAAAATTGCTTATTATTTAGTAGTTCACTAGCACGAGAAAATGTATAAGCAATGATTCTGTCTCTTATTTCGGTTGCAATTCGAGTTGCTTCTTCTAGTTTAATAGCTTGGGCCTGCCACAATAATGTTTTCAATTCTTCAATGGTTGGATCATTATTCATTTCAACAGTAAGCTGTTGCAACTTGATCGAATTTCTTTGCTCCGATATCGATTTGATGAGTTCATTGACTACCTCACCATTATAATTCTGAAGCTTGTTTTCAGCGCTATCGATAAGTTCCAATGCTTCGTTGAAAGAGTTTTCCTTTGATTGTTCCTGCGCATCATTAAGTAAGTTGGTAACTTTTTTAGCAATACCCATAAACACTTGATTTGTTTCTGCTGCTGGGAAATTCGGCTTGTAGGATAGTGCTTCTGTAAATGCAGAGCTTGCTTTGTCATAACTGCCATCTAATGCTAATTGTTCTCCTTCTAAGTATAGTTCCTTGGCTTGAGTTGTTTTGTAGTTTAAAAATAAATAAAAACTCCCTATAATGGCCAAAATAAAAAAGACAGAGATGAAAGGGAGATACCAGAACCGATTTGGTGCAGGTTTTTCCATACGAGTATACATGTCTGAAGGCAATTTCTTGCCACATTGAATACAAAACTGTTCATCATCTTTAATTATGCTACCACAATATGGGCAATAGAACATAATTGCTCACCCACTTCCGTCAAAAAAATACGCACTGCTAATAGTTTACCATATATTTTTCTTTATTTGATATTCATTTCTTGGTAGTATAAAAGTGGAAACAATAGATCTTATCATCTTTAGTCAATTTTAAACTAATGTCCTAAAGAAATTCAAAGGAGGGGTTCTAAGTGTTGGAGATTATCATGTTTGTTGTTGGATTGGGTATCATTCTATTGAATATTGGTTATTGCATTTTTGACAGAGGTTAATATTCGTGACAGTGATTTAAAAGGAAAAACATTATCCAAAAATCGGAAAATGAGATATTTCTTATATTTTGATCCGACGAAAATCTTTCATAAAGTACATAAAAGGGGGTGCAAAATATTATTCTTTTGATCCCCTTTTATGTAGTGTGCGTCAATAAGTCGATTGTCAGGACTTATTTTGTTCTATCCCATTCATCAATCGGGTAGATGATAAATTCTGTACGGCCAACAATTTCATCTTTATAAATAAAGCCTAATCCATTTCGACTATCCCTACTTATACCACGATTATCTCCCATTACAAAATAACTGTTAGGTGGAACAGTGATCGGGCCAAAATTTCCTGTCCTCATTATAGCTTGTTTTTCAAGAAAGGATTGCGTATACTTTTCCCCGTTTATATATAAAGCACCGTCTTTGACAGAGATCGTTTCTTCAGGTAATGCAATGACACGCTTTACGTAATTTTTGTTTGGGCGTTGAATGATTACAATATCACCCCGATTAGGTTCATCGACAAGATAAACAAATTTATTAAATAGTATACGCTCTCCATCTTCTAAAGTTGGATACATGCTTTCCCCTAGAACAATCGAGGTAGAAAATAGGAAAGTTCTTAAGATAAATGCAAGAATTATAGCAATGAAAATGGCTTTTAGCCAATCTATCCATTCGCTATTCGTATGACTTGACATGATTGTACTTCCTTTCTGTATCGACACAAGATGGATTATTATGTTTGACTGGTTATGTATTGGCTTTAGCTAACTGTTTTAATATGCTAGTAATACGCTGTCGAAATTCGTTATCAGAATCCAACTTTAACCCCCCAATAGATATTTTACCAGCTTGTCTGATCCAAACTAGGTTCACTGCAGTGTGAAAATCCTCATCCTTAAGTGAAAACCGTAACATATAAGTCGTCCATTTTTCGATTGGCGAGTCTAGGGGGCATGTGATTTTAGCCCCGCTTAAGCTTAGGTCAAGTAGATATACGTCAAAAACAGCATCCCTTTCTTCTGTTATGTCTTCTAGGGTGCCTTGTACTGGTTCGGGAAAGGAATAACGATAGGGCTCATTACGTTTGTAGTACATAGAATTTAATGCTCCTTTTTACATATGTAATTTAAAGATACCATTTAATGAAATAAAATGATAGAAAAAAACAGGTGAAAAAAGAGTGGGGCAACCGAGTTAATTGTCGGTATTTGTCGCCAAAACAGCCCTTTAGTGCTAATGGTTCGATATTTTTTTGAAAAGTTTGTCTAATTTTGCGAATCTCTTTACAACTTTTGTTCACTCTGTCATACTCATTAGCGTTTGTGAAATATATAAAAGAAGGGTAATGGGGAGTATGCAGAAAGAATTAGAATTAATGGAGAAAAAGGAGTATGTACTCCAAAGAAAAATTTCTGAAAAAAGAAAAGAAATGGTTAAGACGGCAAATTTATACGGGTTATCCGATGTGAAGACTGTTCAAGAAAGCCAAGAACTAGACTTATTGATTAATAAGTACTTTTTATATAAAAACAATAGCATGTAATTTGTACTTAATTTGTTAAAAGGTTGAAGAAAATATTCTATTATATAAAGTTCTAATATGGTAGAATATAAAAAATTGGCTGTCTATGAGAGGGGGTAACCCGGTATTAAGGTGTGTAATCTAGAACAGCTTTTGGAGAGAATTGAACATTTGAGAAATAAAATGACCGAGGTTGCCTTAAAAAAAGGATTTACGAGTGAAGATTCGATTAAAATTAGTCAAGAATTGGACAGGCTCTTAAATGTATATGAGTCGTATAAAAACAATAACAAAAATTAGTTCATTAAATCCTTTGTATAAAGGATTTTTTTATCTTTAAATGGTTTTAGGGTTTTAGACCCCCACCTCTAAGCGAAGCGTAGGTGAGAATTTCCAATTAGGTGGAGTCGAGACTCCATCTGATTCCCCCGATGTTTCAGCTTGCTGAAACGAGTTCGCTTAGTGATAAGTAAAGAGATGGCATTGCCATCTCTGCTATCGTTCATTATTTCTTTTGTATAAAATTTTCAAGCCGATCCAATCCTTTCTCTAATGTTTCTCTGTCATATGCGTAGGAAAGTCGCATGTAGCCTTGTCCATGTTTCGAAAAGGCATCTCCAGGCACTAATGCAAGCTTGGCTTCTTCTAACAGCTTTATTCCTAGTTCAAAAGAGGACATAGTGCCTAACGCAAGTTTTGGGAAAAAGTAAAATGCACCGTCTGGTTTGGTTACTTCCAATCCCATTTTTGTTAAACGATCATAAACATAATCACGTCGGCTTCGATATTCATTACGCATGTATATGGCGTCGTTTTTCCCGTTGGTCAAAGCTTCCAATGCAGCATACTGACTGATAGACGTTGCGCAAGACACATTATATTGGTGAACCTTCAATATATGTTCACTAAGCCACCTCGGTGCAAGTAAAAACCCGATACGCCAACCTGTCATTGCATGTGATTTTGATAATCCATTAATTACAATCGTTTTATCTTTTATTTCTTCAAACCGAGCAATCGAGTAGTGTTTCCCCTCATAATTGAGTTCGCTATAAATCTCATCAGAAAGAATGAAAATGTTTCTTTGTTTTAATTCCTCTACCAATTCTGAAAGCTCTTTTTTTGTATACGAGACACCAGTTGGATTAGAAGGATAGGGTAAAATGAGACACTTTGTTTTGGGTGAAATGTGCTGCCTTAACAATTCTTTCGTTAATTTAAATCCACTTGTTGTTGTATCTACAAACACTGTTTTGGCACCCGTCAGTGTAATGAGGGGCTCATAACCTGGGTAAATCGGGCCAGGTAGGATCACCTCATCTCCTTCTGTCAGGATTGTTCTAAGCGTGATATCAATAGCCTGAGAAGCACCGACAGTAACAATCACCTCGTCTTCGGAACGATAAGTTAGGTTGTATTTTTCCTCCATATACATCGCAACAGCCTGACGCAGTGGCGTTATTCCAGCATTATGTGTATAGGTTGTATAATTCATATTGATCGCATGCTTTGCAGCTTGTTTTATGTGTTCAGGGGTTGGGAAGTCTGGTTGCCCAATCGTTAATGAAATGATGTCTTTCTTGTTTGATACTAGGTTAAAAAACTGTCGGATACCCGATATTTCGATATTGGTTACTTGGTGATTTAGATTTTTTTTCAAAATAGATCCTCCTGTGTGCAAATGTTAACAAAATGTTCAAACAATTTCGATTAGTGCGCTGATCTTTTGGGTATAATATAAATAGAAACAAGAAAAACTACTACTAGACTAAGGAGTGTGTCACAATTGAGACCACGTCGGTTAACTTTCCAGGAATTGGTTGATCAAAATAAACAAGAGCTTTTAAGAGATCAACAAGCAATGACTGAAATTGAGAAACAAATGGAGTTAAAACAACAAAAAAAGAATGAAGCGACAAAAAAAATCGTGTAAAAAGATCATACCATAGATGATTTAAACAAGACAAAAAGATACTCCTTTTACTACTGTAAAAGGAGTATCTTTTTGTCTTAAGCATTGTGTACTAATTTTATCGATGCCTGTGTTATACTTATCCATAAATTGTATTTGTGTAGGAAGATTATTTTTCAGTTTTAGGATGATTTTTAATTTTTCGGTGTGAGAAGGAAGTGTCAATGTGATAGAAAAAACAGGGTTAATTTTGGAAGGAGGAGGAATGAGAGGCGCTTATACTGCAGGGGTCCTTGATTTCTTTCTTGACAACAATATCACTTTTCCTTATGTAGTTGGTTCTTCAGCTGGTGCCTGCGTTGGTAGTTCCTATGTTGCGAAACAGCGTGAGAGAAACTATAAGATAATCGTTGAGTATGGAGACCATCCTGAATATATTTCATTCACACGTGCCATTCGTAAAAGGGAATTATTTGGAATGGATTTCTTGTTTGACATATTGCCAAACAGTTTGGTTCCGTTTGATTATGCTAGTTTCTCAGAAAGTAACACTAAATTTGTTGTTGGCACAACAGATATTTACAGTGGCCAATCCGTTTATTATCATCATTTTTCGAGCAAGGAGGAGCTATTAAGAGTCATTCGAGCCTCGAGTTCTTTGCCTTTCTTAGCACCAAGTATTCATTATAAAGGGAAAAATCTAATGGACGGAGGAATTGCAGATCCTATTGCGATCCAGCCGTCAATTGAAGCGGGAAACAAAAAACATGTTGTAGTGTTAACGAGAAACGAAGGGTACATAAAGAAACGTGCAAAGTTTAATTGGGTAGTAAAGAATGCCTATAAAAAACACCCTGGTTTAAAGAAAGCAATTTCAAAAAGACATCAATTATACAATCATACAATGACAAAATTAGAGGCGATGGAAAAGGTAGGAGAGGCCTTTCTAATACGACCGAAAGAACCACTACTGGTTAGCAGAGTAGAAAAAAATAAACAAAAGCTTCACGCCCTTTATGAACAAGGCTATTTCGAAGCTAAACAACAAAAGGAAAATATCCAAGCATTTTTGGAAGGTGAATCCTCGCAATTGCTATAGAAGTACATAGTAAGAGGGGTAATCCGCATATTTAGGTATTTTAGTACTATAATGGGATGCAATTTTTGATTTTCGTCTTATATTATCCATTTTCCCGCATTTCTGCATAGTCGATCGCCTTATCCTTTTGTTTCGCTTGTACAAGATAAACTGCAGAAAGGATTAACACCATTCCAATTGCCTGAAAAAGCCCAAAGGACTCTTGAAAAACGAAAACTCCGATGATGGATGCGACCACTGGCTCAACTGTTGTTAAAATGGATGCTCTTGATGCTTCAACAAAATGTAAGCCATTTGTGTAGATGAGGTAGGCGATCGCTGTAGGAAATAGACCAAGACCGAATGCATAAAAAAGCACCATTGGATCCATTATACTCGTTCCTTTATCTCCAAACGAAAAAAATGGAGTCAAAAAGATACTTGAGACAATAAAAGTATGTACTGTCACACTATTACTAGAATATTTCTTTAACGCATATTTGCTAAATACACTATATAAAGCATATCCTAAACCAGATCCAAGTCCAATTAAAATCGTGCTAACTCCTAGTGATTGTTCGGAAACTGGGAAAAGTCCAACAATGAATGACGTACCAACAAGTGTTGCGATTAACGCAATTACTTTATTTTTGGTAAATGATTCACCAAATAAAAAATAAGAAAAAATAGAAACGAATGCTGGTGCAGTATATAGTAAGGCAGTTGCAACTGGCACAGTAGATAATTGAATGGCAGTGAATAAACAAAAATTAAAAAAGACGATACTAATAATCCCAGTACCTAGAAAATATCGGATGTCCTTGATAGATTTTAGCTTTAAGGTGTTAGGAGATGTAATAGAATAAAATAATACTAAAACAATAGCAGTTGTCCAAACCCTTAATGTAACAACTTCCATTGGTGTAAATCCAAGAGCATAAAGGTGCTTAACGAACCAACTAATCGTTCCCCAAAGACTTGCTCCAATTAAAATAAAAATATAGGCACGTTTCAATGCATGTTCATCCCTTCTAACGGTTGTACAATATAACATTGTTTTCAGTCATAAATGTATAAATCTAATTTAGAGTGAGCATCCTGTTTGAAAGCAGGGGGTGATCGGGTGGCTCAATTGTTTTCATTTGGAGAAATAAGCAATCTGAATTGGGCAAATACAAAATCACAGTTATTGCCATTAGGGATCACGGATCAGCAATTGTACTTTATTATAGGTTTAATCGGAATTTTTTGTTGCTATTATGTACTAAGACCTGTTTTAAGATGGCTAATTGCATTAAATATGAATAGACTACTAACCTATATTGTTGCAGGGGTTGGGATGTTATTTCTTCTTATCTTGTATAAGTTATATCAAGAAACAAGCCAACCATATAATCTGCAACTAAAGGATCTTGCTAGTGGAATACTTGGTATTACTTTTTTTGGTGGTATTTTATTTGTCATCGAACTAGTTCAAAGTATTTTCAGATTGGCCAAAGGGAAAAATTCGAATGTACAACGTTAACCACAATCCCAATACACATTGGGATTGTTAAATTTGAACTATTTTCTGAAACCGTTTTTGTTATTGGGCCAGTCCATTTTTCCTAAAGAAGAAGGTGTATAATAAGAAGCAAATCTTCTATGTTTCGATGAGGGATTACTTTTTTCTTCTTTCCAATCTAGGTAATGATAAAGCACTTTTTTTGCATAGGAAAGAGACATCTTTGTTTTCGGATTACGATAGTGTTGATCTATTTTCCCTAAGTGCTGAACTGTTTTGAAGTCTTCCTTAGATGGTGGAATATGGAAGAAGTAATCTTCTATCTGGATCAGAAGTGTAGAATGCTGATGACTAAGCTTAGGTTGCTCTGTAAAATGGAGGCCTATTTTTTTTGCTCTATTTTCTTTTAATAGTTTATAAATGGTTTCTTTTTTTAATGTATACAATGCCTTTGGATTTGGGGCGGTCTTTGCATGCCGATTAACTGTAAATATGGCCATTGCCAAATCGTGAGTTGTGTAGGGTTTCACCGTTTTCCTCCTTTCGATCAAATTCCGTTATATAGAGGATGTTCCATTTTTGAACACCCACTATTAGTAGTAAGGTTTCTACCATCTTACAGCAACTGTCCATAAAAGATCAACAAAAAAATAGAATATATGGAAAGAAATAAGTAGGAAATCAGAAACAGGGCTAAAACTATATTCCGTAAAAAGGAAGAATAAGGTACATATTAGATATCATCTCCTCCTTTATTCTCACTCAACAGTCGCCTTTAATTGATAAACAGTAAACTCAGGTTTGCATAAAAAGCGGTACGGAAGTCTTGTTGTGCCAATTCCTCTACTAACATAGAGTGTCAAAGAAGATGCCGGTAAATTATATCTTCCTTCAACGTATTTCTCTGCGAGTGCAGGGGTATAGACATAACCGAAAAAGGGTATTTGAATTTGTCCTCCATGACTATGCCCTGATAGCTGAATATCTACATCATACGATTTCGTTGTATCAGCAAAGTCTGGCTCATGAACCAAAAATATCGTAAAGTAATTTGGATCTACATTGTTAAGTGTTTTTTTTATATCTGGTTTGCCTAACATGATATCGTCTATTCCTGCCAGATTAATGTATTGGCTTGATTTTTCAATACGGACCGAAGAATTTTGAAGTAGGACAAAACCACCACGGTCCATTGTCTCTTTTACAATTTCTGTACCATAGCCTCCGTGATCATGGTTTCCGTATATCCAATACTTTTTTGGGGCGTCAATTCGTTGCAGTAAATCAATTATTTCTTGATTCCAATCATACTCCTGTGGCTTATCTACTAAATCTCCAGTAAAAATTACGATGTCTGCTTTTTGTTTATTCATTTCTTCAATTAATTCACTAAATTGATCCAAATTATAGTTAAATCCAATGTGCGTATCGCTAAACTGAACAATTTTATAATTGTGAAATGTTTTTGGAATTTTGGATGAAGATATCTGTTCCTTCTGTATTCGAAGCATGGAAGGTTCTATTTCCTTTGCATAATAATAAGTTCCTCCACTCAGTCCAAATAGAGACAATGTACTTGTAAGCGATTTTTTTAAAAATGATCTTCGTTTCATGCAACACTCGAACCTTTCTTAATACTCTAGAATGGGTAACTGCATTATAGCATGTATTGCCTTGGATTTTGGAATAAAATATGTAAAGTAAAATAAAGGGTTTTATCATGTGTGTTCTTAAAAATTCCGTCATTCGTTTCCGTGGTCTGTTTAGGTTATTTGTGGTAAACTATGTATGGGATTAAAAAGCGTAAATGAAAACTCCTTCAATTAAATGAATGTAAATGTTCAAAAAAATTTTTTGGGCATTATCCTAAGGGAGTGTTACTGTGACAAGTGTTCAACATAAACCATTAACTGAAATTGTGGTTGAGGAATTAATGATTTCTTCTGAAAAAGTTGCTCACGTCCAATTGGCTAATCCATTGGAACATGCTTTATTGGTGTTAGTGAAATCTGGTTATTCTGCAGTGCCTGTTTTGGATACATCTTATAA
This sequence comes from Terrihalobacillus insolitus, assembly GCF_028416575.1. Taxonomy (GTDB): domain Bacteria; phylum Bacillota; class Bacilli; order Bacillales; family Amphibacillaceae; genus Terrihalobacillus; species Terrihalobacillus insolitus. The sequence goes on along the minus strand of NZ_JAMQKB010000002.1, from coordinate 264,823 downwards.
ACTAAAGGGAACCATTGGTAAAACGGTCATTTTAAATCATATTCTTGGCATTGAGCGGTTTGAAATGGAACGTTTATCTAAAATCACTGTAAACGACGTAATGCAAAAGGATGTGCCTTGTTTAAAAAAGTCCGATTCTTTTTTGGTAGCTTTAAAAGCCGTTATTGATTACCCGTTTGTATGTGTTGCGGATGAAGAAGGGTATTTTGATGGGATTTTGACAAGGAGAGCAATTCTCAAGCAGTTGAATAAAGACCTTCACGCCAATAAAAGCAAAACCGAATAAAGTGTAGAAAAGTTTAAAGGGCTCTTGTCATATATAAGTCAGGAGCCCTTTAATAATTAAGAAGAGTGATATTTCTTGAATAGACAGAAGTTCTTTTGGTAAAGTAGAGAAAATAGTTTTTTAATACATAGGAGGAAAAGCAGATTGAAAATGATGGATGCAAACGAAATAATTTCTTTTATTTCAAACAGCAAAAAATCAACGCCTGTAAAGGTTTATATTAAAGGGAAACAATTAGAGGATATCTCATTTCCAGAGAGTGTGAAGGATTTTGTAACGGGAAACACAGGTATTCTTTTTGGTGAATGGAAGGATATCCAAAATATACTCGATCAACAAAAGGACAAGGTTGAAGATTATGTGGTTGAAAACGATCGACGAAATTCTGCCATTCCTTTGTTAGACCTTAAAAATATTAATGCTCGAATTGAACCTGGAGCGGTTATTCGTGATCAAGTCGAAATAGGCGATGGCTGTGTCATTATGATGGGAGCAATGATTAATATTGGCTCTGTTGTTGGTAGTGGTACGATGATTGATATGAATGTGACGCTAGGAGGAAGAGCAACCGTTGGAAAGAACTGTCATATCGGTGCTGGCTCCGTATTAGCGGGAGTCATTGAACCACCTTCTGCTAAGCCCGTTGTCATTGAAGATGATGTTGTTATAGGTGCCAATGCTGTTGTACTTGAGGGTGTAACTGTCGGAAAAGGCGCTGTCGTTGCTGCTGGTGCTATCGTTACAAAAGATGTCCCACCGAACACATTAGTAGCAGGTACCCCCGCAAAAATACTGAAAGAAATTGACGACCAAACGAAAGCAAAGACTGAGATCAAGCAAGAACTAAGGAAACTGGATCAGTAGTCATGAACAGGGCAGGAGATTCATTCTCCTGTCTTTTTATCGATGAGAATGAAAGTTTGGGGGGGGAAGAACAAATGGATTATACTACACTACAGGAAACTAGGAGAACTTTACACCAGATACCTGAGCTCGGCTTTCAGGAGATAAAGACACAAGCATATTTACTTCAGAAGGTTGAGAGAATGAAAAAGAGACATGTTGAGGTAAAACAGTGGAGAACAGGTATTTTAGTTAAGGTTTCGGGAAAAAATCCTATTAGAACAATTGGCTTTCGGGCTGATATAGATGGTCTACCTATTCATGAAGCAACAGGACTAGAATTTGAATCCATGCACAAGGGCAACATGCATGCTTGTGGACATGACTTTCACATGACAATTGCACTTGGGGTGTTAGAACGTCTTATTAATCAACCAATCGATGATGATGTTGTATTTATTTTTCAACCAGCCGAGGAAGGCCCAGGAGGTGCATTGCCTTTCCTGCAATCGAGCGAATGGAAACAATGGAACCCAGACGTTATATTTGCGCTTCATATAGCTCCAGAGCTTCCAGTAGGTACGGTATCTTCGAGAGCTGGTTTACTTTTTGCAAATACGAGTGAACTTTTTGTTCATTTTAAGGGAAAAGGCGGTCATGCGGCATACCCCCATTTAACAAAGGACATGGTCGTAACTGCTAGCAGCTTTGTAACACAGCTTCAACAAATCGTTTCTCGAAAAATGGACCCGCTGCAAAGCGCAGTTATTTCAATTGGCAAGATAAGTGGTGGGTTTGTTCAAAATGTCATTGCGGAAGAAGCGCGCATAGAGGGGACAATTCGCACGTTAAAGGCTCCTGTTATAGATGACATTAAACAAAACATAGAACAAATGGCCAAAGGCTTCGAAATTTCCGCTGATTGCTCCATTTCGATTGACTATGGATCGAATTATTATCAAGTATTTAATGATGCAAATCTCGTTAAACGCTTTAAAAGCACGGTAGAAGCAATCGGTGTTCAGTACCAAGAAGCAGGTCCAGCTATGACGGGAGAGGATTTTGGCTATATGTTAAAAGAGATACCAGGATTCATGTTCTGGTTAGGGGTTGATTCAGGGTATGGCCTACATCACGCAAAATTGAATCCGAAGGAAGAAGCGCTCCAGGTTGGGGTTGATGTTGTTGAATCAACTTTAAGAAGGCTTTAAGTGCGTTCAATTCTCTCGTTCCAAGCAAGTGATTCCCTTTTTTGAACAAACTCTTGAATACGAAGTCATAACTTGGAAAAGATAAACGTGTATAAAATTCTGAGGAGGTATTCAATTGGCACGAGTTGGAATTGAAGGATCATTATCTGATATTAAGGCAGCACTTCAAGAAAAAGGGTATGATATCGTTGATCTTCGGCAAGAAGAGGATGCAAAGGGTGTTGATTGTTGTGTCATCTCTGGTCAAGATAAAAATGTAATGGGAATTGCTACAACGAGTACGCAAGGTTCTGTCATTAATGCAGAAGGACTGACCGCTGAAGAAGTAACACAAGAGGTGGAAAGTCGCTTACAATAATACGATAACAGAAGGGAGCAGCTTCCTTCTGTTATTTTTTGAACATCCTCTATAAAAGTTGAATGGGTAATAAATGCATGAATGAATTACTTTGTAATATTGACTTGGTGTGGGTATGGGATTTCAATTCCAGCAGTATCGAGAGCTTCCTTCAGTCTTTTTCTAAGGTCTCTTTCTACTGCCCATTGCTCCATGTTTTCCGTAAAGCCAATAATACGAAGGACAACATCAGAGGAACCCATCTGCTGTACGCCTAGAACATCTGGCCCTTCTTTCATTCGCTCATCAGAAGCAAATTCATCACAGACATTTTGCAAAACTTTCATCGCCTCATCCATATTTTCTTCATAACTAATTCCAATATCTACGAGTGCCCGCATATTGCCGCGGGAGTGATTACTTACACCGGAAATATTTCGATTAGGAATGAAGTTTAATGTGCCATCAAAGCTTCTAATTTTAGTTGTACGTAGCCCAACTTCTTCTACAATTCCTTCAAAGCCACCAGTTGTCACATAGTCATCAACATCAATTTGTTTTTCTAGTAAGAGGAAGAATCCTGTCACAACATCACTCACAAGACCTTGGGCACCAAAACCTATTGCTAGACCGAGAATACCAGCACCAGCTAAAAGCGGTCCTATTTCAATTTCAAATATGCCAAGCAGCATTGCAATAAAAAGGAAGATTAATGTATAAGAGAATGCATTAATTAATAGTTTTTCTAATGTTCTTGTTCTTCCTTTATTAACTTGATGGTGTTTACCTGCTCTTTCTATCGACAACTTAATTACCTTTTTTCCAATAGGTGAAGCAATCATAAATGCTACAATTAACAAGATTATTTTTAATCCATTTGAAACAACAGGCCCCACTATTGCAGTTATATCAAAATCATTAAATAAATCCATATATATTCTCCTTTCTAGGAACTCATTATTTACGATAATATAAAGGATTTTTATGGACAAGTTATATGATTTTCAAGATGGAACACGCACCCCGAAAAGAAAATGATCATACGATAACATGTAAAAAAATCCAAGATGAATGGTACTATTTTTTACTATGTTGGGCATAATAAACAAACGTATTCACTTAATATATAATAATGGAGGAATTACATATGGTAGAACGTATGGTAGCAAAACAAGCTCCACGATTTGAAATGGAGGCTGTACTTCCAAACAAAGAATTTGGCAAGGTGTCTCTGGAGGAGAACATGAAAGAGGATAAATGGACGGTTCTCTTTTTCTATCCAATGGATTTTACGTTTGTTTGCCCAACAGAAATTACAGCCTTATCTGATCGTTTTGATGAGTTTGAAGATCTTGATGCGGAAGTGATTGGTGTTTCCACTGATACAATCCACACACATTTGGCATGGATTAATACGTCGCGGGATAAAAACGGCCTAGGTGATTTACAATATCCTTTAGCTGCAGATACCAATCATAAAATTGCCCGTGATTATGGTGTATTAATTGATGAAGAAGGTGTTGCACTTCGGGGTCTTTTTATTATCAATCCAGAAGGAGAACTCCAATATCAAGTAGTGAATCATAACAATATAGGCCGTGATGTTGATGAGACTCTTCGTGTGTTGCAAGCATTACAAACTGGTGGATTATGTCCAGCAGATTGGAAACCAGGCCAAGCGACGCTATAAGAGGTTGTTCAAAAAGTCACCAAATGTTAAGCGACGTATCTCTTCTACTCGTCTCCTATATATGATGGGTCTGTTTATTTGAAGCGTTTAAAGGAGGAGAAAAATATATGAAGTTGCGTGATGAAATGCCAGAGCTACTAGGTGAATCAGAGTGGCTTAATGGTAGTGAAATAAGGAAAGAAGCTTTGATTGGTAACAAGCCGACATTAATCCACTTTTGGTCTGTAAGCTGTGAGCTGTGTAAAGAGGCAATGCCGAAAGTAAACGAATTTAGAGATGAATATGAGAAGGAACTAAATGTCCTCGCTGTCCATATACCAAGATCTGAAAAGGATTTAGATCTTGACAAGATTAAGGAGATTGCAAAACAGTACGATATTTCACAAACCATTTTCGTTGATAACGACAGGAAGCTAAATGATGCATTTGATAATAAATATGTTCCCTCCTACTATGTTTTTGACGTTGATGGAAAGCTGCGTCACTTTCAAGCAGGTGGTGGAGGAATGAAAATGCTTCGTAAACGTGTGAATCGTGTCCTTGGTAAGACTTAAAATGATAAAACGAACCCCTTGTTACTGAAAACAGGGGGTTTTTGATTTCTCTTTAAAAAAGTCAAGAATTATTACAAAAAAACTTTAAAAAAATTAAGCCAAATAGGTGGAAATTTATTTCGATACCCGATATATTTATTATTACGGTAAAAAATTCATCAGGGGGAGGGAAACGATGGAAACCTTTAAAAAGCTTCAACAGTATTATTGGCCGTTTAGGAGGTATTTCCTATTATCAATAGTGTTTGTTTTGATGGTTACTGGGATTACAGTGGTCTATCCGATCGTTCTGCAAATTACGATTGATGATGTTGTACTTGGAGAGCAGTACAACTTAATTCCGTACCTATCGATTGGTTTCATACTCTTAATGATGGTAAAAGGAATCGCAAATTTTCTGCAACAATATCTCGGGGATCTTTTTGGAGTGAAGTCGGTTTATACATTGAGGGATGGTTTATATAAAAAACTCCAACGTCTTTCTTTTACGTATTACGATAATGCTAGAACAGGAGATTTAATGTCTAGGCTAACAATGGATGTGGAGGGATTTAAATTCTTTTTAGCCGCTGGTATGAAAGAATTGATTCGCCTCGTCCTTCTTATTGTTGTCAGTATTAGTGTCATGTTTTATTACTCTGTTACGCTTACATTGACAACGATGGCTGCTATGCCATTTTTAGCGATTGTAGTTTACAAGTTTGACCGACGTGTGCATCCCGCATTTCGGAATATTCGAAAGTCACTCGGTCGCTTAAATACTAGAATACAAGAAAATGTAAGTGGGATGAATACGGTAAAATCCTTGTCAAAAGAGGATTTTGAAATTGGCCGATTTACTTCAAGTAACGAAGATTATCGTGGAAAATATATTCACACCTCTAACATATGGTCTCGATATTTTCCGTTGATGGAATTCATTGGAAACGTATGTATGGTCGTCCTGATCGCATATGGAGGATTCCTTGTTGTTGATGAACAGTTAGGCATAGGGGAACTTGTGGCATTCTTTAGTTTGATTAGCTACATTTTATGGCCATTAATCAATCTTGGATTTGTTATAAATATGTTCTCACAAGCGAAGGCATCTGGTGAGCGCTTACTAGAAATTTTAGAAGCAAAAGAAGATATTGTTGAAAAAGAAAACACATTAGACAAAAAATCGATCAATGGGCATGTTACGTTTAACGATGTTACGTTGACCTATATTGAAGATGATGATGCAGCACTCAAAAATATTTCATTTGATGCACCTCCTGGAAAAACTATAGGACTTGTTGGGGCAACAGGATCTGGGAAAACAAGTATTACCCAGCTGATCACCCGTTTCTATGAACCTGAAGCAGGGGAAGTATTGGTAGATGGTAAAAAAGTGGACTCATATGACTTAAAAGAATTAAGGCGAAATATAGGGTTTGTACTTCAAGAGTCCTTTTTATTCTCAACTACCATTAAAGAGAATATCGCATATGGAAACCCAAGTGCATCAATGGAAGAAATTGTGGATGCAGCGAAGCGAGCACAGGCTCATGAATTCATCATGGAAATGCCAAAAGGCTACGACACGATGCTTGGTGAAAGAGGTATGGGGTTATCTGGAGGACAAAAGCAGCGGATCGCAATTGCTCGAGCCATTCTAATTAATCCAAGCATCTTAGTCCTAGATGATGCGACGTCAGCAGTTGATATGGAAACCGAATTTAACATCCAAAAAGCGTTAAAAGAAGTAATGGAAGATCGAACAACCTTCATTATTGCCCACCGTATTTCTTCTTTAAAGCATGCAGACGAAATTTTAGTTTTAGAAAATGGGAGAATTGTTGAACGCGGAACACATGAAGAGCTTTTAACAAATAATGGACCCTATCAGCGCATTTACGATATACAGTATCAAGACAAACAGGCAATAATGGATGCTGTTAACTAGGGGGGGATTAAAGTTGTCAAAACGTACGAAAGATCAACTGAAAAAAAAGAGCCATCATTTAAAACGGTTTTATTATCCGTTAGATCAAGCAGTAGAAAAGCCATTTAATTGGAATCAGATGCTTAGATTATTAAGTTATGTAAAACCTTATAGTAAGACATTGTTGCCTGGATCCATCATTGCTATGTTGATTTCTACACTTGTTCGACTGGCTGTGCCGATCCTTATTGGTAAGGTAGCAATAGATATGGCAATTGCCAACAATGATATGAGTTTTCTTATGTATCTCGTGATTGGAATTGGTGTACTTTATCTGATCAGTTATGTAGCGAATGTATTTCGAATTAAATGGGTGAACGTGTTAGGGCAAAATGTTATTTACGATTTGCGACGGCAGTTATTTTCGCACATTCAACGTTTATCCCATAATTTCTTTGACAAAAGGTCGGCAGGATCTATTTTAGTTCGTATCTTAAATGATGTTAATTCCCTACAGGAATTGTTTACGAATGGAATAATCAACCTCTTAATGGATTTATTTATGTTAGTTGGAATTTTCGTCACCTTGTTTGTACTTAGTCCAAAGCTAGCACTTGCCGTAATGGTCATTTTACCAATTATGTTCTATATTTCTACTAAATTAAGAAGAAATATCCGTCGATCTTGGCAGGATGTGCGAATTCAAAAATCCCGGCTGAACTCTCATTTGAATGAAAGTATTCAAGGGATTCGAATTACACAATCCTTTTCACAAGAAACAGAAAACACGGAGTTCTTTGATGGTGTAAACACGGACAATTTTGAAACGGAGCGAATTGCTACAAAGAAAAGTGCTTACTTTGGCCCATTTGTAGAAATGAGTAATGCAATAGGGACCGTTATTCTCATTTCCTATGGATCCCGATTACTACTTCTTGGTGAAGCCAATGGTGGAATAGAGATCGGTACGTTCGTTTCTTTTGCTTTCTTTTTAGGAATGTTCTGGGAACCTATTTCAAGATTAGGACAAATTTACAATCAGCTACTTGTAGCGATGGCATCTTCGGAACGGATATTTGAATTTTTAGATGAACGACCAAATGTCGCTGAAAAAGAAAATGCAAAAGAATTCTCAAATATGAGAGGACATGTTGAATTAGATCATGTTCAGTTCTCTTATGATGATGATCGTATTGCACTTCATGAAATTTCACTTGAGATGAAACCAGGTCAGACAGTGGCGCTTGTTGGACATACAGGTTCAGGGAAATCAACAATAGCAAACTTAATTAGTCGATTCTATGACCCAACGAAAGGGTCTGTAAAAATTGACGGCCAAGATGTTAAGGACATGAAAATTGATAGCTTGAGAAACAATATTAGTGTTGTTCTACAAGACACGTTTATTTTTTCGGGAACAATAATGGAAAATATTCGATTTGGCCGCCCTAGTGCTACCGATGAAGAAGTAATCGAAGCAGCCAAGGTCGTAGGGGCTGACGATTTCATTCAACGTTTAGCGGAGGATTATCAAACAGAAGTAGAAGAAAGAGGAAACATACTGTCTGCTGGTGAAAGACAATTATTGTCGTTTGCTAGAGCATTGTTGGCTGATCCGAGAATTATTATACTGGATGAAGCAACTGCAAGCATTGATACGGAAACAGAAGTAAAAATTCAAAAAGCATTAAAGAGGCTCTTAAAAGGTCGCACTTCCATTATGATTGCACACCGTCTTTCAACGATAAGGGAAGCGGACAAAATTATCGTCTTGGAAAATGGAACAATATTGGAACAAGGTAACCATCAGGAGTTAATGGACCGAAAAGGGGAATACTTTGATTTAGTAAAATCCCAATTCCAAATGTTAGATGCAATATAACGTATGTATGTAATGCTCTTGCCATTTATGGTGAGGGTTTTCTTTTTGACTATGTGTTGCTGGTGGCAATGAAGTATATAAAGCAAATCCAAGCGAGATGTTCATACTTTATTGTCAATTTGGAAAACATAAAAATGAGCAGGAACTGTTCAAATTATTGGTTAGAAAGGGGATTCGAATGAGCCGTACTAGAAACCAACAGACGAGAAGCAAAAATAATGGGACAGATAAACAGGAGATCACGCCAGACGGTCGTGATATTGAATTTTCACAGGAGCTCGCAGATCATGAAGATTTAGAAGCGCAGGAAAGGGCTAAAGCAGCTGATCGACGAGTAAAAGGTAAATAAGCAATAAACATTTAATATAATGGCGGACGTCGGTAAAGAGGCGTCTGCCTATTTTAATGAAAATAAAGTTTGTGAATAATGTCACAAAAGTGTCAGCTTTATTTTAATTATACGGAACATGTAGGGTTTATACTAAAAGTAACTGTTTAGCATAAAATAATTAGGGTTATAAAAAGAAGAAGAAGCTTTTTTCACATTAAAGAGGTTGTTCAATTTAAAAGAACGGAGGGATAGATATGCCTGAATTGGATTCTGTGGTATTGAGTCGTATGTTAACGTCTTTAACACTTGTGTTTCATATCATCTTCGCTACCATCGGGGTAGGGGTACCACTCATGGTTTCTATCGCAGAGTATATAGGTATTAAGAAAAAGGATTCGCACTACATTCTTTTAGCACGCAGGTGGACGCGCGGATTTGTTATTACCGTAGCTATTGGGGTCGTAACAGGTACTGCTATTGGGTTACAGCTGTCTTTATTATGGCCAAGCTTTATGCAGATTGCTGGTAATGTGATAAGCTTGCCACTTTTTTTAGAGACATTTGCGTTTTTCTTTGAAGCAATTTTTTTAGGTGCTTATCTTTATACGTGGGATCGATTTAAAAAACCAATTTACCATTGGCTATTGTCCATCCCAGTCGTCATTGGTTCTGGTATGTCTGCGGTTTTTATTACGACTGTGAATGCTTTTATGAACGCACCTCAAGGCTTTACACTTGAGGGGAGAACGATAACAACGATAGATCCTATTGCAGCTATGCTAAATCCAGCAACACCAACAAAGGTTGCACATGTGTTAACATCTTCTTACTTTACGTCTGCAGCCATTTTAGCAGCAATTGCTGCCTATAGTATCTTACGTAAGAAATCAAATGTATATCATCGTAAGGCGTTAAAATTAACAGTTACGTTAACACTTATGTTTGGTATCTTGACAGCAGTTGCTGGTGACTTTTCGGCTAAGTATTTGGCTGAGAACCAGCCAGAAAAATTAGCTGCTGCTGAATGGTTGTTTGAAACAGAAGAGGGTGCAGATTTAATAATGTTTGGAAGGCTGAATGAAAGCAATGAAATTGTAGGTGGAATAAGATTCCCTAAATTGCTCAGCTTTTTAGCTAATGGTGACTTTAACAGTGAAGTTACTGGCCTAGATCAATTCCCAGAATCCCTAACCCCTCCTTTATGGATACACTATATGTTTGACTTTATGATAACGATAGGAATGTATGGTATTGGAGTTTCACTCTTGTATATCCTGTTCATGAGGCTAAAAAAATGGAATGAATTGAATAAGCCGTTACTTTGGTTACTTGTTGCAAATGGTCCCTTAGCAATGCTGGGAATAGAATTCGGTTGGATTTATGCAGAGGTTGGACGGCAACCATGGATATTAAAAGGCTATATGAAGGTTGCGGAAGGTGCAACAACCTCACCAAACGTAGGCCTGATGTTCCTACTCTTTTTAGCGCTGTATACTGCGCTTGGGGTAACTTGTGTTGTTGTTCTTCGGAAAATGTTTCGAAATAATCCAGTGGAACTAGAACTAGAACACCGATATCCAAATGTGACAAAAAAGGATGATTCAAAATGGACTACGTAATGATTGGAATTACCGCATTATGGTTATTTCTTTACGGATATTTAATTGTAGCTTCTATTGATTTCGGGGCCGGCTTTTTTGCTTACTATGCCAAGCGGACAAAGAAAGATCATGTAATCAACAAACTAATTTCTCGTTACTTATCACCTGTTTGGGAAGTGACCAACGTTTTTTTCGTTTTTTTCTTTGTCGGTTTGGTCGGTTTTTTTCCCGATACTGCTTATTACTTTGGACAAACCTTACTCGTACCTGGGAGTATTGCCATTGTACTATTGGCAATTAGAGGTTCGTTTTATGCATTTGAGAACTATGGTTCGAAGGAAAATCCGGTTTATTTGTTTTTATATGGTGCAACGGGTCTGCTTATTCCTGCATCCTTATCTACTGCGCTGACGATCTCAGAGGGTGGTTTTATTCAGGAAACAGAAAACGGTGTAATCCTAATGACAAAGAAGCTATTAACAAGTCCATATTCATGGAGTGTTGTATTTTTAGCAATTGTTTCGGTATTATTTATTAGTGCAACCTTTTTAACATTTTATGCCAATCGAGCGAATGATAAACAAGCTCTAGCATTGGTTCGCAACTACGCGTTATTTTGGAGTGTTCCAACGATTATTGCTAGTCTTACAACCTTTATCGCTTTAAGCCAACATAACCCAAGGCACTATATGAATTTAATTGATTTATGGTGGGTGTTTGGACTGTCCATTGGCTTCTTTTCATTGGCAATCTGGCTTATTTTTCAAGGTAAGCTTTATGGAATCGCTTTTCTATGTGTTATGTTTCAATTTTTCTTCGCGTTTTTCGGCTATGGGGCTGGGCATTTACCATATTTACTTGAGCCATATATCACCATTTATGATGGTGCTACCCATGAATCAATGGGTTATGCATTAGTAATTGCCTTTATTTTAGGGTTATTCCTTTTGATTCCGTCATTACTGTTGCTCATGAAAATGTTTTTGTTTGACGCAGATTATGTAAAAGGAAAAAAATAAGTTGACTCCCTTCTTGTTTAAAAATGTGATAGACTGCTTATGGAAGGCGATAAGGATGGAGGATGAGTAATGAAAAGAGAATTTGCTGTTATCGGACTAGGCCGCTTTGGTGGTAGTATTTGCAGGGAGCTAAGCAATGAAGGGATGGAGGTTCTTGCCATCGACATAGAAGAAGAAAAAGTTTCTGAATTTAAAAATATTGCTTCCCACGCTGTCATAGCAGATACTACAGATGAAAAAGTGTTAATAGAACTAGGAATCCGGAATATTGATCATGTAATTGTTGCAATTGGGGACAATATTCAGGCTAGCATTCTTACTACTTTAATGTTAAAAGAATTGGGTATAAATAAAATAACAGTAAAGGCACAAAATGATTATCATGAGAAAGTGCTAAATAAAATTGGAGCAGATCAAGTAGTTCATCCTGAGCGCGATATGGGGAAACGAATTGCTCATAGTATTATTTCGAATAATATATTAGACCATTTAGAATTATCGGATGATCACAGCATTGTCGAGGTAAAAGCAGGAAAAAAAATGAGTGGCAAGACACTGGTTGAACTTGATATTCGCGCGAAGTATGGATGCAACGTAGTAGCTATTAAACAAGAAAAGGAAATAAATGTATCTCCTATGGCTACAGAGCTTATACACGAAAATGACATATTGATTGTCATTGGTGCAGATAAGGATATTTCACGTTTTGAAAAACATCTAGTTGTGGACGATGAAGATTAAAAATCTTGAAAACCTCTTAAGTGTGTATTCATACTTGTTAAGAGGTCGTGATTTAACGATAAGAAAAACCCTTTGCTATTTAGCAAAGGGTTTTTCTTATCGTTAAATCTCCATGATAATCGGTAATATCATTGGCTTTCTCTTCGTTTTTTCATATAAAAATGGAGCGATCGTATCTGTGATTTCATTTTTTATTTCTGACCATTGTGTCGTTCTTCTTTCCATTACTTTATCGAGGTGTGAGGATACAATTTTTTGTGCTTCATTAATTAAATCCTCTGACTCCCTCATATATACGAATCCTCGTGATATGATGTCTGGGCCAGAAGCGATTTTAAATTCTTTCATGTTAATGCTAACGACTACAATAACTAATCCCTCTTCTGAAAGAATTCTACGATCTCTTAATACAATGTTTCCAATATCGCCAATTCCACTTCCGTCAACATAAATTGAGCCAGAAGGGATTTTTCCAGCGATCATCGCACTATCTTTTCCTAGTGCTAAAACGTCACCAATATCCATCACAAAACAGTTGCCAGGATCAATATCAGTTGCTTGAGCTAACTTTGTATGTTCTTTTAGCATTCGGTATTCACCATGGATAGGCATGAAATACTTTGGCTTCATTAATCGAAGCATCATTTTTTGCTCTTCCTGACTTCCATGTCCAGATGTATGGATATCATTTAGCGGTCCATGAATAACTTCTGCACCTGCGCGGTACAACATATTAATGGTACGACTTACACTTACATTATTGCCTGGGATTGGAGAGGATGAAAATACAACGGTATCTCCTGGAATAATTTGAATTTGGCGATGAGTACCATTAGCCACTCTAGATAAGGCAGCCATCGGTTCTCCTTGTGACCCAGTACACAATATCGTTACCTCATGTGCAGGTAGACGATTTATTTGCTGGGCATCGATAAAAGTATCTTTAGGCGCACGGATATATCCCAAATCTTGTCCGATTTTAATATTTGCTTCCATGCTTCTTCCAAAAACGGCTACTTTACGATTGTGTTTCACGGATGCTTCTACTACCTGTTGAAGTCGATGAATATTAGAAGCGAAGGTTGCAAAAATCAGTCTACCGTTCACTCTCCCAAATATATCGTCAATACTTTTCGCAACGACTCGTTCGGATTTGGTAAAACCTGGGACTTCGCTGTTGGTACTATCTGACAATAAACAAAGGACACCTTCATTACCAATTTCGGCCATTTTGGCAAGATTTGCAGGTTCGCCAACAGGTGTAAAATCGAACTTGAAGTCACCTGTTTGCACAATATTACCTGGTGGTGTTTTAACTACGATCCCGAAAGAATCGGGAATGCTATGTGTTGTACGGAAAAAGGTTACTGACGTTTTACGGAATTTAATGATATCGTCTTCTTGAATGGTGTGAATCGTTGCATTCCGTAAAAGGCCATGTTCATCTAATTTGTTTTTTAGAATTCCGATCGCGAGTTTTCCAGCGTATATAGGGATGTTAATTTCCCTTAATAGATAAGGGATGCCGCCAATATGATCTTCGTGACCATGCGTTACAAACAATCCCTTTATTTTATCTTGATTTTGCACAAGGTAGGTGTAATCTGGAATTACATAGTCAATTCCGAGTAGTTCATCTTCAGGAAATTTAATCCCAGCATCGATGAGAATAATTTCGTCTTGGAACTGTACTCCATATGTGTTTTTCCCAATTTCACCTAAGCCACCTAATGCAAAGACAGCAGCTTGGTCATTTTTAACAAATTTCATTACGAGGCATTCTCCACTTTAAAATTTGGAGAATTTTTTTCGTAAGCAAGATGCGCATCGTCTAACTGCTGGATAAATTCAATATTAATACTACGATCGGAGAGTTTTTGGCGTACTTCACGTTGAGATTGAGCTTCAAAATACAAGCTTTTTGTACGTTCGCGAACAGGAATTTCATTTGGAAGTTCCTGATACATTACTTTAAAAATCATGTTTAAACCTCTCCTAACTTTGGTGTTCTTTTCTCTTTTTTGTACATCATAGCTAATAGTTTTTTGTTTATTTTGTCAGAAAGTACCTAATATTAGTCAACAGGAAACCTATTAAAAATCGTTATCGTACGTAGTAGGAACACGCTTTTGGCCAATAAAATCCTTCCAGCGTTTTTTTAGCTTCTCCTTTAAACGTTTTAACATTATTTCTTTCAGCCCCTTTCCTTATACCAAAGAAAAGCAACAAAAAAACGAATACCGATCCAATCCCTCTAATGTATAGTATAATATGGTTTCGTTCAGATTGAAATAGAAACAGTGCAAACAAATCAAATTTCTTTTCTTAATGCGTGTTCAAAAGTCGCCGAATTAGAATCAAGCAGATGCACAGCTTATCATTTGGTGACTTTTTGAATATCCTCTTTAAGGATATTTTTTGCATATTGCATTTTCTTATACGTCGGACATTGAATAATGGTATAACTAATAGTATGTTGATCAGATAAGTTTTGAACGAAGGCTTTGCCAAATACAGTAATAATGGGGGATATACGTGAACAATAAAATTGTATTCTTTGATATAGATGGTACGTTGGTGGATCACAATAAGGATATTCCAAGAGAAACAGTTAGAGCAATTGAACTTCTTAAAGAATGTGGTATATATGTTGCAATTGCAACTGGGCGAGCGCCGTTTATGTTTGAGGATATACGCAAAAAATTAGCTATTGAATCATTTGTCAGTTTTAATGGACAATACGTTGTTTTTGAAGGTGAAACAGTTTATGAGCATCCGATTACTAAAACGAATCTCGTAACACTCTATAAACAGGCAACAAGTGGCGGCCACCCGATGGTATTTATGACAAATAATGATATGAAAGCTTCGATTGAAGGTCATCCTGATATTAAAAATAGCTTAGCATCTTTAAAATTCCATTATCCAGAAGTAGACCCAGACTTTCTTCATAAAACGACTATTTATCAGGCACTACTTTTCTGCAAAGATAAAGAAGAAGCTTCATATGTGAATGCTAGTGAACAGTTACGATTCATTCGGTGGCATGATTATTCTTGCGATGTCTTACCAAATGGTGGTTCAAAGGCAGTTGGTGTAGAAAAATTAATAGAGGCTAGTGGTTTGAAAGTGGAAGATTCATATGCATTTGGGGATGGGCTTAACGATTTGGAAATGATCAAACATGTTGGTACGGGTATTGCAATGGGCAATGCGATAGAAGAATTGAAGCAGATAGCCGATTATGTAACAGATGATGTAGACAATGGAGGTATCGTAAAAGGATTACGCCATTTGGGATTATTAACAAAGTAAGGAAGGCACCAGCAACAAACTGGTCCTTCCCGTTAATCCAAAGCAATAGCGTTTTCTGGCTTTTCAAATGGGTTATCTGGATTAATGTGATCGTAAAACATGATACCGTTTAGGTGATCAATTTCATGTTGTATTACGATGGAGGCGTATCCTTTCAAACGCAATTTAAGTTCTTCGCCTTCTATATTTGTTCCCTTAACCGTAATCCGAGCATAACGAGGCACATACCCAGGTACTTCTCGATCAACGGATAAACAACCCTCTCCAGATGTAAGATATGCTTTTTCAACAGAGTGGCTTACAATACGGGGATTAAATAAACCGTGACTGATTTTTTCGTCTAAGTCATCAAAGTGAACAGCAATCATTCGCTTTGAAATGCCAATTTGAGGTGCTGCTAGCCCCACCCCTGGTCTTAGTTCGTATTGCTCCGCAATTTCTGGATCCTGACTGTTTTTTAAGTACATCAGCATTTCCTTTAGTGTATCTATTTCTTCACTAGTTGGAGGCAACTCTACTTTTGTTGCCACCTGTGTTAAGATTGGATTACCTTCTCGAACAATATCATCCATGGTAATCATTCCATCACTCCTCACAACGATCTTTAGTGAGTATTAGTCTAACATATAATCAAAATGTAGTGGTATTATAACGTCCTCTTGATAATCTGTGTAAAAAAGGAACACACCTAATACTAGACATAAATTAAACACCCAAGTCATAAGATAGTTTATGGTAAATGATATGGAAATAACACATATGTGTTCAAGAAAACAAATAAATTCATGGGTCATTCCAGCTAGCTTAGTGATATACTATTAAAGGTAGAAATCCATTCATCAATTGCAACGACATCATTAAAGGAGGAACCACCGTGTTATTCAAAAAGCTTTTCACGATCATCTTTTTCGTGTTACTACTTAGCGCTTGTAACGACACTTCAACTGCAGAAAAAATGTACAACCACTTAGAGGAAACGGTAGCTTTAGAAAAAGATTTCCAGGAACAACAAGAGCCTTTAGTCCAACTTGAGGAGCAGGAAAAAGAATTGTACACACAAATTATTTCCCTTGGGATAGAAGAGCTTGAGCGAGTGAAAAAGTTATCCAAAAAGGCACTCAATAGCATCGACAACAGGGAAGACAGGATGAAAATAGAGAAAGAAAGTATTATAGCTGCTCAAAAGGAATTTGAAAAAATAGAGCCTCTAATTGAAGAACTAGAAAGTGAAAAAGCAAAAGAGGAAGCAAACACGTTGTATAAAATAATGAGTGAAAGGTATGAGGCCTATTTCAAGTTGAACAAGGCGTACATAGATTCTCTTTCACTCGACAGAACATTGTATGAATTACTTCAAAAAGAAGATTTAACAGAGAAGGAATTAAGCGAGCAAATAGACAAAATTAATAAAAGCTATGGAAATGTCATTTCCGCTAACCAAACATTTAATGAGAAAACAAAAGCGTATAACAAATTGAAGGAAGAATTTTATCAGTTAGTTGAATTAGATGTTCAATACAAAGGTGAAAGTGGCGATGTAAATCAAAAAGACTAGTGCATGTACTGGATTTGACCTTAGTAATTTTATGAACAAATCTTAATTGAACGTTGGAGTCGGCCTCTATAAAAATAGGGGTCTTATTTGTTTTTACCGCGATTATAACAAGACGCATCTTGCAAACGCTTCCTTTTTGCTGTGACAGACTAATACAGAATAAGCTTATATGTGAAACACGATTGTAACAGATGGTTGACCCAAACGATCTTATTAAAAAGTACGAGAACTACAAAATGAAATAAACAATAGGTAAAGTGTTTGACCTTTTCCATTCATTTAAGCTAAACTAAAAACAGGAAATTAATTGTACCATTATTTTTTTGCTTACATATATAACAGTTTTCTCGCTAATGAGATACAATGATTAGTAGAAGACAAAAAAGGGTACAGATTAGCAAAAAAGGTACAGATTTTTTCATCTTTTGGGAAAGCTAGAAGAGGATAAATAAAACTGGATTAGAAAGGAAGAGGTGAATTATTTTGAAACGTACCATTGAAAATGTAGAAAGCCAATTTGAAATGTTTCAAATTATAAACGAAGATGGCGAAATAGTTAACCAAGAAGCCATGCCAAATTTGTCGGATGAAGAATTGAAAGAACTTATGCACAGAATGGTTTATACTCGTATTTTGGATCAACGCTCTATTGCATTAAATCGTCAGGGACGATTAGGTTTTTATGCGCCAACAGCAGGACAAGAGGCATCACAATTAGGATCGCAGTTTGCGTTAGAAAAAGACGATTTTATTCTTCCAGGATATCGTGATGTGCCCCAACTAATATGGCACGGATTACCTTTGTATCAAGCGTTTTTGTTTTCTAGAGGACATTTCCATGGAAACCAAATGCCTGAAGGAGTGAATGCATTAAGCCCTCAAATCATTATTGGAGCACAAATAACCCAAGCAGCTGGTGTTGCACTTGGAATGAAAAAACGAGGTAAGAAAGCAGTTGCGATCACATATACAGGTGATGGTGGAACATCTCAAGGCGATTTCTATGAAGGAATGAACTTTGCCGGAGCCTACCAAGCTCCAGCGATTTTTGTTGTGCAAAACAACAGATTTGCGATCTCTGTTCCTGTAGAAAAACAAACCGCAGCTCAAACACTGGCCCAAAAAGCAGTTGCTGCAGGTATTGAGGGCATTCAAGTAGATGGTATGGACGTACTTGCAGTGTACGCAGCAACAAAAGATGCTCGTGAGCGTGGAATTAATGGTGAAGGCCCTACATTAATCGAAACGTTAACCTATCGTTATGGCCCACACACAATGGCTGGAGATGATCCAACCCGTTATCGTACGGACGATTTAGATAATGAATGGGAGAAAAAGGATCCTCTCGTTCGTTTCCGCAAATTCCTAGAAGGTAAGGGATTGTGGTCAGAAGACGAAGAAAATAAAGTGATTGACCAAGCGAAAGAGGAAATTAAAGCTGCGATTAAAAAAGCGGACGAACAGCCTAAGCAAAAAGTAACCGATTTAATTTCTTATATGTATGAAGAACTTCCATCTAACTTGAAAGAACAAATGGAAGAGTACAAAGAAAAGGAGTCGAAGTAGATCATGGCACAAATGACAATGATTCAAGCAATAACGGATGCACTTCGTACCGAATTAAAAAACGATGAAAATGTGCTTGTATATGGTGAAGATGTTGGCCAAAATGGCGGTGTATTCCGTGCGACGGAAGGCTTGCAAAAAGAATTTGGTGAAGAACGGGTATTTGATACACCACTTGCAGAGTCAGGCATCGGCGGTCTTTCGATTGGCCTTGCGTTACAAGGATATCGCCCTGTGCCAGAAATTCAGTTTTTTGGTTTCGTGTATGAAGCGATGGATGCCATTAATGGGCAGATGGCACGGATGCGTTACCGCTCTGGCGGAACATACTCTCAGCCAGTCACGATCCGTTCTCCTTTTGGCGGAGGTGTTCATACACCCGAATTGCATGCGGATTCCTTGGAAGGATTAATAGCACAACAGCCAGGAATGAAGGTTGTGATTCCGTCTACCCCTTATGACGCAAAAGGACTGTTAATATCTTCGATTCGAGATAACGATCCGGTTTTATTTTTAGAACATATGAAACTATACCGCTCGTTCCGTGGTGAAGTGCCAGAAAAAGAGTATACGATTGAACTTGGCAAGGCAGATGTTAAGCGTGAGGGTAGCGATGTAACCCTTGTAGCTTATGGTGCAATGGTGCATGCATCCCTTAAGGCAGCAGAGGAATTGGAGAAAGACGGCATTCAGGCAGAGGTGATCGATTTGCGAACTGTTATGCCATTTGATATTGACACGATCCTTGAATCAGTTAAAAAGACGAATCGAGTAGTCGTTGTTCAAGAGGCACAACGACAGGCTGGATTGGCAGCACAAATTGTTACGGAAATTCAAGAACGGGCAATTTTACATTTAGAAGCACCTGTGCTACGAGTCGCAGCACCTGATACTGTTTATCCATTTTCTCAAGCTGAAGAAGTATGGCTGCCTAATTATAAAGATATTATAGAAAAAGTAGATAAAGTAATTAACTTTTAGTAAACATAAGACGGGAGGTAATTAATAATGGCATATGAATTTAAGCTTCCGGATATCGGTGAAGGTATCCATGAAGGCGAAATCGTTAAATGGTTTGTCAAGCCTGGAGACGAAGTGAAAGAAGACGATGTTTTATGTGAAGTACAGAACGATAAAGCTGTTGTCGAAATCCCTTCCCCAGTGGAGGGTAAAGTAATGGAGCTGCACGTTGAAGAGGGGACAGTTGCGATCGTAGGAGACACAATTATTTCTTTTGATGCAGAAGGTTATGAATCTGATGCCGCAGAATCTAAAGAAGAAACAAAAAAAGAAGAACCTGCTGTTAAAGAAGAAGAATCGAAACAAGAAGAAAAAGAGGAAAAAGAAGCACCAGCTGCCAAATCAAACGAACAAGCAGATGCACAGGATCAAAATAAACGTGTAATTGCGATGCCATCTGTTCGTAAATTTGCTAGAGACAAAGGTGTCGATATCCGCGCAGTGCAAGGATCAGGCAAAAATGGACGTATCCTTAAAGAAGACGTCTCACAACATTTAGATGGTGGACAAGAAAAAACGGAGCCAACAGAAGCTAATACAGATGCTCAAACAGCTGAACAGCCAAAAGAAGCAAAACAGTCGGTACCAGAGGGACAATATCCAGAAACACGCGAAAAAATGAGTGGAATTAGGAAGACGATTGCAAAAGCGATGGTTAATTCTAAAACAAAAGCTCCACACGTAACATTACATGATGATGTGGATGTTACAGAACTTGTAGCACACCGCAAAAAATTCAAGCCGATTGCTGCTGAAAAAGACATTAAGCTGACGTATTTACCGTATGTTGTAAAAGCGCTCGTATCAGCATTAAAAAATTATCCGATATTAAATGCAGCTATTGATGATGAAACAGACGAAATCATCCATAAGCATTACTACAATATCGGAATTGCTGCCGACACGGACAAAGGTCTATTAGTACCTGTTGTTAAAAATGCAGATAAAAAGTCTATTTTTGATATTTCCCAAGAAATAAATGAATTGGCAGTCAAGGCAAGAGATGGTAAACTAGGATCTGGAGAAATGAAAGGTGCATCAAGCACGATATCTAATATTGGTTCAGCTGGTGGACAATGGTTTACGCCTGTTTTAAATTACCCTGAAGCATCGATTTTGGGTATTGGAAGAATTGGCGAGAAACCAGTCGTTCGTAACGGTGAAATTGTTGTCGCTCCAGTGTTATCTCTATCCTTAAGCTTTGATCATCGCATTGTTGATGGTGCAACGGCACAACTGGCGTTAAACCAGATCAAGCGATTGTTGAACGACCCACAATTAATTATGATGGAGGCGTAGATTATGGTAGTAGGAGATTTTCCGATTGAACTAGACACTCTTGTTGTTGGAGCTGGGCCTGGTGGCTATGTAGCCGCTATTCGAGCAGCACAATTAGGTCAAAAGGTGACAATTGTAGATAAAGGAGATTTAGGCGGCGTTTGCTTAAACGTTGGGTGTATCCCTTCTAAGGCTTTAATTCAAGCAGGACATCGTGTGGAATATGCTCACGGCTCTGAAGATATGGGAATTAAGTCAGAAAAAGTCGATGTTGATTTTTCGAAAGTCCAAGAATGGAAAGGTAGTGTTGTAAACAAACTTACTACTGGCGTTGAAGGGCTTTTAAAAGGAAACAAAGCCGACATTATAAAAGGCGAGGTTTACTTTGTTGACAAAAATACTGTTCGTGTAATGGATGACAAAAATTCACAAACATATACGTTTAACAATTGTATAATCGCGACAGGGTCATCACCAATTGAAATTCCTGGATTTAAATATTCAAAACGTGTATTGGATTCAACAGGTGCACTTAATTTAAACGAGATACCAGAAAAGCTAGTTGTCATTGGTGGCGGTTATATTGGTACAGAATTAGGTATGGCATATGCGAATTTTGGAACAAAAGTAACTGTTCTGGAAGGTACAAAAGAAATTCTAGGTACATTTGAAAAGCAAATGTCTTCGCTTGTTAAACGTCGTATGAAGAAAAAGAATATGGATGTTATCACGGAAGCAATGGCAAAAGGGGTAGAAGAGACGGATTCTGGTGTGACAGTTACCTATGAAGCCAAAGGCAAAGAAGAAAAAATCGATGCGGATTACGTCCTCGTTACGGTTGGTCGACGTCCAAATACTGCTGAAATTGGTCTTGAACAAGTTGGAATTGACTTAACAGAACGTGGTCTAGTTAAAATTGACAAACAATGCAGAACAAATATCGACAACATTTTTGCGATTGGCGATATTGTTGAAGGGCCACCATTAGCACACAAAGCATCCTATGAAGGAAAAATTGCTGCAGAAGTAATTAGTGGTGAAAAATCAGAGATTGATTACAACGGCATCCCTGAGGTTGTATTCTCTGAGCCTGAATTAGCATCTGTAGGGTACAAAGAACAAGATGCAAAGGATGCAGGTTACGAGGTAACAACAGCTAAGTTTCCATTTGCTGCAAACGGCCGTGCATTATCGTTGAATGATAGTGATGGGTTCTTAAAACTTGTTACGAGAAAAAATGATGGTTTAGTTATTGGAGCTCAAGTTGCTGGACCAAATGCAAGTGATATGATTGCAGAACTGGGACTTGCAATTGAGGCAGGAATGACTGCAGAAGACTTAGCACTTACGATCCATGCTCACCCAACTCTTGGTGAGATTACGATGGAAGCTGCTGAGGTTGCACTTGGTTCTCCAATCCATATTATAAAGTAAATTAAAAGTGGCAAAAGGTGACTTCATTTTCATGAAGTCACCTTTTAAATTCGATAAATGTAAGTGTTCCTACTTTTATTTCGGAATTTTTAGGTTCATTTTTTTTGCTTCTTCTTTAAATGATTTCAGTAGAGAGAAAACGATTAAAATCATGATAATGGTAAATGGAAATGCTGCTATAATAGATGCTGTTTGTAATGCAGTAAGGCCTCCCTGCCAAAGAAGGATGGCTGCTGCGGCCGATTGAATGATACCCCAGACAAATTTCACTTTGTTACTAGGGTTCAGGCTTCCACCAGTCGTTTGCATGCCGAGAACAAATGTTGCCGAATCAGCTGAAGTGATGAAAAATGTACTAATAAGTAATATAGCGAGCAGTGACATAAAAGTTCCTAGTGGAAACTGCTCTAATACTACAAATAAAGCAACCTCATTACCAAAGTTTGGATCGTTTATATATTGAATGATATTTGCTCCGTCAAAATATTCTAGGTAAATCCCAGATCCACCAAAAATGGAAAACCACAGTGCACCAAAGATCGTTGGAACTAACAAAACGCCTAAAACAAATTCCCGAATCGTTCTGCCCTTTGAAACACGGGCAATAAACATTCCGACGAAGGGTGCCCAAGCAATCCACCAAGCCCAATAAAAGATCGTCCACCCTTGAATCCAGTTATTTCCACTATCGAAAGGGGTTAATCGAAAGCTCATGCCAGGAATGTTCTGCAGATAGCTCCCAAACGTTGTTGTGAACAGATCCATAATAAAATTAGTTGGACCTGTAAATAAGAGAAATAACATGAGTAAAATAGCAAGCACAATATTTGTGTTACTTAAATATTTTATTCCTTTATTCAATCCTGTCATGGCTGATAGTAAAAACAATACGGTTACAATCAAGATAATGGTCAATTGTAAGGCAAATGTTTTTTCGAGCCCGTCAAATAAATAGGATAACCCACCACTTATTTGTATGGCACCGAAACCAAGTGATGTAGCAACACCAAAAATGGTTGCAAAAACTGCTATGAAATCTACTAAAGTTCCCCAACCACCTTTAATTTTGTCACCAAACAAAGGCTCTAAAATAGCACTTACTAATCCAGGAGCCCCTTTTCGGAATTTAAAATAAGCAAGGGCTAAAGCGATAACGGAATAAATGGCCCAAGGGTGTAATCCCCAATGGAAAAAGCTATATCGCAAAGCAACTCTGGCCGCATTATCTGTTTCTGCTTCGCCAAAAGGAGGATTATGAAAATGTGACAGTGGCTCTGCTGCTCCCCAAAAAACTAAGCCAATTCCCATTCCTGCACTGAAAAGCATAGCAAACCACGTAATGTAGGAATAGTCCGGTTGATCATCTGGTTTCCCTAATTTTATGTTCCCGTATTTCGAAAAAATAAGAAACAAAGCAAAGACTAAAAAGCCAGTTGCCGATAGTAAATAAAACCATCCAAATTTCTCGACGATAAATTCTTGGATGGAATTTGTGATAATCGACATATTTGCATTCGGAAGGGTCTCTTTTGGAATAATCCCCCATATGATAAATAAGATTGAAATAACTACAGAAATATAAAAAACCTTTGTTACATTTTTCATATCATTCATCCTTTCTTACGTTCATTTCTAAATGTTGTTTTTAATATAACCGTACACTCTAAAATGATACTTCTCAAACAGACTGGAAACAAGAAACAGGGTATCCTATAAAAGCAATGAGTGCAAATCATTCAATCTTAGAGGTTGTTCAACAACACACATAAACTTTTCCCAAATAAAAATAAAATAAACAAAAATTGTTTCTAAAAAACGGAGTCGAAATTATGTATAATAATAAAGATAGAGAAAACATCAAGGGGGAAACAGAATGGGAAAGAGAGCGATCATTACTTTATTTGGGTTTTTGTTCATATTGTCTGGATGTCAAACGGTTCAATCGATATCCGAGAAGGAAATACAGAAAGATGATGTTTTTTCTACAGATGTGGACAAGGACAAACAGGAAAAAGAGGAGCAGGATGTGGTGAAAGAAGATGCGGAGCAAGATAATAAAAAAGATAGAGATACCACGGTAGACTCTCCTGTCAAGAAAGAAGATGTGGAACCAAAGTATAGAGTATCGGACAACTGGAGTCTACAGCCTTTGTTGGAAGAAAGTAATGAAAAAATTGTTTTACTGACGATTGATGATGGTCCAGACAAATATTCTCTTGAAATGGCTAAAACGTTAAAATCATTGAATGCTGAGGCGATCTTTTTTGTCAATGGACAGTTCTTAACGACTGATAAGGGAAAGGAAGCGTTAAGAAAAATCGCTGAAATGGGTTTTGAAATAGGGAACCACACATACAGTCATAAAGCATTGTGGTGGAAAGAGGATGGACAAAGAGTGGAAATGCCGGAAGAAGAACAAAAAGAAGAGATCGTCCGTGTAAATGAAATGGTTGCTGAAATCACAGGAGAAAAACCTAAGTATTTTAGAGCCCCGTTTGGTAAAAATACTGATTTTTCGGCATCATTCGTTAAAAAACAAGGTATGATATTAATGAATTGGACATATGGTTATGATTGGAATAAAGAATACATGAATGAAACAGCTATAGCAGACATTATGGTGAATACAAAATTGTTAAGTAACGGTGCTAACTTGCTAATGCATGACAGGGAATGGACAGCAAATGCGCTAGAAGAAATTGTCGTGGGGCTACGTGAAAAAGAATTTGAGATTGCTGATCCTTCTTTAATCCAAATGCCTTGATTTGGCAAAAATTCTCGTCGGAAGGATTTTTGGAATGTTCTTTTTTGACAATAGTATGACACAAATAAAATATTTGTGTCATACTATTGAATTTTGTGGTCACACCTTTTATAATATGTATATAGGAAGCGATTACAAAAAAGGGAGTTGGACAATATGGGAACAATTGTCTGTCAGGAATGCCAAAGCATTATCGAACACTTTGACGATGAAAAGGTTACAACTCTTTACAGTAAATGCTCTAATTGCGACGAGAAAGACGAAAGATAGTTTCCGCCACAAGTTTAAATAAGGTGGCGAAACATTACACATAACTAGGAAAACGAGTGTGAGCCATAACGGTTCTTACACTCGTTTTTTTCTTTAATGAAATGAGCAAAATGATCGACTAGGATGACAGGTTCATTTAAATTAGCAATTATCTTGAAGTTAAGTTTTTGACATTTGTGGCTTGTTTGTTGTGAATTATTTCTAAAAACAGAATTCCTAGATGAAACAATGGATTTCTCTTTATTTAAATGCACGATGTTCTTTAATTACTCGAATGGTTTGTAATGATTCATCTTCTAAACCTTGTACAGGTAGACCTGCATTTAAATTTTCATTAATATAACGGATATTATCTTTTGAAATGATTTCTCCAGGTATAAAAACAGGAATTCCAGGCGGGTAAATCATAATAGATTCCGCACTAATTCTGCCTGATGCATCCTGAAATTGGATTGTTTCGGATTCGGAATAGAAGGCTTCTCTTGGTGAAAGCGCCAATAGCGGAATATCTGGAACTCTAACTGTAATGCCCTTTTCATTATTGGTGAATGCTGTTTCATCCGAAAGCTTTTGAAGGGCTTCAGTTAAAAGTGTAACCTCTGTTTGTGTATCTCCTGGAGTAATAATACACAAAATGTTGTACAAGTCTGAAAGTTCCACTTCTATTGAACAATGTTCACGTAACCAAACCTCGACATCGTATCCAGTTAAACCTAAATTTTTCACGGATATGATTAATTTTGTTGGATCATAAGCATATATAGCCTCACTACCAATTATTTCTTCTCCAACACAATAAAGCCCAGGGATTTGGTTAATTACCTCTCGTGCTGACTGAGCCAGTTTGATTGTCTCATTAATAAGGCTTTTTCCCATTGTGGCAAGGTGCTTTCTTGCCGCGTCTAACGATGCAAGGAGGATGTAGGAAGTAGACGTAGTTGTTAACATAGAAAGTACACTTTGCACTCTTTCATGAGAGACAAGGCCTTCCTTTAAATTTAAAATAGAACTTTGTGTAAGGGATCCACCTAATTTATGGACACTTGTAGCTGCTAAATCTGCACCTGCATCCATTGCCGAAATTGGTAACTGTTCATGGAAATGAATATGAACACCATGTGCTTCATCGACCAAAACTGGGGTATCCCACTCATGTGCGATATCCACTATCTTCTTAAGATCAGCTGCGATGCCAAAATATGTTGGGTTTATGACCAATACAGCCTTTGCATCAGGGTGTGCCTGTAATGCTTTGCTCACAGCTTTAGGTGTAATCCCATGGGAAATTCCTAGAGACTTGTCTAGTTCTGGGTGAATAAATATAGGTGTAGCACCAGAAAAAATAATAGCTGTTGTGACAGACTTGTGGATATTTCTTGGCACAATTATTTTATCCCCTGGTCCGCAAACGCTGAGTACCATTGTCATAATTGCCCCGCTCGTCCCTTGTACAGAAAAAAAAGTATGATCTGCTCCAAATGCTTGGGCAGCCAACTCTTGTGCTTCTTTAATCATACCTTGTGGGTGATGCAAATCATCTAATGGTTCAATATTAATTAAGTCAATGGCCAACGCGTTTTCTCCAATAAAGGATCGAAATGCTGGATCCATTCCAGCACCTTTTTTGTGTCCGGGTATGTGAAATTGCACCGGATTTTTTTGGGTGTGATTAAGTAGTCCTGTAAATAATGGTGTGTTTAATTGTGACAACATAATATACCTGCACCTCTTCATATAATTAAGCATTCGTATCAAATGGTAAAGCAAAAGCATTATAGCAAATTAGTGAGTTAATGACTAGTCTTAGCATCTATTTCTCCAATCATGTTAAACTTAATGAGGATGTTCAACTCACTTATAAAATAAAGGGAGGGATTATTTTACATGAAATGGAATACACGAGTAACAGAATTGCTAGGTATTACTTATCCGATCATTCAAGGAGGTCTTGCACATTTAGCATATGCAGAGTTAGCGGCAGCAGTATCTAAGGCAGGTGGGCTGGGACAAATAACAGCGATGAGTTTAGACGACCCCAATGAATTACGAGATGAAATCAGGCGTCTGCGGTTAATGACAGATAAACCATTTGGGGTGAATTTTGCGATAGGTCAACACGGTCGCCCCTTTGAAGAAATGGTGGAGGTAGCAATCGATGAACAAGTACCTGTTATCTCTGTTACAGGTGGGAATCCAAAACCTGTACTAGAAATGGTGGAGGGACACAATATAAAGAAATTAGTGCTCGTTGCAGCAAGACGTCAAGCAGAAAAGGCAGAAGAGCTTGGGGCTGATGCTGTCATGGTAGTCGGAAATGAGGGTGGAGGTCATCTAGGTAGAGACGATATTGGTACATTTGTCCTAACACCTAAAGTGGTTGATTCGGTTTCCATTCCTGTTATTGCCTCTGGCGGAATTGGTGATGGTCGAGGATTGATTGCGGCTCTTTCTCTTGGTGCGGAAGGGATTGAAATGGGAACACGTTTTATCGCAACAAAGGAATGTATACACGCACATCCTGTTTATAAAGATGCTCTGATTCACGCAGATGAAAAGGACACGGTTGTTATTAAAAAATCAATCGGAGCACCTGCAAGAGCTCTGCGAAACGACTGGACAGAGAATATTGTGCGTTTAGAAGAGGGACAGCCAGGTTTTGAAGTATTGAAATCATATATTAGCGGTACCGCTAACAAAAGGTATGCTATAGATGGGCAGGAATTAGAAGGATTTGGCTGGGCAGGGCAAATAACTGGACAAATAGAGGATATCCCATCTGTTGATGAACTTTTTTCTAGAATCATAACAAAGGCAGAAGAGATCAGGATGCAATGGGCAACATAAGTGTTTAAAAGGCTTCAGCAACAACTTAGAAAGGATTGAACATATGGAATATAGTTATCCGCTAGATGAATCATGGTCAAAACAAGAAATGATTGATGTAGTAAATTTTTTCTCGCTTGTAGAGCAAGCGTATGAGCAAGGAGTGAAGCGAGAGGATCTAATGATAACCTATACTAGGTTTAAACAAATCGTCCCTTCTAAAAGCGAAGAAAAACAATTGTTTGCGAAATTTGAAAAAGACTCTGGGTATTCTAGCTACCATACGATTCAAAAAGCAAAGGAATCACAAGAAGGCAAGAAAATAAACATGAAAACAGCTTGAGAGTGCTCTTAAGCTGTTTTCTGTTAGTGCGTGTTTTTGGAAAAAGTTAATCCGTTGAAATCTGATACAACGGGATCATTGTATCAAACGTCTTCTTTACTTCTGTAATGAATGCTTTTCCATCTTGAATGATCGGATCCGTCTTTTGAAAGTGTCGCCCAATTAAAAATTCTGCCTTTTTTACATCACGAAAACGTTCAAGATGTTCGGTCTGTAAATCGGAAATTGGAAAAGCATCTTTTTTTGTATGGTCTAAAGAAATGACGAAATTGGCAGGCAATGCTTTTAAGTCCTGATAATGATCCAACAATTTTTTTGCTATTTCTGTCTTCATTGGAAGCTCATAAATCAATGCAAACCAAACGAAAACGTGATCATCAAATAGACCAATTTGGAAGTGGGGATGTTTTTTGTATCCACGTTTATTTGCCGCGACCGCTAACCAAGTATCCTTTGGGGGGTTAACAGATCTTCTAGCATGTTTAGCAATATGTAAAAACATATCTAACTCTAAGGCGTTGCTGAGGTAAGTGGTTACGTCATCCCCAATCAATTTAAATTTTGGTTGTATATAGTTTTGGATGGCCTCCATTCTCTCGTCAAGTCCTTCAATAGAAAATATTTCAAAATCCTGTTCAGAAAATCCAATAAATGTTGACAATAGCCGCTCTCCTTTCACGATAATTCTTGATAACAGTTTACCACATATTTCTACAAAAAATAATGATTAAGTATGACTGATGCAAATTTAGGTCTGCATATTAGAGGATGAAATGACACAAAAATGGTTTCGGATTATATAATAGTAGTAGATAGCAGTATGAAAAGGAGCGTGAAAAGGCTTGAAGCATGTGATGGAAGTTTTTAAACGGATAGAAGCAAAAGAGCAACTTCCAGTTATTCGAATGGAAATTGACTATGAATTGGTTACATTGCATGATGCCATGGTAGAAGGGGATAGAGAGCAGGTACGAAAAACAAAGGAACGGTTAGAAAAGCTTCGACAGGAATTAAATCGATTGCTAAATTGAAGCGGGCAAGTCGCTCGTTTTTTTTTGATTTTAAAAAAGTCTTATCACCAGATCCTGTTTGCAAAACTCATAGTAATTTTAAAATTGTGACCAACAATAAGGAGTGTTAATTGTGCATGTGTCAATATTATTTGGTAAGATGAATAGAAACATGTAGGATGGAGGACAAGTTGCAAATGGATGAAACGAATCGACAGCAATTGTATGACCACGCTAAAAAATGGGTATTAGAGGCTGGTTACCACATAAAAGATAGGATTGATGATCCTTTATCGATCGACACAAAAGAAAACCCAAATGATCTGGTTACAGAAATGGATCGACACACAGAAAAAGTAATAGCAGAAAAAATAGCTACCACCTATCCAGATCATAAACTGTTAAGTGAAGAAGGATTTGGGCATGATATTTCTGATTTAGCTGGAGTTGTTTGGATTGTCGATCCAATTGATGGGACAATGAATTTTGTGCACCAAAAAAGGAATTTTGCGATATCGGTTGGGATTTTTATAGATGGAGTAGGTGAAATTGGATTAATATATAATGTGATGGAAGATACGCTTTACAATGTTCAGCGAGGAAAAGGAGCCTTCAAAAATGGGGAAAAGCTTCCGAACCTCGAGGACAGAAAACTCGAGGAAGCAATAATAGGTTTAAACAATTTCTGGACAAGCGAAAACCGAAAAGTGGACGAGAAAAAAATGCAAAAATTAGTAAGAAAAGTACGAGGGACACGTTCATATGGCTCTGCAGCACTTGAATTTGCTTTTGTAGCAGAGGGGATTGTCGATGCGTATTTAACGATGAATCTTGCTCCATGGGATATTGCTGCTGGGGTCATCCTTGTGAATGAAGTAGGTGGAATCACTACAACAGCCGATGGAAAAGAATTAGACATGCTCAACAAAAGTACTGTTTTAACATGCAATCCAAGTCTTTATCATCAAATTGTTAATGAATACGTTGATTTAAAGTAAATAGAAGAAAACCCTTGTTTTACAAGGGTTTAATTTACTGTGTTGTTATTTCTTCGTTTTCTAGCGAGTCCAAAGCCCATTAAAACAAATCCTAAGACAACAAAAAATATTGCCAAAATGTAATTACGGTAACCAATTGCAACTCCAACGAGCATATAAGACAAAATAACCAAAAATGCTAATAGTAACATAGGGAATTGTATTTTCTTCACTTTTATAACCACCTTAATTTTATTTCAGTTATTAGTATAACTTATTTTTTTATGAAAGAACACATAGTAAGACTAGCTTCATTCCATTTGATTTAGTATGATGTTAAGGGTAGGGGATTAAGATGTACATAGGGGGAACGTACAATGAGTAATGTCATGCAGATGCCGACAAACCTAAGCCCTTTGACTGATTTTCTTTTTAGGCAGATTGGTTCCGAAATAAATTTGAATAATGATGTGGAAACGGCTATTTTGGTACAGGGAACTTTTATTCTATACTTCACTATCTTTATATTGTCAGCTATAACATATAAACTTGGATTTGCAAGGAAACTACCCATTTTAAAGAATGTCGTTATCTATATTCTCCTTGCCATTGGATCCATTATTTTGACTATTTTAGGATTATATTTGCCAATTGCAGAAAGCCTATCGATAATAGCAATCGTATTAGCTATTTACCGTGTACGACTTCACAGGGAAAGACAAAACAGGGTATCTGACCACCAAAAATAAAATGCAAAAAAGACATTCTCACATTATTAAGAGGATGTCTTTTTTGAATAGTTGGTTTCATTTATAATAAGCAATCAGTCGTTTTCTTTTCGCGATATAATCTGAAGTTGCCTGTTGCATGCCTCTCTTTTGTCTTCTTTTCAATGCGATTATTGCATTTATTACAGAGATACATGTGGATTCGGCGATTTCTGAGTCGTTTCGCTTGTAGAGAGTTCTTTTCAATATTTTCGATCGTATCACAAATCACACATTTTACCCGCATGTTGTCACCTCTCTTTTATCTTTCAGCCTATTGTAACACAAAGTGATAAAAATAGATAATGATATATGAATGCGTTTTCATTGTGTTTATGTTTATTCTATATACAATCGGGAAATTAAATAGACTAAGAAGGTGGTGACTATGATTAAAAAGGTAATGTTTATTGTTGCAGGTGCCATAACAACTAGTATTGCTAGCTATTTGGCTATTTGTCCCGATCGGTTGAAAAAGACAAAAGAAAAAGAAGGAAAGAATGGAGCAATTCAAGTTTCGAATCAGCTCCCTATTAAACAAGCTGGTGTTCCAGACATAGAAGATCCTGAAAATGCTAAGATGGTA
Organism: Terrihalobacillus insolitus; assembly: GCF_028416575.1. Classification (GTDB taxonomy): domain Bacteria; phylum Bacillota; class Bacilli; order Bacillales; family Amphibacillaceae; genus Terrihalobacillus; species Terrihalobacillus insolitus. The sequence continues at coordinate 232,714 of NZ_JAMQKB010000002.1, read as the reverse complement.
TCGGAAGGATCTCAATTTGGTGTTCATTATTATAATGAAAGGCAGCACAGTGAGCTGTAATTCCTCGATTTATTAGTGCTTCTTGGAAAAAAAGACCCTCAAGAGTTGGAGGGTCTTTTAGGTTATGAGCTTTCATTAATCTTATTGTTAGATTGATCATCTTGAATTTGATCTAATTCCTTTTCATCTTCTTTAGGAATAACTTCTTCATTTTGATCTGGTTCTGATGGCTGATCTTCATTAATTGGGAATTCTGGCATATATCTTCCAACAATCGCAGAAAGCTCATCTACTACTCCTTGAATTGGATGTCCTTGTTCTATTTTGTCAGCCATTTGCTTAATTCGTTCAGTACCATCCGCATCTGCAATTACAATTGCTGTTTTCCCATAAGGATCTTCTTGTAAAGCTTCTAGAACTGTGTATTTTATAGTCCCTACTCGAGATCGATCTAAATCTTTATCAACATCAATTCCGACAACAGCATATGAACCAGCGACTACAGAGGTAGCACCTTGGACATTAGGAACGTCATTAGCAAGATCGGCTAAGTGATTGGCAATTTGCTCATTGGATAATGTTTGTTTTTTGATTGGATCCGAATCTTTTACTTGTATGGTCGTGGGATTTTGGTTCTTTTGGTTCGGTAAGCTTTCTTCCTCTTGACAAGCTACAAGGAAAAGAGTAGTGAAGCTAATGGCACTGATGATAAAAGTACGCTTACCCATAGTTGTATACTCCTCCTTTTTATCGTATTTTTTGATGTAATTACGAAGATTATGCATGAGGATGGAATAAACTAAATGGGTTGCGTAAAAATATGCCGAATATTGGCAGATATTACGAATTAAAAACAGATGTATAAATAAAAAAGACGATTCACATAAATATTTATTAGAATGAGAGCGCGAATTAAAGTTTTTCGTACCCACAAACGTCCTCATAACCTTGATGATCGAACTTTTTCTTGTTTTATTAAAATTGTGCAGCATCTGCCATTAATAAAAACTTTGGTCAATCAGAAAAACTGTTGTTGAACAACATTTCTTAGTCAATAACAATTTTTTTAACTCCTTTGATTGGTTCTGAAAGGTCAGATTCATCCATAACATAGAGGTGAACAGGTCCTTTGTCTTTAACGGGTTTTCCATCAACGGAAAACAATAGATAGCTTTGTTCCAGTTTTTTTAATGAAATGGTTTCATTACTGGTGTCTGTTATGATTTTTGCAATTGCTGCATCGCTTTTTATTTCAGCAGTTTGGATAAAGTCATGGATTGGCATAACGTATGTACCTTTTAATATTTTTTCCCGTTCAAATTTAGAAATGCTCTTGTTTACTGGAGGATTAATCTTTTGTTGAAAGACTTCTCGATCCAATCTTAAAGCAGTCTGATCAGCCTCGTCTACTTTGTTTTCTTTTTTTTCAATTGATTGGGTTAATTCATCAAATGGAATTTTTCGATCATCAAAGATCCATACTGTCGGATCAAGTGTTATGGGATAATTTACTTTGCCTGTTAATTGAACGATCATGGCATGAGCCACCTTTCGGAAATTATTTTGTGAAGGGCGATTATTTGGATGAAAGATATAATCGAGTCACATTCCTCTAAACAGAATAGCAGACATTATTTCAAATTTCATCTAGAGTGAATCATTAAACATAGTGGGTAGAAGTATTAGAATACTTCTTGCATTTTTATGTGACAAACGCTAATATAAATAGAAGAACGTTGTTTATGGAGGGGATTTTATTGATACCTGAAGTGGCTATTAGTGATCGTGAAAAAGCCTATGCCCTTCTACAGGCTGACGCAAATAAGATTTTGAAATTAATTAAGGTTCAAATCGATAACTTAACGATGCCTCAGTGTCCTTTATACGAAGAGGTTTTAGATACACAAATGTTTGGTCTATCAAGAGAAATTGACTTTGCTGTCCGATTAGATTTGGTAGATGAAGATGAGGGGAAAAAGCTTCTAGAAAATTTGGAAAAGCAATTAAACGTTCTACATGAAGCTGCACAAAATTCCTAGTCTTTTAAAACTTTCCTTTTCATTTGTATCAAAAAAGAACCTTCGCCCAAGGCAAGGTTTTTTTTACACTTAAAGAAAAGTAATTATATTTCCTTATTTCAGAAAAGTGTTTTTCTAAGTGCGGATACCATTCTCATCAGTGGTCATGTGAATCTAGTAACTTAAACCCACACACATCCTAGTAATCTTTCATAAAAGGAGTTAAACAATGAAACACAAATGGAAGGATTTCGATTTCACCTTAATTATTACTCCATTACTCCTTTCTGCATTTGGAATTGTTATGATTTATAGTGCTAGTATGGTGCTTGCCGTCGTTGAAAATAATCCAGCAAATTATTATATGTGGAAGCAGTTAATCTGGTTTATGATCGGTTTCGTAATATTTATCTTAGCATGCGCTTTTCCTTATCGCTATTATCAGAAGTTTGTGAAAATAATGGTAATAGGCATTTTAGGATTATTAGCAGGAGTTTTTGTGTTTGGTATTGAAGTTAATTACTCAAAGTCTTGGTATGATTTTGGACCACTTAGTTTTCAGCCCGCAGAACTTGCTAAAATTGTTTTAATCATTTATTTAGCATCCATTTATTCAAAAAAGCAAAACTATATTGCTGACTTTAGTAAAGCCGTTCTCCCACCACTTGTCATGACAGGTATTATCTTAGGGTTAATTACTCTCCAACCAGATATCGGTACAGCTGCTATCATTTTCTTAATCGCTTGTAGCGTCATTTTCAGTTCTGGTATTCGATTTAAGCATCTATTTATTCTTATTGCAATTGGTGTTTCCTTTGTTGTTATTGCTATACCTAATATGGTGACAGATGAAAGAATTGCACGGTTTTCTGGTGCATATGAGCCTTTTGAAGATCCGAAAGATGATGGCTATCATTTGATTCAATCCTATGTTGCAATTGGCACTGGAGGTATACTAGGAGAAGGCCTTGGACAAGGTGTTCAGAAACTAGGATATTTACAGGAGCCCCACACGGACTTCATCATGGCAGTTATTGCAGAGGAGTTGGGGTTTGTTGGTGTTATGATCGTAATTGGAATGCTAGCTATTATTGTGTTGCGCGGTATTTATATCTCGAGACGCTGTGATGATAGTTTTGGAGCATTACTTTCGATTGGTATAGCTAGTATGATTGGTATTCAAACAACGATAAATTTAGGTGCAATAAGCGGATTGTTGCCAATTACTGGTGTGCCGCTTCCGTTTGTAAGCTATGGAGGATCGTCCCTCGTAATAATGTTATTTTCAATGGGTGTTTTAAACAACATTGCATATTCTGTTCGATCAAAAGAGGGTTCAATAAACACAGACACCAAACCCCTTAAAGAAAAAATCCAACATATAAGAGCTATTCAAAATTTAAAGGAGGACAATCATGGCAACATTAAAGACAATTAAAAAAGTATTAGTAGCAAATCGTGGCGAAATTGCGATTCGGGTGTTTCGTGCGTGTACGGAATTAAATATTCGTACTGTAGCGATCTATTCGAAAGAGGATACTGGATCATTCCATCGATATAAAGCGGATGAAGCTTATTTGGTAGGAGAGGGAAAAAAACCGATAGATGCATACTTAGATATTGAAGGTATTATTGAAGTTGCGAAAAATGTTGGAGTCGATGCCATTCATCCAGGGTATGGCCTACTGTCTGAAAATATTCATTTTGCCAGGAGATGTGAACAGGAGGGAATCATCTTTATTGGCCCTACTAGTCAACACTTAGATATGTTTGGAGATAAGGTGAAAGCTAGATACCAAGCACTTGAAGCAGGTATTCCCGTTATCCCAGGAACGGATGGCCCAGTTGAAAATCTTGCAGAGGTGGAAGCATTTGGAGATAAGCACGGTTATCCGATTATCATTAAGGCATCGTTAGGTGGTGGTGGTCGTGGTATGAGGATTGTAAGAAGTGCTAGCGCCTTAGCAGATTCGTATGAACGGGCAAAATCAGAAGCAAAATCTGCATTTGGAAGTGATGAGGTATATGTAGAAAAATTGATCGAAAACCCGAAGCATATTGAAGTACAAATACTTGGGGATTGGGATAAAAATGTCGTACATTTATATGAAAGAGATTGTTCTGTTCAAAGACGTCATCAAAAAGTTGTCGAGGTTGCTCCAAGTGTATCTCTGTCAGATGTTCTGAGGCATGAAATTTGCGATGCAGCAGTGAAATTAATGGAAAATGTGGAGTATGTTAATGCAGGTACAGTTGAGTTTCTCGTAACCAATGATGAATTCTTTTTCATTGAGGTAAACCCGAGGGTGCAGGTTGAACATACGATTACAGAATTAATTACTGGGATTGACATTGTGCAGTCGCAAATTAAGATAGCACAAGGTAACTCTCTATTTAGTAAAGAAATAGGTATACCTAGCCAAGAGAATATCCAAACAAATGGATTCGCTATCCAGTCCCGGGTTACAACGGAAGACCCATTAAATAATTTTATGCCTGACACTGGTAAAATTATGGCTTATCGTTCTGGTGGTGGTTTTGGAGTTCGGTTGGATGCAGGTAACGGGTTTCAAGGGGCGGTTATTTCCCCGCACTATGATTCATTGCTCGTTAAAGTTTCGACATGGGCATTAACTTTTGAACAGGCAGCACAAAAGATGGTGAGAAACTTAAAAGAATTTCGAATTAGAGGGATTAAAACAAACATCCCATTTTTAGAAAATGTTATTTTACATGAAAAATTTGTTTCTGGTGCATACAATACGACTTTTATTGACCAGACACCTGAACTATTTGTTTTCCCGAAGAGAAAAGATCGTGGAACAAAAATGTTAACTTATATTGGGCATACCACTGTCAACGGGTTTGAAGGACTTGATAAAAAGAAAAAACCTAGTTTTGAAAAGCCACGGCTTCCGAAGTTGAAATATTCTGAAGAAATGCCAAAAGGAACGAAACAAATCCTGGACGAAAAAGGCCCTGATGGATTAGCTGAATGGTTAAAAGATCAAAAAGAAGTTCTTTTAACAGATACTACTTTTCGTGATGCGCATCAGTCTCTATTGGCTACAAGGATTCGGACAAAGGATTTAGTTCAAATAGCAGAACCTACCGCACGTCTATTGCCAGAACTGTTTTCTGTAGAGATGTGGGGTGGAGCAACTTTTGATGTGTCCTATCGTTTTTTAAAAGAAGATCCATGGGAAAGATTGCTTAAGCTACGTGAAAAAATGCCGAACGTAATGTTTCAAATGCTTTTGCGTGCTAGCAATGCGGTAGGGTATAAAAACTACCCCGATAACCTCGTTCGTGAATTTGTAAAACAAAGCGCCAATGCTGGGATTGATGTATTCCGTATTTTCGACAGTTTAAATTGGGTGGAAGGTATGACGCTTGCGATTGATGCGGCTCGTGAAAATAACAAGGTTGCGGAAGCTGCGATGTGCTACACTGGGGATATTTTGGATTCAAAGAGAACGAAATATAATTTAGCATACTACACGAAGTTAGCAAAAGAATTAGAAGGTGCTGGTGCTCATGTTCTAGGCATCAAGGACATGGCTGGGTTACTAAAACCAGAAGCTGCTTATCAATTAATCAGTGCTTTAAAAGAGACGATTAATATCCCGATTCATTTGCATACACATGACACGAGTGGAAATGGAATATTTACTTATGCAAGGGCAGTTGAAGCCGGTGTGGATGTTGTCGATGTTGCAAGTGGTCCGATGGCTGGTTTAACTTCACAACCAAGTGCTACGAGTCTTTACTATGCGTTAGAAGGAAACAAGCGAAAGCCAACTATTCAAGTAGAATCTTATGAAAAGCTTGGCCATTATTGGGAGGACGTTCGGAATTATTACAAAGATTTTGAAAGTGGAATGGTTTCGCCACATTCTGAAGTCTATGAACATGAAATGCCTGGTGGTCAATATAGTAATTTAAGACAGCAAGCTAAGGCTGTCGGTTTGGAGAGTCGTTGGGATGAAGTGAAAAAGATGTATCGTAGAGTGAACGATATGTTTGGTGATCTTGTAAAAGTAACACCTTCTTCTAAAGTGGTTGGTGATATGGCATTATTTATGGTGCAAAACAATCTAACAGAGGATGATATTTACGAAAGAGGAGAATCACTTGATTTCCCTGATTCAGTTATTGAGTTAGCCCAAGGTTATTTAGGTCAACCATACCAAGGCTTTCCACAGGAATTGCAACGAATCATCCTAAAGGGTAGGGAGCCAATTACGGTTCGACCAGGAGAACTACTTGATCCTGTCAATTTTACGGAACTAAAAGAAACCTTGTTTAAACAACTCGATCGACAAGTGACTAGTTTTGACATTGTTTCACACGCATTGTATCCAAAGGTTTTTATGGACTACCATAGGTTTTATGAAACATATGGAGATATGTCTGTACTGAATACCCCTACATTTTTTTACGGAATGAAACTAGGTGAAGAAATTGAGGTGGAAATTGAACAAGGGAAAACCTTAATTGTGAAACTAATATCAATGGGTGAGCCTCAACTAGATGGAACAAGGGTGATTTATTTTGAACTGAACGGGCAACCTCGAGAAGTCATTGTCAAAGATGAGAATGTTAAATCAACCATAGCAACGAGGGTAAAAGCAGATCCAAGTAATGATAAACACATTGCAGCGACAATGCCAGGAACAGTTGTGAACTTATTAACTGAAGTTGGTGAAAAGGTTGATAAAGGGGATCACCTCATGATTACGGAAGCGATGAAAATGGAAACAACCGTGCAAGCTCCGTATGAAGGGAAAATTAAAAATATCTTTGTCAAAAATGGAGACGCCATTCAAGTAGGTGAATTACTCATTGAGTTTGAGTAATTATTAAAAAGATAAAACACCCAGGAGAAGATCCTTTTGGGTGTTTTATTAGAGTACAAAACTTTTCTATTCGGATTCGGCTCGTTCTTTTTCGTATTTAGCGCTTCGTGTGGATAGTAAAACAAAGTAACTAAGCACACCGAAATAGCAAGTGATTACTAATGCATGTAATAATGCAATATATAGGTTAAGCATAGTAAAGATAATCATAGCTCCTAGTGTTACTTGAAGAATCATTAAGATCAATGCAGCAGTCCAACCGATTAACATTACTCTGTTTCCTTTATAGCTTTTTATGATTTTAAAAAATAGGAGAACGGTCCAAACAAATGCTATTCCTGCAGCAAAGCGGTGACCCATTTGTATCCACTGACCGAAGTATAAATCGGAAAAAGGAGTTGTCGAGGAACATAGTGGCCACGAACCACAGGTCATACTTGCATCGGCATAGCGAACAAACGCTCCAGTATAAACGACTACTAAAATGTAAGCAGTTAATGCATATATTTGCATTCGAAGTTTTGGTTCAATTACTAAGGATCGAGCATCAAATTTTTTATCTATTTCAAAAATCAGTAGGGTCAAAAGAAAGATAGAAGCAAATGATATAAGGGATATTCCAAAATGCATGGCCAATACAAAATCGGATTGCCCCCACATAACTGCAGCTGCTCCAATGAGTGCTTGTAATACTAGAAAAAACAAGGACGTAAAGGATAGAAGTTTAACCTCTCGTATGTGTCCGATAAATTTCCAAGAAAGTACAGATAATAAGAGAACAAGAATACCTACAGCCCCTGAAACAAGGCGGTGACTTAGTTCAATGATTAGTTCCGGTGTAATCACAGAGGGGATGATTTCTCCGTCACAAAGCGGCCAACTAGAACCACACCCCATTCCTGATTCTGTTTTCGTAACGAGTGCTCCACCGACCAAAACGAGTAGCATTCCAAATGTTGCTAATATCGATATTGTTTTAAGTAGTTTGTTCATGTATGCACCTGCCATTCTCCACTTCCTATATACGTTTTTATCTTTAAATGGTTTTAGGGTTTTAGACCCCCACCTCTAAGCGAAGCGTAGGTGGGAATTTCCAATCAGGTGGAGTCGAGACTCCATCTGATTCCCCGATGTTTCAGCTTGCTGAAACGAGTTCGCTCTACATCTATCAAGACTACATGAAAGTTCTATGAAAAAATTTTTTAAACATACAAATGCTATATTACCATGTTGCTGTAAAACTTTCATCTTTAAATGCGACTTTTTGAACAACCGCTCATTGAGATTTTCTTTAAAAGTAAAAAAGCCTTGCAATGTCGACCTTTATTTGCTAGAAATATATAGGGGGATTTGGATAAATTTCTTCAAGACGGAAAATAATAAACGTCAAGTAGCAGATTTGATCCATCATACTTGGTATATACAAGATAACCTAGTTTTGAGTCGTATTTTCACAAAATCGTCACATGATTTGTCGTTTTATCCTGTTTAAAACAGATTCTATATTAGATTGAATATTAAATACGTGATACAATAATATAAGTTCGTTTGTTTTATTAAGACTAAACAAAACAACAACCCAAACAAAACGACTTCAAATGATAATATATTCGATTTGATCGGGGCTGGAAGGGGATAATAGCATTGAATAAGGTGGAAATTACATCTTCCTCACCTGTTATTGGAAATACGGGGAATAAGGAAAAGGTTACTACTTTATGGTCAGATCTTAAGGCACTTATTAAAGTTGGGATTATAAATTCGAATTTAATGACAGCATTTGTTGGATTTTGGTTAGCGCTTTATTATACAGGCTCCTCCTTTTTAGAAAACTGGCAAACTTTTTTATTTGCAATGGCAGGGACTGCTTTAATTATTGCTGGTGGTTGTATCATTAATAATTATTATGATCGTGATATTGATCCTGTTATGGATCGAACGAAAAAACGACCAACAGTTACAGGGTCTATTCCTTTACAAACGATCCTTATATTAGGGATTGCTACTTCTGTTACTGGTGTAACGCTTCTTTTAATGACAACTGTTCAAGCTGCAATTATAGGGGCATTTGGTTGGTTTGCTTATGTCGTTCTATATACGATGTGGTCCAAGCGAAGATATACGATTAATACAGCGATAGGTAGTTTGTCTGGAGCTGTACCACCACTTATTGGATGGGCTGCTGTTGAACCTAAATTTCATATGGTTGCTTTCATCTTGTTTTTAATTATGTTTATTTGGCAAACTCCGCACTTCCTTGCACTTGCAATGAAAAAGTGTAAAGAATATAAGCGAGCTGGAATTCCAATGCTGCCCGTAATACATGGATTCTCAATTACCAAACGTCAAATGGTTGTTTATGTAGCATGCCTTCTGCCGTTGCCTTTTTATTTATATTCACTTGGCTTAACTTTTCTAATCATTGCGACATTACTTAACATTGGTTGGTTAATACTTGGTATGACAGGCTTTTATGTGAAAAGTGATAAAAAATGGGCAACTTGGATGTTTGTTTATTCATTGAACTACTTGACCATATTATGTGTAACTGTAGTTGTTGTAACGTTTCCGACCATCTTTTAACTACACTATCCTACTATTTTGTAGGATAGTTGTTAAATAAATTATAACAAGGAATTATATTAGAAAGAGAGGTATCATTACAATGAAAGGTTGGATGGGAAAATTCCGAGTTCTATTCATTCTAGGATCTACGGCTCTAGTGTTGTCAGGCTGTGGACTCGAAAATTTGACTGCCCTAGATCCCAAAGGTTACGGGGCACAGGTGTCACTTGACCTCATTATACTATCAATCGTTATAATGGTTTTTGTATTCTTAGTAGTAATGGTCATTTATACCTTTGTATTTTTCCGTTTTAGGCAAAAGAAAGGCCAAGAGGATGTTATTCCAAAACAGGTAGAGGGGAATAAAGTACTTGAAGTGATCTGGACTGTGATCCCTATCATCTTGTTGCTTATTCTTGCGGTGCCTACTGTAACCGCTACTTTTGACCTTGCGGAAGGTCAACCGGAAGGATCTGACTTATTAAATGTTAATGTCACGGGCAATCAATATTGGTGGAACTTCAGTTATGATGACCTAGACGTACAAACTAGTCAGGACTTATACATACCGACTGGTGAAAGAGTTTATATTGATATGAAATCGAGTGATGTGATTCACTCCTTCTGGCTACCTTCTATTTCTGGGAAGATGGATGTAAACCCAGAGAATGAAAACACTATGTTTATTGAAGCACAAGAAGAAGGAGTATATTGGGGTAAATGTGCAGAATTATGTGGTCCATCACACTCATTAATGGATTTTAGAGTAGTCGCAGTTAGTCCAGATGAATTTGATCAATGGGTAACGGATATGAAGAATGTTGACCCTGAAGCTGAGCCAGAAACTGCTAGTGCACAGGAAGGGAAACAACTTTTTTCAGACAAAGGGTGTATTAGTTGTCATGCTCTTGGGTCCTCACCAACAGCTATTGGTCCTAACTTGACAAGCTTTGGTTCAAGAACGAAATTCGCTGGAATACTTGATCCGACAAAAGAAAACCTTGTAGATTGGATAATGGATCCTGAAAGCATTAAACCAGGAAACAAAATGACGGGTAATTATAAAGAAGTAACGGAAGAAGAGGCAAGTAAAATTGCGGATTATTTGTTACAGTTAGAGCCATCAGAAATTACCCCAGAAGATGCAGAAAGTGAGTAAAAGGAATGGATATAGGTTAAGGGAGGTTAAAAATAGTGAGTACAGCAATTGCACAGAAACAAGGCTTTGGTGCAATCTTATGGGACTATTTAACAACAGTTGACCATAAGAAAATTGCCCACCTTTACTTATTTGGTGGAGGGTTTTTCTTCATTATAGGTGGATTAGAAGCCATGATAATTCGGATTCAACTAATAAAACCAGCGAATGATTTTGTTAGCGCAGGTTTTTATAATGAACTTTTAACGATGCACGGAACGACGATGATATTTTTTGCCGCGATGCCGTTTATTTTTGCCCTGATGAATGCGGTAGTTCCATTACAAATTGGGGCTCGAGATGTTGCTTTTCCTTTTTTGAATGCTTTGGGTTTTTGGTTGTTTCTAGCAGGAGGACTTATATTAAATGCTAGTTGGTTATTAGGAGGTGCTCCTGATGCAGGTTGGACAGCCTATGCTCCCTTGTCAACAACCTCACCAGGCCACGGAGTCGACTTTTACGTACTAGGTCTACAAATTTCTGGTGCAGGAACTTTAATTGGTGGAATTAATTTTTTAGTAACCATCGTTAACATGCGTGCACCAGGAATGACTTACATGCGTATGCCACTTTTTACGTGGACTATTTTTGTAACAAGTGCTTTAATTCTTTTTGCTTTTCCGGCATTAACAGTTGGTCTATTTTTAATGATGTTTGACCGTTTATTCGGTTCTGCATTTTTTAATCCAGACATGGGTGGTAATACAATCATTTGGGAACACCTTTTTTGGATCTTCGGTCACCCAGAAGTTTATATTTTAATACTCCCAGCATTTGGAGTATTTAGTGAAGTAATACCTACATTTTCTAAAAAGCGTTTATTCGGGTATACGGCAATGGTGTTCGCCACTGTTTTAATTGGTTTCTTAGGATTTATGGTGTGGGCACACCACATGTTTACCGTTGGCTTAGGTCCTGCTGCTAATGCAATATTTGCAGTAGCTACAATGGCAATTGCCGTTCCTACTGGGGTGAAAATATTTAATTGGCTGTTTACGATGTGGGGCGGAAGTATTAGGGTCACAACCGCAATGTTATGGGCACTCGGGTTTATACCTACTTTTACACTAGGTGGGATGACAGGTGTGATGCTCGCCTCAGCGGTAGCTGATTATCAATATCAGGATTCCTACTTCGTTGTTGCCCATTTCCACTATGTAATTGTAGGTGGGGTAATATTCGGTATATTTGCATCTTTACACTACTGGTGGCCTAAAATGTTCGGTAAAATGTTGAATGAGAAATTGGGGAAGCTTACATTTTGGACTTTCTTTATAGGATTTCATTTAACATTCTTTATCCAACATTTCCTTGGATTAATGGGAATGCCTAGACGTACTTGGACATACTTACCAGGCCAAGGGTTGGATAATGGAAATTTAATCAGTACAATTGGTGCTTTCTTAATGGCATTTGGTGTAATCGTATTCTTCTATAATGTGGTGTACACTGCTATTAAAGGAGAAAAAGTTAGCAATGATCCTTGGGACGGTAGAACGTTAGAATGGACGATTGCTTCCCCACCACCGCATTATAACTTTAAACAAATCCCACTAGTTCGAGGTTTAGATGCACTATGGGTTGAAAAAATGGAAGGCAACAAAAATCTAATGCCTTCTGAGCCATTAGATGATATTCATATGCCAAATTCATCTATATTACCTTTTGTCATGTCACTTGGTTTATTTATCGCTAGCTTTGGGTTTATTTATCAAGTAGATGATCTAAGGTGGTTAATTGTTTTAATTGGCGGAATGTTGATTACATTTGGGGCGATGTTTGTTCGATCTGTTAAGGATGATCACGGTCATCATATTCATAAAGAAGACCTTGAAAAGGGGGATGGATTGTAATGAGTGATCACACACTAAATCCCGAAAAAATGCCACATAATCCTGAAAAGGCAACCCTTGAAGGAAAAAATAAATTTCTTGCGTTTTGGTTCTTCCTTGGTGGTGAAACCGTTCTATTTGCGAGTCTGTTTGGGACTTACTTAGCACTTAAAGGATCTACAAATGGTGGGCCTGCAGCAGAAGAAATTTTTGAGCTTGAGCTAGTTTTTGTCATGACAATGTTACTCTTAACCAGTTCCTTAACGAGTGTTTACGCCATGTATCATATGAAAAACAATAACTTTGGTAAAATGCAACTCTGGTTAGGTGTTACCGTTCTACTGGGGATTGGTTTCCTAAGTTTTGAAATTTATGAGTTCACCAATTACATTACAAATGAGGATTTTACTTTTAGAACGTCAGCATTTGGATCTGCATTTTATACATTAGTTGGTTTCCACGGTGGTCACGTAACCTTTGGATTATTATGGATTATTACCCTAATGATTCGAAATGCAAAACGTGGGTTAAACTTATACAACGCACCGAAATTTTATATTGCTAGCTTGTACTGGCACTTTATTGATGTCGTCTGGGTTTTTATCTTTACCGTTGTATACTTAATGGGAAAGGTGGGTTAAACTATGGTAAGTAACTCCAATTCTTCTTCAGAATACAACCGAAAAAAAAATAAAGAAGAAATGAAACAACAGCTTATCACATTTACTCTAATGATCGTTTTTACGCTCATTGCGTTTTCCATGGTCATTTTTGAGTTTGATAAATTGTATGTGATCCCAGTTCTCTTAATCCTTGCAGTTGTGCAGGTCATATTTCAACTTTATTATTTTATGCATATGAAAAATAAAGACCACGAAATGCCAGCATTTATGTTCTATGGAGGATTAACGGTTGCTACAATAACTATATTGACGCTTTCCGTCATTACTTGGTGGTAAGGAAAAAGACTAGGGAAACCCCCTAGTCTTTTTTGGTTATGGATCATAGTGCAATGAGGAAAATTCATAAAATTGACCAACTCATCATCTACAAAGGAAGAATGGTTATGATATAGTGTAGTTAACCTTGTCTCTTTTGACGGACATACATATATGAAACGGGAAATAATAAGAAAGTGGGGAATGTTGTCCATGTTACCGTTATTACCTACGTTAAGTACTTTTTTTATCGTATTAAGTGCTATTCTAGTTGCAATCGGCTGGTATTTTGTTTCACAAAGCAAATACACAGCACACAAGCGTACTATGCTTTCGGCAGCGGTTAGTGCCCTGTTATTCTTTATCATATACGCATCTCGAACTATTTTTATAGGAAATACAAGCTTTGGAGGACCTGATGATGTAAAGCTGTATTATACCATCTTTTTGATTTTTCACATCTTTTTAGCCACAACTGGAGCTGTTTTTGGAATCGTTACAATTAATTTAGCTTTTAAGCGAAGGATCGCAAAACATCGAAAAATTGGTCCAGTAACAAGTGTCATTTGGTTTTTTACTGCGATTACAGGTGTTTTCGTGTACTTACTGCTTTATATTTTTTATGAGGGTGGGGAAAAGACAAGTATGATCAAAGCAATCCTTGGCTTTTAGTAAAGTACTCATAAGAGATCTGGAAAGAAGGATCAGCAATGATGGATGTAGTAAGTTCAAGAATAACGTTAACCCCTATTACCCTTGAGTTTGGCAACCAGTTGCTAAAAGGTTCAGCAGTTTTTGCATCTCCATGTATTACAGTTCCCAATGACAACTGGCCGTCTAATGGATTAAAGGCAATCCTTCCATACTACCTTGAAAAACTCGAGTCAGATCAGAAAGAATTAGGTTTTGGACCATGGATTATAAAAGACAAAAGTAAAAATATAGTTGTTGGTGAGATTGGGTTTAAGGGAAGGTTAAATTCGGAGAAAGAAGCAGAGATCTGGTATTACGTAGTTGCAAACAGAAGGCGTCAGGGATATGCAACAGAGGCAGTCTCAACACTTTGTCACTGGGCCTTTGCTAACTGCGTCGAAAGAATCAAAGCACACTGTAAAAAAAAGAATATTGCTTCTCAAAAGGTGCTACATGGAACTGGATTTACATGTATAAGTGAAGACGATGGTGTATTACTGTATATTAGAAATAAGTCTTTTGAAGAGAAGCATAGATAAAAGAAATCGGCATTATTGCCGATTTCTTTTATCTGAAAATATAGTGAACAATTTGCAATTTCCAACGCCTCTTAAATCTTGAAATCCCATTTAATGATTCCAGCCTCTTTAGCTGAATTAAAAGCTATTACTAACAATGGCCCTAGTACAAATCCAATTACTCCAAAAAGCTGTAATCCGATATACATCCCGATCAAAGTGGCTAGTGGTGATAGTCCAATGTGCCGTCCCATTACTTTTGGTTCTACAGTTCTTCGGATACCAAGTAATAAGAGAGCCAAAACCGATAGTTGGGTACCAGCTGTAATGTCTCCAGCAAGAAACATATAGATCGCCCATGGCCCTAAAATAATAATGGATCCAATTATTGGGATAAAATCAATGATCCAAATAATTAGTGACATGATAACTGCAAATTCTGGTGCAATAATGAGTAAACCTACAAGTGAAACGACGAAGATAATGATACTTACCAAGAATTGGGCCTTTAAAAAACCTAGAATAACATAAGCTAATCTTGCGTTCATGAATTGAACCTTTTCTGCCGTTTCATCTGTTAAGTGTTCATACACCATTGTTTTTAACCTTGGTATTTCAAGCATAAATAAGAAAAGTGCGATCATATACACAAGTAGGCTAACTAGATATTGTGGAACTTGTGCAGCCGCGGAAGCAATTTTATTTATTCGAAAACGGTCTTTTACTAATTCACTTAATGCGTCTATGTTATCTTTTATACTTTGTGTTAGTTGCACCACAAATTCTTTAGGGAGGTCCTTTGTAAAACGGTTTAAATCACTTTCCCATTGAGCGAAAATTGCATTTAATTGTGTGACATAGGAAGGAGCATTCTCAGTAAAATTAATCATTTGTGTCACTACGCGTGTAACGACATAGGTTCCGATTACACTTAGTACAATTAAAAACAATAAAAAAATAATAATAACAGAAACTTTCCGATTTAATCTAAATCTGAACTGTACCCACCTTATAGAAGGGTTTAAAAATAAGGCTGTTATAAAAGCCAAAATTAGTGGAACAGATACAGGTAGAATAAAATAACCGATCAAAATCAGTAAAACACTTAATAATATTAGGATCCATTGGCGTTTAGACAAATAACGAAACAATTTATGTATGAATCTCCTTTCCCAAGGTACAGCATCTAATAAGAATATAACATGTAGTGTACTATTTGAATAGATAATAGGCTTGTATTTTTTATTTTTCCCAATAACAAAACACTGCATACTTGTGCTTGATTTAGAATGAATGGCTTTAATCGATTGCAACTTGACCTAATTCATACTATTATTACTTTAGATACATATCAATTTTGTGAGGTGGAAGGAATGAAGATTGAAGGAACAGGCATTGATGGAATGACGATTGAATTAAAACCATTAGACCATTTTATGGAAAACAACCTTTTTGTGCGAGCAGGTCAATGGGATTATGAACGGGTTACGTATGATTACAAAATTGGTTCGAGTGAAAAAAATATTACTTATTATATTCGAATTCTAGGTTACGCACTTGAAGGAGATGTAGATAGTGGGGATGCTATTTTGAAGTTGAACACCCCTTTGTTAGGGAAACATTATTACCCACACGGCGTAGAGTATGGAGAACAAGAAGGATTTCCAGACAGCTTAGTGGAACGTGCATTTCATATTGTTAAAGGTGTAACAGAGGATATCAAAAGCTTTCATATCGTTAACTCGGTTAAAGATATCATGAAAGAGGATGTTACATTTTCTAAGCCTGAGGACGATTTGAAAGAAGTATCCGTAATGATGAAAAAGCATAACTTGGACACAATACCAATATGTGACTCTGAACAAAAATTAGTAGGAATGGTAACTGCACATGACATCGTTTTACAAGGGTTTGCAGAAGAAAAACCCGGGACTACTAAAGTAAGTGAAATAATGAATGGTGATTTAGCTTTCGTTGAGCCTGACACAAGTATAGATGAAGCAAAAAAGTTAATGGCACAGCATAACGTTCGCCGACTTCCTGTTACGGTCAATGGTAATCTTGTTGGTGTAGTTTCTTTAGATGATATCCAATAAAACGAAGAATAAAATGGACTTAAGGTACTCTGCCATGGGAGCAGGGTGCCTTTTCTTTTGAGCACGCACTAAAAGAGGTTGTTCAAAAAGTTTCATGCAAGTTATTTTTTGTTTAGGGAATCATGATATCGAGGGTTCTTTTTAAGTAATCCTATAATTGTTCAGGGAGGAATGTTAAATGAAATCGGTAAAAGATATTATGGCTACAGATTTGACTATTTGTAAACTGGATGATGAATTAAGCAAAGTTGCTAATGAAATGAAGAATCATGATGTTGGTGCTATACCTGTTTGCGAGGAAAACCGCGAACTTATTGGGATGGTAACAGACCGAGACCTTGTATTACGTGGATACGCTGCGAAAAAAGATGGTTCCGCAAAAATAAGAGAGGTTATGAGTGACGATTTATATACCGCTGATCCTGGAATGAGTGTGCAAGAAGCAAGCAAATTTATGGCTGAGAAACAAATTCGCAGACTTCCTATTGTTGAAAACGGAAAACTTATTGGAATTGTCTCTCTAGGTGATTTGGCACTTGAGAGAAAATCAAACGATGCGGCTGGTCAGGCTTTAGAAGAAATTTCTGAACACCATCACCATGGAATTCATTAAAGAATAGAATTGAGTTTGACAAAGATCCGCGTGATAAAAGACCTCCATCATTCTAATGGAGGTCTTTTACATATTAAATATTATGGATTTCTCTTTTCTATCATAAAAAATAGATTCTTTACTATAATAGTGATAAGAAGAGAAAAGGAGACAGAAGGGTTATGAGGGGAATAAAATTATTCGTTCTATTACTATTACTAGGTGGAGGAGCCTATTATGCTTACTCATTTGATGCGTCAGAGGTGAATGATAGTGAGACAGATACGAAAGATGATCTGAGTTTAGAACAAGTCCAAAGAGATTCACCTAAGGATTCACCAAAGCAAAATGAAGAAGATACCATTAAGCTAAACGGCCAGCTCTATAAGTGGATTGGTAAAACAGCTAGTACATTGAAAGGAGAATTTGGTGCACCTACGCGTAAAGACCTAAGTTCATATGGGTATACATGGTGGGTCTATACCAATCAAGAAAATCAATATATCCAGTTCGGTGTAGAAAATGATAAGGTCGTTACTGTATATGCAACAGGAGAAAATCTATCTGCAGAACCGGCTCAAATCGGACAAGGATACGGTGAAGTGAATGAGCAATTTGATTTTAACGAAAAGGTTTCGTTATCAGAGGAATTTCAAACATATGAGTTCAAACTAACGAAAGATCAATTAGAAACACGACCTTTGGTAAAAGTAAAAGATGATATTTTTATTCAGTTTTATTTTGATCGTTTTACCGAAAGCTTATCATCCATTCGAGTGCTAAATACATCTGTTCTATTGTTGCAGCGACCGTACAAGATTTCCTATCGTGGGGAACTTCCAGAAAAACCGACAAACAGTAAAGAGGAATGGAAAGAGATTGATTCAGGCATGGAACAGCAGGTTTTTGACTTGACAAATATTATTCGAAATCGATTTGATAAATCAATGCTCGACTGGAATGACCGTGTGGCTGAAGTAGCATTTGGCCATAGTAAAGACATGGCTTTAAACAATTATTTTTCTCACTTTTCACCTGATGGAAACGGATTAAAGGAAAGGTTAAAAGAAAAGAGTATCATTTATTCAGCTGCTGGAGAAAATATAGCAGCACAATATCCAGATGCCCCTGCAGCAGTGGAAGGCTGGCTAAATAGTGAGGGGCATAGAAAGGCTATGTTAACAGATGATTACTCAGATCTAGGTGTTGGCGTATACCGATATTATTACACCCAAAATTTTTTAAAAAAACAATGACTTTTTGAACACCCTCTACAAGCATTACACAAAACATGAATATTTTTTCCGTCACACTGCCTATATAATTACATAAACTACTAATAACTACGAAAGGCAGGATGACATATTTGAGGTGATTATTGGTGGCTGACAAACAGTTAGATTCATCTGTTGAGAAGTTTAAATCCTTTGTTAAATCTCATCCAGAATTGATTCGAAAGGTGAAACAATCTGGGGAGAGCTGGCAACCCTATTATGAGAAGTGGGTATTATTAGGAGAAGACGATCCATACTGGGAAAACTATAAAAAAGTTGGAGAAAAGAAAGGGATCAAGAAGAAAAGTCAAAAATCTGCTAAGAAAAACAAACAAAAGGAATTAGTAGAAAATTTAATGAAAATAGCTGAAAAAATAGATGTAGAAAAGGTTCAAGGGCACATTGAACAACTGAATGGTGCTGTTTCAAATATACAGCAATTGGTTGGGCAATATCAGGACTACAAAAAACAAAAATCAGGCGTATATCCACCATATCCACCATATTACATGAATAAAGATTAGGAGGACATCATGATGCAGCCTTCTTTATATTACTATTTACGGTCAAGATCAGACTTACTTCATTTTATTCGAATGCATCCAGATTGGTATCGTAGTTTAACAAGGGATCCGAGTCAAATTCAAGTGTTAGAGGAACAGGCAAAAGTATTCTATGGTAGAACCCTTCCTCAAAAAATCGAAAAATTTGGAGGTAAATTACAAATGGTATCCATGCTCATGCAGCTAGCAGGTTCAACAGAAGATTGAACCTGTTTTCTTTATACGTAAAATTTGATATGATAGGTTCGGAGGTGGGAAAATGATCGCCACGATGGAAATGGTAGATATTTTAGATCAATCCGAAGAAATAGGAAGGATCATTCTACAGTCCGATGTGATGGAAGCATATCAGAGGGCTAAGTCTGACCTTTATCAAGATAAAGAAGCACAGCATCTCATATCTGTTTTTCAACGCACAAAGGAACAATATGAAGATGTAGAGAGATTTGGGAGATATCACCCTGATTATAATACGATTATGAAACAAATCCGTACTACGAAAAGGGATATGGATATGAATGATAAAGTAGCTGCATACAAAATTGCAGAAAGAAACTTACAGAAGCTGCTAGATGAAGTTAGTCAACACGTTGCATTTAGTGTTAGTGCACAAATTAAAGTACCAAAGGATGGAGCCGCATTAACAGAAGGTGGCTGTGGTTGTGGCAGTGGTAGCAGTGGTTGTGGTTGCAGGGCGTCTTAATAAAAGTTTTGTCCCCCATTACAAGAAAAGTGATGCAAATCCAATGATACTAGAAGTGAGGAATAAGGATGAGGACGAAAAGGCAAGGATTGATTGTTTGGTTCCAACATATGAAAAATGTAAAACATTTAAAACGATTTGGCCACCTAATCTACGTGTCAAAAAGTGAAAAATATGCGGTATTGTATGTGAATCAAGAAGATCTAGGTGAAATAGAAAATAAGTTAAATCGACTTCCATTTGTCTCGAAAACTGCACCTTCCTTTAAACCATTTATTCCCACTGAATACGACAATGCAAAGCCAGACAAAGCGAAGGAATATGATTATAAAATGGGAATATAATGTGTGGAGCTACTGTGATTAAGAAACAACTAAATACGATAAAAAAAGCCTGCAGAGATCATCTGCAGGCCCTTTTTGTTTTCTAATTAGAAAACAAAAAGGCAAAGGGAGAGGAGAAACCGGAGGAAGAACTTATGGGGAAACGTAAGTCTTCTCCGTGTTCTTGAAGCAACCAACTTGTTTGTTAGCCGCTTCACTAAGTTATTATGGACAAGCAAATAAATTATATACGTAAGTTTGAAAAAAAATAACTTCGTGTCGGCAACAAGCCTTAACGAAAGAAGGTTCCTTTCATCCATTTCCTGTTCAGCTATTTTTATGGTAGGATAAATCACGAATAATAAAAGAGAGGTGCCTGCTAATGAGAGTCATTGCTGGTGTACATAAAGGTAGGCCACTAAAGGCTGTACCAAGTCGACTGACAAGGCCAACAACAGACAAAGTGAAAGAAGCATTGTTCCAAATGATTGGTCCTTATTTTGATGGCGGAATTGGTTTAGACCTTTTTGCTGGAAGTGGTAATTTAGGAATTGAGGCAATTAGCAGGGGACTAGACAGGGTTATTTTTGTTGATCAACAACCAAAGGCAATTCAGACCATTTACGATAATGTAAAAATGCTAAGGATCGAGGATCGTGCAGAAGTGTTTCGAACAGAGGCATTTCGTGCGTTAAAAGCGGCAGCAAAGCGAGAATTAGCTTTTGATTACATTTTTCTTGACCCGCCATATGGAAAGGTTTCCTATGAACAATTAATAGAAACGGCTGGTCAGTACAGTTTGTTAACGGAAAGTGGTATGATTGTGTGTGAACACGAGGCAAAAGTGAGACTGCCAGACCAAGTAGCTAATTATAAACGACTGAAGTCAGACACATACGGAAATACTACAGCGATTTCATTATACCAATTAACAGAGGAGGTCACAGTGTGAGTAGGTTGGCAATTTGCCCGGGAAGTTTCGATCCAGTTACATACGGTCATTTGGATATTATTCAAAGAGGTGCAAACGTTTTTGATGAAGTGATTGTAACGGTATTTCATAATACATCCAAGGCCCCATTATTTTCCGTTGCAGAGCGGATTTCATTACTAGAGGAAGCCACAAAGGATATCGATCATGTAACAGTTGATTCGAGTAGTGATCTATTAATGAATTATGCAACAAAAAAAGGCGCTCACGCTATTTTACGTGGGTTGAGAGCTGTCAGTGACTTTGAATACGAAATGCAAATCACTTCGATGAATCGCAAGCTTAATGAGGAAATTGAAACATTTTTTATAATGACGAATAATCAATACTCTTTTTTAAGCTCTAGTATCGTGAAAGAGGTTGCGAAATACCATGCCAATGTGTCAGATTTGGTTCCAGAGGTTGTGGAACGTGCATTAATAAAGAAGTTCCAGCGTAATGCAGTAGATGGCTGACCATGTGTATTGGTCAGCCATCGCACTTTTAGAGGTTGTTCAAAAAGTCACCAAATGATAAGTTGCGCATCTCAGGCCCACACGATGTGGGTCATGCAGGCGTTGCCACAGGACGTGGCGGTCTTAGCCTGTAATTCCTTAACTGGCTTGTTTTTCCGTTACTCACGTATTAAAAGCATATCCTTAGAAAAAGAAGAACACTTTTTCTTCGTGCGAGGCAATGCTTTCGAAGCAACAAGCTTTCGCTCCGTTACTCAAAACAGCGCCGCCTCGACCTGCTTGCTTCTAATTTGCCGACTTTTTGAACACGCACTTTTACCGGATCCTAAAGCGACGTGCAAGAATGATGCAACCTATAAAGAGAGTGCTAATTGTAAGGATTGGTCCAAAGGTAGATAGCCATTCGAGTAACACCGACCATATTTGCGTTTTTTCATAAGCAAATACAGGAATATTTTGAAATTGTGTCGCTTGCTCATTTAAATACAACGGTTTGAATAAGATAATCGTTAACAATGCCGCAATGACACAATGTAAAAGCCTTGCAAAAAAGTAGGGAGCAAATCGGATGTCTGTATCTGCTATTATACTTGCTACTTGCGCTTGGACTGAAAAGCCATTAAAAGCTAAAATGATGCTCAAGATAATTGCTATTGGTAACATATTGGAAAAATCTAAATCAGAGATCATTTGTGCACCTAATGTTATTTCGAAAAGTCCTGAAAACATTGGCATAGCCAGTTCAGGTGGTAATGTCATCATATTTAGGATGATTTCTAAGAAATTAGAAATCATCTGAGAGATACCGACCAGAAACAATAGCTTTGTAAATACGGAAAACATAATGATGAATCCTCCAATCATTAATAAGGTCTGGATCGATTGGATGACAGCATCACCAAAAACTTTACCCAAAGGTCTTTCATCCTTCATTCGGGTATGATGTAGTTCACGAAAAGCCTTAGATAGTGAGATCGACCGTCTTTCATGTATGCTTCTTTTAGACCGGTCCTTCCTTTTGTAAAAGCGCATGCAAACACCTACTAAGGTATTTCCGCCGTAATGACTCACAGCTAACAGAATGCCCAGTTGTGCATCATGAAAAAAGCCGACAGAAATCGCACCAAAAATAAAGAGCGGATTTGATGAATTCGTAAAGGATACAAGACGCTCTGCTTCTGTTTTCGTTAGTTGTTCTTCTTGTCTTAGTCTTGCCGTTAGTTTTGCTCCAGAGGGATAACCACTCGCCATTCCCATTGCCCATACAAAGCTGCCTGCCCCAGGTATGTTAAATAATGGACGCATAATTGGTTCAAACAACACACCAATAAACTTAACGACCCCAAAGCCGATAAGAAGCTCAGCTGTTATAAAAAAAGGCAAGAGGGATGGAAATACGACCTCTGTCCACATATTAAGTCCGCGAATACTTGCCTTTAATGCCTCATCTGGAAATTTTATCAAAGAAATAGCAATAAAAAAGGCAGTTCCGGCAAAGCCTAAAGACATTAACTTTGCTTTCACTAATCAAGCCCCCTATCGGTCAAACACTTCACTTTTCTGTACTTCCGTTTTTGATAATAGTAAAATGTGAATAGCTTGTAATACGTTGTACAGTACAAGCAGTTCTTTTATCAATATACGCTCATAGAACCTCCAATTATGCCATATGATATGTAAAACGTTTGTCTAAGGAGAGAGAATTGTTGTCAAATCCAACGATAGGATTAGCTTTAGGATCAGGGGGAGCAAGGGGCTTTTCCCATTTAGGAGTATTAAAGGTTTTAACTGAAAATAAAATTCCAGTCCATCTTATAGCTGGAAGTAGTATGGGTGCGCTTGTAGGTGCATTATATGCTTCAGGACAGGAAATGAAAGATTTGTATCGAATGGCACTTGCATTTAAGCGGAAATACTTCCTTGATTTTACAGTACCGAAAATGGGTTTCATTCAGGGTGACAGAATTAAAGATTATATTCGCCTGTTTACATATCAAAAAAAGATAGAGGAGTGTAAAATACCGGTTGGAATCGTAACTACCAATCTGTATACAGGTCATAAAAAAGTATTTTATGAAGGGGATATCGCACAAGCTATCCGAGCAAGCATTTCTATTCCAGGCATTTTTGTTCCAGAAGAAATTAACGGGGAATTGTATGTCGATGGTGGCGTAATTGATCGAGTACCCGTTTCTATTGCAAGAGAAATGGGGGCAGATATCGTAATTGCGGTTGATTGTGCTCATTTTACACCTACAACTGAGATTCACTCGATCTACGATGTGATGTTACAGAGTATCGATATTATGCAAGATGAACTAGTAAAGCATGGTGAAATGGATACAAACATTATGCTAAAGCCTGATGTTACCGAGTATAGTACTCGTGCATTTACAAACACAAAGCAAATTATTGAAAAAGGAGAAGAAGAAGCCACGACTAAATTAGGTGACATTATCACCTGTATTGAAGCATGGAAGGAGAATAAAAATGACTCAAATTCGAAATAAACGATATTTTATTGTTGCACTAATTGTTGTTGTTCTTACAGTATTTCTCGTAGTTTATCGCCTTCCTTATTATGTCTATAAGCCTGGTGGTGCAGATCCTCTCAATCCTGTAATAAAAGTAGATGGTGGATTTGAAAGCAAAGGGGATATGCATTTAGTAACGGTACGAGGCGGACAAGCAAACGTTGTTCAATATGTTTTGGCAAAGATTTTACCCTATCAAGAAATCTATCCAATTGACCAAATAATGCCAGAAGGAATTACGCAAGACGAATATTTTAATGCTCAGCTTCAATTAATGGAAAACTCTCAGGAAGCAGCAACGGTTGTAGCGTATAAGGCAGCAAATAAAGATATTGAAATAGATTATAAGGGAGTTTATGTTGTTGCTGTTATTGAGGGAATGCCTGCTGATGGAAAACTCCAAGCAGGGGATAATATTACTCAAGTTAATGGTCAGCCAGTTGAGCAAACAGATGACTTAATTGGGTTTGTGGAAACCAAAAAAGCAGGAGATACTGTTGATATAACGGTGAAAAGAGATGGTAAGGAACTAAAAGAAAGCATTACACTAGAAAAATTCCCGGATTTAGATGACAAAGTGGGGGTTGGTATTCAACTTGTTACAGATCGGAGTGTAGAAGTAAGTCCTGATATCACTTTTTCTAGTGGAAATATCGGTGGTCCGAGTGCTGGCCTCATGTTCTCACTGGAAATATACGATCAGTTAACAGAAAATGACTTAACAAAAGGATACCAAATTGCAGGTACAGGTGAGATTTCGTACGATGGAAAAGTATTACCTATTGGTGGAGTAGACAAAAAAGTGATTGCAGCTAATGAGGAAGGCTGTTCTATTTTCTTTGCCCCTAATGAAAATGGCGCATCAGGTTCAGATTATGAAGTTGCTGTAAAGACAGCAAAGGAAATTGATTCGAACATGAAAATTGTGCCTGTTGACACATTTGAAGACGCGCTGAACTATTTAGAAAAATTAAAGCCAAAAAAGTAAAATAGGAAACATGTAGAATACCTATGGGTCCGTTTGTCACTTAAAGCAACGGACCCATCAAGTATTTAGCATCATCGAGATTGTTCAAAAAGTCACCAAATGATAAGCGACGACATTCTGAACACGCACTTAAATTCGAATAGGAGGCTGTAACTCCTGGTGCTTTAAGTCTTGTCTTACTAGTGGTGGTAGAACACTATAGTATGCATCAGAAACACGTTCCTCAAGGTCTAAGAAGGGATGGATTCCATGTTGAATTCGAGTTAACATTGGTACATCTATTTTTTTCTTTTGTTCATTTAAATAAGACTGACCAGTTTTCGACATCCCTAGTAACCGAATATAAGGAATTCTTGATTCATTTATGTATGGTTTTAGTGTAACTTTTTTCGTATTGGTTAAAATATGAGTGAAAAGTCGTTGAAGTCGTGTCCATGTGTAGCGTTTAGTTTTTACTGATTGCATCCAATCGTTAAAGCTTGTTGCTTTTTCTGCAGTTTGTTTGATGCGATTTTCTAACCCTTCTTCCATACCGTTTATCTGATGAAGCTCTTCTGTTGTCATTGTTAGAACTCGGTATTGCAGAAACGGAAAGTATCGTTCCCAATTGTGCCAGAACCCAGTCTTTTTTTTATAGGACTGTAGTTCTCGCTGTGCATCTAAAGGCAGAGAATTGGCGGCTTTATCTGTTATCGAATGGTGTGTAAAAAGTTCGCTTCGTATACTTGTCGCACTAGCTATTCGGTGCGTGATCTCTGGATCGTGGTATCCGCTTTTTGATCGTTTAATCGTTAATGGTTCCATATTTGCTTGGTAATCGAAAATGTTTTTTACATAACTAAACCCTAAAATATTGTTTGGTTTTGTCAAATCTATGTTACCCTGGTCAAGGCCAATAGACTGGTATGCTCGTTTGCTGGATTCAGGGAAAGACAGTCCTGTAACAAGTTGTTTTTTGAGTTCTTGTTTAAAGTGTGCCTGTTTTCCTTGATAAAGTTCGTAGGCATGAATGAAATCAGCTATATCCCCATGTTCACTACCAAAGCAAATCGCTGATGCACCTAATTGTTTTAATGTTAAAATGGCACCTTTTGCAAAAAGATCGCTGTTTTGAACACTGTAGGCAAATGGCAGTTCAACAACAAGGTCAATACCTGCCTGCAGCGCAATAGTAGTTCGGTGGAATTTATCTATGATGGCTGGTTCACCACGTTGTAAAAAATTACCGCTCATAACAGCGATCATGCATTTTTTACCAGAATGCTGTTTGGATTGAGAGAAATGAAGTTGATGTCCATAATGGAAAGGATTATACTCGACAATAAGACCGCATGCTTCCATGTTTCAACAGCTCCTATGTATGATTAGTATTAGTTTACCAAATAGTATAAAAATGTGCATCATTGTTGGTACATGTGAATAACCGCACTGCGCACTGTAAAGAAAAAATGTTGACAAAATGCCTAATTCCTTTTAAAATAACCTTTGTTGCCATGGGGTGATTCAAATGAAATTTCCGATTCAAAAGTTTAAAATAAATGGATCTAGTCCTTATTATTTTGAAGAATTTGTTAATGTGTCGGAATTAGAAGAAATGAATAATGATATTAGAAAAATGAAGCCCGTTCATGTGAAAGGGCAAGGCACAATGCAAGGTAACGAAATTACGTTAGATTTTACCATTGACGGAGAAATGGTTTTACCTTGTGCGCGTACACTTGCAGACGTTCCGTATCCTTTCCATATAAAAACGAAGGAGATTTTCTCCACTTCTCCGTACTATAAGGAAGGGGACGAATCAGAAATTCATCCGATTGATGGAGAAATCCTTGACTTAACACCATATATCAAGGAAAATGTTTTATTGGAAGTTCCTTTTCGTGTGTTTTCAAAAGATGAAAAAGTCCTCGAAAATGCAATAACAAAAGGAGAAGGCTGGGAATTAACAGTTACAGATAAAGTGGAAAAGAAAGTGGATCCACGTCTGCAAAAATTACAGTCATTACTTGATGATGACGATATAGGGGAAAATCGTTAAAAGACAGAGTGATGGTTAAACCACCATTCAAACTTTTGAAAAAACATCCTCTTTAAGAGATTGTCGTTTTGGATATAAAGGAGGTGTAAGACATGGCAGTACCTAAAAGAAAAACGTCTAAAAAAGTAAAAAATCAACGCCGTACGCATAAGAAATTACACGTACCTGGTATGGTAGAATGTTCAAATTGTGGTGAGTACACAAAACCCCACCATGTTTGTAAATCTTGTGGACAATATGATGGAAAACAAGTGGTTGAACAGTAAATGCTATCGAGTAGCTATATAATTACGAATGAGCGATAAATATCCTCATTGCTCATGCTAGAAAAAGGACGTCTGATTACATCAGACGTCCTTTTCGATTTTGGTGGTGCGTATGGTAAACTATATAAGTATAAAAGCGAAAGTGAAACGGAGTGTTAAGCGAATGGCATACGAAACAATCGAATATGAACATGATCGCAACGGTTTTATTATTTTAACACTTAATCGACCAGAAAAGCGTAATGCAGTATCGTCAAAAATGGCAAGTGAATTAGCGGATGCAGTCACTAAAGCAGAAAATGAACAGGACATCAAATGTTTGGTGATCACCGCAAAAGGTGACAAAACATTTTGTGCCGGTGGTGATCTAACAGAACTTCATGGGGACTTGTCAGCAGATCAAGCATTCCATGTTCTATATCAAATGAAGCAAGTGTTGTATCAAATCGCCTCTTTTCCTGTTCCCACAATCTGTTTATTAAATGGTGAAGCAAGAGGTGGTGGTTGTGAGCTTGCGACAGCTTGCGATTTTCGCTTTGCAGTAGAAAATCAGTCCTTTGGGTTTGTTCAAGGACAGCTTGGCATAACACCGGGATGGGGCGGTGGTGTGTTGTTGTATGAACGAATCACACCTATCCGTGCCTATCAATGGTTGATGGAATCAGAAATGTATAATAGTAAAATAGTACAGGAATGGGGCTGGATTAATAAGTTAGTAAGTAGAGAAGAATTAAACGATTATAACCGTATACTATCCCCTTTTCTATCAAAACCTGTTGAATTAGTTCGATTGCTTAAACAACAATATAGTAAAAAGCTCTCTATGCTATCTCTATCCGCGCTAATGGACGAAGAAGTAAGAAATTGTGCTAGGTTATGGGAATCACCATCCCATAAAGACGCAGTAAATGCTTTTTTAGATCGAAAAGCAAAAAAATAGAAAGAATGATTCTATCACCCCTATTTCTCGCATACATTGATAGCAAACGGATACGAGGAGGGAAGAAATGAATCATACAAGACAAGATGCGTGGACAGAAGATGAAGATATATTACTTGCAGAAACAGTATTGCGTCATATTCGCGAAGGTAAAACCCAATTAGAAGCTTTTAAGGAAGTGGCAAAGAAACTATCTAGAACTTCTGCTGCATGCGGATTTCGTTGGAATGCTACCATTAGGAAACAATACCAAAAGGCTGTTCAGCTAGCAAAGCAGGAAAGAAAACAAGGAGAAAAGCAATTATTAGAAGATACTACTCATGCTCCTAAAGAAACACATACTGAACATAATCCTCTTGAAACGGCTATTTCTTTGCTTGAGCAAATGAAAATAGATAGTTCTTCTAGCAAGCCAATGAATTCTAATGAAGATCAATTACAGGATTTAAAAAAAGAAATACAGGAATTGAAAGAACAGTTAAATAGGTATCATGCAGCATGGAAAGAAATGGGGCAGCTGTGGGATTGGGTTGAATCCTCTCATAAAGATGACAGCAAACAGGAGGCAAACTAGTGTATCGTTGGTTTAATCGTTTAGGTCATTTGTTTATGTATAAATATTCCCTTGCTTAATAGACAAGGGAATATTTTGGTTAGACACTATAGGCGCGTGTTCAATTCGAACAACCTCTATCATTTTTCAGTAATAATATTTTTTTCGCTAATTCCTTCTGGTGCCCAAATCATCGGGTTTTGACCAAAGTCTCTTTCCATTTCGTATTTTGCTTTTTGAAAGCCCATCTTCTCCCAAAAACCGTGAGAATTAATACGAGGGTTTGTTTTGATCGGTAGGTTATAGCTTTTTGCGAAATCAACTAGGGCCTTACCATAATTGTTTCCTCTGTAATCAGGCAATACTTCCAGTTTCCATAACTCCAAATAATCTTGTGGAGGTTCAAAGTATTTGTCATACTTTGCCTTCACTTTATATAGGCTCATTCTTGCGGCTAGAGCGTTTCCATAATAAATTCCAAAAAACGGAGATTCACTGTCGTTTTCCACAATGTTACTTTGCAAGTCTTCTAACATCGACAACTCTTGATTACCATATTCCTTGAACTTTTTAAACTTTTCAAGTGTTTTATAATTAACTAACAACCGTTCAACTTTTATGTTTTCCATTTTAAAGCCCCTTCCTGTTCTCTCTCTCAATCTTATTATAATATAAAAATAGTAAGAATGAAATGAACTTGTCATCCGTCTTCAAAATGTTCATGAATGAACGGTTGAAGGAAGTGTTTTTTCTAGATAAATGGAATGGAGGAATATAGATTGAACATTGGAATTGTAGGAGCTGGCTCAGTTGGATTACTTGTTGGTTCCTGGTTAGCTATGGAACATCATCAGGTCACCTTTTATGTGCGTCGTGATGAACAAAAAAATGCCATCAATCAAAATGGGATAACGCTCCTTCCATCAAACAATGTGATTCCCGTAAAAGCTCGACTATTATCGGAAGTGGCGGAAGAAGCGTTATACTTTATATGTGTTAAGCAATATGATATAAATGAAGTTCTGTCAGCAATGGATGTAACAAAGATAAAGGGTTCCCTTGTATTTTTACAGAATGGAATGAGCCATGTTGACTATATAAAATCGAGATCATTGCGTCAACCAATTGTTTTAGGAATTGTAGAACACGGATCATTCAAAAAGGACGATTTAACGGTAGAGCATACAGGTGCAGGAGCTATCCGTTTAGCTCATTTCACTGGTAAAAACGGCTTCATCGATGAACTTATACAAAGCCTTCATATAGATGCATTTCCATTTGTTAAAGCTGACGACTGGTATACGATGCTTGCAGAAAAGTTGGTTGTCAATGCCGTGATTAATCCAATCACGGCTTTATTCCAAGTGAAAAATGGGATGATAGTGGACAATCCCTATCTACATGATGTAGCACGTACTTTGTGCGAGGAAGCGACAAAGGCACTTGGTCTGTCCGGGCAGCGGCAGTGGGAACGTGTCAAATCGATTATATTGAATACAAGTGAGAATGAATCGTCGATGTTAAAGGATGTAAAAGAAAGAAGAAAAACGGAGATTGACGGAATATCTGGATATTTACTTAGGTTGAACCAAGAACTTCCAACTACTTCTTTTGTTTTTCAAAGTATTAAAGCGATCGAGTGGGGTTGGAAGGAAGGTTGAAGTGTGTGTTTGTTAAGATGATAAACAGAACAAGTGAATTCCTGCTTCGTTTTAGGTAAAATACATGGAAAAGGTAGTATAAATAGAATACATACTTATTTATACACGGATGAGTATTCAATAAAAGTGCGTGTTCAAAAAGTCGACAAATTAGAAGCCCAGCTAACGTCTGACACGTCCTGTGTCAAAACGCCGGATCAGCCCGTCGTGGGCAAGCAGGTGCGTCGCTTATCATTTGGTGACTTTTTGAACATCCTCTAAAAGGAGTCAATGAAATCGATGCAAATCGAACAAATAAAGTTAGAAAAAGAGAATCCAACTTTAACAGCATATCGAAATCATAACAAAGTAATGATGGATCAATTTGATTATTCCCCTTTCCAGGATGAAACCGATTGGTTAAGGTTAAAAGATCTAATGGAAAAAGACTTTAATCGAAACCAACTAGTTGATGTTCTGATTGACATGAACAAAAAATGGAATGCTCCTACGAAGACCTTTGAACAATTACAGCGCCTAACAGATTCAAACAGTGTTGTTGTAATAGGTGGTCAGCAGGCGGGTTTGTTGACGGGCCCTACATATACGATCAACAAAATTATTTCGATTGTTACGCTGGCAAAGCAAAAACAGGAAAAATTAGGAGTTCCAGTTGTTCCCGTTTTTTGGATTGCGGGTGAAGATCATGACTTCGAGGAGATTAATCATATTTTTACGGAAGACGTACACGGGATGAAAAAAGAAAGAATTGGTCATCGAGTTACAGAAAAAATGTCTGCATCACATTTGATTATGGACAAAAGTTATGCGAACAAGTGGGTTGCAAACATATTTAATCAACTTGGCGAAACAGAATACACATACGACCTGTATATGTCGATCCAACAGATCATTCAGGATGCAGAAACGTACGTCGATTTTTTTGCTCGCTTGGTTCACCAGTTGTTTCACGAGGAAGGTGTCGTGCTAATCGACTCGGGAGATCATTCTATTCGAAAGCTAGAGCGGGATCATTTTAAAACAATCATTGAAAATCAAGAAGTAATGAGTAAAGGTGTATACCAGGCATTACAGGCACAAAGCCAAAATGGATTCGGCATTCCACTTGATATTGAGGAGACAGATGCCCACCTTTTTTATCATAAAGATGGGGAAAGAATTTTATTAAAACGGACAGAAAAAGGGGAATGGGAGGGAAAACAAAAAGAGTGTACATTCACCACGGAGGAATTGTTACATATAGCGTCAGAAAAGCCCGAACTGTTAAGTAATAATGTCGTAACTAGACCATTAATGCAAGAGCTTCTTTTTCCCACCATTGCTTTTGTTGCTGGCCCAGGGGAAATTAGTTATTGGTCGGTATTAAAGCCTGCATTTGCATGTATCGGTTTAAAGATGCCGCCAGTTGTTCCAAGGATTTCACTTACGTTTATGAGTCGAGGAGTTTCAAAGCAGTTAGAAAACTTGTCGATTCAACCAGAAAGCGCAATTAACAATGGGGTTCTTGCAAAAAAAATGAGTTGGCTAAGTGCACAAACTTCACCACCAATTCAAACGATGATAGAACAATTCAAACAAATACTATGCGACAGTCACCAGCCATTACGTGAAGTTGCAAAGGACATTCGGCCCGATTTAGGCGAGCTGGCAGAAAAGAACATTTCCTATCTCATGCGTGACATTGACTATTTAGAAAAACGCTTGATGGATGCAGTGCAGGAAAGGGTGAAAGATCAGCTTGTTAAATTTGATACCATCGAAACGATGCTGCACCCTAGGAATGGGTTACAGGAAAGAACGTGGAATATATTGGCCTTTATCAACGAATATGGCCCTTCCTTTATACAAGAATTAACCAAACGAACCTATAATGAAGAAGCAAAACATTTTATTGTTTATCTGTGATCAATCGCACCTCCACATCCCTCCACTTTTATTAAAAAATACGAACTATTATCAAAAACACCTGTCTAGTAAAGGATCAGACAGGTGTTTTTTGCGCACTACAATGACTGCTATGCGTTAATACTCGACCTTAGACCTAAATTTTAAAAAATAGGTGGTGGATTGTGGGGGAATGTGGTAACATGAAAACAGAAAGTGGGGGGCGGACTCAATGTTCATGGGAGAATTCCAACATACGATCGATACAAAAGGCCGAATAATAGTACCTGCCAAGTTTCGCGACGGACTTGGAGATACATTTGTTTTGACCCGTGGTCTTGATCAATGCTTATTCGCCTATCCCATGAACGAATGGCACATACTCGAAGAAAAATTAAAAAAGCTCCCATTAACAAAAAAAGATGCCCGCGCATTTACCCGTTTCTTTTTTTCAGGTGCGGTCGAATGCGAAGTAGATAAACAGGGAAGAATAAATATTCCAGCACCACTTAGGAAATATGCAGTTTTAGACAAAGATTGTGTTGTGATTGGTGTCTCAAATCGGATTGAGTTCTGGGCAAGCAGTGAATGGGAAACATATTTTGAACAATCTGAGGAGTCTTTCTCTGAGATTGCGGAGAATATGCTGGACTTTGATATCTAGTTCTGGATGAAATATGGGTTAAACACGCAATATTCAATATCAATGTAAAGCAGGTGAAAAGGTGTTTGAACATTATAGCGTGTTACGTGAAGAGGCAATCGAAGGTTTACAGATTAAGCCAAATGGAACATACATAGATTGTACGTTAGGGGCAGGTGGTCATGCCGAGGCAATTGTCCGCCAGCTTGGATCAGAAGGTACGTTAATTGCTTTTGATCAAGACAATCATGCATTAGAGGCAGCAAAAAAAAGATTAGAGTCCTATCAGGATACCATCTATTATGTTCATCAAAATTTTCGTGAGCTTAAAAAGGAAATACACGACTTAAACATAACAGACGTAGATGGAATTCTGTTTGATTTAGGGGTATCTTCTCCACAGTTAGACCAAAAGGAAAGAGGCTTTAGCTATCAGTATGATGCCCCATTAGATATGAGGATGAATCAATCACAAGAAATTTCTGCATTTCAGATTGTCAATGAATGGCCGTATGAAAAACTAGTAAAACTTTTTTTTCGATACGGAGAAGAAAAGTTTTCCAAGCAAATAACAAGAAAAATAGAAGAAAAGCGCAAAGAAGCTCCTATCAAAACAACATTTGAGCTTGTTGAGTTGATAAAGGAGGGAATTCCAGCTCCTGCAAGAAGAAAGGGTGGACATCCAGCAAAAAGGATATTCCAAGCTATTCGAATTGGTGTGAATGATGAATTAAACGCTTTTTATGATGCCCTTCATCAAGCGGCTGAGATCGTAGGAATTGGTGGTCGTATTTCCGTTATAACGTTCCATTCCCTAGAAGATCGGTTGTGTAAGCAGGCATTTAAAAAGTGGAGTACAGTACCACCACTTCCTAAAAATATACCAGTCATCCCAGAGGAACATCAAGCTCCGTTTCAATTAATAACGAAAAAGCCAATCGTACCAAGTGAAGATGAATTAGAAAAGAATCGCCGCTCCCGTTCCGCTAAATTAAGAATTATAGAAAAAACGAAGCCATGGACGAGCGATTATCAATACGAAGAAGGGTGGAGTAAGATATGAGTGCAAATACTGCGAGAAGCTGGCAACAGCAGCCACGTCCGAGTTACTATCCTGAACCAGAGCGTCAAGCTAAGGTTAAAGTTAATAAAAAACGTTGGATAACGCCAGGTGAAAAAGCTCTTTATGCACTATTTGGTGGTATAATACTCGTTGTACTCATTTTTGTAGTTTCTTTTGCATCTTCTGCCGATGCATTAAATAGAGATGTACAGAATTTACAGGAGTCCGTCAATAAGCAAAGAGTGCAGAACGAATCATTAGAATATAAAGTGAAGGAATTGAGTAATCCAGATCGAATTATTAAAATTGCTAAAGAAAATGGATTA
This sequence comes from Terrihalobacillus insolitus, assembly GCF_028416575.1. Lineage (GTDB taxonomy): Bacteria > Bacillota > Bacilli > Bacillales > Amphibacillaceae > Terrihalobacillus > Terrihalobacillus insolitus. Next base: position 198,200 of record NZ_JAMQKB010000002.1, on the reverse strand, counting down.
AAGATTCAAAATGCAAAAGTAAAACAAGCGAATAAAATTTCCAATTAGCAAGGGTGGAGATCGGGCATGAAAAAAAATAACACAACCCATTTCATGTCATCCGTATTAATGATCGGCTTTGTTGCAATCTTTTTAATTATTTCTGGACGTTTTTTATTTATTCAAGGTACAGGCAAAGTACAAGGGGTTTCATTAAATAAGTGGGCGGACGAACAACGGACGACCTCATATACACTGGAGGCTAAACGGGGACAAATTCTTGACCGTAACGGCATGACCCTAGCGTATGATCGGGCTACGTACCGTCTTTTTGCTATTGTAGATGAATCGTATACGACGAATCCAGATTCCCCGATGCATGTGAAGGATCCATCCAGTACCGCAGAAGCACTAGCACCGATATTAGATATGGACACCAATGAAATAGAAAATCGAATACAAAAAGGAATCGACCAAGGGCAATTCCAGGTCGAATTTGGTAAGAGTGGAAGAGAGCTATCCCAGAGTACAAAGGAAGAAATTGATAAACTTAATTTACCTGGAATTCAGTTCAAAAAAGAATCTATTCGTGGTTATCCTAATGGTACATTTGCTTCTAGGGTTATCGGACTTGCACAAAAGGAAAATGGAAACATATCTGGTGTTACTGGGATCGAAAAGCAAATGAACGAGGTGTTAACTGGGAAGCAAGGAAATATTTCTTACCAACGGGATTTGTTTAATGTGAAATTATTAAATCCGAAAGAAATCGTGAAGGAACCAGAGAATGGTGATGACATCTATTTAACGATCGACCAAAAGATCCAAACGTTACTTGAGAATTCCATGTCCCAGGTACAAGAGCAATACGAACCTTCACGAATGACCGCGATTGTAATGAATCCAAAAACAGGCGAAGTCTTAGCAATGAGCAACAGACCTAGCTACAACCCGAACAACATGGGTGAGGTGGAAAATTGGTACAACGATGCCATTTCAACTCCATTTGAACCAGGCTCGACGATGAAAATATTTACATTAGCATCTGCGATAGAAGAGGGGGTATGGGATCCAAATAAAATGTATAAGTCAGGCTCTTATACAAATGAACAAATGAATGGTGTTACGATCAACGATTGGCAACAAGATTGGGGGACAATATCATTCAAAGAAGGCATTCAAAGATCTTCTAATGTGGCAGCAGCTAAATTAGCTTGGGAAGAGCTTGGCACAGAAACCTTTCTCGATTATTTAAAGGCATTTCGTTTTGACCAACCGACTGGAATCGATTTGCCTGGTGAAGTTTCCGGAAAGATTCTATATAATTATCCAGTTGAAAAAGTAACAACAGCCTTTGGACAAGGTTCAACCGTTACCCCAATCCAACAAATGATGGCGGCATCAGCAATAGCAAATAAAGGGAAAATGATGCGCCCCTACGTTGTATCAAAAGTAATCGACTCTCAATCAGGGGATGTTTTACAGGAAAACAATTCGGAGGTTGTTGGCGCCCCGATTTCACCTGAAACAGCTGGACGAGTCATCGACGTGTTAGAAACAGTAATAACCTCTGATGTTGGTACTGGACAGTCCTATAAGTTAACAGATTACACGGTTGCAGGAAAAACAGGAACCGCTGAAATACCGGATTCAAAAACAAGAAACTACATGACAGGAAAAGAAAATTATATTTTTTCATTTTTAGGAATGGCTCCAAAGGAAGACCCTGAGTTGATCATGTACGTTTCCGTTAAGCAACCAAAATTGGATCCAACCGAATCTGGTTCAGCGCCTGTGTCATTCATCTTTAAAAATGTAATGGAAAACGGTTTACATTACTTGAATATTGAACCTGACCAGGATAATCAAGAAGAAATCAATGCCGCTGAAATCACGGATGTTGTTGGGCTTCCCGTCCGTGATGCTCAGAAAAAAATAATTGATCTTGGTGGGAACCCTGTTGTGATTGGAAACGGCGGTACAATTAAAAGAATTAGCCCAAAAGTCGGCTCTACTATATTACCTGGTGAACGTGTACTACTCGTATCGGATAAACCGAAAATGCCTGATATAACTGGTTGGTCCGTTAGAGATGTGTTACGCCTTGGTAGCCTGTTTCAGCTAAATATAGAAACCAAGGGAAATGGGTATGGAGTACAACAGAGCATAAAAAGTGGGGCGTCTTTGGAAGATGAAAGTAATTTGGCCGTAGAGTTCTCCCCACCCGCTTTTCCATCAGAATTAAAGGATGGCGAAAAACAAGACATAAATCAAAATGATCGCACACCAGAAAACTAACTAGTTTGAACCTATCGCGTTCGTACAAGCAGTGTTCTAATCGTTTTCTTATTTTCATATAGTGGATACAAGCATACCTTTCTAAAGTAAGGAGATGTACGATGAAACGACGAGTATCCAACGTAACCATGAGAAAACGATTAGTCACTGTTTTTCTATTGGCAATTTTAATGTTTGCCATTATGGATGTACGGCTAGGCTATGTACAATTTGTAATAGGCGATATGCTGGTAGACCAAGCAAAGGAATCAAGGAGTCGTGATATCATATTTGAGCCAGAACGAGGGAGAATAATGGATAAAAATGGTGAGATTCTAGTGGGAAACGTTTCTGCCCCCTCTGTTATGGTTGTGCCTAAACAAATTAAAAATCCACAAAAAGTGGCAGAGCAATTAGCTAAAATATTAGACATGCCTGTTGATAAAGCTTATAAGCATGTTACGAAAAAAGCTAATATTGAAGAAATCCGCCCTGAGGGAATAAAGATTTCAGAAGAACAAGCAGATGCAATTAGTAATTTGAATTTGGACGGGGTCTATATAGCGGAGGATTCAAAGCGTTATTACCCAAATGGTACATTTTTATCACAAGTATTAGGGTTTACTGGGATAGATAACCAAGGGTTAATGGGATTAGAGCTTTATTATGATGAGATGTTAAGCGGGGAAGAAGGGAGTCTTTCCTTTTTCTCAGATGCAAAAGAACAGCGAATGCCAAAGATTGCCGATGTCTATACACCTCCAAAAGATGGAAATGATTTAAAATTAACGATTGATTCAAAAGTGCAGACAATAATAGAAAGAGAATTAGACATAGCTGTTTCTAAATATAACCCTGATGGAGCATTAGCGATTGCAGTAGACCCAGATACTGGTGGTGTGGTAGGCATGTCGACGAGACCTTCTTTCAATCCAGCAAATTATCAAGAAGTAGATTCAGATGTTTATAGCCGGAATTTGCCGATTTGGAGTACCTATGAACCAGGTTCGACGTTTAAAATTATTACCCTTGCAGCTGCATTAGAGGAAAAAGCGGTAGATTTAAACGAGGATACATATAATGATGATGGATCCATTAAGGTAGAGGGTGCTACACTTCATTGCTGGAAGAGTGGTGGGCATGGACTTCAAACGTATTTAGAGGTTGTTCAAAATTCGTGTAACCCAGGTTTTGTCGCATTAGGAGAGAAGCTAGGAAAAGAGAAGTTGTTCTCTTACATCGAAAATTTCGGTTTTGGGAAGAAAACTGGAATTGATTTGCAAGGTGAGGGTAAAGGAATACTATTTAAACCAGAAAATATCGGACCAGTTGAGCTTGCGACAACTGCATTTGGCCAAGGTGTATCTGTCACACCGATCCAACAAGTAATGGCTGTATCAGCAGCTGTTAATGGTGGTTATTTATATGAGCCATTTATCGCCAAAGAATTTATTAATCCAAGAACAGGTGAAATCACGAAAAAAGTACAGCCTGAACTAAAACGAAGAGTGATTTCTGAAAGTACTTCTAAAGAAATACGAAATGCTTTAGAAAGTGTTGTTGCAAAAGGAACAGGACGTGGAGCGTATGTCGAAGGTTACCGTGTAGGTGGAAAAACAGGTACTGCACAAAAGGTAGGGAAAGATGGTAGCTACATGAAAAATAACTATATTCTTTCCTTTATCGGATTTGCTCCTGCAGATGATCCAGAATTAGTTGTATACGTTGCAATCGATAATCCGAAAGAAACGGTTCAGTTTGGTGGGGTAGTAGTAGCACCGATTGTTGGGAATATTATGGATGACAGCTTACGTGCACTTGGGGTTGAAAAGCGAACAGATGGTTTGCAAAAAGAGTATAAGTGGACAGAACAGCCACTCGTGGAAGTGCCCGATTTAATCGGGAAGGAAAAATCAGATTTAGTAAATTATCAAGTGAATCTTTCTGTTGAAACAAGTGGTTCAGGGGAATATATTATTGACCAATCTCCAGATCCGGGGGTAAAAATTGGTCAAGGAAAGAAGGTACGTATTTATTTATCCGAAAGTAAGCCGAAACAAAATTAATTTCATTCTTAATCGAGATGTAAGGTAACTTCTGTTATAATATACATGGTCTTTTCCTTTTTGAGTGCGGACTTTAAAAATGTTCTAGGCAAAGATCAAATCCAATCTACGTACCCTCATGTCGGAATAGATATATGGTAGCATACAGGGTTCATGTAAAGTTAGGGTGTGTTAACTAGTGAAGCTAATCGACCTTATTCATGCCTTGCATTGGTATGAAGCAACTTCCTCCATTGATGAAATAGAGATCACTGGGATAGAAATGGATTCAAGAGCAGTACAACCAGGACATCTATTTATGTGCATAGAAGGTTACACGGTTGATGGGCATGACTTTGCGAAACAGGCTGAAGCTAACGGAGCAGTTGCAATTATTGCAGAAAGAGAACTAAACGTTTCCGTTCCAGTAATTCTAGTGTCGGATACTACAAGAGCTTTAGCCATTCTTGCTGATGCCTTCTATAAAAGTCCAACAAAGAATTTGTCTTTGATTGGCATAACCGGTACGAATGGTAAAACAACGGTTTCTTACTTGCTAGAAGCGATTTTTCGCGAACAACAGGTGAAAACAGGGATGATTGGTACCATTCAAATGAAAATAGGGGAAAACGTTTTTTCTGTAAAAAACACAACCCCTGATGCATTATTTTTGCAAAAAAGTTTTTACCAAATGGTTGAAGAAGATGTGAAGACGACTATTATGGAGGTTTCATCCCATGCACTCGATTTAGGTCGAGTATATGGCTGCGACTTTGATATTAGTATCTTTACCAATTTATCACAAGATCATTTAGATTATCATAAGAATATGGATGACTACCTTAGAGCGAAGAGCCTTCTGTTTTCCATGCTAGGCAACACTTATAATCGAGACAAACCAAAGTTTGCTATTTTAAATGCAGATGATTCCAGTAGTAAGGTTTTAATAAAAAGTACTGCGCAGCATGTTGTAACATATGGAATCCATCATAAAGCAGACGTAATTGCAAAAGACATCCAACTTGATGCAAAAGGATCGAGATTTACACTTGTCACTCCTAAAGGAAACATTGAAATTGTGAGCAAACTAATGGGTGAATTTAGTGTGTATAATATGCTCGCTTCTGCTGCAGCTGCACTATGTGATCATGTCCCATTACAATCGATCAAATCAGCTTTTGAAAAAACAACTGGTGTGAGAGGCAGGTTCGAGCCAGTAGATGTAGGGCAACCCTTTGGTGTAGTTGTTGATTACGCTCATACTCCTGATTCGCTTGAAAACGTGTTAAAGACCGTTCAGTCAATCGCAAAAGGAAATGTTTCAGTAGTTATTGGTTGTGGTGGAGATCGGGATCGAACGAAACGCCCTAAAATGGCGCAAGTTGCCATGCGATATGCTGATCAGGCTATATTTACCTCAGATAATCCGCGTACAGAGGATCCTATCCGTATTCTACAGGATATGACGGCAGATTTAACCAGTGACACATATAAGGTGATTCCCGATCGAAAACAGGCAATCTATGATAGCCTTAAAAATGCAAAAAAGAACGACATTGTACTAATTGCAGGTAAGGGTCATGAAACCTATCAAATTATTGGTGATGAAACGATTGAATTTGACGATCGGAAGGTAACTGTTCAAGCAATTTTGGAAATACTAAATAAGGAGAAATAAATGATGCTATTTTCAACAAGAGAAATAGAAGAACTTTTTCCAGAACATCAAGGTGCTGTGCACGATTCGATCTCCATTTCGGAGGTCGTTACAGATAGCCGGAAACAGTCGAGAAAATCATTGTTTGTTCCACTTATTGGAGAGTCATTTGACGGGCACTCATTTATTAAACAAGCATTTAACAATGGTGCAGTGGCTTGTTTATGGCAGAAAGATAAAGATATTCCTGCTTTTCTTCCTACAGATTTTCCTGTGTTCCTTGTAGACGATCCACTTGTAGCTCTACAGCGCCTTTCCTATTGGTATCGTAAAAAGGTGAATCCGATCGTAATTGGAATTACTGGTTCCAATGGAAAGACAACAACGAAAGATCTTGTTGCAGGTGTTCTAGAGTCACAGTATAAAGTCCATAAAACGCAAGGGAATTTGAATAACCATATTGGACTGCCTTTAACGATCTTGTCTATGGATGGAACTACAGAAATACTGGTTTTAGAAATGGGAATGAGCCATTTTGGTGAAATTGAACAATTGTCCTTGATTGCTGAGCCTGATTATGGTGTGATTACAAATATAGGAGAATCACACATTGAATATTTAGGTTCTAGAGAAGGGATTGCACAAGCAAAGTCAGAGATTCTTGCAGGAATGAGCAAAAATGGCTTCCTTCTCTTAGACGGAGACGAAGCACTATTGAAGCCACTTCATCGTAAAGAAAAAGTCATTAGTTGTGGTTTTTCATCGTCAAATACCATTGTTGTGCACGACGTTTTCATGACCACTGAAGCTACGACATTTTCGATAAACGGTGAAGAACGGTACGAATTGAAATTACTAGGGAAACATCATGCAAAAAATGCTACATACGCCATAACGCTTGGTAATTTACTCAATGTTCCACTCGATAAGATTAAACAGGCTTTAAGAACATTATCGTTGTCTGGAATGCGATTTGAAATCGTGCAAGGAATAAATGGATCAACGATTATTAATGATGCCTATAATGCTTCGCCAACCTCTATGAAGGCATCCATTGAGGTTGTTGCAAATATGCATTCCTTTAAAAATAAGATTGTTATATTAGGGGATATGTATGAGCTAGGGAAAGAGTCCAAGCAATTCCATCGAGAAGTGGCGAACGTAATTACAAACGAGATAGATGTTGTATTTACATTAGGAAATGACGCAAAAGAAATTACAGAGGAACTACATAGTCGCAAGCTACCGACTCTTGCAAAACACTTTTATAAGAAGGATGACCTACTTCAAGAATTAAAGGGTCATCTAACCGAAGACACGATTGTATTACTCAAAGCTTCACGAGGGGTTAAACTAGAAACGCTATTAGAGGATGTTCAAAAATGCACCAAATGATAAGCTGCGCATCTCTTCGTTGGCTTGTTTTTCCGGTGCTCATGTAGGTTATGTCTACATTGTGCTCCTCAAAACTACGCCGCCTCGACCTGCTTGCTTCTAATTCGGCAACTTTTTGAACGCTCGCTATTAGAAAACATATCCTTGTAAAGAATATACATGAAGTCACAGCTGACCTTTTTGAACACACATTTGTAGATGTTTAAGGACGGTAACTGTAGTAAGGGAGGGAATGTAATTGAATGAATACGTCTTAATAGTGACAATGGCAATTGCCTTTTTAATAACCGTCCTCGTTTCTCCTTTGTTAATCCCGGTATTAACACGACTAAAGTTTGGACAGAGTATACGTGAGGAAGGGCCACAATCCCATCAAAAGAAAACGGGCACCCCTACAATGGGTGGGGTTATGATCGTGATTAGCATTACAATTACCACGCTTGTCATGACAAGTAAATTTAATCCTAACCCGCTAAATTTTGAAGTGTTTTTGCTATTATTTGTTTTATTAGGTTTTGGGTTATTAGGATTTCTTGATGACTTTATAAAGGTGGTATTGAAGCGGAATTTGGGGCTAACATCCAAACAAAAGCTTCTTGGCCAAGTGGTGATTTCCATTATTTTTTACTTTATTTTACGACAGCAAGGTTTCCCTACATATATACAGGTTCCTGGCACGAATATACAATGGGAACTGGGCTTTGGCTATGCTGTTTTAATCATGATCATGCTTGTAGGGACATCTAATGCCGTTAATTTAACAGACGGATTGGATGGACTTTTGGCTGGTACAGCAGCAATCGCCTTTGGTGCATTTGGCATTTTAGCTTGGTATGGTTTCCCACAGTTTGAAATCACCATTTTTTCGCTAGCGGTTGTAGGTTCATTGTTAGGTTTCTTAGTATTTAATGCGCACCCGGCAAGAGTGTTTATGGGGGATACAGGTTCTTTAGCTTTGGGAGGAGCGATCGCAACGATCGCCATCCTTACAAAAATGGAAATTCTATTAGTTATAATTGGTGGCGTATTCGTCCTTGAGACGCTTTCTGTTATCATACAGGTCATATCATTTAAAACAACTGGAAAGCGCGTTTTCAAAATGAGTCCACTACACCATCACTATGAGCTGATGGGTTGGTCAGAATGGAGAGTTGTCACAACTTTTTGGATGGTTGGATTTATTTTCGCTGCTTTGGGTATTTATATTGAGGTGTGGTTATAATGAAAAAAATTGTGGACTTACCGTATGAGAAAATTTTAGTATTGGGATTAGCGAAGAGCGGGACTGCCGCTGCTAAGCTTTTAAAACAAAGTGGTAAAAAGGTACGAGTAAATGATTTAAAGGCTAAGCCTACTGATTTAGCTGTACGACAATTAGAAGAGATGGGTGTAGAAGTGGTTACAGGTGGACACCCTATCTCTGTTTTGGACGATGTTGATTTATTAGTTAAAAACCCAGGCATACCTTATGACAATGTAATCGTCGCAGAAGCAGAACAAAGAGAGCTACCTATTATAACGGAAATCGAATTGGCTTCACGCCTTGTTGATGGCCATTTGATCGGAATAACTGGCTCAAACGGGAAAACGACTACTACTACGTTAATTTATGAAATGTTGAAAAATAGTAATCAACAGGCTAAAATTGCTGGAAATATCGGAAACGTAGCAACGGAGGTAGCACAATCACTTGAACAAAATGAAAGTATGGTCATAGAGCTTTCCTCCTTTCAATTGTTAGGTGTTGAAACGTTTAGACCTGATATCGCCGTACTTCTAAATTTATTTGAAAGTCATCTTGATTATCATCAGTCGTTTGAAAACTACAAACGTGCAAAAAGCAATATTTTTAAAAATCAAACGGAACACGACTTTATTGTATACAATGCGGATGACGAACAAGTAGTGGATACTGTTCAGGAAGCACCTTCCATCAAAGTTCCTTTTTCTATTACAAAGAGATGTATAGATGGAGCTTGGTGTAACAACACATCGATTTACTTTAAAGAGGAAGAAATCATTTTACTTTCCGATATCGTACTCGTCGGAAAACATAATTTAGAGAATATTTTAGCGGCAGTCTGTGCAGCTAAATTAAACGGTGTGACAACAGCAGCCATTCAAGATGTACTTAAGACGTTTACAGGTGTCAAACATCGCTTACAGTTTGTAGATAATCGAAATGGAAGATTATTTTATAATGATTCAAAGGCAACCAACATTTTAGCAACCTCCAAGGCATTAGCAGCTTTTGAACATCCGATCATATTGCTCGCTGGAGGATTAGATCGAGGGAATTCATTTGATGATTTAATCCCACATTTAGAAAAAGTAAAAGCCATGGTGGTTTTTGGAGAGACAGCTCAAAAATTAGCTAAAACTGCACACCAGGCAGGAATAGATACAGTGAAATTCGTCGATAATGTAAAACATGCCGTACAAAAAGCGTATGAGCTCTCTAGTGAACAGGACATCATACTTCTTTCACCAGCATGTGCAAGCTGGGATCAATATGCAACGTTTGAAGAAAGAGGAGACATGTTTACGGAAGCTGTGCATACATTAGAATAGGGGCTTGTTTTACATGTTGCATCGAGTTCTTCCTCTTTTTTTATAGTGAGAAGGCTCTCTTCTCTATTAGAGGATGTTCAAAAAGTCACCAAATGATAAGCTACGCATCTCGGGCCCACACGATGTGGGTCATGCAGGCGTTGCCACAGGACGTGGCGGTCTTAGCCTGTATTCCTTAAATGGCTCGTTCTTCCGGTCCTCATGTAGGGAAAGCCTACACTGCGGTTCTCAGAAGCATCGCCGCCTCGACCTGCTTGCTTCTAATTTGCCGACTTTTTGAACACGCACTATTATGGCCAAGCCCCACGTTCTGATGTTTTTTGGAGATGGGGTGTCTTTTTGTTTAAATGGAGACAAAAGGCGCAGAGTAAACACGCGCCAGACTTAATACTAACGATCGTGATTTTAGCTTTGTTAACCGTTGGAGTTGTAATGGTATATAGTGCTTCGGCTATTTGGGCTAATTACAGATTTAATGATTCTTTTTTCTTTGCTAAAAGGCAGTTGCTGTTCGCTGTTGTTGGGATAATCGCCATGTATGGTGTCATGAATGTTCCTTATTATTTTTGGCGAAAGTACGCAAAGCCGATCTTACTTATCTGTTTCCTGTTACTATTAGCTGTTTTAATTCCAGGAGTTGGAATGGTCCGTGGTGGAGCTAGGAGCTGGATAGGGGTTGGTGCCTTTAGTGTTCAACCTTCTGAGTTCATGAAACTTGGATTAATCATTTTTTTAGCTACATATCTATCCATCCACCAAAAGTATATTACATCCTTAAAAAAGGGCTTTCTTCCATCCCTTCTACTTGTATTTGTTGCATTTGGCTTTATCATGCTACAACCCGATTTGGGTACAGGTATGGTTCTTGTTTTAACCAGCATGGTGATGATCTTTGTAGCAGGAGCTAGAATTTCACATTTTATCGGATTGGGACTACTTGGCTTAGTTGGTTTTGCTGGATTAATAGCGTCCGCGCCATACCGTATCGATCGAATTACGGCATTTTTAAATCCGTGGGAGGATCCACTAGGGGATGGATTCCAAATTATTCAATCCCTTTATGCTATTGGGCCTGGTGGACTAATGGGGCTAGGTTTAGGCCAAAGTCTGCAAAAGTTTTTTTACTTGCCTGAGCCGCAAAATGATTTTATTTTTGCAATACTGGCAGAAGAATTGGGGTTTATCGGTGGAACGTTCGTGCTACTCTTGTTTTTACTTCTTTTATGGAGAGGGATTCGTGTTTCCTTAGCTGCACCAGATACATTTGGAAGTTTACTGGGGTTAGGGATTATCGGGATGATTTCGATACAGGTGATGATCAATATTAGCGTGGTTATTGGGCTTATACCTGTTACCGGGATAACATTACCATTTATTAGTTATGGTGGCTCATCATTAACCCTTACACTTTTCTCTGTCGGAATTCTGTTGAATATAAGTAAATATGCGAAAATTTAACTTAACATCTCTTTCTCCTTTAATGGGGAAGGAGTTTTTTTGTTCATTAAAGGATGTTCAAAAAGTCACCAAATGATAAGCGGCGCATCTCTTCGTTGGCTTGTTTTTCCGGTGCTCATGTAGGTTATGTCTACACTGCGCTCCTCAAAACTACGCCGCCTCGACCTGCTTGCTTCTAATTCGGTGACTTTTTGAACATGCACTATTAAATGAACGTTTAGTAAAATGAAGTTGAAAATTGTTTGGAAGTAGGTCGGATAAAGAATAAAAATGTGATATAATTTAAATATGCGTAAAATCTTTTTAAAGGAAGACCTTAGATGAACAAAAAGAAGGTTGTGTCGATTGAAGACAGAATTCCTAAACTAAAGCAGGCTCGGAAGAAAAAAGCAAACCGACGCTTGATTTTTTATCTCTCTGTTTTCTTTGTGTTAATCTCCATTATCATTTATTTACAATCCTCCCTCAGTGATGTTCGATATGTTGCTGTGAGTGGTAACGCATTTCTCGAGGAACAGTACATAAAGGAACAAAGTGGTCTTTCGAAAAAAGACAACTTTTGGAGCGTTGATAAAAATAAAGTGGAAACTTCAATAAAGAATAATCCTCTTATTAAGAGTGTTCAGGTCTCTAAGAAATTCCCATCAACCATTCGTATTGAGGTAGAAGAATATGATCGAGTTGCCTATGTAAAAGTAAATGGGAGTTGGAGTCCAATTTTAGAAACCGGAAAAGTTTTGGACAAACAACAAGGGGAACCTTCTCTTGGGGATGCTCCGTTGTTAAGTGGTTTTACGAAAGAAATTTATTTGAAAGAAATGACAAATGAGTTAAATGCCTTATCAGATCGTGTAGTGGATTTAATTTCTGAAATCGAATGGCAGCCTCAAAAGGACAACCCCTATCGAATCATACTATATATGAATGATGGATTTCTGGTAGAGGCATCGATTCGTAATTTTTCAAAAAGAATGCAACTATACCCTTCAATTGCCTCACAAATTGATGCAAGTAAGAAGGGTTCTGGAGTGATACATATTGGGGTAGGAGCTTATTTTCAGGAATTTAGCGCCAATTCTGATGAAGAAATGCCTAAAACGAAGGAGAATGAAAATGAAGTTGAAGGGTAGGCACGTTATCCTTTCTTTCGTTTTTCTGGTGTTAGGGTTTCTTGTTTCATTCAGCTACCAATACACAAAAAATGAATCAAACGTCATTCAACTATCTGATCAACAATGGGAAAAAGATTATTATTATCGGCAGCAGTTAATCCAACTAGAAGAACAGAATAAGGAGCTCAGAAATGAATTAGAAGAAAAACGTCAAAACCTCCAGCAGTTAGAAGGAAAACTAGGGGAACAGCAACAATTAATTAGTAGGTACGTGGAAAGAAAAAAAGATTTACAGATTCTCGTTGGGGAACTTCCAATTACTGGAGAAGGGATTGAAGTAACGTTACGAGATGCAGACTATGTACCATCTGAAGAAAATCCGAACAATTATCTTGTTCATGAACGGCACATTTACTTAGTTATGAACGAACTGTTAAGTGCTGGGGCAAATGCGGTGGCGATTAACGGTCAAAGGATTTATCGTGATAGCTATATTTCATGTGTTGGTCCTGTTGTTTCTGTGGATGGGATTCCGTACCCAGCACCTTTTGTTGTGTCTGCAATTGGAAATCCTGAGGTGCTTTATTCAAGTGTGACGTTAACGAATGGAGTAGTCGATCTTCTTGTAAGTGATAATATAGAGGTTGAAATTGAAAAACAGGATCGTGTTGATATGGAATCAAGAGTTTCAGGAGACAGGTGGTAGCAATGAAAAAGAAGCATCTAATTCTTGTTTCCTTTATTTGTCTACTTACTGGTATAATGATAGCCGTGCAGTTTCAATCAACGCAAATTCCAAAAAAACGCGATACAAGAGACCTGTGGGAGGTTCGAACAGCCATTCAAGAACAGCAGAAACTTCAACAAAGTCTTTATAAACAAATAGAACAAACAGATCAGACAATTGAAAAGTATGACAAACAAACGGAAGAAGAAAAGCTTCAAACAATAAAGAACTCCATTGAGAATTTGACTCAAGAAGCTGGTCTTACGGAGGTTACTGGAGCTGGAGTTGTGCTTACAATTGAACCTATTTTTGTCGAATCAGATGAACTACAACAATATCCAAGCCTTACACCAGACCATTTAAACCGGTTAATCAATGAATTAAATAGTTTTGGAGCAAAAGAGATCGCGATAGAAAATGAAAGAATTACAAATCTCAGCCCGATTCGATATGTTAATGGTAAAACATATGTCAATAACCAACCACTACCATCTCTGCCAATAAAAATATTGGTTTTAGCCGAAAACCCTAAAAAACTTTTCGACTATTTGCAAGTTAGTAATTCAAAAGATAACTTTGCAATTGATGCACTAGATATAACTGCAACATTGGAAGATGATATTACGCTACCTAAATATGATGGAACGATCAATGTTAAATGGATTAAAGTGAAAGAGATAGAAGAAGCAGGTGAGAATTAATGTGGTTACCAGCACTATTTTTGGTTGTTGGTATTTTGTTAGGTTTCTTGTCTAATATTACGATTCCAGAAGAATATGCGAATTACCTATCTATTTCAGTATTGGCTGCATTTGACACATTATTTGGAGGGATTCGAGCACATTTAGAGAATAAGTTCGATGAAAAAATATTTATATCTGGCTTTTTCTTTAATGTTTCGCTTGCAGCACTGCTTGCCTTTCTCGGTGTACAGCTAGGCATCGATTTGTACCTAGCAGCTGTTTTCGCATTTGGAGTACGACTTTTTCAAAATCTATCCATCATACGCAGGTGTTTCATGGAAAATTTGTCGAAACATAAGAAATTAGAGAAATTTAAAAGAAAATAAAAGGGAATCGTCGATTTATGTTGAATATCCTTTATATTAAAGAAGAATTTTGTAATAAGTTTCATCGTGTATTGAAAAATATTAGTAATTTTTAACAATCTGATAGTAAACAATAAAAATGGATTGTAATTTGTTCGTTTTTTCGTTAATATTTGAACTATTCAGATGCCTTAAATTAGGAGGTGCCTTTCATTGAACAATGAGATATTGGTTAGTCTAGACATCGGTACATCAAAAATTAAAGTGATAATTGGTGAAGTACTACAGGATTCTTTAAATATTATTGGAGTTGGTACAGCGAAATCAAACGGAATGAAAAAAGGTGCCATTGTTGATATAGATCAAACTGTACAATCCATTAAAACAGCAGTCGAACAAGCGGAACGTATGGTGGATATGCACATTGATCGGGTGGTTGTCGGAGTAGACGGTAACCATATAAATTTGCAGCCTTGCCATGGCGTTGTTGCGGTTTCTAGTGATAACAAGGAAATAGGGAACGATGATATCAATAGAGTAATCGATGCAGCACAAGTAATTTCCATTCCACCTGAACGCGAGATTATTGATGTTATACCAAGACAGTTTATTGTTGATGGACTTGATGAGATTAACGATCCTCGAGGAATGATTGGTGTACGATTAGAGATGGAAGGAACGATTATTACTTGCTCTAAGACAGTTTTACATAATATCTTGAAGTGCGTGGAACGAGCTAATCTTGAGGTGCTTGATATCTGTTTACAGCCACTTGCTTCTGGTTCGATCGCCTTATCAAAGGATGAGAAAAACCTTGGTGTCGCTTTAATTGATGTTGGTGGCGGTAGTACAACTGTTTCCATTTTTGAAAATGATCATCTCGTTTCTACTAGTGTTATTCCGTTAGGTGGAGACAACATTACAAAGGATCTTTCAATTGGTATTCGCACATCCTCTGAAGAAGCGGAAGAAATTAAAGTAAATCATGGCCATGCATTCTTTGACGATGCGAGAGAAGAGGAAACCTTTGAAGCGTCTATTATTGGAAGTAACAAAAGACAAACATTTAATCAGCTGCAAATTTCTGATATGATAGAAGCTAGATTAGAAGAAATATTTGTTTTTGCTGAAAGTGAGATTAGAAAAATGGGATATCAGGAAATCCCTGGTGGATATGTACTAACAGGGGGATCCATGAGTATGCCTGGCGTTCTTGATCTCGCTCAAGATATATTTCAGACAAATGTTCGGGTTGCTATTCCAGATTATATTGGGGTTAGAGAGCCTCAATATACTTCAGGCGTAGGTATCTTGCAATTTGCCTATCGTAATGCGAAAATACAAGGTAAAGAATTGTTTCAATCTGTAACGATGTATGAGGAACCGAAGTCTAAGAAAATAAAAAGAACACAGAAAAACGATGAAACAACAGTGCAAAAGAAAAAGGATTCAGGAATCGCTAATCTGTTTAAATATTTTTTCGATTAAAGTGCGCTTTAAATGACATGGAAATGAACATAACTTCAACGAATCTTGTAATCTTGCAAATTTAGGAGGAACGAAAGATGTTAGATTTCGATACGAATTTGGATCAGCTAGCAACGATCAAAGTAATCGGCGTTGGTGGTGGCGGTAGCAATGCGGTTAATCGAATGATTGAGCACGGAGTACAAGGTGTGGAATTTATCGCTGTCAACACGGATGCACAGGCTCTAAATTTATCAAAAGCAGAAGTTAAAATGCAAATAGGTACGAAGCTTACACGGGGTCTGGGAGCAGGTGCGAATCCTGAGGTTGGTCGCAAGGCTGCTGAAGAAAGCAAAGAACAAATTGAAGAAGCATTGCAAGGTGCCGACATGGTATTCGTTACAGCTGGAATGGGTGGAGGTACAGGAACTGGTGCTGCCCCTGTCATTGCACAGATTGCAAAAGAGATAGGTGCGTTAACGGTTGGTGTTGTCACTCGTCCGTTTCTTTTTGAGGGTCGAAAAAGATCAACACAAGCAATGACTGGAATTGACGCATTTAAAACGAATGTGGACACGCTGATTGTCATTCCTAATGATCGCTTACTCGAAATTGTTGATAAAAATACACCGATGCTAGAAGCATTCCGAGAAGCCGACAATGTTCTTAGGCAAGGTGTACAAGGTATCTCTGATTTAATTGCTGTACCAGGGCTAATTAACGTTGATTTTGCGGACGTGAAAACAATCATGTCTGACAAAGGATCAGCATTAATGGGAATTGGGGTTGCAACTGGAGAAAGCCGTGCAACTGAAGCAGCAAAAAAAGCTATATCGTCTCCACTTCTGGAGACTTCTATTGATGGTGCACATGGTGTATTAATGAATATAAGCGGAGGTGCCAATTTAAGCTTGTATGAGGTTCAAGAAGCAGCGGATATCGTTACGTCTGCTGCAGACCAGGAAGTGAATGTTATTTTTGGTTCTGTTATTAATGAAGATCTCAAAGAGGAAATCGTTGTAACTGTTATCGCAACAGGCTTTGAAGAATCTAAATTATCGAGCGGCAATCAACCAAAGCAACGTCCAGTAGTAAATACAGCCCAGCAAGCGTCAACTGAAAGACGCAGGGAAGATCCACGTCGTGAGACCCAAACACAGCAAAAAGTAAAGCAAGAAGAAGATACATTAGATATACCTACCTTTTTGCGAAATCGAAATCGAAGAAGATAAAATCGAATAAAATTCAAACATAGATTTGAGAAGGATCAAAAGGAATTATATCTTTTGATCCTTTTTTTCTTTTCCTGTTTCTAACTTCCGACTTCCAATCTCCGACTTCCTGCTTCCAACTTATATTCATTTTGCTTCCGACAAAATCACTAATAAGTTCTAAAAATAAGTCGTTGATAGAACACAAAATGTGACAGACTTCTGTTTTCATCTTCGTTATACTAGCTTCAAATCCTCATAAATGCACTTGATTCGAAAGGAAGAAAAAGGTGGAGATTTACTTAGATGCAGTTTGGGTACTGAATTTATTGTTAGACTTTATGATTCTTCTGTTAACACAATGGATCACAAAAGATAATACTAAGAGATTACGTGTTGCATTCGGGGCCTTTGTAGCCTCGATTATTGTTCCTCTTACAATTTATTTTCCAGACTCTTTTCTTACTTCTCCACTTGGGAAAGGATTATATTCCTTCATCATTATATGGTGTGCATTTGGATTTAAGAATACGAGACAGTATATAAAAAGAATCCTTTCTTTTTATTTTATCACTTTCACTCTTGGAGGTGGATTAATCGCCAGTCATTTTTTACTTGGACAACAGTTTAATACAACAGGGAATGCCATGTTAACCTTCAAGACAGGATACGGGGATCAAATCAGTTGGATATTTGTCGCCATTGGATTTCCTATTATTTGGTGGTTTACGAAATCCCGAATGGACAGGCAAGAAGGCGAAAAAATACATTATGACCAACTATGTGAGGTTACGATTCAAATGAAGGGAAAGCGTTTTTCAACTACTGGTTATATTGATAGTGGGAACCAGCTTGTCGATCCACTATCTCAAAGACCAGTAATCATCTGTGACCAAAGCTTTCTGGCAAATTGGTTTAGTAAAACGGAATGGTCATTACTCGAGGGCGCACAGGAAACGCTGGACTTTGAAGCTGTTCCTGAAGGTTGGCAAGGCAAAATGCACATCGTCCCATATCAAGGAGTAGATGGAAATCGTACCTTCATGATTGCAATTAAACCAGAGTCCTTGTTATTGCATTACAATAATACGGAATTATCCACAAACAAATTATTAATTGGCCTACAATTTGGGGATTTAGCAACTGATGGAAGCTATCACTGTTTGTTACATCCCAAAATAGTGAAGCAATCGGTCATTTCTTCCGCATAAAACAGAGGCAAAGGAGAGATTACTAGATGAAAAAGTGGAAATTAAAAATTCAATTATGGTGGTATAACCTATTAATAAAATTAGGATTTAAAACGAAAGAAATATATTATATTGGTGGAAGTGAGGCATTGCCACCTCCTTTGTCAAAAGAAGAAGAAGCGGAGTTATTGAAAAGATTACCCATTGGAGATAAAGCCGCAAGATCCATGCTTATTGAAAGAAATTTGCGCTTAGTTGTATACATTGCTCGCAAATTCGAAAATACTGGAATTAATATTGAGGATTTAATTAGTATTGGTACAATTGGTTTAATTAAAGCTGTAAATACGTTTAATCCCGAAAAAAAAATCAAACTTGCTACTTATGCATCGAGATGTATTGAGAACGAAATTTTAATGTACTTGAGGAGAAATAATAAATTAAAATCTGAAATTTCATTTGATGAACCTTTAAACATTGATTGGGATGGAAATGAACTTCTGTTATCAGATGTTCTAGGTACGGATGACGATATTATCACGAAGGGAATCGAAGCAAATGTAGATAAATCTTTGTTGAAAAAAGCACTGGAGCAGCTTAATGATCGAGAAAAACAAATTATGGAGCTTCGATTTGGTTTGATTGGAGAAGAGGAAAAAACACAGAAGGATGTTGCGGACATGTTAGGCATTTCGCAATCCTACATTTCACGTTTAGAAAAAAAGATTATCCGGAGGCTGAAAAAAGAATTTAATAAAATGGTCTAACCCTTTATTAATAGTAATTAAACCGTTTACAGCTGGTTAAGAGAAAGAACGACTTGCATAAAATTCCTTCCCAGGGGAGATACTGTTCCATGAATAGATCTCCAATCGGGAGGGTAGAACATGACAAGACATAAAGTGGAAATCTGTGGGGTAGATACCTCTAAATTACCTGTTTTGAAAAATGAAGAAATGAGGAAATTATTTCGCCAAATGCAAGAAGGAGACATATCCGCAAGAGAACAGTTAGTGAATGGAAATTTACGGCTTGTTCTAAGTGTTATTCAACGATTTAATAACCGTGGTGAATATGTAGATGACCTATTTCAAGTTGGTTGTATCGGTTTAATGAAATCAATTGATAATTTTGATTTGAGTCATAATGTTAAATTTTCAACTTATGCCGTTCCGATGATAATCGGAGAAATCCGTCGATACTTAAGAGACAATAATCCTATTCGAGTCTCAAGATCATTAAGGGATATAGCATATAAAGCACTGCAAGTTAGAGAAAAGTTAATTAGTAAGACATCAAAGGATCCTACACCAATGGAAATCGCTGAAGAATTAGGGGTGCCGCATTCAGACATAGTCTTTGCTATGGATGCGATTCAAGATCCAGTATCCCTGTTTGAACCAATTTACAATGATGGTGGCGATCCAATATTTGTTATGGATCAACTAAGTGATGAAAAAGATAAAGACACCTTTTGGTTAGACAAGCTTTCACTAAAAGAGGGCATGCATCGATTGAATGAACGAGAAAAAATGATTCTTAACAAACGATTTTTTCAAGGGAAAACACAAATGGAAGTTGCTGAAGAAATTGGCATATCACAAGCACAAGTATCTCGATTGGAAAAAGCAGCTATTCATGAAATGAATAAACAAATGTTTGAGTAATCTCATAGCCAAATGAACCCCTTAGTCTATTTTATTAATAGGCAAGGGGTTTTTAACGTTTTAATGAATAAAAACGAAAAAATAGCACATTTCCTGCATATAGTTGTAAAAAGGCAGGTGGTATCATTGCGTACATTATCTGAATTGCAAACGAAGGATATTGTCGTTGTGGAGGATGGAAAAAGACTTGGCCATTTATCAGACTTAGAAATTGATGTAGATACAGGAAGCATACAGGCACTCGTTATCGGGTTAAAAGGGAAAGTAATGGGCCTATTTGGAAGCGAAGAAGAAATAATCATTCCATGGAATCATATCTTGACAATTGGTGAGGATGTTATTCTTGTAAAAAAGGTGCAACAACCCACTCTTTATTTAAATCAAGTAGATCATCAGCAAAATTAGTATTTGGGGAACAGGTTCTGTATGGTAAAATGGAAAAAAACAAGGTGGGATGCAACGTATGGCAGACTCTTTTCAACGAACAAATCTATCCTATTTATCCTTAAAAGAGTGGGAATCCGTCGATGATCGCCTACGAGTTGGGATATCAACGAGAAAAGGTGGTATTAGCCGCTCTCCGTATCGAAGTATGAATCTTGGATTGCACGTACCAGACAAAAAAGAAGACGTCATTGCAAACAGAAACAAGCTTGCTCATGAGCTTGAATTTCCATTAGAGCAATGGGTGTTTGCCGAACAAATTCATGGCACAGATATTGCTGTGGTGACAGCAGAACAAAAAGGAAAAGGTATTCGGAATCACCACGACGCCATCATTGGGTGTGATGGTATGATCACGAACAAAAAAGGCGTCCTACTTACTGCCTTATTTGCTGATTGTGTTCCACTGTATTTTTTTGATCCGATAACAAAATGGATTGGGATTGCCCATGCAGGATGGCGCGGATCTGTGCATGAAATGGCAAAGGTGATGGTAGATAAATTGAAAGAAGTGGGTGTTGAAGCTACTAATATACAGGCTGCAATTGGACCGTGTATTGGTAAAACACAGTATGAAGTAGATGATAAGGTCATATCCCATATTCCACACCATTTTAAAGAAAAAACGACAAAGCCTACAAAAAATGGCCATTATATGCTAGACTTAAAACGTTTAAATCATGAAATTCTTTTACAAGCTGGAATTCAGAACACTCATATACATATATCAAATTATTGTACATTTGAGGAAGATGAAACGTTTTTTTCCCATCGTAGGGATAATGGCAAAACAGGAAGAATGATTGGATTTATTGGATACCATGAATAGCTTCCTCAAATAGAGGATATCGTATTTTCGTTTTATGTGGAAGGGGATATACATGGACGTTGCTTCAAATTTAGCAGACATACAGGAAAAAATCAGACAGGCTTGTGAACGAGCTGGACGTAATCCAGAAGAAGTAAATATCATTGCTGTGACGAAATATGTTACAATTGAACGAGCGAAGGAAGCAATTGATGCAGGGATACGTCATCTAGGTGAAAATCGTGCTGAAGGACTTAATGAAAAATTCGAACAATTGTCTCAAACAGCGACATGGCATTTTATCGGGACATTGCAATCTCGAAAAGTGAAAGAGATCATTGATCAAGTTGCTGTGATTCATTCTTTGGATCGTTTGTCTTTGGCCAAAGAAATTCAGAAACGCACTTCAAAAAAAATGCCCTGCTTTATACAGGTTAACATTAGTGAAGAGAATACAAAGCATGGCTTATTGAAAAAGGATGTGCTACCCTTTATCGAGCAATTAGGGAACTATCCTAATATTGAAGTAATTGGACTAATGACAATGGCACCTTTTGTTGAGGATGAAGCAATTTTACGAAAAACATTTCGTTCTTTACGAGAGCTACGCGACCAAATTCGATCGAAGTCTTACGCTCATGCCCCTTGTAACTATTTATCCATGGGAATGAGCAATGATTATCAAATTGCGGTTGAGGAAGGTGCAACACATGTACGTATTGGCTCCAAACTTGTGGGGGAATCAAATCGTTGAGGTGAAAAGCAATGAGCTTACGAAATAAAATTAAAACGTTTTTTACACTAGAAGATGAATACGAATACGTAGAGGCAGAACAGCAGCTACAGAATTCCGATAATCGATCGAGCCAAAACCAATTAGGTTCAAAAGTTGTAAGCTTAAAGAGTGTTACTTCACAGTCGAAAGTCATACTCTGTGAGCCAAGAACGTATAGTGAAGCACAGGAAATAGCGGATCATATTGTAAACCGTCGATCCGTTATTATTAACTTACAAAGAGTTGATCATGCACAAGCCAAGCAAATAATCGACTTTCTTAGTGGGACGGTGTATGCTATTGCAGGGAACATTCAGAAGTTAGGGGAGCATACTTTTCTTTGCACACCTGATAATGTTGATGTTTCAGGTTCTATTTCTGAATTAGTGATCGAAGAATAGAAAAAAAGAGGTGGTTTATAGAAATGTACCAATTATATGTAATTCTTGATTATGCAATTATGATTTATACATATGCGTTAATCGCTTATATCTTTATGTCTTGGTTCCCTGGAGCAAGGGAATCATCTTTCGGTGTGTTTTTGGCGAAAATTAGCGAGCCATTTTTAGAGCCCTTTCGGAAGATTATCCCGCCTTTAGGTATGATCGATATTTCGCCGATTGTGGCAATTCTTGTTTTAAATTTTGCTCGTAGTGGACTTGTACAATTATTTAGAATGATCGTATAAGTGCGTGTTCAAAAAGTCGGCAAATTAGAAGCAAGCAGGTCGAGGCGGCGCTGTTTTGAGTAACGGAGCGTATGCTTTTAATACGTGAGTAACGGAAAAACAAGCCAACGAAGAGATGCGCCGCTTATCATTTGGTGACTTTTTGAACAACCTCTATAGGGTTTGATAATAAAAACTTGGCCTAACGCCAAGTTTTTTAACGGCCATTTTTAAGGGGGTGAATGTATGGATTTATATCAGCACTTTCGAAAAGAAGAGCATCCATTCATTGATCAAGTACTTTCCTGGAGACAAGCTGTTGAAACGTCTTATCAATCGAAGCTAACCGATTTTTTGGATCCAAGAGAACAAACGATTTTTTCTTCTATCATCGGTAATAGCGATGATGTTGTTTGGGGTGTATATGGCGGTCATGCTGCTGAAAGAAAGCGGGCGGTATTGGCTCCTTATTATGTTGAACTTACAGAGGAAGACTATCAAATTGTGTTGTTGGAAGCGAAGTATCCTGATAAATTTGTTAAGCTAGAACACCGCGATGTTCTCGGTGCATTTTTATCCCTTGGTATGAAGCGAAAAAAAATAGGGGACATTACGGTTGGGAATGGAATCATTCAAATTGTAGTTACAGCAGATATTGCTTCCTTTGTTAAAATGAATTTTAATGAAGTGAAAATGGCTAAGGTAACCTTTATCGACAAGGATTTGGATGAAAAAATAGTGACAAATGAATCTTGGGTTGAGCAGGATGCTACTGTATCCTCCCTAAGATTAGATGTTGTTCTAAAGGAAATGTTTCGAATCTCTAGACAACAAGCAGTAACCTTTGTCCAAAAAGGGCTTGTGAAAGTGAATTTTCGTGTGATAGAAGACCCTGCCTTTAAATTAGCAGAAGGAGATCTGCTTTCCTTAAGAGGCAAAGGAAGAGGGAAAATCACACGAGTTGATGGGATGACGAAAAAAGAAAAGTGGAAAATAACAATCGAAAAATTAAAATAAATACTATTTTTTGAAGGATTTCTTTCCTTTTTGTCGAACTATTTCTATACTAGTTCTATGAAATTCTTCTATAAAATTTTCAATTCGTTTATAGGAATAAGACACGAATAATTAGCAAGGAGGTGGCAGGTGTGCCATTAACACCACTTGATATTCACAATAAAGAGTTTACAAGAGGATTTAGAGGGTATGATGAAGATGAGGTAAATGAATTTTTGGATCAGGTTATCAAAGATTATGAAATGGTTATTCGTGAAAAAAAGGAATTAAAAGAAAAACTGGATCAACAATCCGAGAAATTGGGTCATTTTACCAATATAGAGACAACGTTAAATAAGTCAATATTGATTGCACAGGAGACAGCTGAAGAAGTAAAGAGTAATGCAACGAAGGAATCGAAACTGATCATCAAAGAAGCTGAAAAGAATGCAGATCGAATTATTAACGAAGCACTGCATAAATCAAGGCGTATTACAATCGAAGTGGAAGAACTAAAAAAACAAGCAAAGGTGTTTCGAACCCGCTTAAAGATGCTAGTGGAAGCGCAATTAGAAATGGTTCAGAGTGACGATTGGGATGGATTATTTGATATAGAAATAAGCGGTGAATTGGATTATGACAAAGAGCCAGCGGAAAACAATTCATAGGTCTTGACGTTTAATGAAATTTTACATATAATTCTTAAACATAAAGATAAGTTAAAGTACGTGTTCAAAAAGTCGGCAAATTAGAAGCAAGCAGGTCGAGGCGGCGTAGTTTTGAGTAACGGAACGTATGCCTTTAATACGTGAGTAACGGAAAAACAAGCCATTTAAGGAATACAGGCTAAGACCGCCACGTCCTGTGGCAACGCCTGCATGACCCACATCGTGTGGGCCTGAGATGCGCCGCTTATCATTTGGTGACTTTTTGAACATCCTCTTAAAAAAATGAAAACTTGATCCTACAAGGTTCATATGTTATTTGCGATGATAAGGAAAGTACAAAAGAAATCAACTGTTTAAGCGAGTCAGGGAAGGTGTGAGCCTGGCACAGTTTCCTTTTAGAAAATCACCTTTTAGCTTCCAATCGAAAATAGAGTAGAATTGGACGATTCATTCACGTTACGAATTTGCAAGTGGATTTGATCATTGCAAAGACCGATCAAATCTATAAGGGTGGTACCGCGAGTCCTTCTCGTCCCTTTGGGATGTGAGGGGCTTTTTTCGTTTATTTTTAAAACTACGATAAGCCATAAGGAGGTTATACAATTGGATTATAAGAACACGTTGTTAATGCCGCAAACAGACTTCCCAATGCGTGGGAATTTGCCAAACAAAGAACCAGTTATGCAAGAAGAATGGGACAAGGCGAACATGTACGATAAGGTTCAAAAACGTACAAAAGGAAGACCGTTATTTGTTTTACATGATGGCCCGCCATATGCAAATGGTGATTTACACATGGGGCATGCCTTAAATAAAATTTTAAAAGATTTTATCGCTCGGTATAAATCAATGGCAGGATACGATGCACCGTATGTGCCTGGGTGGGATACACACGGGCTACCAATTGAAACGGCTTTAACAAAGAAAAAAAAGATCGATCGTAAAAAAATGAGTATTGCAGAGTTTAGACAAAAATGTGCAGACTATGCGTTGGAACAAATTGATCGTCAACGGACTCAGTTTAAACAGCTAGGGGTTCGTGGTGATTGGGAGAATCCATATGTAACGCTTACAAAAGACTATGAAGCAGCGCAAATCAAGGTGTTTGGTGACATGGCGAAAAAGGGCTACATCTATAAAGGATTAAAGCCTGTTTATTGGTCACCTTCCTCAGAGTCAGCTTTAGCCGAAGCCGAAATTGAATACCAAGATAAAAGGTCCCCGTCTATTTATGTAGCGTTTGAAGTAAAGGATGGAAAGTCACTATTAACCGGTGATGAAAAGTTTATCATTTGGACAACAACACCATGGACGATTCCAGCTAACCTAGCTATTAGTCTAAACCCTAGTCTTGACTATTCTGTCGTACAAGTACAAGAAGATAAATTTGTGATTGCTCATGATATGTTGGAAGAGGTAAGTCAAGTATTAGATTGGAAAAATCCTACAGTTGTAAAGACTTTTAAAGGACACGAAGCAGATCGCGTTGTAGCAAAGCACCCATTTTATGATCGTGATTCGTTGATTGTATTAGGTGATCACGTTACAACAGAAAGTGGTACTGGGTGTGTGCATACCGCACCAGGACACGGGGAAGACGACTTCTATGTTGGTAAACAATACGGATTAGATGTACTTTGTCCTGTAGATGAAAAAGGTAAATTCACAAGCGATGCACCAGGCTTTGAAGGCGAATTTTATGATAAAGCGAATAAAATGATTACAGAAAAGCTGGAAGAAGTCGGAGCATTACTTAAATTGCAGTTTATTACACACTCCTACCCACATGATTGGAGAACTAAAAAGCCAACTATTTTCCGGGCAACGGACCAATGGTTTGCGTCGATTAAGGACTTTCGTGAAGACATTCTAAAGGAAATTAAGCGTATAAACTGGCTCCCTAACTGGGGTGAAACAAGATTATTTAACATGGTACGCGACCGTGAAGACTGGTGCATTTCACGGCAACGTACATGGGGAGTCCCGATTCCTGTATTTTATGGAGAAGATAAGACGCCAATTATAACAGATGAAACGATCCAGCATGTGTCTGATCTATTTCGTAAGCACGGTTCAAATGTATGGTTTGAGTGGGAGGCAACAGACTTATTGCCAGAAGGATTCACATCTGAACATAGTCCACACGGTACATTTACAAAAGAAATGGATATTATGGATGTATGGTTTGATTCCGGCTCCTCACATGAAGCAGTATTACAAGAGCGACCGGAATTACAACGGCCAGCAGACATCTATTTAGAGGGATCAGATCAATATCGGGGTTGGTTTAACTCCTCCATGTCGACAGCGGTTGCTGTTACAGGGAAGGCACCATACGAGACGATTATCAGTCATGGATTTGCTTTGGATGGAGAAGGGCGCAAGATGAGTAAATCTGTAGGAAATGTTGTCGTTCCATCTAAAATCATGAAGCAATATGGAGCAGACATTTTACGTTTGTGGGTTGCATCGGTTGATTACCAGTCCGATGTTAGAATCTCGGATGATATTATCAAACAGACCTCTGAAGGATATCGCAAAATCAGGAATACGTTCAGGTTTATGCTCGGGAATCTGCATGATTTTGATCCAAAACAGAACACGGTAGCAGAAGAAGATTTACAGGAAGTGGATCGTTATATGCTTGTTAAGCTTCAGGAGTTGGTGAAGAAAGCTCTTTCTGCATATGATCGTTATGAATTTTCTACTGTCTACCACTCGATTCATAACTTTTGCTCAATCGAATTAAGTTCCTTCTATTTAGATTTTGCCAAGGATATTCTTTACATTGAAAGTGAAGATCATCCTAGACGTCGTAGTATCCAAACGGTTTACTATGAAATCTTAAATGCTTTAGTGAAACTACTTTCTCCACTTCTTCCTCATACTGCAGAAGAGGTGTGGCAATATATCCCTGGTAGAGAGGCAGAAAATGCACAGCTTACGGATATGCCTACACCAAGGGAAGTGGAAGGTAGTGAAAACCTAAAAAATAAGTGGGATCAGTTTATGGAGGTTCGTGACGACATACTGAAGGCACTAGAAGAAGCAAGAGCCGAAAAAGTTATCGGAAAATCATTAGAAGCAAAGGTAACGATCGCACCTAAGGATACAGCTACGAAGGAATTGCTTAACAATATCGGCCATTTGCATCAACTGTTAATTGTTTCTGAAACGGAAGTAAGCGACGACCTAACAGATGCCAAGACATACGATCACGTCTCCGTTTTAGTTGAAAAACATCCAGGCAAGCGATGTGAGCGTTGCTGGGTAGCCTCAGAAACAGTTGGTTCAGATGACCAGTATCCAGAACTCTGTTCACGTTGTGCTACTATTGTTACAAAACATTATCAAGGGTAAGTTGTTTGTTCATGTTTTATGAAGAGAAGCTGAAAAGGATCCCAACCGTGTTTGCGGGAGGGATCCTTCTTACATGTTGGCCGACAATTTTAGAATTAGTTATACTTGTATTCGTTTTATGGTAAAATGCTAAGGAGTAATGTTGATGGTTATTTCATAATTAGGGCATTTGAGAAAGATCGGAGGAGAAATATGTGCTATATATTTACTACATAATAGCAATTGTCATGATTGCAATCGATCAACTGTCAAAATGGTACGTTGTCAAGTCGATGGAGCTTGGAGAAAGTATTCCAGTAATAGAAAATTTCTTTTATATTACATCCCATCGAAATCAAGGTGCTGCTTGGGGTATTTTACAAGGTCGAATGATGTTTTTTTACATTATCACGACGATTGTAATAATCATTGTCATGTATTATATGAAACAATATGCAAAGGAAAGTAAGTTAATGGGTGTTGGACTAGGATTTGTCCTAGGTGGAGCAATCGGAAACTTTATCGACCGATTGTTTCGAAAAGAAGTCGTTGATTTTTTTGACGTATACATTGGCTCTTACAATTATCCAATCTTTAATGTTTCCGATTCATCCCTTGTTGTCGGTGTTATTCTTATCCTTATTGCAACATTTTTAGATGAACGGAAGAAGAAAGGAAGATAAAGACCATGACAGAACAGAGTCATCAAGTTGAGGCAAATGAAAAAGGCCTTCGAATCGATAAACTATTGGCGAAAATAAATGACGATGCTTCTAGATCGCAAGCGCAGCAATGGATTGAAAATGATTATGTCATGGTGAATGGTGAACACATAAAAAGCAATTTCAAATGTCAACCGGGTGATGTTATTACATGGAATATCCCTGATCCAAAACCGTTAAAAGTAGAAGCTGAAAACATCCCACTTCATATATTGTATGAAGATAGTGATGTATTGATCGTATCCAAGCCAAAAGGAATGGTCGTGCATCCATCGGCGGGACATATGAGTGGGACACTTGTCAATGCATTGTTGTATCATTGCCAGGACCTCTCAGGTATAAATGGAACGATTAGACCTGGAATCGTTCATCGAATTGATAAAGATACAAGTGGACTTTTAGTAGTAGCAAAAAATGACCACGCACACGCTTTACTTGCATCGCAATTAAAGGATAAAAAAGTGGAAAGAAAATATTTAGCACTTGTTCATGGTTCCATTTCCCACGAATATGGAACGATTGACGCTCCGATCGGGAGGGATCCAAAGGACCGACAGAAAATGGCGGTTGTAGAAGGTGGAAGAGCCGCTGTCACACATTTTGAAGTGAAAGAGAAATTTGATGGATTTACGTTTGTGCAATGTGTATTGGAAACGGGTCGGACACATCAAATTCGCGTACACATGCATTACATTGGCCATCCGATTGCGGGTGATCCTAAATATGGCCCGAGAAAAACGCTTGATCTTGAAGGACAAGCACTTCACGCCTCAACACTTGGATTTACCCACCCTGCTACAGGAGAATGGATGTCCTTTCATGAGAAATTGCCAGCAACCTTAGAGGAAGAATTGGATAATTTGCGTAAAATGTGTTGACATAGTCGACTTTTTTTGGAATAATAAACAGAAATAATAAGAACCTTTAAGACAGTCCCGTGAGGCTGAGAAGGAAGCGGATAAAACTGGTTATACGTATATCCAACCCCTTTTTTCTTCATGGAGAAAAGGGGTTTTATAATGGGAATAGAATCGGAGGGTGAACATTGCAGAAAAAAGCAACTGTTTTAGATCAAGCAGCTATTCAACGTGCATTAACCCGAATTGCCCACGAAATTCTTGAAAGAAATAAAGGGGTTAACGATTTGATCCTTGTCGGTATTAAAACAAGGGGAGTGCCACTTGCAAAACGCTTAAAAGATAAAATCGTTCAAATTGAAGGGGTAGAGGTTCCAACTGGGGAATTAGACATTACCTTGTACCGGGATGATCTCTCAACAGTAGATGATCGAAAGGAACCAAAAATAAATAAAACCCATATTGAAGATTCGATTGAAGGAAAAAAGCTAATTTTAGTCGATGATGTTTTATTTACAGGAAGAACTGTAAGAGCCGCAATGGATGCAATTGTAGATCAAGGAAGACCATCAAGTATTCAGCTCGCTGTTTTAATCGACCGAGGACATCGGGAGCTGCCGATTCGAGCTGATTATGTCGGAAAAAACGTTCCTACGTCACAGGATGAAGTGATTACTGTTCAGTTAAATGAAACGGATCAATCTGATGAAGTTAGTATTTACGAAAAATAAATTACAGACCTTTAAAAGGAATCCAGAGAGGTTCCAAAGGTCGCCTATAGGATACGTGTACCTTTTCTACACGTCTACCTCTTTGCGACCTCTTCGCAAAGAGTTTTTTTATACCTTTTATCGCAAGTTAACGGGTAGTAACCCCCCACTGAATGAAGTTTCACTTTATAAAAGGAGGATGATGAGATATGGAGCATTTTCTATCAATGAAAAATCTGTCTGAACATGAAATAATCAAGCTGCTAAAACGAGCGGATCAAGTGGAACGAACAAAAATTGTATCGAGAGAAACCCCACTCTTTGTGGCAAATCTTTTCTTTGAACCAAGTACAAGAACGAAAATGAGCTTTACTGTAGCAGAACGCAGATTAGGAATGGAAGTGTTAGATTTTTCTCAAGAAAGCTCGAGTGTACAAAAAGGTGAATCGCTTTATGACACGGCAAAAACGTTAGAAGCAATTGGTGCCTCGATATTAGTCATTCGACACCCAATGGAGAATGTTTTGGAACAACTAAAGAATGGGATAACGGTTCCGTTGATTAATGCAGGAGACGGTAAGGGAGAGCATCCAACCCAATCTATGCTGGACCTCCTTACTATCTATCAAGAATTTCATCGATTTAACGGTCTCAAAGTAGCGATTATTGGTGATATCAAGCATAGCAGAGTGGCTCGATCAAATGCATATGCATTACAAACACTTGGAGCAGAAGTGTGTTTGTCAGCCCAGGAAAGCTGGCAGGATGAATCCTTACCCTTTTCATATGTAAGTATGGATGAAGCAGTAGAGATGTGTGACGTCGTCATGCTGCTCCGAATTCAGCACGAGAGGCATGACAGTATCCAGAGTAGAAATAGTGATGACTACCTCACATCCTATGGTTTAACAATAGAAAGGGAAAGCAGAATGAAGAATCATGCGATTATTTTGCACCCAGCACCAGTCAATAGAGGAGTGGAAATTGATGATTCTCTTGTAGAATGTGAACGTTCTAGGATATTTAAGCAAATGAGAAATGGTGTTGCTGTCAGGATGGCCATTATTAGCCAGTTACTAGAGGATAGGGGGACTCATGTTGCAGACAATTTTAATAAACGCAGTGCGATTAGTCGATAATCGGTTACAATCATGTGAGATAAGGATCGAAAATGGAGTAATCCAAGAAATAGGAGACACCGTTGAACGTCAAGGTGAGGCAGAAACGATTAATTGTCATGGGAATTTGATCACACCAGGGTTTGTTGATGTCCATGTTCATCTTCGTGAGCCAGGTGGGGAGGCAAAGGAAACGATTGAAACAGGAACAAAGGCAGCGGCACGAGGGGGATACACAACCATTTGTGCTATGCCGAATACAAGACCAGTTCCTGAGGATGTTACAGTTGTCGAAAGTATATATGAAAAAATCAAAGAAACAGCCTCCATAAGAGTGCTGCCATATGGTTCGATTACAAAACGGTTACTAGGAAAAGAATTAACGGATGCAGTTGCATTAAAGGAAGCGGGAGTTTTTGCTTTAACAGATGATGGAGTAGGAGTTCAATCGGCCGACCAAATGCTCCAAGCGATGAAGCAGGCTAAAGCAGCCAACCTACCAATTGTTGCCCATTGTGAGGAAAACACCTTGATACACAATGGGGTGATCCACGAAGGAGCGACAAGTGAACGTCTTGGTGTACCAGGTATTCCATCGATTTGTGAATCCGTTCAAATTGCAAGAGACGTGTTATTAGCAGAAGCAACAGGCTGTCATTATCATGTCTGTCACGTTAGCACAAAAGAATCTGTCAGGGTAATAAGAGACGCGAAACGTGCAGGAATCCACGTGACAGCTGAGGTAACACCACATCACTTGTTGCTAAACGAAACGGCCATCCAATCTGATGATGGAAATGTAAAAATGAATCCGCCACTTCGGTCAAAAACAGATCAACAAGCATTATTGGAAGGGTTAGTAGATGGCACCATCGATTTCATCGCCACTGACCATGCACCACATACCGAAGAGGAAAAAAACCAAGGACTAAAGCTTGCCCCATTCGGTATTGTTGGATTAGAAACAGCTTTCTCGTTACTGTATACGCACCTTGTAAAAACCGAAAAATTAACGCTCCAACAATTAGTGGATTTCCTTACGATCAAACCTGCACAAGTGTTTAATATGCCTTACGGAGCATTAACAAAAGGGGCAGCAGCAGATATAACGGTTATCAACCTATCAAAAAGAGAAAAAATCGATACACAAACCTTTTTATCAAAAGGAAAAAACACACCGTTTCATGATTGGGACGTAGAAGGAATCCCAGTCCTAACGATAGTTGAAGGAAAAATCGTTTTTGAGGAGGCAGCACATGGAAAAACGAAAACTCGTGCTTGAGGATGGGACAACATTTGTCGGAAATGCATTTGGAAGTAGAGACAGCTCAATAGGTGAAGTAGTGTTTAATACTGGGATGACAGGTTATCAAGAAATTTTATCTGATCCATCTTATTGCGGACAAATTGTGACGATGACGTACCCGTTAATCGGAAATTACGGAATAAACCGTGACGATTTCGAAACGATAACGCCTTCCATTTACGGATTAATCGTAAAGGAGCTATGTTATGATCCATCTAATTTTCGAAGTGAAGAAAGCCTTGACTTATTTATGAAGGCACATGATATTCCAGGAATATACGGAATAGACACAAGAAAATTAACAAAGAAA
This sequence comes from Terrihalobacillus insolitus, assembly GCF_028416575.1. GTDB lineage: Bacteria > Bacillota > Bacilli > Bacillales > Amphibacillaceae > Terrihalobacillus > Terrihalobacillus insolitus. The sequence goes on along the minus strand of NZ_JAMQKB010000002.1, from coordinate 165,676 downwards.
ATTAGACAGCACGGCACATTGAGGGGGATTTTAACCGAAGTAGGTTCAGATGAACAAGATCATTCAGCCATATTCGAACAAATTCCTGTATTACGGAATCAAATCGAAATGGTGTCTACCGCCAACCCATATGTTGTACCTGGACGAGGGTACCGCATCGTGCTAGTTGATTTTGGGATGAAGCACGGAATTCTTAGGGAACTAACGAAGCGAAATTGTCATGTCACGGTAGTTCCACACCACTATTCAGCTGATCAAATAAAACGATTAAATCCTGATGGCGTTATGCTGACAAACGGCCCAGGGGATCCGAAAGACGTTCCAGAAGCAATTGATATGGTTCAGCAATTACTAGGGGAGATACCGGTCTTTGGTATTTGTTTGGGGCATCAGCTTCTTGCACTTGCAAGTGGTGCGGATACAGAAAAAATGAAATTCGGACACCGTGGTTCTAACCATCCTGTCAAAGATTTAGAAGTAGACAAAACGTATATGACGTCTCAAAACCATGGGTATGCAGTAAAAGAAGCTTCACTTGTAAAAACAGATTTAGTTTTAACACAAATTGCTTTAAACGATGGAACGGTAGAAGGAATAAGGCACAACATTCATCCAGCTTTCTCTGTACAATACCACCCTGAAAGTTCACCAGGGCCAGAAGATACCAACCATTTGTTTGACCAGTTTCTATCTATGATCGAAACCTTCCAATCTATCAACAAGGGGGAAACAGCATGCCTAAGCGTACAGATATAAATAAAATATTAGTGATTGGCTCAGGCCCAATTGTCATCGGTCAAGCAGCAGAATTTGATTACTCTGGTACCCAAGCATGTCAGGCACTAAAAGAAGAAGGATATACGGTCATTTTGGCGAATTCCAACCCTGCTACGATCATGACAGACCATACCGTTGCAGATGTTGTCTACATGGAGCCACTAAGTGTCGAGTTTTTACAAAAGATCATTCGGAAAGAACGTCCAGATGCGGTTTTACCAACATTAGGTGGGCAAACAGGCCTTAACATGGCGGTTCAATTAGAAGCCACGGGCATATTAACCACATACAACATCGAATTATTAGGTACATCCTTAGACGCAATTCAACAGGCAGAGGATAGAGAAAAGTTTAGGGATCTCATGCATGAACTACAAGAGCCTGTCCCCGACAGTGCGATTGTAAATACGGTGGATCAAGCACAAGCATTTACAGAAAAAATAGGCTACCCCGTGATTGTTCGACCAGCTTACACACTTGGTGGAACAGGTGGTGGGATGTGTTATAGTGAAGCGGAATTATTGGAAATAACCCGAAATGGTCTTTCCCTCTCACCAGTTAGTCAATGCTTAATCGAAAAAAACATTGCAGGATTCAAAGAAATCGAATATGAGGTAATGCGAGACAAAAAGGATCAAGCGATTGTTGTTTGTAACATGGAGAATATTGATCCTGTTGGGATTCATACCGGAGATTCGATCGTTACAGCCCCGTCTCAAACATTAAGTGATCGAGAATACCAGCTCCTTCGAAATGCTTCGTTAAAAATTATTCGAGCATTAAAAATCGAAGGAGGGTGTAATGTCCAATTGGCCCTAGACCAACATAGCTTTCAGTACTACATTATTGAAGTAAATCCAAGAGTGAGCCGTTCTTCTGCACTTGCTTCAAAAGCAACAGGCTACCCGATTGCTAAAATTGCAGCGAAAATAGCGGTAGGATTATCACTCGATGAAATCATGAACCCGATAACTGGTAAAACGTATGCATGCTTTGAACCTGCGTTAGATTACGTCGTGACGAAGCTACCTCGTTTTCCGTTTGATAAATTTTCATCTGGGAATCGTAAGCTAGGAACACAAATGAAGGCAACGGGAGAAGTAATGGCAATTGGCCGGACATTTGAAGAGTCTCTGTTGAAAGGCATCCGTTCATTGGATATTAAGACAGAGGAGCTTTGGCTAAATCACTTGTCAGAGCTGACAGATACGGAAGTAGAAGAGAGACTCAAACATCCGGATGATGAACGGTTGTTTATTTTAGCGGAAGCATTAAGAAGAGGAATCACGGTCGAACAATTATACGACTGGACGAAAATTGATTACTATTTCCTTAATAAATGGAGTAACATTATCGAAATAGAAGGTGAGATTGCCACTAACATAAACTCGATCGAGACATTGACCAAAGCAAAACACACTGGATTTTCCGATGCCCACATCGCTCGGTTATGGGGAAAATCGGTAGATGAAGTCTATAACATACGAAAAGAACATCGTTTGTTACCTGTTTACAAAATGGTGGACACGTGTGCAGCTGAATTCGAATCGGAAACCCCTTATTTCTATAGTAGCTACGAGGAGGAAAACGAATCGATTCGTTCTGATAGAGAAAAAGTTCTTGTGATCGGTTCTGGTCCAATTAGGATTGGGCAAGGGATTGAATTCGATTATGCCACGGTCCATTCGGTTCTAGCTATTAAAGAGGCTGGTTATGAAGCGATTATTATGAATAGTAATCCAGAAACGGTTTCAACAGATTTTAGCGTCTCTGACAAACTTTATTTTGAACCACTAACATTAGAAGATGTTATGCACGTTATTGAAACCGAAAAACCGCTTGGAGTCATCGTTCAATTCGGAGGACAAACGGCTATTAATCTAGCAGAGGGTCTAGAAAGACGAGGCGTTACCATTCTTGGAACATCACTAGAAGCAATCGACTTGGCGGAAAATCGGGACAAATTTGAAAACCTTTTAAACGAATTAAATATTCCCCAGCCACAAGGTAGAAGTGTGCACCACTTAGATCAGGCGATTCAGACTGCCAAGGAAATTGGGTATCCGGTATTGGTTCGACCTTCGTATGTGATCGGAGGTAGTCAAATGGAGATCATTTATACGGAAGTCGAACTACAAGGCTATTTAAAGAAAACGAGCAAGACGCATAATGAGCACCCCATTCTAATCGATAAGTACTTGACTGGTATTGAAGTGGAAGTAGATGCCATTAGCGATGGAAAAACAACGGTTATTCCAGGAATTATGGAGCATATAGAGCGGGCTGGCGTCCATTCGGGTGATTCGATTGCCGTCTATCCAACCCAAAGAATTAGTGAAAAAGCGAAGCAACAATGTGTAGACGCGACAATGAAAATTGCTACACGCCTTCAAGTGAAAGGATTAATCAATATCCAGTTTGTCATCCACCAAGATGAAGTGTTTGTTTTAGAGGTAAATCCAAGAGCAAGTCGCACCATCCCATTCCTTAGCAAAATAACTGGCGTTACGATGGCGAATTTAGCGACCAGAAGTATCTTAGGTGAATCCTTAACAGACCTAGGCTATGCCAAGGGTGTTTTACCAGAGCAGGAGTACGTATCGGTTAAAGTACCAGTATTCTCGTTTGAAAAGTTACGTAGTGTTGATACGATCTTAGGCCCAGAGATGAAGTCGACTGGTGAAGCTATCGGACATGATAAAACGTTGGAAAAAGCGCTTTATAAGGGACTGATTGCTTCGGGGTTATCGATACCTCAAGAAGGTTCGGTGTTACTTACTGTTGCAGACAAAGATAAACAAGAATGCTTAGATATTGCAAAGAAATTTGATCAGCTTGGTTTTCAGCTTTATGCAACCGCAGGAACAGCGGCTTATTTAACAGAAGCTGGAATTTCCGTAACAATGGTTGGAAAAATTGGTTCAGACGGTGAAAATGTCCTATCGATTATCGAAAATGGACGCGTTCAATTTGTCGTCAACACGATAACGAGTGGAAAACAGCCAAGATCAGATGGATTTCGAATCAGACGTGAGGCAGTCGAACATGGAATCGCTTGTTTGACGAGTCTCGATACCGCTCAAGCGATCGCAAATGTGATTGAAACAACTACCTTTTCAGCAAGTCCAATTGTAAAAAGAGAGGCTGTGCTCGCACCATGAAAAAAGCACAAGCTGTTTTGGCCGATAAAAGGAAGATTGCGAAGGATACGTATGAGATGGAGCTGACAGTAGAAGAAATGAACGTTATTCCAACACCAGGTCAGTTTGCCCATATCAGAATAGGGAATGGCTCCGCACACATGTTACGAAGACCCATCTCGATAGCAGACGTTGACCCTATTCAGAACACGCTTACGATTATCTTTAAAGTGATCGGTGGCGGGACAAACGAATTGAGTCACTGTCAAGTAGGTGATGAGTTAGACGTACTAATAGGCTGCGGACAGGGTTATCCAGTAGAGGATCTAGCCATTCAAAAAGCTTTGTTAATTGGAGGTGGAATAGGCGTTCCTCCACTGTACTACCTTGCAAAACGACTTCGTGAACAAGGTATAGAGGTTACTTCCATTCTAGGTTTTCAAACGAAGGAACATGTATTTTATGAAAAAGAATTCTCCCTACTAGGGGGTGTACAGATCGTAACGAATGATGGGAGCTATGGTCATAAAGGGTTTGTGACGGATGTTGTTCCACCTGTCTCGGACTTTGGTTCCTATTTTACTTGTGGTCCAACTGGGATGTTAAAAGCGGTTACCCATCAGTTAAAAGGTCAAAAAGGCTACATCTCCATCGAGGAACGGATGGGCTGTGGAATCGGCGCATGCTATGCATGTGTTGTCCCAATAGCAGATGGAGAAGGGTTCCGGAAGATATGTAAAGATGGCCCTGTGTTTAAGGCAGAAGAGGTGGTGCTATGATGTCTCTACGTGTTGATTTACCGGGATTATCCTTGAAAAATCCGATCATGCCAGCGTCAGGATGCTTTGGATTCGGGCGGGAATTTAGCGAGCTATACGATTTACATCAACTAGGTGCGATCATTATAAAAGCTGCCACACAGGAAAAACGGTATGGGAATCAAACGCCAAGGGTAGCGGAAACAGCTTCAGGTATGCTAAATGCCATTGGCCTCCAAAACCCTGGGGTTGCCACCATTATTGATGAGGAGCTTCCTTTTTTACAATCATTCGATGTACCAGTGGTTGCGAATGTGGCTGGGAGTAGTGTCGAGGAGTATGTTCATGTTGCAAGGAAACTTTCTGAGTCAGAACTCGTTCATGCTCTGGAATTAAATATATCCTGTCCTAATGTAAAAGAAGGTGGCATACAATTTGGTACCGATCCTGATCTTGCTCGCGAAGTGACCTACAAGGTGAAAGAAGTAAGTAAGGTTCCTTTGTATGTAAAACTATCACCGAATGTAAGTAATATCGTTGCAATGGCAAAGGCAGTTGCAGAAGCTGGATCAGATGGTCTTTCTATGATCAATACGCTAACAGGCATGCAAATACACCTACCATCCAAACGTCCTCTTTTAGCGAACCAAACAGGCGGCTTATCCGGACCCGCTATCAAGCCGATCGCGATCCGAATGATTTATGAAGTAAAACAGCACGTTTCCATTCCAATTATCGGAATGGGAGGAGTTACAACAGCAGAGGATGTCGTAGAATTTTTATTAGCAGGAGCTTCTGCAGTAGCAGTTGGAACGGCTAATTTTCAAAATCCATTCGTATGCCCTGAAATCATAGAAGCTCTACCTCAAGCGCTAGAAAAATATGGATTCACATCAGTAGAAGATTGTATCGGAAAGGGGCATCCCCATGAATCATCCTATTTATCTCGCACTTGATTTTCCGAATTGGGAGGAAACAGAGCACTTTCTCACGACAAATAACTTAGAAGGAGCTCCAGTAAAGGTTGGTATGGAGCTTTTTTACCGAGAAGGCCCCGCCATTATCAAAAAACTAAAACGAAACGATCATGCTATTTTCCTGGATTTAAAGCTTCACGATATTCCTACAACGGTGAGACATGCGCTGCGAAACATAGCAAGTTTAGGTGTTGACCTGGTCAATGTGCATGCACTTGGAGGCAAGGAGATGATCATGGCAGCAAAAGAAGGCTTGGAGGAAGGTGCTGTTAACGGTAACGTTCCCAAGTTAATTGCTGTAACCGTTTTGACATCAATGGACGAAAACGTACTTCGAGAAGATCTATTAATACGACATGAGCTATCAACAACCGTTACCCATCTGGCTAAACTTTCACAGGAAAGTGGGGCAGACGGAGTCGTTTGCTCCGTACATGAGGTTACTCAAATCAAAGAAACTTGTGGATCTGATTTTTTAACCGTGACACCAGGAATACGTTTAGAAAAGTCTAGTCATCAGGATCAAAAGCGGGTAGCTACGCCAACATATGCTAGAGAAATAGGAACAGATGCGATCGTTATCGGCAGAAGTGTAACGAAATCCCAGGATCCGAAAGAAGCCTACCAACAAGCGGAAAAGGAGTGGAACCATGTCAGTTGAACAAAAAATTGCAGCTGATTTACACCGCATTGGAGCGGTTCAAATTAAAACAGACCATTCCTTCACATGGACATCTGGAATAAAATCTCCTATTTATTGTGACAATCGATTAACAATGTCCTATCCTGACATTCGTGAAAAAATCGCGGACGCCTTTGTGACCATGATTAAACAATTAGATGAAAAGCCAGACGTAATTGCGGGATGTGCAACAGCAGGGATACCACATGCTGCATGGGTAGCACAAAAGCTCCATCTACCAATGGTCTATGTTCGGTCATCAGCAAAGGCACACGGTAAGAAGAACCAAATCGAAGGGGCAATTACAAAGGGACAAAAGAGCATCGTTATCGAGGACTTGATCTCAACTGGAGGATCCAGCATCAAAGTTGCAGACGCGTTGCAGCAAGAAAAGGCAGAAGTTCTAGGTGTCTTTGCCATATTTAGCTATGGATTACCGAAGACAAAGACGAGCTTTAATGAAGAGGGTTATCGTGTTCAAACTATCACTGACTTTGATCGTTTAATCGAAGTACTTGTGGAAAACCAAACGATAAGTTTAAAAGAAAAAAATGACCTGATTAGCTGGAGGGATCAGTTGGTTTTGTAGGGGACAAGGGGACAGGAGACAGGAACCTTGTCCCTCTTCTACATGAACGGAATACAATATGACTATTTCATTCAGGTGATTTTCGCTATATATGTTCAGCAATTACCAATTTAGTTCATTTAGCTTTTCAACGATATTAGGTAATTCTGTCAAATCATCAATGATGAAGTCTGCTTCGGCGTTACCCCACTGCACATCTTTTTTCCAAACACCTGTCATACCTATATGCTGAGCAGCTTTTACATCATTCTCCGGATGATCCCCAACAAATATGCTTTCGTTAGCTGAAACATGAAGCTGTTCTAAGGCTTTTTTAATGGCGAACGATTGTTCTTTAATGGTTGTTCTATGATATAATCTAGTAAGATAATGTTCTTTTAGGGAGCGGTCGGCTAACCCCATTGAAAGGGGGTGATGCCTATGGGTATGTATGAGAGTTTTATGGTACTGATTGGTTTTGGTACCTTCTTGATTGCATTACTCGCATTGATCATTTCTTTGATCAACAAAAAATAGACCTCCCTATTTACCCGCTAAGTGATTAGGTGAGGTCTACTCCTAACAAGGATAGCCGATCCCTCTGGGGGAACCGATTATCTAGGACCACAGTTGGTAGCTGTGGTCTTTTTTAGTTTTATTCTAATCTTAAGCGAATTATACCATATTGAAATTAAAATATAAATCAATGCTTACTATATATTAATTGCCCTAAGGATTTACAGACGACAGTTTCTCTCTCATTTATTCTATATTTGTCGTAATTGCTGCCTCCGATTAGTTCCATATAGTCGATGTTCTTTAAATTAGCTGTTAAAATTATCAGAGGATATACAATTGTAATGGACTTGTCAATTTTAGAGTATTCTTTGGAGTTTGTTCGTTTTTTTCATTAAGTGTGGTGTTAGAATGGTAAGCAGGCGAAAAGCTAAATGAAATGGAAGAATGAAGTTCATTTTTTACGAACGGAGGATTCAATGGCATAAATAAAACCAATAGGACGGTTTTGTGAAATCGATGATCAAGGATTTATCACTAATCAGGCGGACATCAACAACATTAACTCCAAGTTTAGACTGGCGATAGATTCTACCGTTAAATCTTACCTCATGCAAAAGGCTTTTATGAAAAAATGGGGGCTAAGCAAATTGGAGAAACACCGTCTACCGTTTTCGAAGATCGTCTACTACCTTTGATGGAATATACTATTGAAAATTAATAAACACTATATTTATTTCAATTCATTCCAAGTTTTTAATGTTGTGGTTGCTGTAATTAGCCTGCTATAAAAACCGATCAAAGTTCAATTGACGAGAGGGAGGAGGATGGGTATATACAGAATTGCGGTTATAACGGATATACACGGGAATATCTACGCACTAAATGCCGCTCTAAATGACATTAAAAGTAAATCAGTCGATTATATATACTGTCTTGGTGATATGATTGGAATTGGTCCATATACCAATGAAGTTTTAGATGTTTTGTTCGAATTGAATAATATTGAAATAATTACTGGAAATCATGATGAAGCAGTATTAGCTATTTTGAAAAAAGAACCTTATCCGAAAAGTAGAGTGGATGTCATGCCCCATCATGAATGGATTGGAGAAAGAATAGATGACAGCCATATTCCGGAACTAGAAAAACTTCCTCGCGTCATTAATCTCACAATCTATCACCATCATCTACATTTTATTCATTACCCCATGCAGCAAAAGTTACGGCAAGCGCATATAAGCGAAGACCCTTTTGATGTAACTGGCCTCCCTTCTCCTGAAAAATTTTCTGTTATAAATGATTTGGATGATTTTTCACTGGTTTGTTTTGGCCACGACCATAGTAACCATCAATTTAAATGCAAAAATACAACGTTCTTTAATTCTGGGTCACTAGGTTGTTATAATCAGCCATATGCACGATATGGAATAATTGATATTGATAAGAAAGATTATCATATTTGGCAACAGTATGTCCCTTACGATTTGGACACTTTTGTTAGCGAATTAAGAAAGGTGTCAATACCAAGAAAAGAGATCATACTGTCCATTTATGATTGATTTAATGGCGGAAGAGAAGACATATATGTAAAATTGAATTCATTAAAACAGACGAACTAAATAAAGGTGAACTAGGTGAATGATAATATAAAAGAAGTGTCACTAGATAATAATAGAGACTGTTCAAATTTACTTAATACAATAATAAAGGAATTCAACAATGAACATTCCCTTTACCACAAAGTTAGTAAAAGCTTAAAATTAGTCTAAACATAATATTTGAGGAGGATGATCATGAATGTTTTAGCAGTTGGAATAGGAGGTTTTATTGGTGCCATTTTGCGATACTTAGTTGGGGAATGGATTCCATCAACAAATGGTTTTCCATTTGGAACATGGACAGTAAACCTTATTGGCTGTTTAATCCTTTCGTGGTTTTTTACGATTACTTCAAAAAGGTGGAGCATTAATCCAAATCTAAAACTTGCGATCGGGACTGGACTGATCGGTTCATTTACCACATTTTCAACATTTTCCGTTGAAACAATTAATTTGATACAAAATAGTCAATTTATGATCGCTTTACTTTATATCCTTTTAAGTGTTATAGGCGGCATAGGACTGGCTTTTACTGGAGCTAGATTGGCATCTTTTCAACCAAATAGAAAAAGAGAAGAGGGTGCAGAATAATGTTATTTGTTGGAATAGGGGGCATAGGTGGAGCAATTACTCGCTATCTTTTAGGGAAATGGATAACCCAAAAGTCGTCAAAAACTTTTCCCTTGGGCACATGGACTATGAACGTTACTGGTTCGTTCTTTCTTGGTATTTTTGCACTTTTGTACGTACATAACAGTATTATTGAATGGATTTGGCTTCTTATTGGAGTAGGGTTCTTGGGATCCTATACGACTTTTTCAACATTTGGGTATGAAACGATCCAGATGCTGCAAAAACAAGAGATGAAAAATGCCGTGATTTACGTATCTACCTCGGTGATTTTAGGAATATTATTTGCTTGGATAGGGGGGTGGATTGTGAGTTTGTTGGCCTAAAGAGGATGTTCAAAAAGTCACCAATTGATAAGCGGCGCATCTCGGGCCCACACGATGTGGGTCATGCAGGCGTTGCCACAGGATGTGGCGGTCTTAGCCTGTATTCCTTAAATGGCTTGTTTTTCCGTTACTCAAAACAGCGCCGCCTCGACCTGCTTGCTTCTAATTCGGGGACTTTTTGAACACGTACTTAAATCTCCCTAAACTGATGACTCACATAAAAAAATGCAATAAAAACCGAACAGAATGTGATTCCCGATTGTATATAGGGTGATTACTAAGGAAAGGGGGGATTGGAAGTGACGGAGCATCCCCACAAGGAAGATATGGCTAAACTTTTCCGAAAGCATTCTGATATGGTATATCGAACAGCTTATATGTTAACGAAGTCGCGTGTGCTTGCAGATGATATTACACAAGAAACGTTTATTCAAATAATAAAGAAATTTCATCTGTACGATTCTGCCAAACCAATCGAACCATGGATGTACAAGATCACCATCAATATTACTAGAAATATGATCCGTAAACATAAGCTATTAAACCTTGTGGGTGTAACAACAGATATTTCTCAAGGAGAAGTAGTAGAGCAAGAAGTTTTGCGAGGTGAGTGGAAATCGGAACTCTGGAATGAGATTAATCAGTTATCAAGGAAGAGTAAGGAAGTAGTTTACTTGCACTTTTATGCGGAACTAACGCTTTCGGAAGTTGCAGAAGTATTGAAAATCCCGCTGGGGACATGTAAGTCGAGACTCCACTATGCACTTACAAAAATAAGGCAAAAATATAACGGTGAATGGGAGGGTAATGAATGAAACAGAATGCAAATCGTTCAAAAATTCAACAAGTGTTGCATGAAAATTTAGATATTCACTCAACTCGCGTCACTTTTCAGGACACATGGGAATTGGTACATCAAAAAAAAGGTAAAAGAAAATACGTTCTCCCGATTGTTCTGACTCTTGTTACGGTATTCACCGTTGCTTTTTTGATTTTTCCAACTACGAACGGTTTGTTTCAAGGGGAAACTGGCGATCAGACAAATTTGGCTAGTGAAAGTCCACCAGAAAATCCAATCCCCTTGGTTGATCAAGAAAAAGAAAAAGAAAAATTAGAAAGGAACGGATATATAACTGATCCTAGCACGCTTGAATTAGAGAATTTAACAGACAATAATCGCTCTTCGCCTAAATTAACAGCTGATATCTTATATTTTAACACATTGAAGGATATCATTTTTAATTCGGACAGCATTACAAAGGGAAAAGTGATTGGAATTAAATCCTTTATCAATCCTGAGAACCAAATGGCGTACACAAAAGCGAAAATTCGAGTGGTAAAAAGCTATGATGACAAATTAAGTAAAGGACAAATGATTACCGTGATCAATCCGGGAGCAATAATTACGAAATATGAGCAGATTAAAAAAGAAGGTATCGATGAAAAATTTAATATATCAGACGCTGAGCTTGAAGCGGCGAAAAATAAACTGGTAGTAGCAGATAACTATGGTGAATTAATGTTCCCAGATGATCAGGTGATCGTTTTCACAAGTGCTCGTATGATGCCAGGACAATCTACACAAGAAGCGCTTGGCATTTCTGGGCCTGTAATCAAGTATCAGGATCAAGCGCTTATTATGAAGGATGGTAAAAAGCAATTCATAGAGGATCCGTTTGAGTTAGTGAAAGAAGAAATATATTCTAGTGAAGATTTACCCCAATTTGAGGAGAAAATTCAATTTTATTTAGCAGAAAAGAATCATTTCCCCAAAAGTCTCATTCGTGAAAAAGCGTATCGAGCGTTAGAAAATGAGAATCAAGTTAAAATTGAGAATTGGCAGGATGCTCTTGTTACTTATTATAGTAAAGGAAGATATTTTTCAGGGGAATCGACTCCAAATGGTTCGATCACAGTTACATTCAAAACAAATACAGACGAACGGATCATTGTAGTATTGGAAGATGAGAGCTATGAAATACTACAGATCATAAGATAGCGCATGCACAATCTCGAAGAACCTTTCAAAAGGTTTCTTTTCCACATTATGTTAGAATAGCAAAAAGGAGGTTAGATAAATGGAGAAAAAACCGTTGATACCAATTGATCAAGATTCTTTAGACATTTGGTATGAAAGCCCTTCCGTCATGATTGTTAAAAAACCAAAGGGGATATTGACCCATCCAAAAGAAAAATCAGAAAACGGAACATTGCTAAACCGTTTGTTTCAACACAATCGATGGTTGGCCGAAATGGAAACGAGCGTTTCTGCAGGTGTGTTGCATGTTTTTGATGAGAACGATCACGGTTTGATGCTATTTAACAAAAGTGATGAATATAGTGAACGCTTAAATAGAGCAATAACCACTAACGATATAACGTTTTCATATATTGTCACACTCAAGGGAGAACAAAATATCAAACTTCCAGTAACACAGGAGTTTGAAATGAAATTAAACACCGAAAAACAGTTCAATGGTCATACGATCCTAGACTTGCAAGTAAATTCAGGAGATACATGGCAACTTCGAGAAAGATTATTTCCAAATATCCCAGCAACAGATGTTTCTTTTTATTGCTATCAAATCGATTTGACATTACCACACATAGAAGAGCGCCACAGCGTTTCCTTACGAGATTACAAGAAAGGTATTCCTGACCTTGTCGTGTACCATGCACCTCCATGAAGTTCTTGTAGACAAGCGAGGGAGTTTCTCTCGGAAAACGGCTTTGTTTATGAGGATCAAAATGTGATGGAAAATCAAATTTTCAATAAAATGTTGGAGGCAAACGGTGGCAAGAGAGTGATTCCAACTATTTTAATTGATGGTGAGGTTTTCACTAGTTTTGATCGTAATCGTTTAAAGGAAGCATTGGGGGTTAAGTAAGAAAAGTTAAACTAAAAGTGCGAGTTCAAAGCTTCTTGTTGCTTAAATTCCCCTACTAAATCTATTTGATCTTTTCTACTCTCTTTTAGTTCGACTAGTCTTAATCTGAGTTCTTGTTGTTTCATACCCGTTAGTTCTCTACTCGCTTCTTCTTCCACTTAAAGAAATATCGTGCATACGTGCTGCAGCACTTATACGAGCAATCCAAAGTTTACGGAAAACACGTTTATTTTGTTTACGGTCACGATAAGCATACTGACCTGATTTCATTACCTGTTGCTTAGCTGTTTTAAATAGCGTACGTTTTGAACCATAATAACCTTTTGCTAGTTTTAGTACGCGTTTACGACGAGCGCGCGTAACTGTTCCACCTTTTACACGTGGCATATTAATACCCTCCTAATACAAATCTATCTCATTGTATATCCATTTAGTTTTAGTTTAAATAATAGCTTATTTCGGTATTATTGCTTTGATACGCTTGTAGTCACCTGCAAAAACAAGTGTAGTTTTGCGTAATTTGCGTTTTGCTTTTGTGATTTATTGGCAAACATATGACTTGTGTATGCGTGTGAACGTTTTAATTTCGCTGATCCAGTTCTTTTAAATGGATTTCTTTTACGTTCGAGCCGGGAAAAACTCATTCCACTTTATAATTACCTCATTCCTTCTTAAGATGTAAATAAGCGGTAATAAGGCAAGCAGAAAAACAACGATATAAAAGGGAGATAAGTTCGAGATTTATCTCCCTATTGATGTATACACAAGCACTATTGGTACGTTTGTCAATAAAGATGATTTCGTATATCCTCAAAACCTTGTGTAACTTCAATTAAACAACGTGATAAAAGATGAAAATGTATAAATGGAATAGGACGAAGGATTGCAATTTGCGAAGAATATAACACTGAATGCTTCCCAATTAATTTTCCTTTAAGATTTAAACGTTTTGGGCACCCAACGAATAAACCCGTTGAAGCCCATACTTGACAGTGTAAACCGATAATGGAATATACGGTTCCTGCCACTGCACCAACAGTATTCCACCTGAAATACAGATGAACACCACTGGAAGAAAAAACAATGGTCTCGTAAATGAAAGCTGATAAATAGTAAAGGTGCGAATATTCCTCCTGTTTCAACCACCGCTAATAGGTAACTCCCAAACAGTTCCATACCATACCTCCTCTACTAGCCTGTATAATCTGTTACAGCATGTTAAGTGAAACCACTTTGTACATATATAAGACATAAGACGATCCTTTATGACAATTGCAGTGTAAAAAAATTGACCTCCAAGGTGGAAGTCAATTTATAGAACTTGTACTTGGGTTGTTGACCTTATTAATGACCTACAACGTTTTTATGTGTGAGTATGATTATGCTTACTATTATCGCCATAGTTATGAAAGAAATTCCTAGGCCAATTAAAATCCAAACTGCAGAAGTTCCTAGTTGATAAAGAATGGTTCCACTAATAATACTGCCAGTGAGACTGGATAAAAGAAACCATGCAGTTGACTCTTTGAAGATGTACCTTAAAATTTTCCTCTTTGTCCATCCGATTACGTGGTACATCACAAACTCTTGCTTTCTTTCCATATACAATGTATTTAGACCTTCACTAAATGAAGCAATACTTAAATAAACGACAAGCGTAGTGACAATGAGTTGGAACCAAATTGTTTGATCACCAATAAATTGTCCTAACGTAGTTTCTGTTGACTTATAAAATGCATCCCCTAGAGCAGCTATTTGTATAGAAATTAATAAAACAGAAAGACATAGTATCAACATCATCGGTATAATCAATCGTTTATAGTAGAAAATAGAAGCAAACTTTTTATAGGTCTCCACTCGGTTAGTACGTTTTGCTTTTTTATTCAATAAAAGCGTGGATGCTAGGATTGATACAAACCACAGGATGATAACTACCCAATACATCATTGCTTCCGCTTGAAGTATAACCAGTAGAATAAGCGAAACAACAAATGCAACTGTGATAATCATGTATTGTTCCACACAATTACGTAAAAATATCTTACTCTGTTTCCAACCGATAATAGAAAGAGTCGAATTCTCTTGGGAAAGCACATGTCTCTCAAATGTTAACCGAAAAACAAGCCATAGTAATCCAAATACGCATAATAAAATCGTAGTTAACAAATTCATCACATTCCAAGTTCCTGTCAATTCCTGAGCAACACCTAACGTTGTCCAAGACTCATTCACTTTTCCAATTCCTTCTACATCTAATGTCATTTTTTTGAAGGAAGAACCGGCAACAACATCTACTTCATAGCCCTTTTGTAATAATTCGGTTGCCACCTTTTCTATTTTTTTCTGTGCTACTTCATCGTAATTGGTAATTCCGGCAATTTTTACCCGAATCGCATCAATCGGCTTATCTCCTTTAATCATTTCTGCATTTTCAAGGGTGGTGACGCCGCTGGCTGGTGAAGGTATAAAGCTTCCAGGTATCGTGGTTGGAGTCAGTACCGTACCATCCCCTGTTGTCGCCTTCATCTCCCCGTAAATCCCTAATGGACTGGCCGCCAAATGATTCTCCTGTTCTTGAACAGGTGAAAAGGTTCCCGTTTGATAGGTAATGAACGGTACTTCCATCGACTCTTTCATAGAAATACCCTTTTTGCTTATATCTTTATAGGAAGGAGGTTCTCCATTCTGAGTAATGTTAACCTTTAGCAAATTATCCACGTTTTGATAGTGGATTTTTGATGCTACATAATAGGTAGATGTGTCAGCATCAGACATATATCTCTCTGCTACTGCCGGTTCAAATTTTTCATTTAAAAGTATTGCTGTTCCATCGAATGGTTTTTGATAACCTGACAAGTCAATTTTAAATATTTCGCTCTTTTCCAATTCCTCCTGTTCCAATTTTTTAAATACAGCCGCTATATCTTCTGTCGAAGCCGACATTAAGAATTCATCATTTTTTAATCTTAGTAGATTTAAATAATCATCTAAATTCACATTTAATTGTTCCACTTGTAAGTTCATATATATTGGGATATTCAAGTCATCCCGTTGCAATACCTTCATGACCGGTGGATTTCCATAATTTTGTAAGATGGTATCTAATGTTGGATCCTTAATTTCAATATTTAGGTTGGAAAAATCAATACCTGTTAATTTTTTTTCACTTTGTGGGTCAATGGCTACTAGTAGATTATAATTCTCTGGCATAAGGACAGTCATTGCCGAGCTTATGGCATTGTTCTCCCCATTTTTTAGAAATTGAATAAAACCAGGGTTATACTGCTTGAAGTACATAATAGATTCTTTTGATCCTAATGGATATTTAGTGTTACCGTTTGATGTATAAAATTGATAGGTAAACATAGTTGGGTTTTCTAGCACAGGTAGTTCAACGGAAAGTTGTCTTCCCCTAAAATATCCAAGTGAAGCAACTGGAGCGGCCACCTCGATATTCGGATCATCTTTAATCTTTTTCCATTCCTTTAATGATATTCCGCCTTTACTGTCCCCTATGTAATTCTCTTCAACCATTCCTAATTTCTGTTCAATTAATGTTCGGGAAGAAGAGGGTCTAACGAGTAAGTCATAACTTCCTCGTCCATACTCCGCGATTGATTCATGAACGGTAGATATTGATGTTTTTGACTGATCTAATCCAACTGGAATAAGAGTAAAGATACTAATAAATGCAATCAATATAATAATTGTTGTTAGCTTACGGTTTTTTATCCGCTTCCAAGCAAGGCGAATCATACGGCGGCCTCAATTAACGCGATTTTTCCGTTTAATAATTGATAGACTTCATCTCCACAATCAGCCATGTTTGTGTCGTGGGTAACCAAAACAATCGTTTTTCCTTGTTCTTTTAAGGAACTAAACAATTTTATAATTTGATTACGGTTTTCCCAATCTAAATTTCCAGTCGGTTCATCACAAATTAATACTTCAGGATTGGCAATTAAAGCTCTCGCTATTGCCACACGTTGCTTTTCTCCCCCTGACAGGCCTTCAGGTAACCTGAAAAATAAAGATTCACGAATACCAACTACTTGCAATAATTCCTTTGCTCTTTCATATAACTTATTTTTTTCTTCGTCATAGTACAGAGGTAAAATGACATTGTCCAAAACCGAATAGTATGGCAACAGTTTAAAGTCTTGAAAAACGAACCCGATATGTTTTCTTCGCAAATTACTCCGCTCTTGGTCATTTAATTCATAAACATTTCGGTCATTGAAAAAAACTTTCCCTGAATCCGGTTTTAATAATCCAGATGTAATATTTAATAGTGTCGATTTACCCGACCCCGATGGGCCTACAATAGATAGCCAACAACCCTTAGAAATAGACAAACTGATATCATTTAAAACTTCAGTAGAGAAGGATTTGTTATTGAATACTTTTTGTATTTTTTCCACTCTGAGCATATCTTTCTCACTCCCAACAAATTATTACCCTAGTTTTCTATTAAACTAGGGTAATCTTTCCATTATAATCTTATAGATTACCGATCTTTTAAAGTTACGCTGCCGTAAGCTCTATCGTTATCACCGTTGGATACATATAAATTTGTATACCATGTTTTCGTACTTAATGAACCTTTATTATAGGTTTTAGAATAGTAAGTAGAATAATAATTAGCACTTGGATCATAAAAGCCTGTGGTTAAACCATTATAATACTTGACATAATAACCTGCATTCCCGGAATGTATAACGAGAAAACCGCTAAAAAATGCTGAAACACGCATCATTAAGCGGTTTTTCTATTGACTTTTTCATCGTTACATATTATAATGTATAACGAGGTGATGGAGAGATGGGGATCATTTATCAGAGGAACAATAAGACAGGTATTACATATGCGTATCGCAATGAATCTTATTGGGATAAAGAGAAAAAACAATCACGGGCGAAACGAACACTCATCGGAAAAGTGGATCCCGACACTGGTAATATTGTACCTACCAGAGCTTATCGCAAGAACCAAGATGCCCAAGATACACCGCTGAAACCCGGACCGGTTCCGATTACGAAACTTCAAAGAAGCTTCTACGGGGCAACCTATTTATTTGATCAGATTGGAGATGCCACAGGTATTACTGCTGATCTGAAAGCCTGTTTCCCAGATATCTATAAGCAAATACTATCGCTTGCTTATTATTTGATTCTTGAGGAAAATAATGCACTCAGTCGCTTTCCTCATTGGCAAAAGCTACATATCCATCCATTCGGCCAAGATATCCCATCCCAACGAAGCAGTGATCTGTTTCAGTCGATTGATGAAGAAGCACGCATGAAATTCTTTAAGAAGCAAGGGAAGCGTCGCATCGAGACAGAGTACTGGGCATTTGACACCACTTCTATTTCCAGTTATTCGGATACACTGAAACAAGTGAAGAAAGGGCGAAACAAAGAACATGATATACTGCCGCAATTAAACCTCGCCCTCCTTTTCGGGGAGGATTCAGGCCTTCCCTTCTATTATCGGAAACTGCCTGGGAACTTGACGGATATGAAAACGGTCAAGCAGCTGATGAAAGAATTTGATGTGATGGGTTATAAAAAAGTCAACGTCATCTTCGACAGGGGATTCTACAGCAGAGAAAATATCAATACTCTCTATAAGCATCATCAAAAATTCATCATTGGAGTGAAATTAGGGCTTAAATATGTGAAAGAAGTGTTGGAGGAGGAGCGAGAGAACCTCAAACTTTGGGCGAACTTCAAAACGCAATTTGGTACATACGGGATATGCAGAAAAATAACATGGGATTATGAGCAGGAACGACCTTACAAAGGGGATATACTGAAGGAGAAGAGACGCGCCTACCTTTTATTGTTTTACAATCCGGAAAAAGCAGCGAAAGACCAAGCAGACATGAATGAATATTTAACAAGCTTACACCATGATTTGCTTGAGAATACGCTTAAAGAGTACCGTATGAAGGATTATCAAAAATATTTTGAGGTGACAGAAACGCCAAAGCGCGGTCGAAAAATCAAACCAAGAGAAGAAGCGATGCGCGAAGCCGCACAAAATTATGGTTACTTTGCATTACTGAGCAATGAGATCAAAGAACCATTTCAGTCGCTTTCCCTCTATCGCAGTAAAGATATTGTAGAGAAAGGATTCGGCAATCTTAAAGAGCGCCTTAACTTCAGACGATTACAAGTTTCCTCCGAATTATCACTCAACGGTAAGCTTTTTGTGGAATTTATCGCACTTATTTACTTATCTTACATCAAAAAGAAGATGCAGGATGCCGCTCTATTTGAAAAGTGGACGATACAAGGACTGCTCGATGAATTAGACATCATTGAGCTACTGGAGACGCCTGAACACGGTCGCGTATTGGGAGAAATGACGAAGAAACAGAAAGAACTTTATGCCGCACTCGGAGTGAAACCTCCCTCGTTATAAATATCGGGAATCCAGGATAATAAGTATTTGATATTCCCCCTCCCCAAGATAACCTTTTTGTAAAGGATGCCGAATCTACTCCAATTTTCGTTTCGTTAGCCGGATTTAAACCAGCATCAACGGGTACTTGAGCAAAAACACTTGAAATCCCACTACTAAATATAATACCACCGGCAACCACTGCAACTAATACCTTTTTGACATTTTTCATGTCCATTCCTCTTTCTTCAATTATACTACAATTTTAATTTATCATAATTTTTCATAAAAAAAGAATAGTCCATATGGCATATTTTTCCTCATTTTCTTAATATCAGTAGATCTTGTAATTAAAAAAATTGTAAGTTAGAAAAAAACTTATTTTATAATTTATAATGCATAATCTATTACTTCAACTCACAAATCAAATGTGATGATTAATAACGGGGAAAGCCCCGATGACTTACTTTCCGGACACCACGATGAACAAAAACTGGACTAAAGTCACAAGTTTTCGTATAAAAAGCAACAAATTAGAAATTACATCGTTAACAAATGGAGGCTTTTTGCACATCCTCTAAAAATGGAAGGGGATTAAATGGATTCAAGACAAGATTTAGACCCATATAGTTCGATTTATGATTTAAGATCGCGTGGTGTTTTCTTTGTATCCACAACGGATGGCAAGCGTGGTCATTTTCATTTTGGCTGTTGGACAACACAGTGTTCCCATGAGCCGCCACGCATGTTAACCTGTTTCCCAAAAGAATTTGAGGGTGCAGACGTTGTAAAGGAATCTGGTGTGAGGGCATTAAGTTTGGCAGCTTTTGATCAGGAAGAATTTCATGATCAGTTCTTTTCAGGAGACCACTCCATTCAGGCTCTTGGTGAAGATAAGTTTATGTATGCTGAAACAGGTTGCCCTATTTTAAAGGATGCTGTTGCCTATTTTGACTGTAAGGTTTCATCTATTATTGACAATGGAGACTTCCTCATTGCTATTGGAGATATAGTAAAAGGGGAAGCATTACATTCAGATAAAATAAACCTTAATGTGGAATACATTGCAAAGGAACGAACACAGTATTACCGAAAAGGACCAGTAACACTTCCGTTTAAGGGATTTGATATATCCTAAACATATTAACCTGATTTTCGAGCCTGCGGATAAATTAACTTATCAACAGGCTTGCTTCTTGCAGCAATTGATGTTGAGGCTCCACCAAAGGTCTGGCATTTGGGTCTACACTTCCGCCAATGGGTCTCTCGATTCCACATCTTCTTCGGACAACTCACGATATTTCCTTAGATTAGGCTACTTAGGTTGTATGAGCAGCTCCAAGGAAGGACTTAAACCTTCGTGGCGTATTTCTCTTGTGATTTTTATTCCGTGCCGTTTTACAATGTAACGTACACAAATTCACGTGCTTGAAATACGCTTCTTGCTTTAACACATGAATGATGCGACCGCCCGTCGCACAAAGAGATGGTCGAAGTTAATTTCCACTACCATATTTGGAAGAGAGCCAAATAATTTCTATTAACTCTAGAGGGATAATTTAATCAACCTTCCTTGCGTCTTGAAAGTTAATCACCTTAACCTTATTCACTGCATTATCATTTCGAGAGAAAGAAGCAGGTATGATTTTTAATCTTATTATAGACTGCCCTCTTTTTGGATTCTCTTTTCCTATTTCTTTAGATTCTACGGAAAGTGTTGCTTCGAACCACTTAGGTATAGATAAATCATGAACAAGCTTAAGATCAACCAGTCCTCCACTTTCTGTATAATCCCATGAAAATGTTTTTCCGTATTTATCCATTATAATGGTATCAATATCGGGTTTTAGCATTTCGAGTAAAACATCTTCTGCCGTGCAATATGATTGCTTAAATTCTTTTGCATTACCAATACTCGGGTTAAACCCTATAAAGAAATAAAATACTGCAATAATTAATAAAAGTTTTTTCTTCAAAATAAATCACCTCTGCGACGGAGTATCGAGAAAATTTAGATTTTCCTTCCTTTAATGGTTAACTACAAATAATAGCCTGCATTCCTGTAATGTATAACGAGAAAACCATTGGAGATGCCACAGGTATTACTGCTGATCTGAAAGCCTGTTTCCCAGATATCTATAAGTAAATACGATCGCTTGCTTATTATTTGATTCTTGAGGAAAATAATGCGCTCAGTCGCTTTCCTCATTGGCAAAAGCTACATATCCATCCATTCGGCCAAGATATCCCATCCCAACGAAGCAGTGATCTTTTTTCAGTCGATTGATGAAGAAGCACGCATGAAATTCTTTAAGAAGCAAGGGAAGCGTCGCATCGAGACAGAGTACTGGGCATTTGACACCACTTCTATTTCTAGTTATTCGGATACGCTGAAACAAGTGAAGCAAGGGCGGATTAAGGAAGGTACAACCTTTCAGCGGAAGGGGAGAGTTACAACAACAACCAATCTTTTTCGAGTTCATTCCGTGACCCAAGAAAAAAATATGATTAATTTTACAAAGAGACTATCCTAAGTTACAGATAGTCTCTTTGTAAATGTTAAATTGATTTAATTATCTACTGTTAACTTTTTGTGCTTTCTAAATGCTGTTTTCTTATTCTTTGGCACCGAAATTATTCATAAGATACGCAATTCTGATGAATATTGTATTCCTTAAAGGTTTAATGAAGCCTATTTGTGTTTAATTGCAGAAGTTTAGATAGTTATAGGTTAAGAACTCAATACACCAAAAAAATTTCCGTTCCAGTCCTAGGGAGTCTTTTAGCTTAATCCCCGTACCACTACCTTTTTTCGACGGTACCAACTGAAAAGGATCGCTCTTAGCGCATTGTCCGCTGCGATCGATATCCAGACAGCTGGTAAACCAAAGCCAAGTTTCCAGGCGAAAAAATATACACCTAAAGTACGAACTCCCCAAATGCCTATCATCGTTACAATCATTGGGAAGGAGCTATTTCCGCCCGCTTGAACTGCAGATGTATCGACTAATACAGATGCAAGAAATGGCTGGGCAATCGTGTCAATTAACAAGATAACGGTTAGTAAACTAATTACAGTAGAATTGTCCGTAAATAATCGCCCGATCCAAGGACTGAACAAAGCTAAAAGTGCGGTAACTACTGTCATAAAAAAAGCTGATTGAAGATAGCTCCACTTTCGGTACTCTTTTACTTCCTTTATGTTATCTTCACCTATCGATTGCCCAATTAAAGTGGTGGCTGCAATTGCAAAACCTCCACCGATTGTGTAAGAAAAAGTTGTCAATGTACCAGCGATGTTATGTGTCGCATATGTTTCGGTACCCATTCGAACAATTAACCCAAAGTAAACGACCTGACCAAGCCTCATTGATAGACGCTCTAGAACAGCAGGAATGGCAAATTTCGTCATACTTCCTGTTAAGGTTCTTACGATTTTAAGATCTTTAACAGACAAAGCAATGGAAGGGATTTGTTGTGATTTTAAAAAGAGCCTGAGAAAAGCGTAAACTCTTGCCAAAATCATTGCTACTGCCGCACCGGCTAATCCGAATCCTTTAATGGGACCAAGTCCAAAAATCAAAATGTAATCGAATATGACGTGGACAATGTTCATTTCTACCCCAACGCGAAACGGTGTTCGAGTATCACCGATGGCACGAAAAGCAGCTGATTGTGCTGTGAAAAGTGCAATAAATGGAGTCAGTCCAAGGACAACATTGAAATATAAAAAAGCTGTCTTTTTTAATGCATCATCTGCTCCAGCTAAGTTTAGTAAAAAATTTGAAAATAGAACGGATAGCACAGAAAAGAGTAATCCAATAATCGTCGCAATTAACAAGCCATGGAATAAGACAGATTTACTTTGATCTGTATTTTTTGCCCCAAAGCTTCTTGACAAAAACACGGATAATGTAGCAGATATTGCAGTAAACACGCCGATATAGGTCATACTGTAAATGTTGGTTATCCCGACCGCGTTAATTGCTAACAAACCGAGTCGGGCGATAAAAAAGGAATCAATGACCCCTAACAAACTTTGTAAATAAGATTCACCAATTGCTGGTGCTGCAATTTGAAAAACACGTTTAGCTTGAAATGGTAACTTCATATTTTCCTCCATAACTACCTTAAGATACATCAAATTAATCGATGAAATTACAAAAGTAATTGTTTGAAAAGTCTTCCCTTACTACAAATGATAAGGTTTCAGAGGGCTTTTTTAAAAGCATGGAACAGCCTCAAGAATAGGTGAATAATGATTATCACAAACAAAGTGGAATCGCATGCATGATCATTTGTCACTTTTAAAGATGTTCGAGTAAAGTATATCAATCTACTTCTTATTATGATACCTTATTTGGCTCTTTTCATCAGAATAATAATCCTTCTCTAAAATAAAATCTAGTTTGGTAGCTTGGATAGAATATAAATTGAAAGCTTCCGTCACTTTTCATATAATTTAATGAATAGAATATCAATGCATTTTGATTTTTATTATATTTTCAGTTGGAACCAAATGAATGTTCATTTTTAATAAATATATTTTTTGGGAGAGAGGTCAATTATGTCGATTCAGCATTTCATTAACAGCTTTGATGAAGCAATTGCAGATGAGAAATTACTAAAGGTAGAGAGATGGATGATTCCGAATCCTTATTTTATTCGTGGTGATTATACAATTTCGGAGGCGGCTCAGGTAGTTGATCAACTTCGTGTTGATTTTATGCCAGTTGTTGATAAAATGAATCGCCCAATTGGTGTGCTCACAACGAAGTTACTTCTTCATCACTTCCTTATTAATAAAAATATGGATGAAAAGGTACTCAATCAAATTTCCGAACAGAATTTTTCCCAAGTGCGCTGTGATGATACTTTATTAGATATACACTTGTTATCTTGTGAACACTTCCTAGTAGTCGATGAACAAGACAAATTAATTGGTGTTTTAGAAAGAGAGGATCTGATAAAGGGGTTATCCAAGTATGTCCGTGAGTCAATTGAGTCAGAGAACAATACGGGAATTTTAAGAGTTATTTTAGAGAGTGCATATGAAGGCATAGCTGTTGTTGATGATCAAGGTATTTTATTAGAATTTAACGAGGCATATAGTCGTTTTACTGGAATAAAACGTGAAGATGCTGTTGGAAGGCCAGTCACAGAGGTAATAGAAAATACTAAGCTTCATATTACCGTCAAAACGGCTATACCTGAGCGGGGTGTTTTACAAAATATCCAAGGGCAATCTATGGTTGTACATCGTATCCCAATTTGGAATAAGGATAGAATTGTAGGTGAAATTGGAATGCTAATTTTTGAAGGTGTAACAGAACTGTATCACATGTATGAAAGATTACAGAAGAATAAGATTCGAGAAGAAATACGTGAGCAACCATTTATGGTTAAAAGTCAACAAACTGTAAAGACTACACTAGATCAAATTGTTGGGGTTAGTGAAAGTACTTCAAATGTAAAGAGGTTAGCAAGAAAAACAGCAAAATCGTTTGCACCTGTTTTAATTACTGGCGAAAGTGGAACAGGAAAAGAATTATATGCTAAAAGTATACATAATTTAAGCTCATTTTCCTCAGGCCCTTTTATTAGTTTAAACTGTGGTGCTATACCAGAACATTTATTTGAATCTGAATTATTTGGTTATGAAGAAGGTGCCTTTACTGGTGCCAAAAAAAATGGAAAACCAGGTAAATTTGAATTAGCTCAAAATGGAACCCTATTTCTTGATGAAATTGGAGAAATGCCGCTTACGATGCAAATCAAGTTACTAAGGGTATTACAGGAAAAAGAAGTTGTACGTATTGGCGGTGTTAAAAATTATGAAATGAATGTAAGAATCATTGCCGCAACAAATCGCAATTTAATGGAAATGGTTGAAATGGGTGAGTTTCGTGAGGATCAATATTTTCGAATTAATGTTATTGAGCTCCCTATTCCGCCATTGCGTAAACGAAAAGAAGATATTCCCCCGCTGATTTCACATTATGTAAAAGAGGTCTGTAATAAATTCCAGACACCAGAAAAAATGTTTACTTCTGCAGCGGTCTCTGCATTTATGAATTACCATTGGCGTGGAAATGTTAGAGAACTGGTTAACACGATCGAAAAATTAGTAACACTTGTTGATGGGACTGTAATTGATACTCATCACCTGCCTTATAATATGGTAAAGGAAACAGGTCATATAAGCGGGGTTAGTGATGAATTAAATCAAAAATCAAACCTACTAGACAAGGCTAAAAGCCTAGGTAATGAACGAGAAAAGGAGTTAATTTTGACAGCTTTAGTTCAGACTGCAGGAAATAAATCAAAGGCAGCAGATCAATTAGGCATTCATCGAACAACTTTATATCAAAAGCTTAAAAAATTTAACATACGTTACACTGAATGTAGTCCGAACACTACAATTTATATACAAAAGTGTAGTGTTCGGACTACATTCAGTTCGTACATAACAGTGAATGCGCATTCTCCTTATTGGCATGTTATTTGCATATATACTTGTGAAGACAAAAAAAGGAGGAATCAGGATGGATAATTACGCTATTTTTCGCACGCCCCAAACAATTAATTATGGGCGAAACTCGTTGGAAAAGCTAGGGAATGAGGCAGCTTTAAGCGGAAAAAAAGCGCTTATCATTAGTGATAAGATAATGGATACCCTTGGTTATGTAAATTCTTGTAGAAACTATCTTTCTAAGGAAAACGTTGAAAATGTTGTTTATCTGGGAGTTGAATCTGAGCCAACTGACAAATATGTAACGGAGGCTTTGGAACTACTTAAAGCAGAACAATGTGATTTTGTTATTTCTCTTGGTGGTGGAAGTTGTATTGATACAGCAAAGGCAATTGCAGTTTTAGCAACGAACGGTGGTTATATTGGTGACTATATGAGAGGAAATAAAATAGCGAAGGAAGCAGCAATTCCGCATATTGCAATTCCAACCACCGCAGGAACAGGCTCTGAAGCAACGGATGTGACTGTCATCACAAACACATCAAATGATGTCAAAATGATGATTAAACAGCCAGCATTTATGCCAACAGTAGCTATCGTTGATCCGTTGTTAACCATCACATCACCTCAGAGTGTTACTGCAGCGACAGGTATCGATGCGTTAAGTCACGCAATTGAGGCATATATTTCCCGATTATCTCATCCAATGACGGATATGGCCGCACTTTCTGGAATGAAATTAATCGTTAATAATTTACTAAAAGCATACGAAGATGGTGAAAATTTAGATGCTAGGGAAGCGATGTCATTAGGTGCATTGCAAGCGGGAATGGCTTTTACAAATGCATCTGTTTGTCTGGTTCATGGGATGTCACGGCCTATTGGTGCTCTCTTCCATGTACCACATGGATATTCCAACGCAATGCTTTTACCAGCAGTTTTAGAATTTAGCAAGGATTCTTCCATTGATCGTTTGGCGGATTTAGGTAGGATATTCTCTCCTGAGGCAAATAGTAAAACAAACAAAGAAGCTGCTGAGATTGCTGTTTCTTCCGTTAGGGATCTTTGTTTGCAGTTAAATATCCCTAATTTAAGTGGATTTGGAATTGAAAAGCAGCCATTTGAAAGCGTTGTCAGCAAAATGGCGAATGATGCCTTGGCAAGTGGTAGTCCAGGTAATAATCCAAAAGTACCAACAAAGTTAGAAATCGAAGAACTTTACCATATTTGTTTTAATTATGATTTCTCAACTGATAACAAAGTGAGATAGGGAATAGGGGGGAGAGAAAATTATGTTAGGGTTGATCGGTTTAATAGTATCTCTTGGTTTACTAATCTATCTAACTATGAAAGGTGTAAATATTCTTCATGCTAAGTGTTCTATTGCCGACGGCCGTTTTGGTCTTGGCGGTAATCTTATATTCTATTTTTTAATTCGTAATTTATAAATCGAGAGGAGTTTTTAATATGACACAAACAGCAATTAAAAAATTAAAAAATTTCATTAATGGTGAATGGGTTGAAGCAAATACCGATCAATATCAAAGTGTTCCGAATCCAGCTACTGGGGAAATACTAGGTGAAGTGCCAATTTCTACAAAGGAGGATGTAGAAACCGCTGCTAAAGTCGCAAGAGAGGCTTTTAAAATGTGGAGTAAAACTCCAGTACCAAAACGTGCAAGGATTTTGTTTAAATACCAACAGCTGTTAGTTGATAATTGGGATGAATTAGCGGAATTAGTTACGAAAGAAAACGGAAAAAGTTATAAAGAGGCTTATGGTGAAGTTTTACGTGGTATTGAGTGTGTTGAATTTGCAGCTGGTGCGCCTACGTTAATGATGGGGGAACAGCTTCCTGATATTGCTTCCAATATTGAATCTGGTATGTATCGATATCCGGTTGGCGTTGTAGGTGGAATTACTCCTTTTAATTTCCCGATGATGGTTCCATGCTGGATGTACCCGCTTGCAATTGCAATGGGCAATACCTTTATTCTAAAGCCATCTGAACGTACTCCTTTATTAGCTAATCGTTTAGCTGAATTATTTCAAGAGGCAGGACTTCCAAATGGAGTGCTGAATATCGTTCATGGCGCTCACGATGTCGTGAATGGTCTACTTGAGAACAAAGATGTTCCAGCTATTTCTTTTGTAGGTTCTCAGCCCGTTGCAGAGTATATTTATAAAACAGCAGCTAATAACGGCAAACGCGTTCAAGCGTTAGCGGGTGCAAAGAATCACTCGATCGTAATGCCTGATGCTAATCTGGATTTAGCTGTGAAGGAAGTTATTGCAGCAGCCTATGGTTCAGCAGGTGAAAGATGTATGGCATGTTCAGTAGTAGTAGCAGTTGGTGATGTAGCAGATTCGCTTGTTCAAAAGCTTAATGAAAACGCGAATGAACTTCAAATGGGAAATGGTCTTGATGAAGGTGTTTTCCTAGGCCCAGTTATTCGTCAGGAACATAAGGAAAAAACTGCGAATTATATTGATATCGGTGAAAGGGAGGGTGCGACGCTTATCCGTGATGGTCGTAAAGATGAATCTTTTCACGAAGAAGGTTACTTCATTGGCCCAACGATCTTCGACAATGTAAAACCTTCTATGAAAATATGGAAGGATGAAATATTTGCACCTGTGCTTTCGGTTGTTCGAGTTAACTCTTTAGAAGAGGCGATTGACTTAACGAACCAGTCAGATTTTGGTAATGGTGCGTGTTTGTTTACTCAAAATGGAAGTGATGTTCGTTACTTTAGAGAAAATATACAGGTGGGTATGCTAGGTGTGAATGTAGGCGTACCAGCACCGATGGCGTTCTTCCCATTCTCTGGTTGGAAAAACTCCTTCTACGGTGACTTACATGCAAACGGAAAGGACGGGGTAGCGTTTTATACAAGACGTAAAATGATTACAGCACGTTGGTAAACGATAAGATATCAATGAATAGCTCCAAGCAAGGTTAAGATTTGAGCGCTTTGCTTGGGGCGTTTTTTCTGAAAATCGAAACATAGAATTCGAAAAGGTTTTAGAAGAAGTGATTTTTCCTCTAGTGCCACAAAAACGATTACTTAAAGTTCAAGAAATCGCTGATTACTCTATGTTCTTAGCTAGTAATCAAGCCAAAGGGATTACTGGGCAAGCCACTGTAATAGATGGTGGTTATACTGCCCAATAATCTTCAGTTTAATTAAAATGGAAAATTTTGTTGTGCTCAAGACGGGATTATTTTTTCAAAGTAATATCTTTTCCATTAGGATAATCACAAAATTCAATGATGGTTCCCTCTGTATCAACTGGATTTAAGTATATTAATCGCCTTCCGTGTTTGTTTGTTCTAAACGTATCTGCTAACGTCCGAATACCTTGCGTTTCCAATTCTTTTAACGCAATGTCAAGATCTTCTACACGATAGGCAATGTGGTGAACCCCCTTCCCTTTTTGCTTAATAAAACGAGCAATAGGGGAAGTTGTGTTGTTCGTCGGGCTCAGTAACTCTGTTATAGCTCCATTTACTTCCATCATTGCGATTTCACTTTCTACACCTTTTGCTTCACTTCTATAGCGATCGATTAATTTGGCTCCTAATGTGTTTTTATAGAAGTCAATACTGGTTTCCAAGTTTCGAACCGCAACTCCGATATGATCGATTATTTTTTCCATCCTAACACTCCTCGTGTGCAATGATCAATCCCTTTTGAAGAAGTATATGCGATGTTTGTCTTTCCTTAGTATCATTGTTTTTAATTCATAAAAAAACGGAAACTCATTTGCATTAAATTAACATCTTTTTAGATAAATAGTGGAATATATGTCCTCTTCAAAACTCTTTTAAAATGTGCTTACTCTTTCATTGTTTTCAATTTAGTAAGAAAGTCCGCCTCTGGTGTTACAAATAACGTTTTTTGGTTGTCGTAGGTGACATAACCTGGTTTGGCGCCATTTGGTTTTTTTACGTGCCGAACCTTTGTATAATCAACGGGAACCGATGAGGACTGCTTAGATTTACTGAAAATGGCGGCCAACTGAGCAGCTTCAAATAAGGTTTCCTCACTCGGATTTTTATCACGGATGACAACGTGAGAACCAGGGATATCCTTCGTGTGTAGCCAAATGTCGTTTTTATCTGCAAGACGGGTGGTAAGATACTCGTTTTGTTTATTGTTTTTCCCTACAAGAATAGTTGCTCCATCTGTTGAGATAAACTGTTCTGGCTCGGGGTGCTTTGGTTTTTGGGATTTCTTTTTTTGTTTCGGTTTTGCCTTTAGGTAGCCTTCCTCCCGGAGTTCTTCACGAATACCTTCGATGTCTTGTTCTCTTGCGCCATCAATTTGTTGAACAAGTGCGTCTAAGTAAGCATTTTCTTGTTCTGCTTTTTCTATTTCCTGTATAACCATTTGTTTTGATTTTTTTAATTTTTGATAGGTCTTAAAGTAGCTTTGAGCATTTTCACTCGGTGTTTTATTCGGGTTTAATTCAATCGTGATTTCTTTTTGGTCTGGATCGTAATAATCAATAACTTGAGCTACTTTGTCACCTGTCTTAATGGTATGGAGATGTGCAGTTAAAAGCTCGCCTAAACGTTGATAATGATCAGCTTTTTCAGCCTTTTGAATGGTTTGCTGATGCTTTTTCATTTTTCTAGTATTTTTTTCACGTTCATTTTTTAGAAATCGTAATAGATCACCAGCCTGTTGCTTGACGCGATCACGTTCCGCTTTACCAGAGTAATAATGATCAAGCATCGTGCTTACAGAGGAAAAGATTTCTCCTTCTTCACCAATTGATTGAAATGGTAATACATGAAAATCATCTTTCTCTCGTTTGAAAATAGCTGGTTTATATTCGTGACGAAGGATCCAAGTTTGGACGACTTCAAAAGCTTCTTTATATTCAAATTGAGAGCCTAAGTGGGCAAGATTCGATATTTCCTTGGAAATGAAAGGAGATAACCCCATTATTTTGCTTACCATTTGGTTGTCTAGCTTACCTGCATTAAAATCCAATTTTTTCACAAATGATGCACCATCAATGGAAAGAGGATTAATCTTTCCTTGATCAGGTGGTAACTTGTATGCTTGACCAGGTAAAATGGTACGATATCTACTCTGAGCATGTGAGACGTGTTTAATACTGTCTAATATGTACTCTTTTTCTTGATCGATCAGTACGATATTGCTATGCTTTCCCATAATTTCGATCACTAGCCGTTTGTTTGTTTCATCCCCGATTTCATTTTTACCTTTGATATCAATGTGAATAATGCGTTCCATTTCGTGTTGTTCTATTTTATCAATAAAGCCACCA
This sequence comes from Terrihalobacillus insolitus, assembly GCF_028416575.1. Lineage (GTDB taxonomy): Bacteria > Bacillota > Bacilli > Bacillales > Amphibacillaceae > Terrihalobacillus > Terrihalobacillus insolitus. The sequence continues at coordinate 134,632 of NZ_JAMQKB010000002.1, read as the reverse complement.
ACTATATGCTTCCGCAACAGCATACAAAACATAGAAGGTTCTTTCGGGTTTTGGTAAGAATCGGTTGTTATGTGTATACGAGCATAGCTAGGGTGTGCAGAGAGAAGTAAGGATTGATTTTCTCCTTTGCTACGAATCGTCAAAATAATTTCCGTGTTGGTCGGTTGATGTACTTTCATTAATCGTCCTGATGCTAGGGCATGACTAAGTTCATGCGCTACAGCACGGGTGACGATACCGTCAAATACCATATGGATCACCTCAATACCTAATTATAGCATGTTTTAGGACGAGTCTGAATACATATAGAACAGACTGACTCGTACATGGAGGAATGTGATGTGAAATGGTACCAATTAGACTTAAAAAATATGGAGCAGCAACTAGGTGTAAAGACAAGCCAGGGTTTGACAACAGATGAAGCCTCGAAACGACTGAAAAAACTTGGAGCTAATATGTTAGAAGAGGGCAAACAAACGCCACTTTGGCTTGTTTTTTTAAAGCAATTTCAGGATTTCATGGTTCTCGTTCTTTTAGCAGCAACGCTTGTTTCTGGATTGCTAGGAGAATATGTGGATGCGATTGCGATTATGGTAATCGTTTTAATTAATGGTTTTATTGGTTTTTTTCAAGAACAAAAAGCAGAGAAATCACTCTCGAAATTAAAAGAGTTATCTGCTCCAATGGCAAATGTGAAGCGGGATGGGAGATGGATGAAGATCCCGTCAAGTGAGGTTGTTGTTGGGGATGTAATTCGTGTTTCAAGTGGGGATAGGGTATCAGCAGATATTCGTCTTTCTAAATCTAGCAGTCTTGAAATGGAAGAATCGGCATTGACAGGGGAATCTTTACCGATTGCAAAGCACGCTACCGCGATTAAACAAGAGGATTTGGAGCCTCAGGACCAAAACAATATGGTATTCATGGGCACACTTGTAACAAGAGGGAGCGGCGAAGGAATTGTGGTTGGAACAGGCATGAGTACCGCAATGGGTCAAATCGCGTCTCTGTTAGTTAAAACGGAACAAATGGCAACACCACTTGAAAGAAGGCTTGCAGAGCTTGGGAAAATTTTAATTATTGTTGCGTTACTATTAACTGCATTTGTGGTTGTTGTTGGGGTTTACCAAGGGCATCCGACATATCAAATGTTCCTTGCGGGTGTGTCTCTTGCCGTAGCTGCGATTCCAGAAGGCCTTCCAGCGATTGTTACGGTTGCCCTATCCTTGGGTGTACAGCGAATGATTCGAAAAAAGGCAATTGTACGTAAACTTTCTGCCGTGGAAACGCTAGGATGTGCTTCTGTTATTTGCTCAGATAAAACAGGTACAATGACGGAAAATCAAATGACCGTAAAAGAAATATACGTAAACGATCAGACGATACATGTTACAGGTGAAGGCTATAATCCGAAAGGGGCTTTTTATCTTGACAATAAGCAGATAAAGAACCCTGATATCAATCATGTCTTGCTGTATGGGACATTGTGTAATCATGCTTCTTTATTAAAAAGAAAAGGGAAATGGATGATAGATGGTGATCCTACGGAAGGTGCACTTTTAGCGGCTGCGAGAAAAGCAGGGATCTCGGAAGATTTTACAGCTCAGTTTACAATTGTTCACGAAATTCCTTTTGACTCTGATCGAAAAAGAATGACGGTTGTAGTAGAAGATCAAAATAAAAAACGCTTTGTCGTAACAAAGGGAGCACCTGACATGTTGCTTCCACGTACTACGTTTATTGCAGATCAATCGGAGAAAAGGCCGCTACGGGCAAAAGATCAGAATCAAATAAATCGTGAAATAAATCAAATGGCAGACAAGGCCTTACGAACCATCGCAATTTGTGTGAAAGAAATTGGGAATGATCATCCATTTAATGAAGCGCTATTAGAAAAGGATCTCACTTTTGTCGGTCTAACGGGTATGATTGATCCACCACGTAAAGAAGTGAAGGATGCTATTTTAGAGTGTAATAACGCAGGAATCAAAACCGTAATGATTACTGGCGACCATGTGAAAACAGCACAAGCGATTGCAAGAGATCTTCATTTAATGCCAAAAAATGGACGAGTTATGGAAGGGCATCAGCTCAGTCATATGACAGAAGAAGAACTAAGCACGATTGTAGAGGACGTCTATGTTTTTGCTCGTGTTACCCCAGAACATAAATTGAAAATTGTAAAAGCATTTCAAAACAAAGGACACATTGTAGCAATGACCGGTGATGGAGTAAATGATGCACCGGCCATTAAGGCAAGTGATATTGGGATAAGTATGGGGCAAAGCGGAACAGATGTTGCAAAAGAAGCCTCCTCACTTATTCTGTTAGATGATAATTTTGCCACAATTAAATCAGCGATCTATGAGGGTAGAAATATTTACGAAAATATACGGAAATTTATTCGTTATTTGTTAGCATCCAATGTTGGTGAAATATTGGTTATGCTTTTTGCAATGCTCCTTGCTCTACCCTTACCATTAATTCCAGTCCAAATCCTTTGGGTAAACCTTGTAACAGATGGTTTACCAGCAATGGCACTTGGACTTGATCAAGCGGAAGACAATGTGATGAAACGTAAGCCACGAGATCCTAAAGAAGGGGTGTTTGCAAGAGGATTAGGCTTCAAAATTGTTAGTAGGGGATTATTGATTGGCCTCATCACGCTTATTGCTTTCATGATGGCGTATCAAGGCAATCCTGAATCATTAAGATACGCTCAAACGATCGCATTCACAACATTGGTTATGGCACAACTAATACACGTTTTTGATTGCAGAAGCGAGCATTCCGTATTTGCAAGAAACCCATTTCAAAACCTTTATCTAGTCGGAGCTGTTATTTCTTCAGTACTGCTTCTCGTCATTGTAATCTATTTGGAACCCCTTCAAGAAGTGTTCCATACCGTAGATTTGAGTTTAAGAGATTGGATCTTTATTTTAGCATTAAGTGCTATCCCAACCGTGTTTTTTGGTTTTTCAAAAAAATAGCAAAAAAAGAAACCCTCTTCTATAAAAAATCAAGACTAGAAAAATAAAAGTATAGAAAAAACCTAAGGCCTCACGTAGTGTATATATACACTACGTGAGGCCCTTTTTCAACCTTTTATGCTAAAGCAGTATTTAGAAACTTTCATAAAGCTTTCCATTAATTCTTTTGATTTCGTCTTTTAATTGTTTGTTTTCTTTTTCTAACTCTCGAATACGTTCTCGGAATACTTGAATTAAGCTATCTTGGTTTTCGTCATTCATGTTCTTCTTAATATTTTTTGGAGATGCCACTTTATTTTGTTTTTGACGAAGAGATTCAATTCTTTTTCTTAGTTCAGGTTGATTGTAAAGATAAGACTTGGAAACCCCTGCTGCGCTGGTAACAGTATTGAAATTTATTCGTTCATTCTGCTTAATCAATTGTTTTATCGCTTGTTCAACCTTTTCCGCCGTTTCTTCTTTTTTCTTTTTGGCAAATGCAACTACTGCCTCTGTATTCCTTTTGTGTTTCACTATGTTATCACACCTTCTTTTGCTTTCTGGGCTTGTAATAATATTTTTTTGGCACTATTCCCACGGTGTAACTTACCGTCGGTAAGTTGGTACCTAATCTTTGTTAGATTGATCAATTGTTCTTTCGTCTTTTTGTTGTATATTGGATAGTGTTTAGTCATTTCTATGTGCTCTTCAATCTTTTTGATTTCTCTTTCAAAGTCAGGAAGATTTTCAGGTGTTGTACAAAAGTTTGAGCATGTTAAACAAGGTGTTACTACATATGGACAACCCTCTTTCTTAGAGGCTAAACAATAGCCTAAAGGAACCCGAACTGCTTCTATGTTACCTCGAATGTATTCCCAATGAATCAGGTCCTCATCTAAATTCACTTCTGATACTCTTGCGTCCCCAAGGTCAACTCGTAAGAGAGATCCCTTTTTTTTGTGCCTTTTCCCATTCCTTTCTAAGTGTATCATCTGCAATTTTGGCATACATCAATGTCATTTCAGGTGATGCGTGGGCAAACCACTTCATGATATGGGTTAAGTTCATGCCTAGGTTAATTAATTCTACTCCCTTTGTATGCCGGAAGGCATGGTTTCCAAAATGATAGATGTTACCGTGCTGATCAAGGGTTTTGTATCTTTCAGCCCAACAATTTAATGCTCGCTGCACACTTTGACCCGCAAAAGGTTTACCCTTACGTTTTCCACTTGTTCGAACAAATAAATACCCTTCGGGATTGTTCTCTCGTGTCGACTTTTCTTTTGTTTGCTCTATAATGGTTTGTATAGCCCTAACTACTTCCTCATCGATAGGGACACGATGTTGTTTCACGTCAGTTTTGGGAATATCTCCTTGTAAATAATAGCCATTGTTTGTGGCTATCAAACAATTTTGGAACCGGAGGTTTAAAATATCACTAATTCGCCAACCAGTTGCCATAAGTAATATCACAATAGGGACATAATCCTTTTCTATATCGTTCATCAGTGGAATGACGTCATCTGGATTCTGGTTTAAAAGAAACTCCAATTGATTTATGACGCTTTCAGGAATATATTTAATTTGATCTTCTTTTTGCTTCTGATTCTTTGGAAAGTCTTCTTTGAAAAACAATGTACTTGTTGGCTTTAGTGGTGCATCAGAATGCTCAAATCGTTGTAGATACTCTAAAAAAGAATTAACTGTCGAAAGTAATAGTCGCTTACGCCCTAGACTTAACCCCTCATAAAGTTGATTAAAGTGAATTAGAAATTTCTCAATGTCTTCTCTTTTTAATTGGCTGAAATCATTCCACTCTGAATGTTGTTTATGAATTTTACAGCATAACTATAGGAACGTAATGTATTTCTGGCGGATCCCGTGGTGTCTTTATATTTTAGGAACTTCACCACAGGCTTTACAAACTCTCCATTTTGATCTACAAGTAAATATCTCCTTGTATTATCAGAGACGATAATCTCCTGAACTCTCATAAAAAACATCCTCTACAAATTATTAAAAAAGTAGTTATCACCTTTGATTTGAATTACTTTAAATAATGACTATATCCTCCTTGTGTATAAAATAGAAAGCACTTTCGTATTTTACTTTGTATACTTTACTTTATAAATAGTGTTTTATTGTCAATTAAGTAAAATAAAAAGAGATAAACCCTTCGTAAACTACGTTAAGGTCTATCTCTAATTACAGTATTGTTTTTTTTAGGTGGTCTTTTTTTATTAAATATTCACTCTTCTTCTCTCAGTTTAAGGCCTGAAGGCATTTCATTCCTTTTGATACAATTCACAACAGAACCGATTTGCATTACATATGAAAAAGCAGATATGAGTCTGATTAAACCACTTGAAGAACGAACTTTCTATCTTCCTGAAAATACATATCCTTGGGTTAAGATGTGGGATTTATGGTGAATAAGCAGGCTATCTCCCCGCCCGGAAAATAGGCGGGGAGATAGCTATAAGGGTAATTAATAATTACTAATTAATCTAACACTTGTTTTATCGATTGGGCTAACTTCGATTGCGAAATCATAAGTTTGTTGTTTCTGTATTCCTGAAACATTAAATAATATATCTCCTCTAGCTCTTGCTCTAACAACCCTTACGTTAGAAGCTAGTCCCACATACTTGTAATTTGTGCTTTCTTTATTTACCGATGCCCAAGAGGTGTCTACTACATTTTGAAATGCTCCTGTTACGGAAACAGACCCACCTCTACCAGCATAATCTGTAAATTTAACACCTTCTACACCTAGTTTTATTCTAGCTGATCCAAATATCAACCCCTCGTATATTTTAGTATAAGAGTAAGTATTCCCACTAATGGTAAGAAGACTAAAATCTGACTTGGTGTTTGTTTTTGGTTCTTCTATCTCAACTAAGTGTGTCACAGAACTACCATCTTCAAATTCTACAGTTAAAGGCTTTCCAACTTCCACCTCTATACCTTCTTCTAAACTCTGACCTGTTTGTTCTTCAATTTTTTGTTCTTCTAGTTTTTGATTTAAAGCATCTACTCCATTATCATTGTTCGTGCTAGCGCTTACTGACATGCTACCTACAAAAAACATCGCTAATAGAAATACAAAAATAAATCTATTTTTTTGGTAGATTTATGCATTATAATTCCCCTTCCTATTTTTAGATTTTTAAGGTATTAGATTTAAAAGATAATAGAGTTAGTTTTATGTAATCTTGATTTCTCCTTTCTTTTAATTTAAACTTAAATAAACTAAAATCTTAAAAAATTTCTAATATTTATATTAATACTGCCATATTCCTTATTTGGAATCAATGTAATATTTACTTTTTTTGTGAAAAAGTAAATATTAGGATAAATTAAAATGAAAGGTGTATATTCATGGTCACATTTAAATTGATCTCAGGAATAATTTTTATCCTTTTGGTTATTGTTCTAATTGTATTTATCTGTATGGTTCTTTATAAGAGATTTATAGGGGGCAAGTAATTTCTCGAAAATGAAGGAGAAGGATAATGGTATTAAAAAAAGCATGAGATAAAATCCCATGCTCTCTATTCCTATGTCTCCACCGACGTAATAGAAAAAAATTACATTATGAAAAAAGCAGATGCACTAATTCAGAAGGTAAATTGGAGTCTGAAAGAATTAAATCGTTTATCATCAAGTGGAGATAAACCTTACTATAATTGGCTAGAAGAATAAAAAAGACCGCCTTAGATGGGTTTCTTTTTTGTAAAATAATTCTCGTGGGTATATGAAGCTATTTTCTAGCAAAAAAAAAAAGGCACTTTATCATAAATGTATGCTTGACTAGCTTTTTGTACGCTTTTTCCGAATCTACCGCGTTTCTAATAATGGAAATTAACCTGTGTTAAATGGGTGTGAGTCTGTGTCTGAGTATTACTGAACAACCCTTTGAATTTGACCTAGAGTAAATAATTAGGGAATTATTTTGTATAGTCATTTTTAAAAAGGACTTTTTAGAAGTTAAAAAGCCTATTGAAGATAAGGGGGGATAAAATTGAAATCGTTAATTAGTAGTATTCAAGCTGCTCAACAAGCTATAAAACAAGTTGTTATTGGACAAGACCATGTTATTGACTTAATGTTCATAGCTTTATTGGCAAATGGGCATATTATCCTAGAAAGTGTTCCTGGCTCCGGAAAGACGAAATTAGCAAAAAGCCTCGCCAAGGTAATAAAGGGCCAGTTTAGTAGAGTTCAATTTACTCCCGACGTATTACCAAGTGATGTTACGGGGATTCAATTTTTTAATCCAAAAACAAAAGAATTTGAAATGCGTACAGGACCGGCTATGACTAATCTATTATTAGCAGATGAGATTAACCGTGCAACCCCAAAAACCCAATCGAGCTTACTAGAAGTAATGGAAGAAAACCAGTTGACGATTGATGGGGAAACCCTTTTTGTGCCTTCGCCTTTTTTAGTGATTGCAACGCAAAATCCAGTAGAAAATAATCAAGGAACCTTTCCTCTTCCAGAGGCGCAGTTAGACCGGTTCTTATTCAAGGTCAACCTTGACTATCCTGAACATGCGGAAGAGAAAGCAATCTTATCATCCTATCAGGAACGGGATCCTTTTCATGATTTATCGTATTCTTTAAAAACGGAGGATATCGTTGAGTTACAGGGGAAAGTAAATAACGTTACGTTTTCCGATATCCTTAAGGATTATCTATTAGCGTTAGTCAGAGAAAGTAGACAGCATCCTGATGTGAGGTTAGGCGCAAGTACTAGAGCTGCTTTAGCTTTAATGAAAGCATCCCGGGCTCAGGCACTGTTGCAGGAAAGGGCTTATGTAGTTCCACAAGATGTGAAAGATCTTGCTCCTTATGTCCTTGAGCACCGTTTGGTCTTATCGATGGAAGGGGCAATCCGGAGAACGAAAAAAGAGGTAGCTTTGGAGATAATTCAAGGGATCGAAGTACCTGTAGAAGTAGGTAGCTACGAAAGATGAGTTGGAGGAATAACATCTTAGCTGGTCGCCAACTTGACATCATCCTGGCTTTTTGTTTTATCTTTAGCTTGGTAGGTATTATATCGGGCCATCGTCTAGTCTTCCTTCTTGTTGCCGTGTTAATGGCTTTAATAGGGGCGGGCAAATTTTATGATCAACGAGTTGGCCAACAGCTTCACCTTACTAATCCTGAGAAAACGATTAGAATGTTTGTAGGGGAAGAGACAAAAATGTCTATTACTTTAGTTAATGCTTCCTTTATTTCTATCATCAATGGAGTACTAACGTTTCAGATGAACGATAATCTTGTAGGCGAGCGTTTCCGTAAAACTGAAGCTAAACAAAGTAATTATACATATAGGATTCCTCTATCTGTTCCAAGCAATAACAACGTCAGTGTTGATCTGCCGTTCATTGCGAAAAAACGGGGCGTTGCCACCATTACACATATTAACTATTCATTTCCTGTATTTCTTATGAAGCATTTTTCGTTAAGTTATCAACAGAAATACCGTACTAAAGTAGTAGTGTATCCAAAGCCTATGGAAGTACAGGGACTTCAACCCTTTTTCAATATGGCCTTGGGAGAAGACCGTTCCCTCCTCTCCCCTTTTGAGGATTTGCAGAGTGTACATGGAGTAAGAGAGTATGTATCAACTGATGATTTTCGCTATATTCATTGGAATGCATCTATGCGAAAAAATGCTTTACAAACAAAAGTTTACGATCGAATGCAGGATATAACATTGACCATAGTAGTGAATGTTAGTGAATCAAGCCGGTTAGGAAATTTATATATCTCGCCTGGTATTGAAAGACTTCTTTCTCAAGCTGCTTACCTCTGTTATTATGCTGCTCAACAGGGTTATCCTGTGGAAGTCCATTTTAATATGAAATCCATCGGTAGTTCACACTTGAGGACTTATAGCAGTGGGCAGGCAATGGAAGACTTAAAGGCTGCGCTAGAGCTATTAGCTCATATTGAACATAAAGAAAGTATTTTCAAGTTTTCACAGCTTCTACATTCATTGAGTGCAGAAAATAAACACAGAATAATTATTCTAGTAGGCCAGGTCGATCCAACCATCCACCAATTTACACTTTTCAACAACCAAACGATATACCATATATTAGAAGTTGGAGATGGAGCATCCCTTGTGCCCCTTAAAAGCAAGGAGGGGACTGAATGAGAAAACAGGGATTTACCACAAAAATTTATCCGTTTATCTTGGAAGGCTTGCTATTGTATTTTTTATACGTACCTTTATTTTTATATACTCAATCCCTCCCTTTCTGGGAGTACCTGCTGCTACTTTTGTCAGCCCCCTTGTTGTATTTCTTGTTAAAACGCTATATTAAGACCCATATGATGGTATTGTTGTTCGTTCCGGGCCTTGTAGATGCAAGTACGACGTTTTTCCAGTTTTCTATTATTGCCGCAATAGCTATCGCTTTATTTTTTTATTGGCGTCTAATTGCCCATGATGAAGCAGTGGACGAGCAACATGATTTCACCATTTTAACCTATACTTTGGGGCTAATCTTTATTGATATTATCTTTTTTTATGATGATAAAGTCATTTGGATGGGCATCATAACGATTATGGTTTTTATATGTGGGTATTGGTGGAGGCATCTCCATTTTCAACAGAGGAAAATGGAGGGCGCAGATCTTTTTGGCATAGCCTTGTTTCTTAGTGTGTTTTTCTGTTTGGGACTTATATTTTGGGGATTGTTTCCGCTAGTCAGTTGGACTTTGTCTACCCTTTGGCTGGTGATAACGCAATCAATAATTTATTTGATAGGCTCCCTTTTATATCTTTCTGGATTTCGCCAATCTGATATAAGTATAAATTCCTCCAGATCCATAGATATTGACTCTGCATTTAATGGCTTACCTTTCACAGGGGAGAAACCATCAGGTCAGGTCACTAACACGGTTTCTAATGCTTCTATAGGGTGGGAGGTTACGGGAGGAGTATTATTACTTCTATTCCTGCTTTTGCTAGCCTTTTTTTTATATAAAAAAAAGCTCCCCAGCCAAGAGGAGGAGGTAAGCCTGGATAAAAAGGATTTGGATACGATTGATTATGGAGATTTTAAAAAGAAAACGCGTTTATCTAAAAGAAAGCAATTTTCCAAACCAACACTGTTTGTTCGTAAGAAAGTTTTTGAAATAGAAACACTAGCTCTTCAACAAGGAATTGGCCGAAAACCTTGGGAGACCTTGCAAGACTGGCTTCGACGAATGGGAATGCGTGAGAATGCCATTTATCTCTACGAGAAAGTACGATATGGCGAAAAAGATCTGTCAGATCAGGAGACCGAGGTATTTAAAAAGGAGATTAAATTACTCCAACAACATGTGAATCAATGGAAAAGCCAATCAAAATAGACGATTTTATTTGTCGAACCACGTTGTGGCTAAAATGGGACAACCGAGACGTGGATGACGTTTTCAAAGACAGAGAAGGTAATATCACATGCTTTAATGGGTGAAGTACAAGTTTACTAATGAAGGAGGCCGTCTAATAGAAACGGTTTCCTTTGTTTATTACCACTTATAATTGGTGCACCTTCCACTAGTATTTTGGCTCTATACTGAATGTGGTGGTGCATTCTATCACAGTTTTGCAACCTATGAAAACTTCATACCCCTATTTCCACCTATGAACGTATGGGATAGCAAGCGAAGCGCGGTAGGTTCGGAAAAAGTGTACAAAAATAGAGTGCTGGAAATATTGGTATTATAACTACATCGAGAAAAACTTGACACATAGGAGGGTTTCGTTTTTTTAGGCAATATACCATTTTTTTGTTATCATAAGATAGAATACGGATTGTACCAATTAACATAATGAAGTAAGATGGATGTGATACATATGGTAACAAGTATGACTGGTTACGGTAGAGACGTAACGACCTTCCACAAAGCAAAAATTACAGTTGAGATCCGAAGTGTTAATCATCGATTTCTTGACATTTCTACTAAGATCCCGCGTTCCCTTCTTTTCTTAGAGGATAAGATTAAGAAGACCATACAATCTTTTTTTCACCGAGGCAGATTGGATATTTTCATTAGTATGGAAGGGGAAGGTGTTATTCAACAAGAGCTTGTTGTGAACTGGGGGTTACTAGATCAGTTTGTAACAAGTTTGAATAACATAAAAGAGCAGTATGACTTAAAAGGTGAGATTCCAGTAGATATGGTAACAACGGTTGACGGGCTACTTACCGTACAAGAGGTAGAACAAGGTCACGATGAGATGAAAGAATCCATTCTTAATGCCATCACGATTGCCTGTGAGCAAGTCTATGAGATGAGAATTCAAGAAGGATCTGAATTGCATAGTGAATTGGATACTCGACTTGGCATCATTCAAGATATCGTTAAAAATTTGGGTGAGAGAAGAGAGACTGTTATAATAGAATATCGGGAAAGAATTCGCAAACGTATACTGGAATATACGAAAGATGAATTCGTTAATGAGGAATCAAGAGTTTTGCAGGAAATTGCTTTACTTGCGGAGAAAGGGGATATTACAGAGGAAGTCTTAAGATTGAACAGTCATGTAAGTCAGTTTCGTGACACTCTTAACAATGGTGGGGCTATTGGCCGAAAACTTGATTTTATTACACAGGAAATGCATCGAGAAGCAAACACGATTGGCTCCAAATCAAATGATCCACAGATCAGTGAATGGGTTGTTGCATTGAAAAGCGAAATTGAAAAAATAAAGGAACAGGTACAAAATGTAGAATAATTACATTTGTCAACTTTCCGAATACAAACTATAATTAGAAATATTACTATTGATTATACTGGGCGCTATTTATAAGGGGGAGCCGTTTTGAGCTTACGATTAATTAATATTGGCTTTGGTAATGTTGTTTCAGCAAATCGAATTATTTCAATTGTTTCACCAGAGTCAGCACCAATTAAACGAATTATTACAGTCGCTAGAGACAATAATAAACTGGTAGATGCAACATATGGTCGGAGAACGAGAGCAGTTATTATAACAGATAGTGACCATGTTGTTTTATCCGCAGTTCAACCTGAAACTGTCGGACAACGGGTTATTAGTCATGATGAGATTTCAGATGAATAACTAGGAGGAAATGTGTTGATTGATGAGAAAGGGATTTTGTTTGTTTTGTCAGGACCTTCAGGAGTAGGGAAAGGAACGGTTCGAAAATCACTTTTTGACCGGGCAACAGACTTAAAATACTCCATTTCAATGACCACCCGTTCGATACGAGAGGGGGAAAAAGAAGGTACAGATTACTTCTATAAAACAAAACAAGAGTTTGAGGATTTAATAAAAAAGAATAGGCTTTTGGAGTATGCTGAATATGTTGGGAATTATTACGGCACTCCAAGAGATTATGTGGAAGAAACGCTTGACCATGGAAAAGATGTTTTCCTGGAAATTGAAGTCCAAGGGGCCCTTCAGGTTAAAGAAAATTTTCCTCAAGGCGTTTTTATCTTTTTGTTTCCACCGAGTTTGGAGGAATTGAAAAATCGTATTATCAATCGTGGTACAGAGTCAGAGGAACTTGTAAAAAATCGCCTTATTGCTGCAAAGACAGAAATTGAAATGATGGATGCGTACGATTATGTAGTAGTTAACGACGAAATCGAAACAGCTGTACAAAAAATTCAATCGATTGTCCAGAGTGAGCACTGTAAGCGTGAACGAGTTGCAAAGCAATATAAAAAAGCATTGGAGGCGGATTTTTCATGATGTTAGAACCATCTATTGATTCTTTACAAACAAAAATTAATTCAAAGTACACTTTGGTAACTTTATCTGCAAAACGAGCACGACAAATGCAAGATGAAAAGTCCATGCTCATCGAAAAACCCAAATCCTTTAAGTACGTTGGAATCGCTTTAGAGGAAATATTAGCTGATAAACTAACATATACAGTGGATGAGGAACATCTCGAATTTGAATAAAGCGTTGCTTCGCAAGTAACCCTCGCTATCGATAGCGAGGGTTTACTAGTTTTCTTCCACAGTTCCTCAGATTTCGTAATAAAAAGCGAAATATGATATAAATAAGACAAGAACCTGATCGGTATGGAGAAAGGGGAAGCATCATGCTTAATGGGAAAAATATCGTACTAGGGGTTACGGGAGGAATCGCTGCTTATAAGGCATGTTCTTTAACGAGCAAATTAACACAGCAAGGGGCAAGTGTTAAGGTGATCATGACCAAAAGTGCAGCCGAATTTGTTTCTCCATTAACATTTCAGGCGTTGTCTAGACAACCAGTATACACAGATACATTTGACGAAAAAAATCCTGAAAAAATTGCACATATTGATCTTGCGGATTGGGCTGATCTGTTTGTTATTGCTCCCGCAACAGCAAACTTGATTGGGAAAATTGCGAATGGAATCGCGGATGATATGCTGTCTACAACCATTTTAGCTACAGAAGCGGATGTATATATTGCCCCTGCAATGAATGTGCATATGTACGCACATCCAGCAGTAAGAAAAAATTTGATCCAGCTTGAACAATGGGGATACAAGTTTATTGAGCCAGGTGACGGTTATTTAGCATGTGGCTATGTTGGAAAAGGAAGATTAGAAGAACCAGAAACGATAATCAAAGTTCTTGATCAAGACGATCACGCATCCCGTGGTCTACTTGAAGGAAAAAATGTCCTTATTTCAGCAGGACCGACACAAGAAAGCGTGGATCCAGTACGTTTTTTCACCAATCATTCTTCAGGAAAAATGGGATACGCTTTGGCAAGACAAGCAACCAACCTAGGTGCAACGGTCACACTTATTTCTGGGCCTGTCGACTTGACGACGCCTCAAGGGGTAAAGCGAATCGATGTGCAAACGGCAGAAGATATGTATAACAACATGATCGAAGCATTTGATCATAATGATCTTGTTATTAAAGCAGCAGCTGTCGCTGATTATCGTCCAAAGGTAACATTTGAACATAAAATGAAGAAGAAGCAGGATGACTTGATCCTAGAAATGGAACGGACAAAGGACATACTTAAAGAGCTAGGTAAAAGAAAATCATCTCAGTTTTTGGTTGGATTTGCCGCAGAAACAGATAAGTATCTTGAGTATGGAAGGAAAAAGCTCGTGTCAAAAAACTTGGATGCAATCGTTATAAATGACATAACTGCCGAGGGGGCGGGCTTTCGTAAAGACACGAATCAGGTGACCTATCTTCATACATCAGGCAAGCAGCAGCAATTAGCTTTGTCATCAAAAGATGAAATCGCAAAAGGACTGCTTCAATTAATCGTATCAGACATGGGGGAAGGTTTGTGAATATTGCAAAGGTAATCGTCGACGTCCCTGCTACTCAGACGAATCGATTATTTGATTACAATATTCCAGAGTACTTGCTTGGGGCAATCAAAGAAGGGATGAGGGTAATTGTCCCTTTTGGGCCGAGAAAAGTAATGGGCTTTGTGATGGAACTAACCGATCACTCTGATTTTGACCAGCTAAAGGACATCGTGGACTTAATGGACGTTGTTCCAGTTTTTACAAAAGAACTGCTAGATGTAGGTAAATGGTTAACAGAAAAAACATTAAGCTTTTATATTTCTGTTTTTCAAGCGATGCTCCCACAGGCGTTAAAGGCAACCTACAAGAAAGAGCTGCACAAACTAACAAACGAAGGCTTATCGGACGCATTAACAAAGATGTTTGCAGGTAGAGAATTTATGTCATATGAAGAATTCACGGAACGAAAAGGGGACTATAGGAAGCTGCAACAGGCCGTGCAAGAAGGATTAATAGAAATAAATTACTTAGTGAAATCAAAAGAAACGAAGAAAAAAGAAACGTTTATCACAACTAATTTGAAACCCTTTCAACTAGAAGAAGAAATAGCAAACCTGTCTAACCAAGCAACAAAACAAAAACAGTTGTTGGAATTTTTTGCGGAGCATCCTGAACCTATTTTACAAAGTAAACTCGTTTCAAGGTTACATACTAGTAGGTCTACCATTAAACAACTTATAGACAAAGGTTTCTTAGTAGAAAATAAAGTAGAGGTTTACCGCAATCCGTATCAAGAGGAAAACTACGAAAGAACGACGGCATTACCGCTAACAGAAGAACAACATAATGTGATGATACCGATCTACGAGAATCTAAAAAGCGGTGAAGAAGCAGTCTTTCTATTACATGGAGTGACAGGAAGTGGAAAGACCGAGGTATACCTCCAGTCGATTCAACGTGCGCTTGAGAATGGAAAAGAGGCAATTGTCCTCGTCCCAGAAATAGCATTAACTCCACAAATGGTCAAACGCTTTAAAGGGAGATTTGGCAGTAAAGTCGCTGTTTTACATAGTGCTCTTTCAGCAGGTGAAAAATATGACGAATGGAGAAAGGTGCAAAGAAAAGAGGTGCAAGTTGTAGTTGGTGCACGTTCAGCTATTTTTGCCCCATTCGAAAATCTTGGGATTATCATCATTGATGAGGAACACGAAACAAGTTATAAGCAGGAAGATCATCCGCGTTATCATGCACGGGATGTGGCGATTTATCGTGGTGAACAGCATTCCTGTCCAGTAATTTTAGGGTCAGCAACTCCTACGCTTGAGTCATTTGCACGAGCCCAAAAAGGAGTTTACAAGCTGCTTTCACTAACCAAACGTATGAACAATGCATCAATGCCAGAAGTACAGCTTATTGATATGAGAAACGAACTACATATGGGGAATCGTTCCATGTTTTCGATCGCGTTAAAGGATAAGATAGAAGATCGACTAGAAAAAGGAGAACAAATCGTTTTATTTTTAAATCGGCGAGGTTATTCTACCTTTGTCATGTGTCGCGATTGCGGTTATGTCATCGAATGCCCCCATTGTGACATCGCCTTAACGTATCATCGGAATAATGAAAGTTTAAAGTGCCATTATTGCTCTTATGAAATGACCATGCCAACGAGCTGCCCTGATTGTGAGAGTAAAACGATTCGTTATTTTGGAACAGGTACGCAAAAAGTAGAGGAAGCTTTAACACAGCTCATCCCACAAGCTCGAGTCGTTCGAATGGATGTAGATACAACAAGAAGAAAAGGCTCCCACGAAAAATTGTTAAATCAATTTGGGAACCATGAGGCAGATATTTTACTCGGGACACAAATGATTGCAAAAGGACTAGATTTTCCGACTGTCACATTGGTTGGGGTACTGGCAGCTGATTCCCTCCTCCACCTACCAGACTTTCGAGCATCCGAGAAAACGTTCCAGCTATTGACCCAAGTAAGTGGAAGAGCAGGTAGACATACGTTACCTGGGGAAGTAATCGTCCAAACGTATTCACCAGATCATTATAGTGTGGAGTTCGCGAAAACGTATAATTATGAGGGGTTTTTTAAAAAGGAAATGGAAGTAAGAAAAACGTTTCATTATCCACCATATTACTATTTAACGTTAATTACTGTAGCACATCCAAATCAGGTGAAGGTAATCGAGACGACGAAGAAAATAGCACAGCTACTTGCTAAACATCTTTCTTCAGAAGCGAACGTTTTAGGGCCAACACCATCACCGCTAACTAGGATCAAAGATAGATATCGTTACCAATGCATGGTAAAATACAAAAATGAACCGAATCAAAGAAAAATCATTAAGCGTATCGTCACATTTTTTGAAGATGACATAAGACAAAATGATCTGCAAATTAGTGTGGATCTTCAGCCATATCAATTAATGTAGGAAGGAGTAACAAATGAGTAAAAGAATTGTTTTTATGGGAACACCCGATTTTGCTGTTCCAATTTTGCAACAACTTTTAAAAGACGAGTATGAGGTTGTGCTCGTTGTCACCCAACCAGATCGTCCAAAAGGGAGAAAAAAAATTCTTACACCACCACCAGTAAAAACAGAAGCAGAAAAACATACGATTCCAGTTTTTCAACCAGAAAAAATAAAGCTCGCCTATAAAGACGTACTGACCTACAATCCAGATTTAATTGTTACAGCAGCTTTTGGGCAAATTTTACCTAAAGAGCTACTAGACGCTCCGTCTTTTGGATGTATCAATGTGCACGCGTCGTTGCTTCCAGAATTGCGTGGAGGCGCCCCGATTCATCATGCCATCCTACAAGGTAGGAAAGAGACGGGCGTTACGATTATGTACATGGTTGAAAAGCTTGATGCAGGAGATATATTGTCCCAA
Source organism: Terrihalobacillus insolitus (assembly GCF_028416575.1). Taxonomy (GTDB): domain Bacteria; phylum Bacillota; class Bacilli; order Bacillales; family Amphibacillaceae; genus Terrihalobacillus; species Terrihalobacillus insolitus. The sequence goes on along the minus strand of NZ_JAMQKB010000002.1, from coordinate 117,502 downwards.
AAACACGTTCGTATTGAAGAAACGGACCATGTTGGAATCCTGCATGATAAACTGTCAGAGGCAGGAGCGGCATTGTTAAAGGATACGTTACCTAAACTGTTTCTTGGTGAAATAGAACCAGTTAAACAGACCGAAAGTGAGGCAACGTTTGCTGCAACGATCAAACGTGAACAGGAGATGATTGATTGGAATAGGACACACACACAAATCTACAATCATATTCGCGGTTTACATCCATGGCCAGTCGCATTCACTTACTATAAAGATAGAATAATGAAACTATGGTGGGCAGAAATGGATGAACGTACCTTTACCGCTGATCCTGGTGAAATTGTAGACATACAAAAGGATGGGTTTGTCGTTGCCTGTGGAAATGGAAAAGGGGTAAAAATAACAAGTCTACAACCAGCAGGAAAAAAAAGAATGCATGCGGGTGACTTTATTAGAGGAATTGGTAGTGATCTACATATAGGGGATACATTAGGAGAAAGCAATGGTTAAATATGAACTTAGAGAAACGACACTAGATATTTTGATGCGAGTCGGCGAGAGTGGTGGCTACAGTCACTTGCTCATTGATAAAACCTTGAAAAATAAGAGCTTTAGCCAACGAGACGAGGCTCTCTTAACTGAAATCGTATATGGAACGATTCAGCGCAAATTGACACTAAACTTTTTTTTGGAAGCATTTGTGGACAAGAAGAAAAAAGTAACGCCATGGGTGAAATGGCTCCTTTATATGTCCATTTATCAAATGCATTATTTGGATAAAGTACCTGACCACGCTGTTATACATGAATCGGTAGAAATAGCAAAGAAAAAAGGACATAAAGGAATGGCTTCTTTTGTAAATGGCGTGTTACGTGCGTTTCAACGTCACGGTGCTCCAGATATATCTACCATTACAGATGAGGTTAAACGATTGTCGATTGAAACAAGTCATCCAGCGTGGTTGATCAAAAGATGGGTAGACATGTATGGGATCGACATCACAAGAAAAATGTGTTTGACAAATTTAGAACAAAAACCAATGAGCGTACGAGTACAAGTGTTAAAATGGACTAGGGAGGATGCGATCAAACGGCTGGAGGAAGAAGGCTTTCAAGTAGAATCCTCCAGTTTATCCCCCCAAGGCATTTTGATAAATGAAGGCAATATTCTTCGTAGCTCTCTATTTCAACAAGGTGCTGTTACGATTCAAGATCAGAGCTCGATGCTCGTTTCAGAAATACTGCATGTATCACCAGGTATGACCGTGCTTGATGCTTGTAGTGCTCCTGGGGGGAAAACGACCCATATTGCTGAGAAAATGAAAAATGAGGGCATGGTTTATGCTTATGATTTGCATGAAAAAAAGGCAAAGCTCGTTACGAAAAAAGCAACCGAACTAGATTTAACCATTATAGAAGCAAAGCAGGGAGATGCTAGAAATTTAGCGGATTTCCACCAAAATGAAACATTCGATCGAATTCTTTTGGATGCCCCGTGTTCTGGATTAGGCGTGTTGCGAGGCAAACCAGATATTAAATACAATAAGGTTGAAGAAGATATCGCTGCATTAGCTGCCATTCAGTTAAATTTATTAGAAAAAGTTGCACCATTGTTAAAAAAAGACGGAAAGTTGTTATATAGTACATGCACAGTTGACAAAACTGAAAATGAACAAGTGGTACAAGCCTTTTTAGAAAAAAATACGGAGTTTGAAGTCGATCTAGATTTCCAGTCGGAACTACCCGTTCAGGTTCAATCGGTGACGGGCCTGTCAAAACTGGGACTTCAATTATTTCCGCAAGATTTTAATACGGACGGTTTCTTTTTAACGAGACTCAAGAAAAAATGAACAAGCAATCGAAGGTAAAAAGCTTTATAGTGCGTTTTCAACCGAAGCAAAACGGTTGCTAGAGAAGAATGAGGTGATGGGATGCAGGCTTATTTTTTAACAGATACAGGATTAGTAAGAAATCATAATGAGGATGCTGGTGGAGTGTTCCGAAACAAAGGTGATCAATTACTTGCTGTTATTGCTGATGGTATGGGTGGCCATAATGCCGGTGATGTTGCAAGTGAAATTGCTACTACTACGATACAAGAAAAATGGGAAAAAACGGATTTCTTCACCACCCCCGATGAAGCAGAAACATGGCTAATGGAAACTGTAATAGAAATAAATACATCCATTTATCAATATGCCCAAACAAATGAAGCATATCAAGGGATGGGGACAACGATAGTAGCTGCAATATGCCTGGATGATTTTGTTTCGGTAGCAAATATAGGTGATAGTAGATGTTACCTGTCAAATGAACAAGGTTTTAAACAACTGACAGAAGACCATTCTCTAGTAAATGAATTGTTCCGATCTGGCCAAATTTCTAAGGAGGATGCAGAGCACCATCCTAGAAAAAATGTTTTGTTAAAGGCGTTAGGAACAGAACCTTCTATCCAACCAGATATTTCGTCTATAGGCTGGGAAGAAAGCAATACATTGCTGTTATGCTCAGACGGTCTGTCCAACAAATTTAATGAACCAGAGCTTGCCGAAACGATTACTCAATTTGATCAGCTTGAGGAGATTGGAAAACAGCTCATTTCGGTTGCAAAAGGTAGAGGTGGAGAAGACAATATTTCTATCGCCCTTGTTACGTATGATGTGTCAAAGGAAGAAGGTGACGCATAATGTTGGAAGGGCAGATTTTAAATGAAAGATACAAAATTAAAAAGACAATTGGTGGAGGTGGCATGGCTAACGTCTACCTTGCTCGAGATGTCATTCTTGATCGAGATGTGGCAATTAAAGTGCTGCGTCTTGAATATGGTAATGATGACGAATTTATTGCCAGATTTCATCGAGAGGCACAATCCGCAACAAGTCTTTCACACCCAAATATTGTTAGTATTTACGATGTTGGGGAAGAAGATGGCATTTACTTCATGGCAATGGAATATGTCAATGGGATGACATTAAAGAAATACATACAGACATATGGACCAATTGAAGTCGATGAAGCAATAGACATTATGAAGCAAATAACCTCTGCCATTACACACGCTCACGAAAATGATATTATACACCGAGATATTAAGCCCCAGAATATTTTGATTGATCCATATGGGCATGTGAAAGTAACGGATTTTGGTATAGCAGTAGCGCTCAGTGCAACCTCCTTAACCCAAACAAATTCCGTTTTAGGCTCAGTACATTACCTGTCTCCAGAACAAGCGCGTGGCGGAATGGCAAACAAGAAGTCAGATGTTTATTCACTTGGCATCGTCTTATTTGAACTGCTAACAGGAAGACTTCCATTTTCTGGTCAGTCTGCAGTTTCGATTGCATTAAAGCATTTACAAAGCGATACACCGTCGATTCGTAGGTGGAATCCAGACATACCACAAAGTATTGAAAATATTGTATTAAAAGCAACAGCCAAGGATCCGTTTCACCGATATGATTCGGTTCATGAAATGGAGCATGACTTAGTAACAGCATTAGACCCAAATCGAATAAACGAAGCAAAGTTTACTATTCCAGAGGATACTGGAGAAGCAACAAAGGCCATTCCTATCATTACAAATGATACGTTTAAGCAACATAATGCAACACAAGATACGATTGTGCACGGCTCAAATGGCGTAAAAGCAAAGGAACAACTAAAAAAGAAAAAAAGAAAAAAGATGATTTGGGTATCCTCTATTCTTATTGGACTGCTTACAGCAATTGTGGCTGCATTATTGATTGTACCAGCTATGCTTGAACCAGATGATGTAACAATCATTGATGTCGAAGGAATGGAATATGAAGAAGCAATTAACGAGTTAAGTAAATTAAATCTAGATGTGAAGCGGGAGTCTGCGTTTTCAGATGATATTCCAGAAGGGTATGTAGTAAATACAGACCCAGAGGCAGGAGAAGTAGTAAAAGAAGGTACCGCCATCGTTGTTTATTCAAGTAAGGGAAAAGAAACAGTGCCATTTGAAGATTACGTTGGAAAGGATTATAGCCAAACGAAAACGCTATTACAACAATCAGGATACAAGGATGTCAGTGCTGAAGAAAAGTATTCCGATAAACCAGAAGGTGAAATCATAGCACAAATCCGACCACAGCAAGGAGAAGAAGTCGTTCCAGAAGAAACAGAGGTCCAATTTGAAGTTAGTAAAGGGTTAGAGCCTGTGACATTGACATCATTAGTAGGAATGAGCGAGCAGGATGCGACAAGATATTTAGCGGGGGAAAATCTATCCGTAAACATTATTGAAGAAAATTCCGATGATGTAGAAAAAGGAAATGTGATCAAGCAGGAACCAGGAGCCTTTCAAGAAGTTGCACAGGGATCTGTTGTAGATCTATACATTTCAAAAGGACCAGAGGAAAAACCACCTGTAACGCAAACTGTAACATTCAGTGTTCCATATACTGGTGAACAATCCAATGGCAATGGAAATGGAAATGGAAATAAAGAACCAAAGCCACAAACAGTTAGAATTTACGTGGATGATTTTGACAATGACTTAACAGAGGTTTTTAAGGAAGACTCTATAACAGAGGATGCAGAATATGAAATAAAGATTACGATTCCACCTAATGGTGAGGCTGTTTACAAGGTAATGCGGGATGATGAGATTGTAATTGAAAAGACGGTACCATATCCAGATGATGGAGGTGAATAAATGCCTGAAGGGAAAATAGTAAAGGCGCTAAGCGGATTTTATTATGTCCAAACGAAAATTCACATCTTTCAGTGCCGTGGCAGGGGGGTCTTTAGAAAAAATAAAGTGACCCCTTTGGTAGGGGACTATGTTGAATTTGATGAAAGTAATCCAGGGGAAGGTTATATAACAAAGGTAAAATCAAGAAAAAATGAACTCGTTCGCCCGCCGATCGCAAATATTGATCAAGCTATTATTGTTGTATCAGCTACCAAGCCGGGCTTTAGCTCGTTACTATTAGATCGTTTTCTTGTTTTAATCGAGTCGAAGCAAATTGAACCCGTTATTTTTGTGAGTAAAATGGATTTAGTAGAAAAGGATCTATATCAATTCATTGCACAGTATTTACAAGACTATCGAAAAATTGGTTATGCTGTCCATGCACTTTCCATTAAAGACTTATCTGAACTAAAAAGTATTACAGGTTTATTTGAAAATAAAACTTCGGTAATCGCCGGACAGTCTGGTGTTGGAAAATCATCACTACTCAATGCGTTTAATCCTAAACTAGCTATCGAAACAAACGAAATTTCGGAAAGTTTAGGGCGAGGAAAACATACAACGAGGCACGTAGAATTAATGGAGGTAAGTGGAGGACTTGTCGCAGATACTCCTGGTTTTAGTTCATTAGAATTTACGGATGTACAGCTTGAGGATTTACCGAATTGTTTTCCAGAAATGAAGGCATTGGAGGATGCATGTAAGTTCAGGGGCTGTATGCACAATAAAGAACCAAAGTGTGCGGTGAAAGATGCAGTCAAAGCGGGTGAAATTCCAAACTATCGATATGACCACTATTTGTCATTTTACGATGAAATAAACAATAGAAAGCCGAGGTATTAACTATGACCAAAATTGCGCCGTCTATTTTGTCGGCTGATTTTTCTATTCTTAAGGAAGAAATTATGGATGTGGAAAAGGGAGGTGCCGATTATATTCATGTAGATGTAATGGATGGGCAGTTTGTTCCCAACATTACGATTGGCCCACTTATTGTAAAATCGATACGACCAGTCACAGACTTGCCTCTTGACGTGCATCTTATGATTGAAAACCCAGATCGATATGTTCAGCAGTTCGCCGATGCGGGTGCAACCATTATTTCTGTTCATCAGGAAGCGTGTGTGCATCTTCATCGTACGATCCAACTTATTAATAGAGCGGGAGTAAAGTCCGGAGTTGTTCTCAATCCTGCTACACCAGTTGAGACAATAAAACCTATATTGCCAGAAGTAGATCTTGTTTTGCTAATGACCGTAAACCCAGGATTTGGGGGACAAACATTTTTGGATATGGTGCTACCGAAAATTAAAAAGGTAGCTGAATGGAAAAAAGAGCTAGGGCTTTCTTTTGAGATTGAAGTCGATGGTGGAGTCAATCCTGAAACTGCTCCACTGTGTATGGAAGCTGGTGCCAATGTACTGGTTGCTGGTAGTGCGGTATTTAATAAAAATGATCGTGCAAAAGCAATACAAACGATCCTGAACCCCTAAGCACGTACGAATAAGTATTTCTAACAAGCTCATTTTAAAAAATTGGTACTTTTTCATATGATGTTAGCATATTATTAGTAATAAAGAGCCGTGATGTACTGATAACATAGTTAAATTTCACATTTTCTTTGGAAACATATGAAATTATTCTTGTACTTTGTTCATAGATTTTATATTCTCTCATAAAGTATAAGATAGCCAGAAGTGATCTGAAGCTTGTTGTTATACGGAAAAGAGGAGGGGGATTTCATGAAATTTTATACCTTTAAACTCCCGAGGTTCATTGGTGGCTTTATTCGTGTTCTTATCGGTACATTTAAGAAGGGTTAACAAAAAGAGCACCCATTTCGGGTGCTCTTTTTGTAGTACATAAAAGGGCAAGTATTATACACGCTCTACTTTGCCAGATTTAAGTGCACGCGCTGATACGTAAACACGCTTTGGCTTACCATCTACCAAAATGCGTACTTTTTGAACATTTGCTTTCCAACTACGTTTATTAGCGTTCATAGCATGAGAACGGTTGTTTCCTGTTTTAGTTCCGCGTCCTGTTACAACACACTTTCGTCCCATGTTTATCCCTCCTACTACTGCATCAAAATGATTACATACTTACATAACTTATCATACGACTACAAATATTGCAATCATTACGTTGCCACTTTTCATACATAACTAGAGGCACTCTTAAAAAAACTTGACAGATGAAGCGTTATCGTCCATTGTATAGTTGAATAAAAATAGTTGAATAAAAATAGTTGAATAAAAATAGATGGATAAAATAGGTCGATTATAGAGGATTTTTTAAACTTGCATTTATGATGATTTATAATGGTTTTGCTTTTGTTTTTTCGTTTGATATAGTAAAATGACCTTACATTTTAGGGTATAATGAAGGAGGATGTATATGTCCATTGAGCTTCATACAAATGATGGTCAAGTAACGATTACCAATGATGTTATCTCAACTATTGCAGGTGGTGCTGCGATCGAGTGTTATGGAATTGTTGGTATGGCCTCAAAAAATCAATTGCGAGACGGAATTGCAGAGATTCTCCGCAAGGAAAACTTTTCAAAAGGTGTGGTCGTACGGCAGGAAGGGGAAGCCCTCCATATTGATATGTATATTATTGTTAGTTACGGCACGAAGATTTCTGAGGTAGCACATAACGTACAATCACAAGTGAAATACACACTTGATAAGACAATTGGAATGTCCGTTCAATCCGTCAACATATACATTCAAGGTGTGCAAGTCGCTAAAGATTAAAAGGATTCTACACCCACTAAAAGATTTTCAATAAAAAAAAACAAACACGTTAACAAACTATACGAGTACACGATATAAGAACGAGGCATGCTTCCTACATTTTTATTCGTACGTTTTAGAAGGAGGAAATAAGAGTGGCGGTACGAACGCTAGATGGAACGACATTTAAACAAATGGTACTCTCTGGAGCACACCATTTAACCAACAATGCGAACATGATCGATGCCTTGAATGTATTTCCAGTTCCTGATGGAGATACTGGTACAAACATGAACCTATCGATGACATCTGGTGCAGATGAAGTTCGAGAAACAAATGCGGATCAAATTTCTGATGTGGCTCAAGCTTTTGCAAAAGGTCTATTAATGGGTGCCCGGGGAAACTCGGGTGTTATTTTGTCCCAATTATTTAGAGGTTTTGCAAAAGGATTGGAAGGAAAAAAAACACTAACGACAAAAGAAGTGGCTAATGCGCTTGAATTAGGAGTGAAAACGGCTTATAAAGCTGTAATGAAACCAGTGGAAGGAACGATTTTGACAGTGGCTAAAGATGCTGCTGCTCATGGTCAGCTTCTTGCAAAAGAGCATAGCGATCATATTTCCTTATTAGAAGGGGTATTAAAAGAAGCGAAAGCATCGCTGAAACGTACGCCTAACTTACTTCCGGTTTTAAAGGAAGTAGGTGTGGTTGATAGTGGTGGACAAGGTCTCGTAACGATTTATGAAGGATTTCTTGCTGCTTTAAAGGGTGAAGAGCTACCGGCGGGCGTGGAAAATACTGTTGCAATGAATGAAATGGTAAATGCTGAGCACCACAAGCTTGCGCAGGATTTTATGAATACAGAGGATATTAAGTTTGGCTATTGTACAGAATTTATGGTGAAGTTAGATGACCGGAGACAGCAGGATACCCCTTTTCACGAAAACGATTTTCGAAATGAACTAAGTAATCATGGTGACTCTCTACTAGTTGTGTCTGATGATGAAATAGTAAAGGTTCATATTCATGCAGAATATCCAGGTGATGTCTTAACAATGGGGCAAAGGTATGGAAGCCTTATCAATCTTAAAATTGAGAATATGAGGGAGCAACACACGTCTATTGTTGGAGATAAAAAGCAAAACAAAAAAGAAAAAGCCGCTTTTGCGATTGTAACCGTTGCGATGGGGGAGGGCTTGAAAAACCTATTTGAAAACCTTGGTGCAACAGTAGTGATTCAAGGTGGACAAACAATGAACCCGAGTACACAAGATATAACGAATGCTATTAAAGAAGCAAATGCGGAAAATGTCATAATTCTTCCAAATAATAAAAACATTATTATGGCAGCTGATCAAGCTGCTGAGCTTGCTAGTGAAAATGTTACAGTTGTTCCAACAAAGACAATTCCTCAGGGGATGAGTGCCCTGTTAGCATTCCATCCTGAATCTAGTCTAGATGATAACAAAGACACGATGCTACAGGCAAGCAAACATGTTAAAACAGGTCAGGTCACATATGCAGTAAGGGATACCCAAATTGATGGAATGACAATCGAAAAAGGCCATTTTATGGGAATCTTTGATGGGAAGATACAGACGACGAACAAGAATCAGCTTGAAACGGTTCAATCATTGCTTCGGGAAATGATTGATGAAGACGAGGATGAAATCTTAACTATTTTTCAAGGTGAAGACGCAAGTGATGAAGAACGTGAGAAACTAGAGGTGTTTATCGAGCGGCATTACGAAGATATCGAAGTAGAAGTCCATCAAGGAAATCAGCCTATCTATTCCTACATTATTGCAATTGAATAATTTTTGCTAACCCTCACCAGATCGTGTGAGGGTTAGCTTTTGCACTTGTATTTATATGAAAGCGGTTTAAATTATGTCGCAAAAACGTTATAATAAAATTGTGAAAAAGTGTACGGATTTCGGTAGCCCGTACTGTTACAATGGCTCGTCATCCAGTATAATAATGGGAGATGTGAAGTATGAAGTATAAATCTGTATTTGATATTATAGGTCCAGTCATGATTGGGCCTTCGAGTTCTCATACTGCTGGTGCTGCTAGAATAGGCAGAGCAGCAAGAAATTTATTTGGTAAAGAACCTACATGGGCAGAGATACACCTATATGGATCATTTGCCAAAACATATAGAGGACATGGCACAGATGTGGCCATTGTTGGTGGATTGCTAGATTTTGATACGGATGATACGCGGATAAAGGATGCTCTTGATCTAGCAAAGGATAAGGGGCTGAAGGTATCTTTTTATGAAGAGGATGCAGCAACAGAGCACCCCAATACTGCACGGATCAAAATGGGTGACGGCAAAGATGAGCAAGAACTCGTAGGTATTTCAATAGGTGGTGGAAAAGTAGAGATCACTGAATTAAACGGGTTTGAGTTAAAGCTATCTGGAAACCACCCAGCCATTTTAGTTTTGCACAGCGACAGATATGGTGCGATTGCCTCGATAACGCAAATTTTGGCAAAACATGAGATAAATATTGGCAGAATGGAAGTATCACGTAAGGACGTCGGAAAAGAAGCGATGATGGTAATAGAAGTAGATCAAAATGTAGATGACTCTATTATGGAAGAATTAGAGAAGAGAGAGCACATATTGCAAATCGCAAAGATTGTAGATTGAACACGCACTTGAATGAGCTCTTTGAAGAAAGAATGGAAAGATCGTTCGTTGACAGCAAGATGCTATCAAACCAATGGAGAGAGGTGTATTCTTATGTTTCGTAATGTAGCTGAGCTAATTGAAATTGCGGAATCAGAGGGAATCTTACTATCAGAAGTCATGATCAGACAAGAAATGGATTATCGTGAGCAAACAAGAGAAGAAGTAATGTCACAGATGGAACGAAACTTGGAAATCATGGAAAATGCAGTTGAAGATGGATTAAAAGGTGTTACTTCTAGATCAGGGTTAACTGGAGGAGATGCTGTCCTGCTTCAAACCTATTTAAAAGAAAAAGAGCCATTGTCAGGGACATTACTATTAGATGCCGTAAGTAAAGCTGTTGCAACAAATGAGGTGAATGCCGCAATGGGCACGATTTGTGCAACTCCAACTGCCGGTAGTGCTGGTTGTGTACCAGGGACACTTTTTGCAGTGAAAAATAAGTTAAATCCCACGAGAGAGCAGATGGTTCGCTATTTATTTACATCTGGTGCCTTTGGCTTCGTAGTTGCTAATAATGCTTCCATTTCAGGTGCAGCTGGAGGATGCCAGGCAGAGGTAGGGTCAGCTGCAGCTATGGCTGCTGCGGCTATCGTTGAAATGGCAGGTGGAACGCCACAACAAAGCGCAGAAGCATTTGCCATAACTCTAAAAAACATGCTTGGTCTTGTATGTGATCCTGTAGCAGGACTAGTTGAAGTACCATGTGTGAAACGTAATGCAGCTGGTGCTTCGAATGCAATTGTCTCTGCTGACATGGCACTCGCTGGTGTAACAAGTAGAATTCCGTGTGATGAAGTAATCGGAGCAATGTATCGTATCGGGAGAACGATGCCAACCACTTTAAGAGAGACAGGTGAAGGGGGGCTTGCTGCAACCCCAACTGGGCGTGCTCTTGCATCAAAGATATATGGAATCCCGTTAGAGAAAGAGTGATTTTTGTGTTCGATCAATCGTTATTAAACTTAAGTGGTGTTGGGGAAAAGTTACAGGAAACTTTTTCGGAAATGGGAATCGAAACCATTAACGATTTGCTTTTTTATTTTCCGAACCGGTATGACGTTTATGAAGTAAAGCCATTAAGTGAATTGATCCATGATGACAAAGTAACGATCGAGGGGGAGGTTGTTCATAAACCTTCCCTAACTTTTTATGGAAGAAAAAAGTCACGTCTAACTTTTCAAGTAAAAGTAGAAAACATCGTGATAAAAGCAGTGGTGTTTAATCGTGCATTTGCCAAAAATCAAATAAACGCGGGGGATACGATTACATTAACAGGAAAATGGGATCACCACCGACTACAAATAACAGTAAGTAATTACATACTAGGACAAATGAATCAATCTTCAGAAATCCAGCCAATATATGGTCTAAAAGGCGAGTTATCTAATGCCAAACTTAGAAAAATCATGCGTATCGCACTGAACCAATATGGCTCTATGGTAGACGAAATTCTTCCTACTGAATATTTGAATGCATACAAGCTTCCAAGTCGAAGCGATGCACTAGTACACATGCATTTTCCCGAAACCCATCAACAGTTAAAACATGCTAGACGAAGGTTTACATATGAAGAATTTCTTTTGTTTCAATTAAAAATTCAGCTTTTGCGAAAACATAAACGTGAGGCGGCAGCAGGAAACGAACAAAAATTCCAAGCAGAAAAAGTGGAGGAATTTATAGACGTTCTGCCATTTACGCTTACGAATGCACAGGAAAAATCATTAAAGGAAATACTACAGGATATAAAATCTCCGTATAGAATGAATCGATTGCTTCAAGGTGATGTTGGATCAGGCAAAACTGCTGTTGCAGCCATTAGTATGTATGCGTCTATTACGGCCGGAAAACAAGCTGCCCTGATGGTACCAACTGAAGTCCTAGCCGAACAGCATGTTGGATCACTCCAGAAAACGTTTGAAGGATATGCTACTGTCTCGTTACTGACAGGTTCTGTTAAAGGAAAAAAACGGAAAGAGATACTACAAAAAGTTGCAATTGGTGAAATTGATATTTTAGTAGGAACACACGCTCTAATACAAGATGAGGTTCAATTCTCAAACCTCGGATTGGTGATCGTTGATGAGCAGCACCGATTTGGAGTGGAGCAAAGAAGGGCTTTAAAGGATAAAGGTCTCAATCCTGATGTACTATTTATGACTGCAACGCCGATTCCTCGAACTCTAGCTATAACGGCATTTGGAGACATGGATGTATCCGTTATTGACGAAATGCCTGCTGGCAGAAAGTTCGTCAAGACGTACTGGGCGAAACAAAACACATTTGATAGGGTTATTCAATTTGTTCTAAAAGAGCTTAAAAAGGGAAATCAAACGTATTTTATTTGCCCGTTAATTGAGGAATCAGATAAACTAGATATCCAAAATGCCATCGATCTACATCAACAGTTACGATCTTTTTTTGAACCAGATTTTAAGGTTGGCCTTATGCATGGAAGACTTTCTACAGTCGAAAAGGAACAGGTTATGAAAAACTTCGCTGAAAATGAGATACAAGTACTCGTTTCAACAACGGTTGTGGAAGTCGGTGTAAACGTCCCGAATGCCACTGTTATGGTCATTTATGATGCAGAGCGTTTCGGTCTGTCTCAATTACATCAGTTGCGAGGAAGAGTCGGCAGAGGGAACGCACAAAGCTATTGTATACTGTTGGCTGATCCAAAGAGCGAGATTGGAAAAGAACGCATGAGAATCATGACCGAAACGACAGATGGCTTCGCATTATCGGAACAAGATTTAAAGCTGAGGGGTCCAGGTGATTTTTTTGGAAGAAAACAAAGTGGGATGCCTGAGTTTAAAGTAGCAGACATGATCCATGATTACCGTGCCTTAGAAACTGCAAGAAATGATGCGCAAGTAATGATTGCAGAAAATCGATTAGCAGAGGAAGCGTATCGAGGATTAAAGATAAAATTGGAGGAAGAAGATGTGTTTTCTGGACAAGTCCTTGATTGAACATTGCTTGCATAAATAGCTTTCCTATTATATATTACTACTAGTACCTAGTCTTAATTCTGTTTTTTAGTTTGGATAGAGTTGATTTGGAAAAGTGATGGTGTAAACATGAAAACACATAAAAAGGAACGTCAAACATTGCTGCGTGAAGCAATTCAAAGTACGCCGTTTGTAACGGACGAAGAATTGGCAAAACGTTTTGAAGTGAGTATCCAAACAATTCGATTAGACCGAATGGAGATGTCCATTCCAGAATTACGAGAACGTATTAAATCCGTTGCAACGTATCAGTGGAATGAGACAGTAAAGGCACTGCCAATTGATGAAGTTATCGGAGAAATGGTTGATTTGGAATTAGATAACCGAGCGATATCTATCCTTGACATTAGTAAGGAACATGTTTTTTCAAGGAATCAAATTGCGAGAGGTCATCATCTGTTTGCACAAGCAAATTCTCTTGCAGTTGCCGTAATAAATGATGAGCTTGCATTAACAGCACGCGCTGACATTAAGTTTATGCGCCAGGTTAAAAGTGGTGAAAGAGTAATCGCTAAGGCAACTGTTACTGGCAAGGATCCAAAGGGAAGAACCGTTGTCGAAGTTGACAGCTATGTTGATCAGGATCACGTTTTTTCAGGGGTGTTTGAGATGTATCGTTCTAATGAACACAAAGGAGTAGAAACAGATGAGAATCGCAGTTGATGCAATGGGTGGAGACCATGCCCCAAAAGAGATCGTCTTAGGCTCGATGGAAGCTGTTCGGCAGATTTCTGATTTAACGATTACGCTCGTTGGGGATCAGGAAAAAATTTCTCCATTTTTAACAGATGATACGAATATAGAAATACTACATACAACGGAATATATTACGAGTGAGGATGAACCTGTTAGAGCTGTTCGGCGAAAAAAGACCGCTTCTTTAGTATTAATGGCAAAAGAGGTGAAAGAAAAAAGAGCAGAGGCGTGTATATCAGCAGGTAACACAGGTGCTCTAATGAGTGCTGGATTATTTGTAGTCGGCCGGATCAAAGGGATTGATCGCCCTGCCTTAAGTCCCACCCTCCCAACTGTTAACGGAAAAGGCTTCTTATTGTTAGATGTCGGTGCGAATGTCGATGCAAAGGCCATTCATCTTTTGCAGTATGCCATCATGGGCTCTGTTTATAGTGAAAAAGTAAGAGGGATTACATCGCCTAAGATCGGGTTGTTAAATGTTGGAACTGAAGAAGGAAAAGGAAGTGAATTAACAAAAAAAGCGTTCGCTATGCTTGAGAATGCGCCAATCCATTTTGTGGGAAATGTGGAAGCAAGAGATCTGTTAAACGGTGTGGCAGACGTGGTCGTAACCGATGGATTTAGTGGGAATATCGCATTGAAAACACTCGAAGGTACAGCAATCCATCTTTTCGATATGTTAAAAGAAGTTTTTATGACGAACATGAAATCAAAAATAGCGGCAGGGTTAGTAAAGAATGATTTAAAGACTTTAAAAAACCGACTTGATTACTCTGAATATGGTGGGGCAGGGTTGTTTGGCCTTTCTGCACCTGTGATTAAGGCACATGGGTCCTCTAAAAGTAGGGCAATCTATAATGCAATCAAACAAGCACGTCATATGGCTGCATATAACGTAACCGGAACAATTGAAACAACGATTGATTCGATGGAATTAAACAAGGGGGAATAAGAGGGTATGAAACGGGTAGCTTTTGTTTTTCCAGGTCAAGGTTCACAAGAGGTTGGGATGGGAAAACAACTTTACAATACATATGATCATATTCGTGAACGATTTGATCGTGCTAATGATCTACTAGGCTTTTCCATTACAGAACTAATGTTTAATGGGCAGAAAGAGGAATTGACAAAAACAGAAAATGCTCAGCCAGCATTATTGCTAACTTCGTCTCTTATTAATCAGTTGCTCTATGAAGCAGGGATTAAACCAGTTGTTACTGCTGGACACAGTCTAGGAGAGTATAGTGCATTAGTTGCTTCAGGCTCACTGCAATTGGAGGAAGCAATTCCGCTTGTCCAAAAGCGAGGCCAATTGATGGAGGAAGCATATCCTGCTGGTAGGGGTGCAATGGCCGCGATATTAGGTTTGAACGAGGAAACAATTCAATCTGCATTAGAGGATCTTAATGATACGAATGAGGTAGTAGATATAGCAAACATAAATTGTCCTGGTCAAATTGTTATTTCTGGAACAAAGGCTGGGATTGACCAGGCAACAGAAGTTTTGAAGAATAAAGGTGCCAAACGCATTCTTCCTTTAAATGTGAGTGGACCGTTTCATTCCAGACTTATGAAGCCTGCTAGCAATGAGTTAGCAAAAGCGCTTGCTGAGATAAGCCTAACAGATGCAGAGATCCCTGTTTTTGCTAATGTGACTGCACAACCTGTTACACAGAAAGAAGAGATCAAAGAGCTTTTGATCAAGCAGCTTTATGCACCGGTTCGTTTTGAAGAAATCATCCAACATATTTTAGAAAAAGACGTAGATGCGATTGTAGAGGTTGGAAATGGTAAGGTATTATCTGGATTAGTAAAAAAAGTGAATCGTAGAATGAAAACTTTTGCTGTTCAAGACCAAGAGTCAATTCAGACGTTTATTGATTGGTATAAGGAGGAATCCTAATGTTAAAAGGAAAAGTAGCCCTTGTCACTGGTGGCTCAAGAGGTATAGGTAAGGCAATTGCCTTGGAATTAGCAAAACAAGGCGCCAATGTGGCCGTTAACTATGCTGGTAGTGAGCAAAAGGCGCAGGAAGTCGTCGATGAAATAAAACAATATGCTTCTGATGCTATTAAAATTCAAGCAAATGTGGCGAATGAGGCAGACGTAAAAGCAATGATCAAGACAGTAGTTGAGCAATTTGGCAGCCTAGATATTTTAGTTAACAATGCTGGGATCACGAAAGACAATTTGCTCATGCGTATGAAAGAAGAAGAATTTGATCAAGTTATTCAAACGAACCTTAAGGGTGTATTTCTTTGTACCAAAGGCGTCTCAAGGCAAATGATGAAGCAAAAAAGTGGGAAAATTATAAACATCGCGTCGATTGTTGGGGTAACAGGTAATCCAGGGCAAGCAAATTATGTTGCTGCGAAAGCAGGGGTAATTGGTTTAACGAAAACAACAGCAAAGGAACTTGCCACAAGAAATATTCTTGTTAACGCGGTTGCTCCAGGGTTTATTGAAACAGATATGACCGATCTTTTAACAGAAGAGCAACGCAACAGTATGCTTCAAATGATTCCGTTGGAGCGATTAGGGAAAGCAGAAGACGTAGCAAAGGTTGTACGTTTTCTCGCCTCAGAGGATGGCAATTATGTGACAGGGCAAACCATCCATGTTGATGGCGGAATGGTGATGTAGGGACGCATGGCGACGTAGGTCAGTTCAACGTTACCACAGGACGTGGAAAACTTAGTCGAACTTCCTTATCATTATGAGTAAAATTTTCTTGATAAACACTTGAAAGGGGGTGAGTTTGTAATGGCTGATACGTTTGAAAGAGTCAAAAAAATTGTTGTGGATCGCCTTGATGTGGAAGAGTCCAAAGTAACAATGGAGGCATCCTTTAAAGAGGATCTTGAAGCGGATTCGTTAGACGTAGTTGAGCTTGTAATGGAGCTTGAAGATGAATTTGACACAGAGATTTCTGATGAAGAGGCGGAAAAGATTGCAACTGTTGGTGATGCTGTTAACTACATAAACAGCACGCTATAATAAATATAGACTTTTCTATTTTAAGTACGTGTTCAAAAAGTCGGCAAATTAGAAGCAAGCAGGTCGAGGCGGCGTAGTTTTGAGTAACGGAACGTATGCTTTTAATACGTGAGTAACGAAAAAACAAGCCAACGAAGAGATGCGCAGCTTATCATTTGGTGACTTTTTGAACAACCTCTTTAAACCAAAACAAGCCCCACTACTAGAAGTGGTGGGGTCTTGCTTAAATCTGGAATAGGTGGCATAAGAATGGACTTTAGACAGTTGCAGCAAAAATTACAAGTTACATTTAACGATGAATCGATCCTGAGACAAGCTTTTACCCATTCATCTTATGTGAATGAGCATCGAAAAAAAGTATTTGAGGATAATGAACGACTGGAATATTTAGGTGACGCTGTGTTAGAACTAGGGATATCACAATATTTATATAGAAGTTATCCAAAGATGGCAGAAGGTGAAATGACAAAGTTAAGAGCTGCCATTGTATGTGAACCCTCTTTAGTAAGCTTTGCAATTGATTTGCAATTTGGTGAACTCATCCTTCTTGGTAAAGGGGAGGAAATGACTGGAGGTAGAAATAGGCCAGCATTACTCGCAGATGTTTTTGAAGCTTTTATTGGTGCTCTTTATCTTGATCAGGGTTTTGATGTGGTTCTCACCTTTCTTGAAAAATATGTGTATCCAAAAATAAGCAAAGGTGCTTTTTCACATGCGATGGATTACAAAAGCCAGCTTCAGGAAATTGTTCAAAGTAACAAAGATGGCAATGTGGAGTATGTAATCGTGAACGAAAAGGGGCCTGCCCATAATAGAGAATTTGTTGCACAAGTGATGATTAAACAACAAACTGCTGGAATCGGTTATGGTCGTACAAAAAAAGAAGCCGAACAACGTGCTGCAAAAAAAGCATTAGATCAATTTGGAAACGATCATTCATAACTGCCTGATAAAGAACTGATACCGACCAATCGGTGTCAGTTCTTTATCAGATATTATAATTTCCTGATTATAAAATGCTTATTTCCGCATTGTTGCCAACTCTTGTTTGAAAGCTTGAGTTTCAGCGACACTTAGGTGTCCTTTTTGCTTAATTAAATCGTACAATGATTTAATTTCGTCATACTTTGATAAATTGTAGTCCTTTGGATCCATAATCGATCGGTTTACGACCTGTAACCGTGCTGCAATCTCATCAATAATAATTTTAAGGTTTTCTTCTGTTGGTTCATTTAAACTCACTTCAACAACTCCTCTTTACTTTATCATTGGCAACCTATTAAGACCTACATCTTTATGATAAAATAAATAGGTTGAAAAAATCAAAAATGAAACAATAAATATAAGTGCGTGTTCAAAAAGATAGATGATTATGATCGTATAGGAGAATGACTATGTTCCTAAAACGTTTAGAAAGCGTAGGGTTTAAATCATTTGCAGAACGAATTTCAGTTGAGTTTGTTCCTGGGGTGACAGCTGTTGTTGGCCCAAACGGAAGCGGAAAAAGTAATATTACAGATGCGATCCGCTGGGTTTTAGGAGAGCAGTCAGCAAAATCACTTCGCGGTTCTAAAATGGAGGATATCATTTTTCAAGGGAGTGATTCACGTAAAGCTCTTAATGTTGCGGATGTTACGTTAACCCTTGACAATAGTTGTAAGACGCTTCCAGTTGATTTTGAAGAAGTAAGTGTAACAAGAAGGGTTTATCGCTCAGGGGAAAGTGAATTCTTAATCAACAAACAACCTTGTAGGCTTAAAGATATCATTGATTTGTTTTTAGATTCTGGTCTTGGCAGGGAAGCATTTTCGATTATTAGCCAAGGTAAGGTGGAGGAAATTTTAAGTTCTAAGCCTGAAGAAAGAAGGTCTATTTTTGAGGAAGCGGCTGGAGTTTTAAAATATAAACAACGAAAAAAGAAAGCAGAATACAAGTTAGCTGAAACACAGGAAAATTTGAATCGAATCGAAGACATTATTTTTGAAATAGAAGGTCAATTAGACCCATTAAAGGAACAAGCAGCAATTGCTGAAGACTATTTAATAAAAAAGGAAGAATTAAAAGAAAAAGAAATTTCGTTACTTATAGCAGAAATTGAAACCCTTCACAGCCAATGGCAGCAATTACTTCGTGAAATAGATAATGAGCGAGAGCAGGAAATGCAGTTAAAAACACGAGTACAGCAACAGGATGCCAGCATTGAGAACGAAAGAAGTGCATTACATGAATTGGATCAATCAATTGAAAAATTGCAGGAACGGCTGCTCGTTTTAACACAAGAGTTAGAAAACTTAGAAGGAAATAGGAAGCTAATCAATGAGAGGTTTCGGCATTTTGAACAAAATAGATCGAAATTGGAGCATGAACAAGAGGAGTTAACACAACGTGAGGCAAGCTTACTATCAGAACTCGTAATAGAAAAAGCAAAGCTAGATGAATGTGTACAACAAATGAAGAAAACAAAGAAACAGGCGGATGAAATAGCAAATAAACTCCATCAAGCAGACGGTGGAATGGATAACGACATTGAAGAATTAAAGAGTGAATATATCGACAGGTTAAACGATCAGGCAGCTACTCGAAATGAAAGACAATCTCTTGCAAAACAGCTAGAGCAAATCGCCTTCAAAAGAAATAGGCAGCGCGAAAAATTCGAGGAAATCATTCATGATCGTGATCAAATTAAAACTGCATTAGCGTCTCTTTACCAGACGCTAGACGAGCGAAAAAGAAAAAGGCAAGAGGCAGAACAAATATTTCATCAAGAAAAGCTCCGTTTAGAAAAAGACAATGAAAGCTATCAAGAGGCACAGACAAAGCTGTACAAAGGGTATCAGTATATTGAAAAAATAAAGTCAAAAAAAGAAATGCTTGAAGAAATGAAAGAGGATTTTCAAGGTTTTTTTCAAGGTGTAAAAGAAATATTGAAAGCTAGAGAGGACAAAGTTCTTTTCAACATTGAAGGGGCTGTGATCGAGCTTATTCAAGTGCCAAATGACTACATTTCTGCTATTGAAACAGCTTTGGGCGGACAGGCCCAGCATATTGTCGTGAAAGATGAGGCTACAGCACGTAATGCGATACAATGGCTGAAAAAAAACAACAAGGGTCGTGCAACATTTTTACCATTATCCACGATACAAGCAAAACAAATTTCAAAGGATCTTCTAAATGGTATTTGGAATATAGAAGGCTTTGTTGGGGTTGCGTCCGATTTGGTCGAGTTTGAGTCAAAGTATCAACAAGCAATTAAGCACATTCTTGGGAATGTCATCATTGCTAAGAATTTAAAATCTGCAAACGAGATTGCAGCGAGACTGCATCGGAGATTTCGTGTTGTAACATTAGACGGAGATGTTGTAAACCCTGGAGGCTCGATGGCTGGTGGTGCTAAGAAGAAAACAAACCAGTCTCTTTTCACAAGAGAAAAGGATCTGAATGAAGTAACCGAAAAGCTTACGGAGTTTGAAGCGAAAGCCGAGCAATTTGAACGAAAGGTGACGAAGCTAAAACAAGCTATCAAAACACAAGAAGACAAGCTAGAAGAACAACGAAGCCTCATTAATGATAAGGTACAACAGGAACAAGAGTCCCAAGCAAAGGTGTCGGAGCTTGAAATTAAATTAAGTCATGTGAGTGAAAATTTATCGGTTTATGATCAGGATAACGAGCAATTTGAAAAGGATTCGGATAGTTTAAAACAACGAGACTTGGAATTATCAGAAGTTTTAATAAGGCTTGAAAATGAGCTGGCAGAAATCCAACATCAAATGGATACATTAACTGCCCAACAAACCGAAAATCGACAGAACAAATCACAGCTACAGACGAAGCATCATGAGTTAGAAGTGACCCTTGCTCAACAGGATGCGCGGGTCAAGAATCAACAGGAAAAAACGAGGACTCTTGAAGCAGGAATAGAAGAAGTGAAGCAAGCATTACACGATAATCAGGAGCAGTGGGATCAACTTATCCAATTAAATGAATCTGAAGCAACAGAAGAAGAGTTAGCAGTCCAAATAGAGGAAAAACAATCGGATAAAGATCATGTAACATCCTTGATTCAATCGACACGACAAGAGCGCTATAACCGCTCTCAAAAAATGCAGGATCAGGAAAGAGAAATGAAAGAGCAAAACAGGCTGCATCATTCTTTATTACAAGCATTACAAGATAAAGAAGTAAAGGCAAATCGATTGGACGTTGAATTAGAAAA
Source organism: Terrihalobacillus insolitus (assembly GCF_028416575.1). Lineage (GTDB taxonomy): Bacteria > Bacillota > Bacilli > Bacillales > Amphibacillaceae > Terrihalobacillus > Terrihalobacillus insolitus. The sequence goes on along the minus strand of NZ_JAMQKB010000002.1, from coordinate 96,429 downwards.
CAGACTTAGCCATCTCCAAACAGAGTATCTTTTAACATTTGAAAAAGCAAAGAACACCTTTCAGAAAGCGGAGGATTTGGATGAAGCAAAGCGTTCTGTTCGATTAATAAAACGAGCTATTGATGAGCTTGGTACGGTTAACATTGGTGCAATTGATGAATATAAACGAATAGAAGAGCGCTATCAATTCCTATCCGAACAAAAAGACGATCTTGTCCAAGCAAAAGCAACATTATATGATGTCATCTCAGAGATGGATGGTGAAATGACACGTAAATTTGATGAAACGTTTTCGAAAATTAAAGAAGAATTTCGGATTGTATTTCAGGAACTGTTTGGAGGAGGAAAGGCAGAGCTTAAATTAACGGCACCGGAAAACCTTTTAGATACTGGTGTGGACATTATTGCACAACCACCAGGTAAGAAATTACAACACTTGGGCTTGTTATCTGGTGGAGAGAGAGCACTTACCGCAATTGCCCTATTGTTTGCTATTTTAAGGGTTCGACCTGTACCATTTTGTGTTTTAGACGAAGTGGAAGCTGCGCTTGATGAAGCGAATGTAAACAGGTTTGCGCGTTATGTCAAAATGTTTAGTGAAAAGACTCAGTTCATCGTCATAACGCATCGGAAGGGAACAATGGAAGAAGCAGATGTATTATACGGTGTCACTATGCAGGAATCCGGTGTTTCTCGGATGGTATCCGTTCGATTCGAAGATACAGCAGAACTAGTGAAATCGTAAAGAGAGGAAGTAGGTAATGGGTTTTTTAAAAAAACTGAAAGATAAATTCGCTGACAATCCAGATACGTCAACAGAAAACTATAAAGAAGGGTTATCAAAAACGAGAACTTCTTTTTCAAGCAAAATAAATGACCTCGTCGCAAAGTACCGAAAAGTGGACGAGGATTTCTTTGAGGACTTAGAAGAGATTCTTATTTCTGCAGATGTCGGTGTATCTACAGTGATGGAATTAATTGATGAATTAAAGATGGAAGTGAAGCGAAGAAACATTAAGGAAACAAAAGAGGTAAAGGAAGTTATTTCTGAAAAACTTGTTGATATTTATTATGGCGAGGACAGTGAAGAGTTAGAGAAATTAACGTATGCAGATCAAGGGCTTACTGTCATGTTATTCGTCGGTGTTAACGGGGTTGGAAAAACAACTACGATTGGTAAAGTTGCTCATAAATTAAAACAAAGTGGAAAAAAGGTTGTTCTCGCTGCTGGAGATACTTTTCGTGCTGGTGCAATTGAACAGCTAGAGGCATGGGGTGAAAGGGTCGGTGTTGAAGTAGTTAAAAATAATGCTGGAAGTGATCCTGCCTCCGTTATTTTTGATGGAATTCAAGCGGCCAAATCTCGTCAAGCAGATGTTCTTTTATGTGACACAGCAGGGAGACTGCAAAACAAGGTCAATCTAATGAATGAGCTTTCTAAGGTGAAACGTGTAATAGAGCGAGAAATCCCTGGTGCACCCCACGAAGTTTTGCTCGTGTTGGATGCAACAACTGGCCAAAATGCAATGAGTCAAGCGAAAACTTTTTCGGATGCAACAAACGTTACTGGTATCGTTCTGACGAAATTAGATGGGACAGCTAAAGGGGGAATCGTTCTAAGGATTCGGAATGAACTTCATCTTCCTGTAAAGTTTGTAGGCTTAGGAGAAAAGCTATCCGATCTAGAAACATTTAATGCACAGGCATTTGTTTATGGCTTGTTTGCGGATATGTTAGAAGAAACAGAAGAAAAATAGCTCGTTTTTCAGGATGAAGTTATAGCACACCCATAGCCTTTTAAGCTAAAATAGGAAAAAGAACATTGTTTTAAAACATTGGATGAGGAGTGCTTATATTGTTAGAGAAAACAACGCGAATCAATTTTCTATTCGACTTTTATCAAGCACTACTGACACCTAAGCAAAGAAATTATATGGAAATGTATTATTTAGAAGATTACTCTCTAGGAGAGATTTCAGAATCGCACAATGTGTCTAGACAAGCAATCTATGATAACATACGTAGAACAGAAGCAATGATCGAGGCTTATGAAGAAAAGCTACAGTTATATAGCAAATTTTTGAAAAGAAAAACGCTGCTAGAAGAAATGGAACAGGCATTAACCAATCAAGATGTAGAACATATAAAACAATTGGTTGATGTATTAAAAGAATTAGATTAGGAGGACTCCTTCTATGGCATTTGAAGGTTTATCTGAGAGGCTCCAACAAACGATCCAAAAAATCAAAGGAAAAGGGAAAGTCACGGAGCAAGATGTGAAGGAAATGACGAGAGAAGTTCGCTTAGCCTTATTAGAGGCAGATGTGAACTTTAAAGTGGTCAAAGATTTTATTAAGCGCATAAAAGAAAGAGCAGTTGGCCAAGAAGTAATGGAGAGCCTAACACCTGGACAACAAGTTATTAAAGTTGTAAAAGAGGAACTGACAGCATTAATGGGTGGCGAACAAAGTAAGATCGCTGTAGCAGATCGTCCGCCAACCGTTATCATGATGGTAGGTTTGCAAGGTGCAGGTAAAACGACTACTACAGGGAAATTGGCAAACCTGCTTAGAAAAAAATATAACCGAAATCCGATGCTAGTTGCAGCGGACGTATACAGGCCTGCAGCAATAAATCAATTACAAACGTTAGGTAAGCAATTAAATATGCCAGTGTTTTCTCTTGGTACGGAGGCAAACCCTGTCGATATTGCAGCCAAGGCTGTTGAGGAAGCTAAACGAGAACACAATGATTATGTCATTGTGGATACGGCAGGTAGACTGCATGTGGACAATGACCTGATGGACGAACTACAGCAAATAAAAGCAAGTGTCAATCCTGACGAAATTTTCCTTGTAGTAGATGCAATGACAGGGCAGGATGCTGTCAATGTAGCAGAGAGTTTTAATGATCAGCTTGATTTAACGGGTGTGGTTCTTACTAAATTAGATGGGGATACTCGAGGTGGTGCAGCTCTATCCATTAAGGCTGTTACAGATAAGCCGATTAAATTTGCGGGAATGGGTGAAAAGTTAGACGAATTAGAAGACTTTCATCCGGAGAGAATGGCATCTAGAATTCTTGGTATGGGTGATATGCTATCCCTTATCGAAAAGGCTCAAGAGAATGTAGATGAAAAGCGCGTGAAAGAACTTGAGCAAAAAATGCGTTCTGCCTCCTTTACTTTCGATGATTTTTTGGAGCAAATGGGACAGGTAAAAAACATGGGTCCATTAGAGGATATCATTGGCATGTTACCAGGCGCCAATAAGATGAAAGGGTTAAAAAATATTCAGTTTGATGAAAAACAGCTTGTTCATGTTGAAGCCATCATTCAATCGATGACAAAAAAAGAAAGACAAGAGCCAAGTATCATTAATGCAAATAGAAAAAAAAGAATCGCGAAAGGCTCAGGTAGAACGGTATCTGAGGTGAATCGCTTATTAAAGCAATTTGAAGAGATGAAAAAAATGATGAAACAAATGTCCAATATGCAAAAAGGAAAAAAAGGAAAGGGATTTAATTTCCCTTTCATGTAATGGAAAAACACTTTACAGACAAATGAACTTCTGATACAATCTAAAATTGTGAAATGATTATTAAATTGGAGGTGCAAAACATGGCCGTAAAAATTCGCTTAAAGCGTATGGGTTCAAAAAGAAATCCATTTTACCGTGTAGTTGTGGCAGATTCACGTTCACCTCGTGATGGACGTTTAATTGAACAAATTGGTACGTACAATCCAGTAGCTAATCCTGTAGAAGTAAAATTGGATGAAGAAAAAGCTCTAGACTGGATGGCAAAAGGTGCAAAGCCAAGTGATACAGTTCGCAATTTGTTTTCAAATGAAGGCATCATGAAGAAATTCCACGACCTTAAAAACCAAAAGTAAAGTAGTGTGATATCATGAAAGCCTTAATCGAAACGATCGTTACTCCACTGGTTGATTTTCCTGACGAAATTGTTGTAACAGAAAAGGAAGAAGAACACAAAATCACGTATCATTTAACTGTGAATCAAACAGATGTGGGAAAAGTAATCGGAAAAAATGGGCGTATCGCTAAAGCGATACGGACAATTGTCTATGCTGCTGGATCGGATTCAAAAAAGCGTATTTATCTTGATATAATGTAAAGTGGGAGAGGGTCTTACCTTTCCCTTTTTTACTAAGATATAACTTAAGTACGTATTTTATAATGTGATCACTGTTCCATCTATGCTTTTTTAGAAAGGCTGGAGCGCAAGATGAAAATAATACAAAAAATACCCATTAAACAGGTCTTAACGGAAAGTAGTAAAACAAAAATTGAAAATCAGTTTCATAAGCACAAGGTGCAGCTTGAACAAGAGTGTCAACAGCTTCAATTTGAACAGCGTAAGCTTCAGCATAAATCAGGCGTTTCCAAAGAGGATGTAACAAAACGATTTCATGCAGAAATATCCAAACGAAAAGACAAAATAAAATGGATTGATTTTCAAATAGAACAATTAGACATACTACCGCTTGGTAGTGAGATTACTGAAGATGAAGTTGAAGCTCTTGTTGAAGTTAATGAAGGTTTAAATTGGGATGAACTGATGAAAGAAAGGGCAATCATAGTAAAAGACGGAACCGTTATTCGAATCAAATAGTAGGTGAACAAAAATGAGCAGTATGTACAATGTTGGGAAGATTGTCAACACGCACGGTATTAATGGCGAAGTTCGTGTCATTCGTATAACAGATTTTGAAGAAAGATTTCAAAAAGGTCAAACGCTCTACTACAAAAAGCGTGAAGAATCAGATCCAATTCCATTAGTAATTGACGGACATCGCAAGCATAAGCAATTTGATTTGTTACACTTTGAGTCACATCATTCGATCAATGATGTGGAACAGCTTATGGGAACAATGTTAATGGTAAGTGAAGATCAGCTTGGTGTTTTAGATGAAGGAGAGTACTACTACCATGAAATTATTGGGTGCCACGTTTATACAATGACTGGAGAAGCTCTTGGCGTTGTCAAAGAAATACTCTCTCCTGGGGCAAATGATGTATGGGTCGTGCAGCGGAATGGGAAAAAGGATGTATTGATTCCCTATATTGATGATGTAGTAAAAGAAGTGAACATAGAGACGAAATCGATCAAAATAGAGCCGCTTGAAGGGTTGATTGACTAATGCGGATAGACATCCTTACTTTGTTTCCAGAAATGTTTCAGGGCGTTTTTGAAACGTCGATTCTGAGGAAAGCAAATGAATTAGGCGCTTTTCAATACAATTTTGTTAATTTCAGGGATTACACTGAAAATAAACATCATAAAGTAGATGATTATCCTTATGGTGGTGGAGCTGGCATGGTATTATCACCTCAGCCTATTTTTGATGCGGTTGGAGCTATTCAACAAAAGAGTAAAACGAAGCCTAGAGTAATACTTATGTGTCCACAAGGGGAAACACACACACAGAAAAAATCTGTAGAGCTTTCAAAGGAAGAGCATCTCGTATTTATTTGTGGTCATTATGAAGGATATGATGAGCGTATTCGAGAACATTTAGCCACTGATGAAATTTCTATTGGAGATTATGTGTTAACAGGTGGCGAACTTGGAGCAATGGTTGTTATTGATAGCGTAGTCCGATTGCTGCCAGGTGTTCTTGGAAATGAAGCATCAGCCCCAGAGGACTCTTTTTCTACTGGTTTACTCGAACATCCTCACTATACAAGGCCAGCTGATTATAAAGGGATGAAGGTACCAGAAGTTTTACTTTCTGGTAATCACGCAAAAATTGAACAATGGCGGAAACAGCAGTCCTTAAAACGGACGTATGAACGTAGAAAAGATTTATTAGAACATTATCCATTGTCACAAACGGATCAAGAATGGTTGAATAAATCTGACCTCACTGATAATTAACTTGTAGTTGAAGTAAGATGATAAATATGGTATATTATTTGTTGTGCTTAAGTAGAAAACTTAGGCCGTATAAACGATGTTCCGCTGTCCTAAACTTGTATTATACTAGATATGAGCATTAGTTTGGAAGGAGTGTAACAAGATGCAACACATAATCGATGAAATAACAAAAGACCAGCTTCGGAGTGATCATCCTGATTTCCGTCCTGGTGACACGGTAAAGGTTCACGTGAAAGTTGTGGAAGGTAATCGTGAGCGTATCCAGGTATTTGAAGGCGTTGTGATTAAGCGTCAAAATGGTGGTATCAGTGAAACTTTCACCGTTCGTAAGATATCTTATGGAGTTGGTGTAGAACGTACTTTTCCAGTTCATTCTCCAAGAGTAGATAAGATTGAAGTTTCTCGTCGTGGTAAAGTCCGTCGTGCGAAACTTTACTATCTACGTAACCTACGCGGGAAAGCTGCACGTATTAAAGAAATTCGCTAATCAATTATTGGAAAGGGGGCTTGCACATACGTCAAGCTCCTTTTTTCCGTATATAAAAAAAATGTTGAAAAGAGATCGCGCATCATAGAATTGCGCACAAAATATTGGAGGTAAGGGTATGGCCAGAGATAAAAACGAATGGCTAGAATGGTTAAAAGCACTTCTTATTGCTGGCTTATTGGCCTTTGTTGTGCGAATGTTTTTGTTTACACCGATCGTAGTGGACGGGCCTTCCATGCAACCAACACTCCATGATGGAGATCGCCTTATCGTGAACAAATTCTCGTATCTAATCGGGGAACCAGATCGATTTGATATTGTTGTGTTCAACGCAACATTAGAAGAAGACTATATAAAACGTGTTATTGGGCTGCCTGGTGATCAGGTAGAAGTAAAGGATGACAAACTATACATAAATGGTAAGCAAATAGACGAACCATTTTTAAACGATACATTAAATAAATTAGGGGAAAATCAACGATATACGAATAACTTTACGATTGAAGACATTCCAAATGGAAAAAGTGAGGTCCCAGAAGATTCCGTACTCGTTCTCGGGGATAACCGCAGTAACTCAACTGATAGTCGTATGTTAGGATTTATATCTTATGACAGGTTGGTTGGTAAAGCCTCATTTCAGTATTGGCCACTTGATCGTATTCAACTTATTAAGTAGTAGGGTGATCGCATGACAATTCAATGGTTTCCTGGCCATATGGCAAAGGCAAAACGACAAGTACAAGAAAAATTAAAGTTAGTAGATTTTGTGATCGAATTGGTGGACGCTAGAGCACCTTATTCCTCGCAAAATCCAATGTTACACAAAGTGATTCAAGACAAAGCTAGACTTGTTGTATTAATGAAAAAAGACTTGGCAGATCCTGATTTTACAGATCGATGGGTATCTTTTTATCGTAAAAACCATGCTGCTGTCGCAGTTGATGTTCAACAGTCAAAGGACATTTCAGCTGTAGTCTCTTCAGCTAAAGAGCTTGGTCAAGATAAGCTTGATAAACTCCTGAAAAAGGGAATTAGACCTCGTCCAGCTAGAGCGATGATTATCGGTATACCAAATGTAGGGAAATCAACACTTATTAATCGTTTGGCCCACAAGAAAATAGCAAAAACTGGTGACAGGCCAGGTGTAACGACTCAACAGCAGTGGATCAAAGTGAAAAAGGATTTTGAACTGCTAGACACGCCGGGAATCCTTTGGCCAAAGTTTGAAGACCAAGAAGTAGGTTACCGTTTAGCTGCAATTGGAACGATAAAAGATCAGTTACTCACTTTAGAAGATATAGCTGCATTTGTTATTCGTTATATGCAGGAGCATTATCCTAACGTATTAAAAGATCGATTTGCTGTTGACCCTAATGTAACGGACATGGTAGATATTTTTGAACAAATTGGACGTAAGCGGGGCTGCCTGGAAAGTGGGGGCAGGGTTAATTTTGAAAAAACAGCAGACATTATTATTCGTGATGTTCGATCAGGGCGATTAGGCAGACTGACGTTAGAAAGTCCTGATCAACTTTTTCCATGAAAAAACAACGAAAATGAAAAAGCAACTCAAAAAAAGGTATGCATCTACGGATGGTACCTTTCATTTTTAATAAAAGAGGATGTTCAAAAAGTGTCGATAATATAGGAAAAGACACGGGGGAGTGACTATGAATCGAACATATACCATTACAGAAGTAAGTAATCTTTTATTTAAAGAAGAATTATCGGAAGAAATGCTGATACAGCTTCGTCAAGATAAGCGAAAAGGGATACAACAATTAATCGAAAAGTATGACAGGGTTCAACAAAAACAGTTAGAATTGAAGGAAAAGTATCAGAGAATGCTTACATATGAGCAAGAGCAATATGTAGCCGGGAAACAATGGATTGCTGGAATGGATGAAGCTGGTAGAGGGCCATTAGCTGGACCAGTAGTGGCAGCGTGTGTTGTATTAAAAAAGGATTTTTATTTGCCTGGACTGAATGATTCGAAACAGTTAACGGAAAAAGCAAGAGAGAAATATTATCCTATTATTATACGAGAGGCTGCTAGTTATGGGGTTGGAATTGTCGAAAGTGATGAAATAGATAGGATCAATATTTTTCAAGCAACAAAAAAGGCAATGAAACAAGCATTTTTTTCTCTAGCTATTTCGCCAGATTATGTATTAATTGATGCGATTCATTTACCTGACATACCTTGTAACAGTCAGGCGCTTACAAAAGGTGACCAAAAAAGTGTATCTATTGCAGCTGCAAGTGTGATCGCAAAAGTAACAAGAGACAGAATAATGAGGGAAATACATGAGAAACATCCGATGTACGATTTTAATACGAATATGGGATATGGGACGAAGAAGCATTTGGAAGCAATTGAAAGGTATGGTGCAACGTCTTATCACCGTAAAACTTTTGCGCCAATTAATCGTATAAAGGTACAGCAAGGGGGCGATTAAGATGGGGGTTCGTACGATCAGTACTGTGTTACAAGCACTGCAAAATAGTGGAGCTAACAGGAACGTATCATTGCAAAATAGTGGAGCTAACAGGAACGTATCATTACAACCCGGACAAATGGTAACAGGTAAAATTCTGAAGTTCTATCCTAATGAACGTGCTCTTGTGAAAATTGGCAATGAAAAAATGATTGCTCAGCTTAAAGCTGCGTTAAATGTTAACACAAATTATTTATTTCGAGTTGGTTCAGTTGGGCAATACTTACGATTAAAAGTCGTTACAGAAAGACCACTTGACCAAACACGATTGAATAGCGAGCAATTGCTACAGGAGCTTCGTTTCACAAGTACGAAGGAACAAAGCCGTTTATTTCAAAGCTTACTACAGCAAAAAATACCATTTTCGAAGGCTGAATTGCAGAACGCTTTTGACATACTTGGGAATTCAAAAAATAAAAACGAGACCATTTCTATCTTAGTAGAGTTATTTAGACGTCAGCTACCGATCACACCTTCTATTTACCAAGCAATTACAACAAAGGAAACGATTCGTTTAGCTAAACTTTTACCAGAAGTGGCTCAAGCTCTAAGTGGCGCACAGCTCATGACACAACAAGAAACAGATACATTCATTCAACTAAGTTTCCAGTTTCCGGGCGGAAGTTTGGGTTTAAAACAAGACATCCGTGTTGACATAAACGGCCATAAAAATGAACAAGGTAAACTTGACCCAAACGATTGTCAAATTTTATTTTATCTTAACCTAGAAAAACTGGAAGAAACAATAATAGATATGAATGTACAAAAAAAAGCCTTACACATAACGATTTACAATGACCATAAACTTATTGGGCCACTAGTTGCTTCTTATCGTCAAACATTAACAGAAGGTTTAAAACGACTGAACTATCATGTAACTTCTCTTAAAGTAAAATCGATTCATCAAGAACAACATCAAGCGGAAAACAACAGCTTTTCAGGTCAGCCCAAGATCAAACAGGGGGTGGATTTTCGAGTATGACAACACATAAAAATAATCAGAAGCAGGCTGTGGCGCTTCGTTATGATCAAATGAAGGACACAGCCCCAAAAGTAACTGCAAGTGGTCGGGGCTATACAGCCGAAACAATGATACAAAAAGCGAAAGACAACAACATTCCTATTCAAGAAGATCATAGTTTCGTTGAACTTTTAGGCGAACTTTCTATAAATGAAACAATTCCAGAAGAGCTCTATCAAGCTACTGCAGAAGTCTTTGCCTATATTTTTCAAATAGATAGACATTTAAAACAATAGCTATTTGTGGACAATATACGACTCTTTTTTATACAATGTAAATGCAGTGACAAAATTGATGGGAGGATGAATAATGAACATTCACGAGTATCAAGGCAAAGAAATATTGCGAAATTTCGGCGTTGCTGTGCCAAATGGCCGTGTTGCATATACCGTTGATGAGGCAGTTGAGGCTGCACAAGCTTTAGGTACAGATGTTACAGTTGTAAAAGCACAAATCCATGCTGGTGGTAGGGGTAAAGCAGGTGGAGTCAAAGTTGCCAAAAAGCTGGATGAAGTGCGTACATATGCTGAAGAAATTTTAGGCAAAACACTTGTTACACACCAAACTGGACCAGAAGGCAAAGAAGTAAAACGTTTACTGATAGAAGAAGGCTGCGATATTCAAAAAGAATATTATGTTGGAGTCGTGCTTGATCGGGCAACATCAAAGGTTGTCATGATGGCATCAGAAGAAGGCGGTACAGAAATTGAAGAAGTAGCAGAGAAAACACCTGAGAAAATTTTTAAAGAGGTAATTGATCCAGTAGTAGGTCTTTCTCCATACCAGGCTCGTAGGTTAGCTTTTAATATTAACATACCACAGGAAACATTGTCTAAGGCCGTCAAGTTTATGATGGGTCTTTATGAAGTTTTTGTTAAAAAAGATTGCTCCATTGCTGAAATCAATCCACTTGTTACAACAGGAGAGGGAGACGTATTAGCGCTGGATGCAAAATTCAACTTTGATGATAATGCACTTTTCCGTCAAAAGGATATTGTAAATTACCGTGATCTAGATGAAGAGGATCCAAAAGAAATTGAAGCATCTAAATACGATTTAAGCTATATTTCTTTGGATGGTAATATTGGCTGTATGGTCAATGGTGCTGGCCTTGCAATGTCAACAATGGATATTATTAAACATTATGGCGGTGATCCCGCAAACTTCCTTGATGTTGGGGGCGGTGCTACTGCAGAGAAAGTAACAGAGGCATTTAAAATCATTTTGTCCGATTCTAATGTAAAAGGTATCTTTGTTAATATTTTTGGCGGCATCATGAAATGTGATGTTATTGCTGAAGGCGTAGTTGAAGCAACAAAACAGGTTGGATTAAGCATACCATTGGTCGTTCGTCTAGAAGGAACGAACGTGGATCTTGGTAAGAAGATTCTATCGGAATCTGGCCTTAATATTACGGCTGCTGAGTCCATGGCGGACGGTGCAGAAAAGATTGTTTCTTTAGTAAAGTAAAAATGAGCAGCTACCCAATTATATAGAAAGGACGGACGAAAATGAGTGTATTTGTAAATAAAGATACAAAAGTGATTGTTCAAGGTATTACAGGTTCAACAGCACTTTTTCATACAAAACAAATGCTTGAGTATGGAACGAAAATAGTTGGTGGTGTCACACCAAAAAAAGGCGGAACAGAAGTAGAAGGTGTACCAGTATTTAATACCGTAAAGGATGCGGTAGATGAAACAGGAGCAAATGCATCGGTTATTTACGTTCCAGCACCTTTTGCAGCAGACGCTATTTTAGAGGCGGTGGATGCTGAATTAGATCTTGTTATTTGTATAACAGAGCATATCCCTGTAATGGATATGGTGAAGGTAAAACGCTATATGGAAGGCAAAAAGACCCGTCTTGTTGGCCCGAATTGTCCTGGTGTAATTACTCCAGAAGAGTGCAAGATCGGCATTATGCCTGGATACATTCATAAAAAAGGTCATGTCGGTGTTGTGTCACGCTCTGGTACACTTACGTATGAAGCTGTACATCAGCTTTCTGAGCAAGGCTTTGGTCAATCTACTGCAGTTGGTATCGGTGGTGACCCAGTTAATGGCACCGACTTTATTGACGTACTGAAGGCATTTAACGATGACCCAGATACACATGCTGTTATGATGATCGGTGAAATCGGTGGAACCGCAGAGGAAGAAGCAGCAGAGTGGGTAAAAGCGAACATGACGAAACCAGTTGTAGGGTTTATTGGCGGAGCTACTGCACCTCCAGGAAAACGTATGGGGCACGCTGGAGCCATTATATCTGGTGGAAAAGGTACAGCTGATGAAAAAATTAAAGTGATGAATAGCTGTGGAATTGAGATTGCAGAAACTCCAGCCGTAATGGGAGATACCTTAATAAATGTGCTAAAAGATAATGGTTTATATGACAAGTGTAAAACACACTAATGAATAGTTATTTGAATAGGCTGGCTTTTTGGGTCAGCCTATTTTCTCCTTCAAGTGCGTGTTCAAAAAGTCGGCAAATTAGAAGCAAGCAGATCGAGGCGGCACAGTTTTGAACAACCTCTTCATCCTCTATTGCCCCCACTATCCTTTTGTTTCCATCCTATATTCTATCGAAAGAGTGATCATATGAATAAAAGAATAAGACTTATCCACCTGCATCGTGCAAGAGGTGCAACTAGACCTTTGATTAGAAGGATATTAAAAAAAGATCCAACTCTTGAGCATCTCTATCATTGGCCCATTTCTTCATTTACGCACAACTTTTCCCTTCCCAGTTCTAGAGCTACTCAATTGTATCAAGACCTCCATGACAAACAACTGTTATCAACCATTTTCCAGGACATGAAAACCTACAAGATTATTACGCTATTTGATGAACAATATCCGAAAATATTACGCACCATTATCGATCCTCCGTTTGTACTTTATGCGACGGGAGATGTCAGTATCTTGCAGTCACATCCATCATTAAGTGTGGTCGGAACAAGAAATCCGACTAAAGAAGCGATGCAAAAAATGACATTTTTATTAAAACCATTAATTGAATATGGGTTCACAATTGTAAGTGGAATGGCAATGGGGATTGATGGTTTGGCACATCGGATTACGATGAGCTATTCAGGCAGGACGATTGCTGTTTTAGGAGGTGGTTTTGAGCACATTTATCCGAAGGGACACCAAGGTCTCTTTCAGCAACTTGCTTCAACCCAACTCGTTCTCTCCGAATATGCACCACATGTTCCTCCTCAAAAATTTCATTTTCCCGAAAGAAATCGAATTATAAGTGGACTAAGCTTTGGGACATTGGTTGTCGAGGCAAAAGATAAAAGCGGCTCATTGATAACAGTTGATCAAGCATTGGAGCAAGGCAGAGAAGCATATGCTGTTCCAGGATCGATTTTGTCGCCTCAATCTAGTGGTTGTCATAAAATGATTTTAGATGGTGCTAAATTAGTTCAAAATACCCATGAAATAATAAGCGATTGGAACGATTTACAGGACAAATGGAGTCGGATATTGTCGGATAACGAAGAAAATGATGCCCTGTTTATGACGTAATAAAAGAATGATGTTTGACAAACCTTAAAAAAGTATTTACTATCAGGGAAGATTTACCGTCGATTCATTTATCAAAATTTAGGCTATAGTAAACAATGTGCGCGAACAATGAAGAAATCAATTTAATAAAAATAGAAAAGTACCTCCTGGGAGGAAAAAACATGGCAGACTATCTAGTAATTGTAGAATCTCCAGCTAAAGCGAAAACAATTGAGCGATATTTAGGAAAAAAATATAAAGTAAAAGCATCGATGGGACATGTGAGAGACTTGCCTAAAAGTCAAATGGGTGTTGACGTGGAGGAAGAGTTTAACCCGAAATATATTACGATTCGCGGCAAGGGTCCCGTTTTAAAAGAATTAAAAAGTGCCGCAAAAAAAGTGAAAAAGGTATATCTTGCAGCAGACCCCGACAGAGAGGGTGAGGCGATTGCTTGGCATCTAGCCCACAGTTTAAATATCGATGAGAACTCAGGGTGTCGAGTCGTTTTCAACGAAATTACAAAGGAAGCGATCAAAGAATCTTTTAAGCACCCAAGATCAATTGATATGGATTTAGTTGATGCACAACAAGCGAGAAGGATCTTAGACCGATTAGTAGGTTACAATATTAGTCCATTACTTTGGAAGAAAGTAAAAAAAGGCCTTAGTGCTGGTAGGGTTCAATCTGTTGCAGTTAAAATGATTAGTGATAGGGAAAAAGAAATTGAACAATTTAAACCCGAAGAATATTGGTCAATCGAAGCGAACTTTTTAAAAGGAAAAGAAGAATTTGAAGGTGTCTTCTACGGATATGATGGGGAGAAAAAAGCACTTGGTAATAAGGAAGAAGTAGAAAAAACCCTTTCCAAACTTAAAGGGAAAAAATTTGTTGTTGAAAAAGTAAACAAACGAGAACGTAAACGGAATCCATCTCCGCCGTTTACAACATCCTCTATTCAACAAGAAGCTGCGAGGAAACTAAACTTCCGCGCAAGAAAGACAATGATGGTAGCACAGCAGCTATATGAAGGGATCGACTTAGGTAAAAAGGAAGGCATAACAGGTCTTATAACCTATATGAGAACCGATTCTACACGTATATCCGAAACAGCACAAAAAGATACTGCCCAATATGTGGAAGAGAATTTCGGTAAAGAATTTCTAGGGGAGAATAAAAAGCGGAAAAATGCAGAGGGTGCTCAAGATGCACACGAAGCCATCCGCCCCACTTCGGTAAGTCGTGACCCTAAATCGATCAAAAGTATTTTATCTCGTGACCAATATCGCTTATATAAACTGATTTGGGATCGATTTGTTGCAAGTCAAATGGCACCTGCAATTATGGATACAATGACCGTTCACCTTATGAATGAAGGAGTGGAGTTTCGAGCAACTGGTTCAAAGGTGAAGTTTAAAGGATTTATGAAAATTTACATTGAAGGAAACGATGACAATAAAAAAGAAGAAGATAAATTACTGCCAGATTTACAGGAAGGAACAAAGGTTGAAGCCAAAAGTATTGAACCAAATCAACATTTTACTCAGCCACCTCCTCGCTATACCGAAGCAAGACTGGTTAAGGCGATGGAGGAGCAAGGGATTGGTCGGCCATCTACATACGCCCCAACTCTTGACACGATTCAGCGGAGGGGCTATGTAACGTTAGATAATCGAAGGTTCGTACCGACCGAACTAGGTCTAATCGTTATTGAATTAGTCGAGGAATTTTTCCCGGAGATCGTTGACGTTGACTTCACTGTAAAAATGGAAAAGGATCTTGATGCGGTTGAAGAAGGGAAAATAGAATGGGTGAAACTCATTGATGAATTTTACCAAGGCTTTGATAAGCGATTAGAAATAGCAGAAAAAGAAATGGAAAAGGTTGAAATAAAAGACGAACCAGCTGGAGAGTCCTGTGAGGAATGTGGCCATGATATGGTTTACAAAATGGGAAGGTACGGGAAATTCATGGCATGCTCTAATTTCCCTGATTGTAGAAACACCAAGCCGATATTAAAAGAGATTGGTGTAACATGTCCGACATGTGAAAAGGGAAATGTAGTAGAAAGAAAGTCTAAAAAAAATAGAACTTTCTATGGCTGTGATCGATATCCGGATTGTGAATTTATCTCATGGGATAAACCAATTACAAGGCCTTGTCCGAAATGTGATTCGTTGTTAGTGGAAAAGAAATCAAAAAAAGGTACACAAGTACAATGTACAAATTGTGATTATAAAGAAGATAAGCAGGATAATTAGGATCACTATAAAAAAACTACTTGAAAACATTCAAGTAGTTTTTTACTTTTACATGTAGGTTTTTCAAACACGAAAGTTCCTCTTTAGATAAAAGTTGGGTCACTTCTTATTGAAAGATTCACTTAAAAGAGGATGTTCACGGATTTAAAAATAAATTCAATTGATTGACAGTCTTTTCATGTAAAGCTATAATTATGCTTTGGCAAGCTCATTTACTTGACAGATAACAATAAAAAGGGCATTTTAGCTAAAGAGTAAAAAAAATTCTAATTTTTAGTTTTAAATAGATCAAAATAGGATACGATATAATGGAGCGATGTAAAGCGCAATTCAGAATTTTGTTACAATTGTGTTAACTTTATTGCACTTCATTCGTTATGTATGTTACTATTTATACGCCTTGAGGGGTGAGGGGAATTTTTGAAAAAGAGAACAAAGCATTTATGGAGTATCTACAAATCGAAAAAAATGCGTCTCCGTATACTGTTCGCTATTATCTGAATGATCTGAAATCCTTTCAACACTTTTTAGAATTGGAAGGGATTTCAGCACTTGAAGATGTAGATTATCATACAGTTCGGTTGTTTTTGACTACACTATATGATCAACAGCTGACGAAACGAACGATCGCAAGAAAGATTTCTAGTACGAGAAGTTTTTATAAATTTATGGAGCGAGAAGGAAAATTATCTGGTAACCCATTTCTTCGTGTATCGCTTCCAAAAGCAGATCACCCAATCCCTGATTTTGTATATGAAAAGGAATTAGAAAAACTCTTTACTGTAAGTGATGTATCCACTAGTTTAGGGCAGCGGGATCAAGCCATCCTTGAAACATTATATGCTACTGGTATACGGGTCAGTGAATGTGTGAACGTAACACTTTCAGATATCGATTTTTATATGGGTACGATGCTGGTGCATGGAAAAGGGAGAAAAGAGCGGTATGTTCCGTTTGGTCAATTTGCCGAAAGTGCTCTACAGGAATACATAAAAAATGGTAGAACCGAAATGTTAAAAAAAGCCAACAACAAGACAGAAGTAGTTTTTTTGAACGCACATGGCAACCCATTAACAACTCGAGGAATTCGATTTATTTTGGATAAAATAGTAAACAAAGCAGCCCTTACAATCGATTTACATCCACATAAGCTTCGACATACCTTTGCAACTCATTTGTTAAACAATGGAGCGGATCTGCGGGCGGTTCAAGAATTACTTGGACACGAACATCTGTCTTCTACACAAATTTATACACATGTGACGAAAGACCGTTTACGTACAATATATATGGGAAGCCATCCTAGAGCTGACAAAAAGGAAACAATGAAAGAGGTGGAATCTGACGATGAATCATGATTTTCACGCAACGACTATATTTGCTATTCAGCATAATGGCCAAAGTGCTATGAGTGGAGATGGCCAAGTGACATTAGGAAATGCAGTTGTGATGAAACATAAAGCACGTAAGGTTCGTACGTTATATAAAGGAAAGGTATTAGCAGGTTTTGCTGGTTCAGTGGCGGACGCTTTTACACTATTTGAAAAATTTGAGGGAAAACTAGAAACATATAACGGTAACCTTGCAAGAGCGGCTGTTGAACTAGCGAAGGAATGGAGAAGTGACAAAGTGCTACGCAGACTGGAAGCAATGTTAATTGTAATGAATAAAGAGCAGATGTTTCTCGTTTCTGGTACAGGTGAGGTCATCGAACCAGATGATGGTATTTTGGCGATTGGTTCAGGTGGGAATTATGCATTGAGTGCAGGTCGAGCGCTAAGAGGGTATGCAAAGGAGCTTTCAGCGAAGGAAATTGCACAGGCATCCCTTGAAATAGCTGGTGAAATATGTGTGTTTACGAACGACCAAATTACGCTAGAAGTACTGGAATGATAAGGAGGCAGAAAACAAAATGGCGATAAATTATACGCCGAAGCAGATTGTTGAGCAATTGGATCAATATATTATTGGCCAGAAAAACGCAAAAAAATCTGTAGCTGTTGCATTAAGAAATCGATATCGTCGAATGCATTTAGATAATAAATTGAAAGATGAAATTGTTCCGAAAAATATTTTGATGATAGGGCCAACAGGTGTCGGAAAAACAGAAGTGGCAAGACGACTCGCAAGACTTGTTGGTGCCCCTTTTGTAAAGGTTGAAGCGACAAAGTTTACAGAAGTAGGCTATGTAGGACGAGATGTGGAATCGATGGTTCGAGATCTTGTTGAAATGTCGGTACGCATTGTAAAAGAAGATAAGATGAAAGGCGTGCAGGATAAAGCGGAACAGCTTGCAAATAAGGAATTGGTAAAACTACTTGTTCCAAAGGTTAAAAAACAATCAAACTTTAAAAATCCTCTTGAAATGATATTTTCCGCACAACAGGCGGATGATCCTGATCAAGAAGAGCAACCCGATGAAAGTCAAGACATTGAAAATAAAAGAAAACGAGTTGAGCACAAACTTGCACTAGGCGAATTAGAGGATACAATGGTAAGCATTGACATTGAAGAGCAATCTCCTTCTATGTTTGACATGCTCCAAGGCTCAGGCATGGAGCAAATGGGAATGAACATGCAAGATGCATTTAGTCAGTTTATGCCTAAAAAGAAAAAGAAAAGAAAATTACCTGTTTCTGAAGCAAGGAGGGTATTGACTCAGCAAGAGGCACAAAAATTAATCGATATGGATGAAGTGACGCTAGAAGCTATTCAAAAAGCAGAACAGGCTGGCATCATCTTTATTGATGAAATAGACAAAGTGGCTGGAAAAGGGGACCAATCTGCAAACGTATCCCGAGAAGGTGTTCAACGAGACATACTGCCGATTGTTGAAGGATCGACGGTAGTGACCAAACATGGCCCCGTCAAAACCGATCATGTTTTGTTTGTGGCTGCAGGTGCTTTCCACATGGCAAAGCCGTCAGATTTGATACCAGAACTGCAAGGTCGTTTTCCGATCAGGGTTGAATTTGACAAATTATCAGTTGAAGATTTTAAGAAGATTCTAGTTGAGCCGTCTAACGCGCTTCTTAAACAATACCAAGCATTATTAGGTACAGAAGGTATAAATGTTACATTTACAGATGACGCTGTAACGAGGATTGCAGAAATTGCATACGAGGTTAACCAAGACACAGACAACATTGGTGCTAGGCGACTACACACCATATTGGAAAAACTACTAGAGGAATTGTCATTTGAAGCTCCAGACATAACGATGGAAACGATTGAAATCACGAAACACTATGTCAATGACAAATTAAGTTCAATTGCTAAAAATAAAGATTTAAGTCAATATATACTATAGAAGCTCTCTATAGGGAAATTGGAGGATAACATGGAATTACTAGACAAAACAAGGAAACTGAATGCAATGTTGCAAAAAACAACAGGAAAGTCCGTGAATTTTAATGATATGTCTGCAACACTGCGTGATGTCATTACTGCGAACATTTTTATTTTAAGTAGAAGAGGAAAGCTGCTCGGATTTGCGATTAATCAACAGATTGAGAATGACCGAATGAAGACTATGTTAGAGGAGAGACAATTTCCAGAAGAATATACACAAAGCTTGTTTGGTATACAAGAAACAACACCGAATATTGATATCGACAGCAAATATACAGCATTTCCATCTGAAAATCCCGACTTGTTTAAAAATGGCCTGACAACGATTGTGCCAATTATTGGTGGGGGCGAACGCTTAGGGACATTAATATTAAGCAGACTGTCTGCAAGCTTTGACAACGATGATTTGCTACTTGCGGAATATGGTGCTACTGTTGTTGGCATGGAAATTCTACACGAAAAAGCCGAGGAAATTGAAATAGAAGCAAGAAGTAAGGCGGTTGTTCAAATGGCCATTAGCTCTCTTTCTTTTAGTGAGTTAGAGGCGATTGAACACATTTTTGAAGAACTCGATGGTAATGAGGGACTACTTGTTGCAAGTAAGATTGCCGATCGGGTAGGAATAACACGTTCCGTTATCGTAAATGCATTGAGGAAACTTGAAAGTGCAGGTGTGATTGAATCCCGTTCATTAGGAATGAAAGGAACATATATCAAAGTGCTAAATAATAAGTTCCTTGTTGAGCTTCAAAAAATGAAAAATTAGTTAAATAAAAAACCTTATTCTGTAAAAGCAGAATAAGGTTTTTTATTGTTTTCATTTTTTTTTCGATGGATCCTCTATCTTTTCGTCTAGTTGTTCATTCTATAATTTTACATTCAAAATAAGTATTTCCATTGATTCATTAATGTGTGATAATAGCAACAAGTGACAATTAAAACAATAAGACGACAATTTTAGCCTGCGTGGAATATACTGGTTTAAAGTTCATACGAAAGACCCAAAATCCGTAAAAAGAAAAGGGAACTAAAGCCATATTCTACAAAATTCCATAGACACATGATATGAATTAAATTACAATATTCGATAGGAATAGACTTTTTATGAGGGTTGAAAAAAAGGAGGGATAAATATGTCGTTGTTTGGAAACACAATACAAACGCTGGAACAGTCATTAGATTATGCTTCTTTAAAAAACAAGACAATTTCGAACAACATTGCCAACGTAGATACTCCTAATTTCAAAACGAAGGAAGTTGCGTTTAAATCGATTCTTAATGAAACATTACAGAGTTCTACTTTTCGGGCGAAACGAACAAATCCAAAACACATTGCTTTTGGTTCAAATGTGAATGAATCTACATTTAAAATTACGACAAACCAGTCAACTACATATAATCAAAATGGAAACAATGTCGATATGGATAAAGAAATGACGGAACTTGCAAAAAATCAAATCTATTATCAAAGTTTAGTAGATCGCATCAATGGAAAATTTTCTAGTCTGCAAACAGTCATTAGAGGGGGAAGATAAGGTTGAGCATTTTTCAATCATTAAATATTAGCGCAAGTGCGTTGACGGCACAAAGGTTAAGAATGGATATAACATCCTCCAATATTGCGAACGCGCAGACAACACGTGCAACAGTAAACGAAAATGGAGAATATGAACCATATCGAAGAAAAATGGTCGTCTTTGAACCTAAGGATCAAAGCTTTCGGTCTTTCTTAGAACAGGCCACCAATCGATCCTCAACCCCAGGACAGGGCGTTGTTGTGTCAAAAATCACAGAGGATGATGAACCATTTAAATTAATGTATAACCCAAGTCACCCTGACGCTAATGCCGATGGTTACGTACAGATGCCGAACGTGGACCCTTTAAAAGAGATGGTTGACTTAATGAGTGCAACAAGGTCTTATGAAGCTAATGTCACGTCACTAAATGCTTCGAAGAACATGCTATTAAAAGCATTAGAAATTGGCAAATAAGTAAGAATAGAATTCGAGTCTCTGATTAGAAGTGAGGTGTATATGTAAATGGATTCACTTGGTAAAGTAGGTGCTATGCAAACTACTAATTTCATCGACAAGATGACCCCAACTAAAGTTTCTCCTGGTAAAGCACAGCAAGAATTCGCACAAAGCCTAAAGGGGGCAATCGAAAAATTGAACGAAGCACAAGTCGTCTCAGACAAAAAAACACAAGCTCTTGCAAAAGGAGAGATCACTGATTTAGACGATGTAATGATTGCCGCACAAAAAGCAAGTATAACTCTCCAAACTGCGGTCGAAGTACAGCGTAAAGCAATCGATGCATACAACGAAATCATGAGAATGCAAGTATAGGCATGAAGTTTATGAAACTTCTTCCAAATAGCGTTATCCATAGAAATATGTCGGTTTGGTGGGGACAATTATGAAACAAAGATTACAAGTATATAAAGAGAAAATCACAGTCTTTTGGGCAGACCGTTCAAGGAAACAGAAAATGCTGTTACTTGGTTCAGTGATTGCCTTGATTGTTTTAATAGGTTTGACCAGTACGCTTGCAGCCACTTCAAAAATGGTGCCATTATACAATAATTTATCAATCCAAGAAGTGGGCCAAATTAAAGCCGAATTAGACAGCCGTGGCATTAAGTACGGGCTAGAAAATGCAGGTCAAACGATTACTGTACCAGAAGAGCAGGTTGACACTTTACTTGTCGATCTTGCAACACTAGGGATTCCAGATAGTGGAAATATTGATTATTCCTTTTTTAGTGCAAACACCTCTTGGGGGATGACCGATAATGAATTTGACGTCATTAAACTGGATGCTATGCAGACAGAGCTTGCAAATTTAATTAAGAGCATTGAAGGGATCAAGGACGCCAAAGTCATGATCAACAAGCCGCAAGCCCCTGTTTTTGTAAGTGATGCTAGTCAAGAGGCTTCTGCATCGATCGTTATTAATACGGAAACAGGCTATCAACCGAAAGGTAATCAAATTGAATCTCTTTATCGACTCGTTTCGAAGTCTGTTCCAAACCTCCCTACAGATAATATCGTCATCATGAACCAATATTTTGAGTATTTTGATTTAAAAAATACAAATTCTTTTGGTAATACAGACATGTACACGTATCAACAAAATGTAAAGAAAGAGACGGAAAGAGATATACAGCGTCGCGTGCAACAGATGTTAGGACAGATGATCGGACAAGATAAAGTAATGGTATCTGTGACAACAGATATCGATTTCACCCAAGAAAATCGAACAGAAGAAATTGTTGAGCCAGTTAGTGAGCAAGAAATGGAAGGACTTCCAGTGAGCGTGGAAACGATTCGAGAAACATATACTGGAAATCCACCAGTTGGGGGTGAAGTTGGAACAGGTGATGAAGATGTTCCGAATTACCCTGCAGCAGGAGATGGTAACAACGGCGATTATGAAATGGTAAAAGAGTCGATAAATAATGAATTTAACAGAATCAAAAAAAACATAGTGGAAAGCCCATATAAAGTTCGTGATTTAGGTATCCAAGTAGCAATAGATAATTCAAAATCACAAACTGGCGAAAACGGAGAAACACAATATTTGTCTGCCGAAGAGGAAGATGCTGTCCGTGCAGGAATAGCTTCTATACTAAACTCTATTGTATCCACTACAATCGCGAAAGATTACGGCAATGTGAATCCGACTGAAAAGGTGTCAATCGTATTTCAAGAATTTAACGGTAAACCAGGGTTACCACAAAATGTAGCACCAGTTATTCCAAAGTGGTTGTATGGAGTAGGTGCTGGGCTGCTACTTGTCATTCTACTGCTCGTTGGAACATTACTTCGTCGTAGGAAAAAAGAGGGAGTAGTGGAAGATGTGCAAATGGAAGACCAACAGCCAATGGCAGTTCCGAATATGGAAGAGAGTGAAGAAACAGAATCTTCGTTACGTCGCAAACAACTTGAAAAAATGGCCAGCGATGAACCAGAGGATTTTGCTAAGCTTCTTAGAAGCTGGATTGCGGAAGACTAGGGGGCAGGCATAAACATGGTAAGGCAAAAAGAAGAATTAACTGGAAGACAAAAAGCTGCCATACTACTTATATCATTAGGTCCTGATGTTTCTGCGAAGGTGTTTAAGCATTTGACAGAGGAAGAAATCGAAAAACTGACGCTTGAAATTTCTTCCGTAAAAAAGGTAGAAGGTGCGCAAAAAGAAGACGTCTTGAGCCAATTTCATCAAATCGCCCTTGCACAGGACTACATTACTCAAGGTGGTATTAATTATGCAAAAACAGTTTTGGAGAAAGCTTTAGGTCAACAAGAAGCAACAAATATTCTCAATAGATTGACATCAACATTACAAGTGAGACCATTTGATTTTGCGCGCAAAGCGGATCCTTCTCAAATATTAAATTACATCCAAAATGAGCATCCACAAACGATAGCACTTGTTCTATCCTATCTGGATCCTGAACAAGCTGGTCAGATACTATCAAATCTTCCACAGGAGTTACAGGCTGATATAGCGAAACGGATTGCTATTATGGATCCTACTTCACCTGAAATAATTAGTCAGGTTGAGCAGGTTTTAGAAAAAAACTTATCCTCCAGTTTGATTCAAGACTATACAAAAACGGGTGGTATCCAAGCTGTAGTGGAAGTTTTAAATGGTGTAGATCGCAGTACCGAACGAACCATATTAGATGCGCTTGAAATCCAAGATCCAGAACTCGCAGAAGAAATTAAGAAACGAATGTTTGTCTTTGAAGATATTGTTACCCTCGATAACCGCGCTATTCAGCGTGTTATTAGAGAAGTTGAAAATGATGATCTTCGCTTATCACTGAAAGTTGCAAGTGAAGAAGTAAAAGAAATTGTCTTTCAAAATATGTCAACAAGAATGGCGGAAACGTTTAAAGAAGAAATGGAATTTATGGGCCCTGTTCGACTGCGTGATGTTGAGGAAGCACAGACTCGAATCGTAGCTGCGATTCGCAGACTCGAGGAAGCAGGAGAAATTGTGATTGCTCGTGGCGGAGGTGACGATATCATTGTCTAGAATTTATAAATATAGTCGTTCTGACTTACAAACGAAGGTTATAGAAATTAAGCCGATTACCACAAACATCGCACCAAAGCCTGATGATTCAACTATAGACACTGACATAGAACAGGAAATTGATAGGAAGTTAGCATCTGCAAACATAGCTGTTGAAGAGGCAAAGGCTCAAGCTGCCAACATTCTTGCTAAGGCAAAGTCTGAGATAAAAGAAGGAAAAGATGCTTTAGAACAATCAAGAAAGAGCATGTTAGCAGAAGCAGAAAACAAAGGTTACCAAGATGGATTACAGGCAGGACAAGCAGAAGGCCGAGAACAATATCAACAATATTTGAAAGAAGCTCAAGACGTTCTGAAACTCGCCAAAAAGGATTATGCTACCATTCTTCAACAAAGTGAACAAACGATTTTAGCTTTAGCATTAAAAGCAGCTTCGAAAATAGTAAGAATGAAACTAGAAGAAGAGCCAGACTATTTTATCGAAATAGTGAAGGGTGTATTAAAGGAAGTTCGGGATCAAGACAACATTTCCGTTTATGCACATCCGAATGATTATCCGCTCCTTTTAAATCAAAAGGAAGAGCTGCAAACCATTTTGCGTACACAGGCAGATCTGATGATGTATCCTGATGGAGATTTGCCGATTGGAAGTTGTATTGTTGAGTCTTCTTTTGGAAGAATCGACGCAAGTATTGATAGTCAATTGATTGAAATAAGGACAAAACTGTTTGAACACGCAAATGAGTTATCCCAGGAGGAATCCCGTGAACCTTGACATGTATTTTAATGCCATCGACCAAATAGATACCTACAAACGGTATGGAAAGGTCCATCGCGTTGTTGGTCTGATGATCGAGTCTACAGGTCCAGAAGTGAGTGTAGGGGATGTATGCTACGTTCATACACTTGGCCAAAAAAAGAAACGGATTTTGAGTGAAGTAGTCGGCTTTTACAATGAGAAGGTTCTACTCATGCCATATGATTCATTGAAGGAAATAGGGGCGGGTAGTTTCGTAGAGTCTACAGGCCAGTCGCTTAAAGTAAAAGTAGGGAGAGGGTTAATAGGAAAGGTTATTGATTCATTAGGAAACCCTCTCGATCATTCAGCTCTACCAAAGGGATTAACGACATATCCGACTGAACAATCACCTCCTAACCCGTTAGAAAGACCACCCATTAGGGAAGCGATCCAGGTGGGTGTTCGAGCGATCGACACGTTGTTAACGGTTGGGAAAGGCCAAAGAATAGGCATTTTTGCAGGTAGTGGAGTTGGGAAGAGTACATTACTCGGAATGATCTCAAGAAACAGTAATGCAGATATTAATGTTATTGCCCTTATCGGTGAACGCGGCCGAGAAGTGCGAGAATTTATCGAAACGGATCTTGGTGAGGAAGGATTAAAGAAATCAATTGTTATCGTAGCTACTTCCGACCAGCCAGCACTAATGAGGATTAAAGGTGCTTATACTGCAACAGCAATAAGTGAATACTTTCGTGATTTAGGATTCCAAGTAAACTTGCTAATGGATTCCGTGACAAGGGTTGCAATGGCTCAAAGAGAGGTTGGATTGGCAACAGGGGAACCACCAACTACCAAAGGTTATACACCGTCTGTTTTTGCGAATTTACCAAAACTACTGGAACGTACTGGAACAAGTAAATATGGTTCCATAACAGCTTTTTATACGGTGCTAGTTGATGGTGATGATCTAAACGAGCCGATTGCAGATACGGTAAGAGGGATTCTTGATGGTCACTTTGTTCTGGATCGAAAATTAGCGGAACAAGGACAGTTTCCCGCTATCAATATTCTTAAATCGATTAGTAGAGTGATGCCACACATTACTTCTGACCACGATATAAATGCGGCACAGCGAATTCGTTCCCTCCTGGCAACTTATGAAGAGAATGTAGAGCTAATACAGATTGGTGCTTATAAACAAGGGACACGGCGAGATGTTGATGAATCGATACGGTACCACCCTAAAATAATTAATTTTTTAAAGCAATCTGTCCAAGAAATAGCAACAAGGGATGCTTCTTTAAAGGAGCTACACAGTCTAGCCTTTGGGAGTGATGATTAATGGCGACATCGTCCTACACAAAAATTTTACAAGTAAGAGAACACGAAAAAACCGACGCCTACAAGATGTATAAAAAAGCCGTTGACAGTTTTGAAGAGATCGGAATGGAGCTTTTTCATTTGTTAAAGAAAAAAGAAGAAGCGGAACGAGAGTACCATTCTACACTTTCAGGATCAGCACCAATTGCAACGATCACGTTTCAGCATAGCTATCTTGAACGATTAAAACACCAAATAGAACATGTTCAAATTGCTGTCAACAATGCAAGGGCAGAAATGGAAAAACAGCAAGGTAAATTGACAAATGCACATATGGAAGTAAAAAAAATGGAGCAGTTAATCCATAATGATTTTATCGTTTATCATCAAAAGCTGACAAAGCAAGAAAATGAACAAATGGATGAAATATCGATCCGACAATATGTAAACGGAAATAGGTGAGGATATGGCAGGGAAAAATTACAAGGAAACGAACGCTTCAACAGGTCCATTTCAGTGGCTATTCATCGTCGTTATTCCATTTATTTTTGCCCTTGTACTTGCCACTATCATTGCTGCATTAGCTGGTATAAACGTTGGTAATAAGGCAAAACAATTGGTGAACAACGTACCATTTGTTTCTAAATTGGTTGTGACAGAGGAAGAAATGGCCAAAGAGGAACAAAAGAAAAAAGCAAGTTCTCTCGAAAATGAGTTGAATAAGAAAAATGAAACGATTACCGAATTAGAATTAGCTATACAGCAAAAGGACGGGAAAATTGCTGATTTAAATAAGGAATTGGAAAAACTGATCAAGGAGAAGGAGGAGCTTCAGCTAACCGAACAACAAGCAAATGATCGACTACAAAGTTTCTCAGCATCGTTTAAAGAAATGGATCCTGAAGCTGCTGCCCCAATATTACTTAACCTTGAGATTAAGACCGCGACCAAATTGCTCGAAACGTTACCTACCGAACAACGTGGGAATGTTTTGGCAGCGATGGAACCAGCGGAAGCGGCTAAATTAGCCAGTGTCTTATTAAATGGTGAAGAGATGAATGATTGAAGGGGGGTGATAATAAGATGAAAGCTGCGGGAATGGTAATAAAACAAGCGCCATCACTAGTCGATTTCACCAAGAAAAGTAATGTTCAAACACCGTCTACGAATCGTTTTGTTACGCTTCTGAATCAAGCAAAAGAATCTTCTAATACAACAGATGCAACCGTAACGGATGGCAATCAACTCGTTTCTACTATAATTGAACAAATAAAACAGTTACTTGATCCAACAAAAAGTAGCTCCAATCGTTTATCAATAGAAGGAACAACAGTGGAAATAAGTACTCAAACACTACTTTCAAAATTTTCAAAAGCGCAGTTAAAAGAACTTAGAGCTCTTTTAGCTGATGTCGATGGTGAAACAGGAAATACGGGCTTGATGAGTGACGCGTTGGTAAAGGAGCTGCAATCT
This sequence comes from Terrihalobacillus insolitus, assembly GCF_028416575.1. Classification (GTDB taxonomy): domain Bacteria; phylum Bacillota; class Bacilli; order Bacillales; family Amphibacillaceae; genus Terrihalobacillus; species Terrihalobacillus insolitus. The sequence goes on along the minus strand of NZ_JAMQKB010000002.1, from coordinate 68,818 downwards.
GCACTAAGGAAATTAGGGGAACAAGGTATGACATTAGAACAAAGTCTAGAAGAATGGATGCCAATGGAATCGGCTGAAAAGACAAATGTTCAGCCTGACTTGATAAACGATGGCATGCTGTTATCCGCTTTATGGGATAAGGCAATCAATGTCTTAAAAAGCATAGAGGATCAAGCACCTACCAAAAAACAAGCGGCTGTACTTAAAAATTTGTTGGAGCAATGGGTGGCAGTAACAAAGCAAACTAGTAAAAACGATAATGCTTCACAGGTGTTAACGAATAAGGGCACACAAAAGGAACAAGCCATCTGGACCCAGTTGATTCAAACATACCAGAATAGAAGTACTTTAGTTGGTCAACAAAGATATGCAAATAATGCGGAAGTAACCTCCGCAGACGTAAGTAAATGGGTAAGCAATGCGTTAGCAAGGTACAAAGCAGATGAATCCGTACAAATAAAGGAATCCAATCTTACACCTACCCAACAACCTATGACTAAACTTGAACAGTATGTCATCTATGTTAACCAAACGGCTAACCAAGAGACGAAGGAACAGCAGGTAATGCAGGAGCTGCAACGTGTTTTGAAGACAAGTAAATTTCTGCAAAAGAATGGAATGGAGCAATTGGCGATTAAATTGAAACCGGTAAATATGGGAGATATGGTCGTTAAGCTCACGCAATTAAATGGAGAAATGGTCGTGAAGATTTCTGTTACGACACAGGTGGCCAAAGACATGCTTGAAGGCAATTTGCAACAGCTAAGACATATGTTTTCACCGCAACAAGTAGTAATTGAAAAGACGGATCCGCTTTCTCTAGGTGATCTATATAGTCTTGAACAAGAAGAACGATTTAAAGATGCAGCAAAGGATGAACAGCAACAGCAGAGCCAACAACAAAATCAAGGAAACACACCATCTGAATTAAGCTTTCATGACATTTTGGTGAATGAGAAAGTGTAGGTGATAAAAACATGACAAAAATTGATCCTGCTAATTATTTAACGAATCAAACAGTAAGAGGATCAACAAGTTCTTCGCTTGGTAAAGATGAATTTTTGAAAATTTTGATGGCGCAGTTACAGAACCAGGATCCTTTGAAACCAATGGATGATAAAGAATTTATTTCTCAAATGACGACTTTTTCCTCATTGGAGCAAACGATGAATATGTCTAGTTCGATTGAACAGCTCGTAAAAAGCCAGACTGTTTCACCAGTACTACAGTATAGCAACCTGATTGGTAAGAAAGTGACCTATCCGGTTTTAAATGATGAAACTGGAAAAGTAGTAGATTCTAAACAGGGTCTCGTCGTAGCTGTGAGTCAAAAGGATGGGGTTGCATTACTAGAGTTAGATGGTGGTGACAAGATAGATGTTGAGAGTATAACGAGAGTTAGTGAGCCCAAAGTGTAAAAAGGGGTGACGTAAATGGATCATCGCATACAGCAGTTACGCCCACAGCCATTTCCATTACCAAAACAAACAAAGCCTGTTCAACAGCAAGGTGGATCCACTTTTTCGGATGTTTTGGCAGAGGTACAAGATTTAAAGATTAGTAAGCATGCGAAACAAAGACTAGTAGAGCGAAACATTAAGATTGATTCAACACAATGGATGGAAATTTCTAAGAAGATCGATGAAGCGAGTCAAAAAGGAATAACAGATTCTCTAGTAGTGACAAAAGATGCTGCCCTATTAGTAAGTGCAAAAAACAAAACAATTGTAACAGCTTTGGATCGAGGTGAAGCGTCAAGTAAAATTTTTACAAATATTAATGGGACGATTTTGTTAGATGATTAAGGGCTGGACCTTAACAGGAAGCCTACGAAACCACTGAATGACAGAAAGTGGTTTATTCAACCTAAAATAGGAAGGAATGTTCATATATGCTACGTTCAATGTATGCGGGAATTTCGGGAATGAAGGGGTTTCAGACGAAGCTAGACGTGATTGGTAATAATATAGCTAATGTAAACACGAGTGGGTTTAAAAAGGGACGTACAACTTTTCAAGACATGATGAGTCAGTCATTATCTGGAGCAGAAGGTCCGGTAGTGCAAAATGGGGATGCACTACGTGGTGGAATAAATCCATCTCAAGTAGGGTTAGGTTCACAGGTAGGGTCAGTTGACAACATCCAAACACAAGGAAACAGGCAAACGACGAACAGGCCGTTAGATCTGGCTTTAGAAGGAGATGGCATGTTTGTACTCGGTCAAAATCTAGTGAATCCATTGGATGGTAACGGGAACCCCGATCCTACTCAAGGGGTAGACTTAGCAGAAACAACGATTAACTTTACCCGTGCAGGGAATTTTTACTTGGATAACGATGGCTATATTGTAAATTCAGATGGTAAGTATTTGTTGGGGGAAAATAATGGGAATGTGGATAGACTTCAAATTCCGGCTGAAGCAGCGAGCTTTAGTATTCAAAACAATGGAGCTGTCACCTATGTGGATGAAACAGGGGTAGTCCAAAATGCAGGACAGATCAGACTAGCTAATTTCTCTAACCCTGGTGGACTCGAAAAATCAGGTTCCAATACATTTCAGCTAACAATTAATGCAGGTGTTTTCACGGATGATGGGAATTTTGATAGTGTAAATGATCTTGTTATTCCAGAACAAAATGGTACTGCTTCGGTAGTTTCAGGAGCACTTGAAATGTCAAATGTAGACTTAGCTGAAGAATTCACGGAAATGATTGTGGCACAGCGTGGCTTCCAGGCAAACACAAGAATTATCACGACTTCTGATGAGATTTTGCAAGAGCTTGTTAATCTCAAACGATAAATAAGGGAGGTGTGGGGGGCTGGTTTAATCCATTGCTCCCCCTCCAATATGATTTCAGTCACACGTTTAAATGGGGATTCTTTTTTATTAAATGCTATGTTGATTGAGCAAATTCAATCCTTTCCTGACACGACCATTACATTAGTGAACAACAAAAGATTAGTCGTAAAAGAATCCGAAAGAGAAATCGTTCAATTGATGACAAATTACTACAAACAGGTTGGGATCGTCGCTATCCAACAAAAAGCAGGTGACAGCGGTGAATCGTAAAGTAATGAAAACCATGATCGCAATATTGGTCACGATAACTGTTATGGGAGTCGGCGCACTCCTTTACGTTTTAGACGTTTTTGGGGAACAAAAGACTAGTGGAGAACCAACACTGGATGAAATGATCGAGAATTCTTATCAAACTTCTGAGATTACAGGGGATTTAAAGGATGGTAGCTTTGTTCGCTTGCAATTCAAAATTGTAACTGATAGTAGAAAAGCAAAAGAAGAAGCAGAAAAACGAGAATTCCAGCTTAAAAACATTTTAATTAAGGAGCTCGTTAAATTAAATGAGGAAGATTTTAATCGTTCACTCACAGACCTCGAGCAAATGCTCGCAACGAAAATGAATGGTTTGATGAAAAACGGAAATATTGTTGATGTTTATACGATCGATAAGATTTTGCAATAAAAGTAAACGTGTATCATGTGATGAATTCCTGATTATCTATATAACGTAATTGTTCCTGAACTGGAGGTGACATTGTTGGCAGATGAAGTATTATCCCAAAACGAAATCGACGCATTACTATCTGCACTTTCGTCAGGTGAAATGGATGCAAACCAACTAGAACATGATCAACAAACAAAAAAAATAAGAGTATATGATTTTAAACGAGCCCTCCGTTTTTCAAAGGATCAAATTCGAGGTCTAGCTAGAATTCACGAAAATTTTGCAAGGCTGTTAACGACGTATTTTTCAACCCAACTTCGGACATACGCGCAAATTTCAGTTGCATCTGTAGACCAAATTCCTTACGAAGAATTTATACGTTCCATTCCTAACATGACGATATTAAATATTTATAGTGTTCCACCGTTAGATGGGCGTATTTTGCTAGAATTCAATCCGAATATTGCTTATGCGATGTTGGACAGAGTGCTTGGAGGAAAAGGGAACACTGTAAACAAGATTGAGAACCTTACAGAAATCGAAACGCTATTAATGTCCCAGTTGTTTGAAAAAGCGATGGATAATCTAAAAGAAGCATGGAGTTCTCTAGCAGAAATTGACCCTATGCTAGAGGAATTTGAAGTCAATCCTCAGTTCCTACAAATGGTATCACCGAACGAAACGGTTGTAGTTATATCCTTAAATACAACGATCGGAGAAAGTAGCGGAATGATTAACATCTGTATTCCACATGTAGTGCTTGAATCAATTATTCCAAAACTCTCTGTGCATTACTGGATGCAAACTGGATCAAAAGAGACGAAACCTGAAGAATACGATAATTTAACGAAAAACATCGAAACAGCAAAAGTAAAGATAAGTGCGGTTTTGGGAAATGCTTCCATTCAAATCAATGATTTTCTTGACTTAAGCGAAAATGATGTGATCCAGCTTGATCAATCTATTCACGATCCATTAGTGTTAATGGTCGATGAAGCACCAAAGTTTTATGTGCAGCCAGGTAAAAGCAAGAAAAAAATTGCCGTACAAGTTATCGATGATATTAAAGGGGGGAATAAGGATGAATGACGATAACATGTTGTCACAAGACGAAATTGATGCGCTTTTAAAAAAAACAGAAGAAAGTACAAATCCAAACTCAGAACAACCACATACGGAAAAACCATTAATGGAACATTATTTATCCGAATTGGAACAGGATGCATTAGCGGAAATTGGAAATATTTCGTTTGGTAGTTCAGCAACTACTCTGTCTAAGCTTCTCAACCAAAAGGTGGATATCACTACACCTGAAACATCTCTTATTTTAAAGGAAAATTTACAAGATGAATTTCCACAGCCACAAGTCGGTGTTCAAGTAAACTATACAGAAGGATTTAAAGGAACGAACCTACTCGTCATCAAAACAATAGATGCAGCTGTTATTGCGGATTTAATGCTTGGGGGGGACGGCGTTAACCCAGCAGAGCAACTGGACGATATTCATTTAAGTGCTGTACAGGAAGCAATGAATCAGATGATGGGTACAGCTGCAACAAGTATGTCAACGATATTTAAAAAGCGAATCGTTATTTCCCCTCCTTCCATAAGCGTTTTGGATACGGAGGATAATGGAAGTGCTGTTATTCCAGCTCAAGAAATATTGTTTAAGGTTTCTTTTAACATTAAAATAGGTAATTTAATTGATTCAAACATCATGCAGCTCGTTCCTGTTCATTTTGCTAAGGAACTCGTAGATCAATTGCTCAACCCGATGGATAATCAAGAAGAAACAGCTTCTGTAACGAAGCATACCAACGAAACAAACAAAACTTATCAGGCTAATAACACCGATAAGGAACCAAGGTACATTGGTGCAAATATGGTAGATCAAAACGTTCAGATGCATCCTGCAGCATTTTCAAACTTTGAAAATGTGAATGTAACAAAAGGTGAACAACGAAATCTAAATATGCTATTAGATATACCACTTCAAGTAACAGTAGAGCTTGGACAAACTAAAAGAACGATTAAAGATATTTTAGATTTATCGTCTGGCTCTGTCATTGAACTTGACAAACTAGCAGGAGAACCAGTTGATATTAAAGTGAATGATAAATTAATAGCGAAAGGGGAAGTCGTTGTAATAGATGAAAATTTCGGTGTTCGTGTTACAGATATTTTAAGCCAATCAGATCGTTTGAAACATTTGAATTAGCAAAAAGCGAGGGGTTATTATGGCGAACAAAGTACTAATTGTCGATGATGCGGCATTTATGCGTATGATGCTCAAGGATATTTTGTTAAAACATGAATTCGAAGTAGTCGGGGAGGCACAAGATGGCCTTCAAGCAATTGATCAATATAAAGAATTATCACCCTGCTTAGTGATCATGGACATAACGATGCCAGAAATGGATGGAATAACGGCTTTAAAGGAATTAAAAAAAATAAACCCAGAGGCAAAAGTAATTATGTGCTCGGCCATGGGACAGCAGTCGATGGTTGTGGATGCGATTCAAGCTGGAGCAAAGGACTTTATTGTGAAACCATTCCAGGCAGATCGTGTAATGGAATCCATTCAAAAAGTGTTGGAATAGGTTGTGAGATTAATATGAAAAAATTAGTATGGGCTATCTTATGTACTATTTTGGTGATTGGAATTCTTTCCCCAGATCAAGTTGAGGGGGCACCAAAAAACGCAAAGCAATGTATTGAACAAGATGCGAATTGTCCCGAGTTGGACCAGAGCTCTACTAATGAAACAGATAGTAGTCCTTTATTTAATGATAACCAATCGGAATCGAATTCTTCTTTATTTTTGGATATAGTCAAACTTTTTCTTGCACTTATTCTTGTGTTGGCACTCATCTATTTCTTATTAAAATTTATGAACAGTAAAAACAAAGCATTTCATAAGGTTCGTACTTTGGAGAACTTAGGGGGCGTTGGACTTGGCCCAAACAAATCGATTCAAATCGTCCGGATTGGGGATAGGGTTTTTGTCATTGGAGTTGGTGAAAATGTAGAAATGCTGTCAGAAATCACAGACGAAAGTACAAAAGACGCACTAGTAAATCAAAATGATGTGGACACCCTCCGACCAATGAATGTATTTTCATCGTTGCTTTCATCAAGTAAAAGTGGTGCGGGTAAAAACGGAAATAAAGCCGATCAAGATGGATTTCAACAATTGTTAAGAAATGAATTAAGTCGGTTGAAAACAGGTAGAAGGAAAATAATGGATCAACATAAAGACAAGGATGACGATACGAATGGATGAATTTGTGAATATTTTTTCAAGCTCTGATCCGCAAAATGTATCAACATCTGTAAAGCTATTGTTATTGTTGACCGTTTTTTCACTTGCGCCAAGCATTTTAATTCTGATGACAAGTTTTACTCGAATTATCATTGTTCTATCCTTTGTTCGAACATCACTTGCAACACAACAAATGCCGCCAAATCAAGTATTAATAGGGATTGCACTATTTTTAACCTTTTTTGTGATGGCACCTACTTTTCAACAAATCAATGAAGAAGCGCTTGAGCCGTTATTTAGTGAAGAAATTACATTAGATGAAGCATACACTCGAGCCACTGTTCCAATAAAAGATTTCATGGCGGAATATACGAGGCAAAAGGATTTAGCACTATTTATGAATTATGCGCAAATAGAAAAACCAGAAACAGTGCAGGACATACCATTGACGACCCTTATACCCGCGTTTGCGATAAGCGAATTAAAAACGGCGTTTCAAATGGGTTTTATGATATTTGTACCATTCCTAGTTATTGATATGGCGGTTGCAAGTGTACTAATGTCAATGGGGATGTTAATGCTGCCGCCAGTAATGATTTCGTTACCGTTTAAAATACTTTTGTTCATACTAGTTGATGGGTGGTATTTAATAACATACTCCCTTCTCCAAGGCTTTTAAGAGGTTGTTCAAAAAAGGGGGGCATGTGATGAGTAGTGAATTTGTCGTTTCTCTTGCAAAAAATGGGATATATACGATTTTGTTGGTTACAGGGCCTTTATTAATCCTGGCTCTTGGTGTCGGATTACTTGTAAGTATTTTTCAAGCTACAACTCAAATTCAAGAGCAAACACTTGCTTTTATCCCGAAGATCGTCGCCGTTTTAGTCGGACTTGTTTTTTTTGGGCCTTGGATGTTGTCGAAAATGGTTGAATTCACGGCAACAATATTTAAAAATTTAACGATGTTTGTAGGGTAAACAATGATTAGTTTGATTCCATTAGAAAGTGTACCAGCATTTCTATTAATTTTAGTTCGAGTTACATCCTTTTTTGTTACGGTACCTATATTTTCGTATCGAAATATACCGAGTTTTTTCAAAATTGGATTTGGATTTTTTTTAGCGTGGATGATGTATTATACGATTGATATCCCTGTTATTCCATTGGATGAGATATTCCTTTTATTACTACTAAAAGAAGCTGCAGTTGGATTATTAATTGGACTTATTGCTTTTATTATTTTATCTGCTATCCAAATTGCAGGAGGATTCATCGATTACCAAATGGGGTTTGCGATCGCGAATGTCATCGATCCACAAACAGGTGCGCAAAGTCCTTTAATGGGTCAATATCTTTATACCATTGCTTTGTTATTTTTATTGGCTGTGAATGCACATTATCTATTAATTGATGGTATTTTCTACAGCTATCAATTTATCGAAATAGATCGTTTCGTTCCATTTGAGAATGAATCCATTGTTACGTTCGTAATGAGTACTTTTAATAAAATGTTTGTTATCGCATTTCAAATGGCCATCCCTGTTGTTGGAAGTTTATTTTTAGTTGACGTGGCATTGGGAATCATTGCAAGAACGGTTCCACAGTTAAACGTATTTGTAGTGGGACTTCCACTGAAAATTTTAGTTGGCTTTGTCATACTATTCGTTTCAATGGCTATTTACATTATGTTAGTAAGAAATTTGTTCGACCTGTTGCTTCAAACGATGCGAGGACTTATGCAGCTATTTGGGGGTGTGTAAAGATGGAATTAACATTAGATCTGCAATTTTTTGCAGGAGAAAAAACTGAAAAAGCGACCCCCAAAAAAAGACAGGACTCTCGGAAAAAAGGACAGGTTGCCAAAAGCCAAGATGTTAACACAGCTATTATGCTGTTATTGATATTCTTTTTATTCCTTTTTGTTGGTGACTATATGAAAAATGTGATGACCAGCATGTTTACACTGTCCTTTACAGAATATATTCAATGGGAAGTAACAGAACAAAGTGTCAGCCAAATTTTTTTTGAGTCAACCTTGGAGATGAGTAAAGCAGTCGCACCGATAATGGGTGTTGCCATAGTAGCTGGATTACTATCGAACTTAACGCAAATTGGGTTTTTGTATACAACAGAGACGTTGAAATTTGACTTAAAAAAAATAGATCCGATTCAAGGAGCGAAAAAGATATTTTCTGCCAGAGCACTTGTTGAGCTCGTTAAATCTCTTTTAAAGATCGTCTTTATTGGTACCGTCACATTTTCGGTCCTCTGGTTCAATAAAGACGAAATGATGATGACGTCTGGAAAAGATGTTGAAAGCTCGCTAGCTTTTTTCGGTAATACAACTGTAGTAATGGGAATTATGGCCTCGATTGTCCTTTTACTATTATCTGCTATCGATTTTGTTTATCAAAAATATGATTACGAAAAAAATATTCGAATGTCAAAGAATGATATTAAGGACGAGAATAAAAACATTGAAGGGGATCCGTTAATTAAATCAAAAATAAAAGAAAAACAACGTCAAATGGCAATGAGAAGAATGATGAGTGAAGTTCCAAAGGCTGATGTCATTATTACCAACCCAACCCATTATGCCATTGCAATTAAGTACGATGAACAAAAAGCAGATGCCCCATATGTTGTCGCTAAAGGTGTAGATCATATTGCATTTAAGATAAAAGAAATAGCGAAGGCCCACCAAGTGTCCATGGTTGAAAATCGTCCATTGGCTAGATCGATGTACGATCAAGTAGAAATTGGAGATGTTATTGGGGAAGAATTTTTTCAAGCTGTTGCAGAAATATTAGCGTACGTTTATCAGTTGAAAAAGAAAGTGTAGAGGGTACAACCTCTTTAAGGAGAGAAAGATATGGCTGTTCGTGACCTATCCGTATTATTGGGTGTCATTTTAATCATTGTGATGCTTGTTGTTCCATTACCGGGATGGCTTTTAAGTATCTTCATTTTACTAAATATTACATTAGCCCTCCTAGTTATTTTGGTGGCAATGAACATGCAGGAAGCATTGCAATTTTCAATCTTTCCTTCCTTGTTACTGCTTCTTACCCTGTTTCGTCTAGGCTTAAATGTATCAACTACCCGTTCGATTTTGTCTGAAGCAAATGCAGGGGGTGTGGTTGAAACGTTTGGTACCTTTGTTATAGGAGACAATCCACTAGTTGGATTTGTTGTTTTTGTAATTCTAGTTATTATACAATTTCTTGTTATTACCAAGGGTGCAGAACGTGTATCTGAAGTAGCTGCGCGGTTCACGTTAGATGCAATGCCAGGGAAGCAAATGAGTATTGATGCGGATTTAAATGCAGGGTTGATTTCCGAACAACAAGCAAAGGAAAGAAGAGAAAAAGTTGAACACGAGGCAGATTTTTATGGAGCAATGGACGGTGCGAGTAAGTTTGTCAAAGGGGATGCCATTGCCGGTATTGTAATCGTATTGATCAATATTGTTTTTGGGCTAATAATTGGGATGGTTCAGTTAGGAATGGGCTTTACAGAGGCAATAAATACATATATGCGGTTAACGGTTGGTGATGGTTTGGTAAGCCAAATTCCTGCATTGTTAATCGCAACTGCTACAGGTATTGTTGTCACTAGAGTTGCGTCTACAGGGAACTTAGGAACAGACGTAACAAATCAACTGTTGCGCTATCCAAAGTTACTCTATATTGCTGCTGGAACCATTTTTTTACTAGGCTTAACCCCGATTAATTTTTTCTTAACGAGTGCGATTGCATTGTTTCTCGGGTTTGGAGGGTATTGGTTATTAAGGACAGAAAGACTCCAAGAGCCGCCAAGTGAAGAAGAACAGGCAGAGGCTGAAAGTGAGAGTATGAAATCCCCGGAAAATGTTACGAGCTTACTCAGTTTAGACCCGATTGAATTTGAATTCGGCTATGCACTTATCCCACTTGCCGACGCTGCACAAGGAGGAGATTTGTTAGATCGGGTTGTAATGATTCGCCGACAGCTAGCCATTGAACTAGGAATTGTTATCCCAGTAGTTCGGATTAGAGACAACATACAGTTGAACCCTAACGAGTATCGACTTAAAATAAAGGGAAATGAGGTTGCCAATGGAGAAGTTCTTCTAGATCATTACCTTGCTATGAGTCCTGGGGTAGAAGATGAAGACGATTTGGAGGGAATAACAACGAAAGAGCCAGCTTTTGGACTCCCAGCAAAGTGGATTAGCGAAGACGTCAAAGACGATGCAGAGTTACTAGGTTATACTGTTGTGGATCCTCCATCTGTTGTGTCGACACATATTACGGAAGTGATAAAGCAGCAAGCTCATTTATTGTTAGGGCGTCAAGAAACCAAGCAGTTAGTAGATCATTTAAAAGAAACATATCCAATACTTGTAGAGGAAGTCGTTCCAGATCCGCTTTCTATCGGGGATGTTCAGAAGGTTTTGTCTAAGCTACTAAGGGAAAACATTTCGATCCGTAATTTGCCAGTAATCTTTGAAACATTAGCTGATTTTGGAAAAATGACCAATGATACCGAGCTGTTAACAGAGTATGTCAGGCAATCGCTTGCAACGCAAATTAGTAAACAGTATGTTGCAGAAGGAAGCCTGATCAGAGTAATTACCATTGCTTCCGATGTAGAAAAGTTAATTGCCGATCAAATTCAACAAACGGAACACGGCAACTATTTATCGTTAGATCCAAGCACCCAACAAACCATTATTCGTTCTGTAAGTGAAAAGCTGGAACAAGTATCGATTCAAGAAGAAACACCGATTATTTTGTGTTCACCAGCAATTCGAATGTATGTGAAACAATTGTTAGACCGTTTTATGCCTCAAGTTGTCGTACTGTCATACAATGAACTTAGTCCTGATATTGAGGTTCAAAGCATAGGGGTGGTGAATGTTGCATGAAAGTAAAAAAAATAGTTGCACCGACAATGACTGAAGCAATGAAACGAGTACGGAAGGAATTCGGGGCGGATGCGGTCATTTTAAATTCTAAAGAAATAGTGGAAGGCGGATTTCTAGGATTTTTTAAAAAGCGAAATATCCAACTTATTGCTGCGATGGATCCCCAGCCAAAGAGAACAGAAACGACAAATACGATTCAGAAGGTTTCCAAGCCAACAAAAGCTTCACAAGCCGTATTAAACGAAAATAATGGGGATGTTGTTAGGGAAATTAGAGAGCTTAAAAAATGGATAGAAAAACATACCATTCAACAAAATGTGATTCAATATGGTGATTTTGATACGATCTTTAAATTTTTGCTTGAGCAAGAAGTGAATCCGGAAATTGCGGGAAAAATAACGAAAAATGTGATGCAAGAAACGCTTAAACATGGGCAAGACTCGGAATCGCAAATGAGAACTGCATTAAAACAGGAAATAAAGAAGCAGCTTGCAAATTGTACTTTCGGCGGAATTCGCTATGATAAAAAATTTGTTCACTTAGTTGGTCCGACAGGGGTTGGAAAAACAACAACAATAGCTAAAATAGCAGCGGAAAGTGTATTGAAGGATAAGAAGAAAGTAGCTTTTATTACAACAGACACATACCGAATTGCTGCTATTGATCAATTGAAAACATATGCAAAAATATTAGATGTTCCGATCGAAATTGCATATAATCTAGAAGACTATCGAAATGCAAAGCAAAGGTTTAAAGACTATGATCTAGTATTAGTAGATACAGCGGGTAGAAATTTTAGGGATCCATTGTACGTAGAAGAACTTCGGAATATGTTTGATTTTGACAAAGAATTCGAAACATATCTTGTTTTATCACTTACGACGAAGCAATCAGATCTTGAAAACATATACTCTCAATTTCACAACATTCCAATCGGACAACTCATTTTCACAAAAAGTGATGAAACCTCTCAGTATGGATCCATATTAAATTTATGTATTTCCCATCAGGTCGGTATTTCCTATATAACAAATGGTCAAGACGTACCAGATGATATTAAAGAGATTCGAGTTGATTCCCTTAGTGAAATGTTAGTTGGTGACTATCAGCATGAATGATCAAGCCAAGAATTTGCGTAAAAAAATTGAGTCGCTTCGCACTATTGGACAAGCTAAAACGATAGCGGTTGTAAGTGGAAAAGGAGGAGTGGGGAAGTCTAACTTTGCATTAAATTTTTCCCTCTGTTTAGCCAACCACAATAAAAGGGTTTTGCTATTTGACCTAGATATAGGTATGGGGAATATTGATATTTTACTTGGATTAACCGCATCAAATTCGATCGTAAACATGTTTGATGAACAACTGACGATTCAGGACATTGTAGAAACAGGGCCAAATAGCCTTTCCTATATTGCTGGCGGGTCGGGTTTAACCGACATATTTACGATGGATGAAACCAAATTCGATTATTTTTTGCATCAGTTGAACCATTTGTTAAATGATTACGATTTTATCATTTTTGATATGGGTGCAGGAATAACAGAAGCAAGCAGTTATTACATGCTTGCGGTAGATGAGTGTATCGTTATTACAACACCAGAGCCAACTTCAATGACAGATGCCTACGCTATGATTAAACATGCCTCAAGGAAAAGCCCGTTTTTACCTATGTATCTTATTGTTAATAGAAGTTTAAATAGGAGAATCGGCGAACAGACAATGGAAAGATTGCAGCATGTTGTTCGTAGTTTTTTAGAAAAGGAACTTATTCCTTTAGGTATCTTACCTGAAGACAAAATTGTGTTACAAGCGGTTACGAGTCAAGTTCCCTTTTTGTTGTTCCGTCCAAAAGCAGATATTACGATTACAATGACTCAAATCGTTCAACAATATCTTGACCAGAACGTCAATCGTTCGTCATCCAAAAAACCACCATTTGCTTTCGTCACGAAACTGAAACATTTTTTTAGAGAACGATAGAGAATCTAATAGAGGAAGTTCAAAAAGTTAGGTGATACATCAATGGAAACAAGCCAATATTTAGATGTGTTTATTGAAGAAAGCAAAGAGCATCTTCAAACATTTATTAGCCAACTACTAAAATTAGACAAAAACCCTTCTAATCAAGATGCGATAAATGAAATGTTTCGATCTGTACACACAATGAAGGGAATGTCCGCGACATTGAAATTACAGGACATGACAAATGCAACCCATAAAATAGAAGATATGTTGGAGGCAGTTCGAAATAAGAGATTAATCGTTGATTCAAGCGTGTTAGATGTCTTATTTGAAGCGGTTGACCAATTAGAAGCAATGCTCATAGATGTTAGTGAAGATGCAAGTAGGCAGCGTGAGATTAGAAAAGAAACAGTCGTAAAACTTCAAAAGCCATTAAAAACAAAGAAAAGAAACAGCACCACTGTTCGAGTAAGCATGGATCAATTAGATGCATTAACGAACCTGTTCGAGGAACTAGTCGTTGATCGTGACAGACTTGATTTACTAGCTCATGACTTGAAACATAGCAATTTACAAGAAACGGTCAATAGTATGACAAAAATTACAGATGAAATCAAATCGATCATGCTTAACATGAAAATGGTTCCAATCGATTATGTGTTTAATCGTTTTCCTAGAATGGTTCGTCAGCTTTCCCGTCAATTAAACAAACAAATAAAGTTAGATATTATCGGTGGGGAAACAGAAATAGAAAGGTCGATTGTGGATGAACTCAGTGATTTGCTTGTTCATTTAATCAGAAATGCTGTTGACCATGGAATAGAAATGCCTGATATACGTGCTGAAAAAGGAAAACCTGATGAAGGTGTTATTCAATTAAAAGCCTATCACAGTGAAAACTATGTATGCATTGAAATATCAGATGATGGTTCTGGTATGGATAAAAAAAGGGTTACAGAAAAGGCAATTGCTAATGGATTGTTAACGAAGGAACAAGCTGATACTTTATCAGATCATCAAATGATTGCTCTTGTAATGGAGAGTGGATTTTCAACTGCTAGCGAGCTTTCAGATGTGTCAGGAAGAGGCGTTGGAATGGATGTAGTGAAAAACAAAGTAGAAATACTTGACGGTTCCCTCTTATTTGAAACAAAGTTGGATCAAGGAACTCGTTTTGTAATTCAGCTTCCACAGTCGTTGTAGTCCCTATAAATGATAATGGTAGTTGAACAAGAGCAGCACCAAACTAATCGATTCATTTGGGAAAGGAGTGAATGCTTTGCCACAACAAATGTTTCAACACGAAGAACAGTGTTGGATGAGTTGGACAAAGGATAAAGACCAGGACGCAGCAAATGAATTAATTAATAAATATTTTTATCTCGTTTCATTTCATGTTCAACGCATTTCGATTCATCTCCCTTCCAATGTAAGTAAGGACGACTTGGAGAGTTTTGGCTTGCTAGGCTTGTATGACGCATTAAATAAATACGAACCGAACCGTCAACTTAAATTTGACACCTATGCTTCTTTCCGAGTTCGTGGTGCTATATTGGACGGACTAAGACGGGAAGATTGGTTGCCGAGATCTACGAGAGAAAAGATAAAAAATGTGGATCATGCTTACCAGCAACTCGAACAAGAACTTCAACGAAAACCTACGTCTAAGGAAGTGGCTAAGAGAGTTAATATGACCGAACATGAGGTGGAAGAATCCGTTAAAGATACGTTG
The DNA here is from genome assembly GCF_028416575.1 of Terrihalobacillus insolitus. Lineage (GTDB taxonomy): Bacteria > Bacillota > Bacilli > Bacillales > Amphibacillaceae > Terrihalobacillus > Terrihalobacillus insolitus. The sequence goes on along the minus strand of NZ_JAMQKB010000002.1, from coordinate 53,489 downwards.
TTTTCTAAACTCCTCTCAATTGAAGAAAAGCCAACTCAAAGCGATACAGATTATGTATCAGGGATTGGTTATATGGTGCCAGATGAAAAAGCTATGGAACCAGAACAATTACTTACCCGATCGGAAACACACGAAGAACTGGCGAACGGAATCCATCAATTGAACGAAAAGGAACAATTGGTTATAAGTCTTTTTTATAAGGAAGAGTTGACCTTAACTGAAATCGGTCAAGTAATGGGGTTAACCACTTCAAGAATTTCTCAAATACATCAAAAAGCAATTTATAAATTAAAGGCTGTCATGGAAAAGGTAGGGAATTAATTTTAAAATGGTTTTAGGGTTTTAGACCCCCACCTCTAAGCGAAGCGTAGGTGGGAACTTCCAATCAGGTGGAGTCGAGACTCCATCTGATTCCCCGATGTTTCAGCTTGCTGAAACGAGTTCGCTTCACTAAAAACCAAAAGCACCAACCCACATAGGAAGATGAATAAAAGCATCAATCACCATTATCAGGGAGGAACGGTTGATGTAATTGGATAGAGGGATTCGTATGAGTTCAATTTTTATTTTAGTTAGTTTGTTACTTCATCTGTTTACAATTGTCGGACTCTATTATTTGTATACCAGGCAAAAAAACAGTACTAGTAATCAGTTAAACGAAGAAAAGATGATGAGAGATATAGAAGAAGTTTTCACTGGTTATCTGGAAGAGGTTAAAGCAGAAAACGATAAACTTTTGAATTACTTGACAAGAAAAGGTAATACTACAAGCATGAAACAGGATAATCACAAAGAAAAGGACATTCAATCAGTTGATGAGGATTGGGAAGAAGATCCACCAGAGCTGTATAACCCTCCCATTACAAACGAGTCAAAAGATGTATTAGAACAATCGTTACGCGGAAGGATTTATGCTCTTTATGATCAAGGGAGATCAATAGATACAATTGCGAGAGAGCTTCATTGTGGGAGGACTGAGGTGGAACTAATGCTTAAATTCCACCCTGAAAACGAATAATATACTTGCTTGCTCGATATGGATATGGTATATTAACTTTTGGTGTTAATACACACGCTTGTTAATTTATGTAGGTGTTGCTGGTTGAATATAACGAGTCCTAGCATAAAGATGACGCAAGCGGAGGCTAAAAAACCAATTAGGAGGAAAAAGAATGTCAGTTATTTCAATGAAACAACTACTTGAAGCTGGTGTACACTTTGGTCACCAGACTCGCCGTTGGAATCCGAAAATGAAGAAGTATATCTTCACGGAACGTAACGGAATTTATATCATCGACTTGCAGAAAACAGTTAAAAAGGTTGATGAAGCATATAACTACGTTAAAGAAATTGCTGCTGATGGTGGTACCGTTCTTTTTGTAGGTACTAAAAAACAAGCACAAGAATCTGTCAAAGAAGAAGCAATTCGTTCAGGAATGTACTTCGTTAACCAGCGTTGGTTAGGTGGAACACTTACGAACTTTCAAACAATTCGTAAACGTATCAATCGTTTGAAAGATATTGAACGCATGGAGGAAGATGGTACATTTGAAGTACTACCTAAAAAAGAGGTTGTAGATCTTCTAAAAGAAAAAGAACGACTTGTCAAATTTCTCGGTGGAATAAAAGAAATGACTAAGTTACCAGATGCATTATTTGTAATTGATCCTCGTAAGGAACGAATTGCAATTGCGGAAGCGCATAAATTAAACATTCCGATAATTGGAATTGTTGATACAAACTGTGATCCAGATGAAATCGATTATGTCATCCCTGCAAACGATGATGCGATACGTGCCGTTAAGCTTCTCACTTCTAAAATGGCAGATGCTATACTAGAAGTGAAACAAGGAGAAGTAACGGAAGAAGCGCAAACACAGAACCCAGCTGAAACAAAGGAAGAAGCTGAAGCTGTTACAGAGTAACAAAGGTTTGAGGTGATAAGAGGGGAACCTTTTATCACCTTTTTTCAAGATAAGAATTCTATCTACATATAACTCTCAAGGAGGAAAATAACATGGCAGTTACTGCAAAAATGGTTAAAGAACTACGCGATAAAACTGGTGCAGGTATGATGGACTGTAAAAAGGCATTACAAGAAACGGAAGGAGATATCGACAAAGCAATTGATTTCCTTCGTGAAAAAGGTATTTCAAAAGCACAGAAAAAAGCAGATCGTGTTGCTGCAGAAGGTTCGACATATATCGAAGTCGACGGAAATACAGCAGTATTGTTTGAAGTGAACTGTGAAACAGATTTTGTCACAAAAAATGATCAGTTTAAACAATTACTTGCTGAGTTGGGTAAACACTTAGTAAAGCAACAACCCGAATCTGTAGAAGTAGCGTTAGAGCAAAAGCTGCATGGAGATGGAGAAACCGTTCAGGAATATATTAATTCAAACATCGCGAAAATTGGTGAGAAGCTTTCCTTACGTCGATTTGTTATTCAAGAAAAAGGTGACAATGACGCCTTTGGTGAATACCTTCATATGGGCGGAAGCATCGGTGTTTTAACCGTTTTAGAAGGTAATAATGATCCGCAAACTGCTAAAGATATTGCGATGCACGTAGCTGCAGTGAATCCTCGTTTTATATCTCGTGATGAAGTTTCTTCAGATGAAGTTGATCGTGAGCGTGAAGTGTTAAAAACACAAGCATTAAACGAAGGCAAACCAGAACATATTGTTGAAAAAATGGTAGAAGGTCGCCTTAGTAAATTTTTCGAAGAAGTTTGTTTACTTGAACAGAACTTTGTCAAGGATCCTGACCAAAAGGTAAAGGCTTATGTGAAGAGTAAGGGAGCGTCTGTAAAAAACTTTGTACGATATGAAGTTGGCGAAGGAATGGAAAAGCGTGTTGACAATTTTGCTGAAGAAGTTATGAGTCAAGTGAAGAAATAACACTTAGACTGGAAAACAAGGGAGCACAAAGTGTTCCCTGTTTTCGCATAGACGTTCATTCGTCACCAAGATTAAAAATTACATATTATATGGAGGTAATTATGATAACAGCTCGCTACCGTAGAATTGTGTTAAAATTAAGTGGAGAAGCATTAAGTGGTGAACAAGGATACGGCATTGAGCCAAAGATTATTCAATCCATTGCGGCGCAGGTTAAAGAAGTATCAGAATTAGGTGTGGAAGTAGCAATCGTTGTTGGTGGTGGCAACATTTGGCGTGGAAAAGTAGGTAGCGAGATGGGAATGGACCGTGCCAATGCAGATTACATGGGTATGCTTGCAACTGTCATGAATTCATTAGCTCTACAGGATAGTTTAGAAAATTTCGGTATACCAACAAGGGTACAAACATCCATTGAAATGCGTCAAGTAGCGGAACCGTATATTAGAAGAAAAGCGATTCGCCACCTTGAAAAAAAACGAGTCGTTATTTTTGCCGCAGGAACTGGAAATCCGTATTTTTCAACAGATACCACAGCTGCACTAAGAGCAGCTGAAATTGAAGCAGAAGTCATTTTAATGGCGAAGAACAATGTAGATGGCGTTTATACGGCTGACCCAAAATGGGATCAAGATGCGATAAAATATGAGGAATTAACTTACCTGGATGTATTAAATGAAGGATTAGGGGTACTAGATTCAACAGCTTCTTCACTTTGTATGGATAATGATATTCCATTACTTGTATTTTCTATAAAAGAGAATGGGAATATTAAAAAGGCCGTTTTAGGAGAAAATATAGGAACAGTAATAAGGGGGAAATAAAAAGATGTCACAAACTGTTATAAATGAAACAAGACAAAAAATGTCAAAGGCAGTTCAATCTTTTTCAAAACAATTAGCAACTGTTAGAGCTGGTCGAGCAAATCCGTCCCTATTAAATAGTGTGTATGTAGATTATTATGGTGCTTCCACTCCACTTAATCAATTAGCAACCATTTCAACTCCTGAGGCGAGACTGTTGTTAATTACACCTTTTGATAAATCATCTATTTCAGATGTTGAGAAAGCCATTCAAAAGGCAGATCTAGGACTTTCGCCATCCAGTGATGGGAATGTGATCCGTATTAATATACCGCCACTAACAGAAGAAAGACGCAAGGAATTAGTAAAAGTTGTAGGGAAATACGCGGAGGAAGCGAAAGTAAATGTTCGCAATATTCGACGTGAATCAAATGACCAGTTGAAGAAATTAGAAAAGAACGGTGACCTGACAGAAGACGAGCTGCGCGGTTTTCAAGATGATGTACAGAAAGAAACAGATCACCACATTGGCGAGATTGATCAACATGCAAAGAACAAAGAAAAAGAAATTATGGAAGTTTAAGTTGTAACCATGTAAAATGAGTAAAGATGACCCTCTACTATGAAGAGGGTTTTTCTCATACTACAGGTGATTATTTCCATTTAAATCTAGCACCAGGTCCAAATTTTAAAATAGTATGCTAAAATGAAAATGTAACAAATGATGAAAGAAGAAACACGATAAATTTCCCTTGGCCTGATGGAGGATTATTCTTATGCCAATTAAACTTCCCTTTTTTAAAAAGAATGAACAAGACGATCCATGTCCCCTTTATTTGCAAATGGATAATTTGCCAAAACATGTTGCGATCATTATGGATGGAAATGGCCGCTGGGCGAACAAACGCGGACTCCCTCGAATTGCTGGTCACAAAGAAGGTATGAGTACTGTGAAAAAAATAGTAACAGCTTCGATTAAGTATGAAATAGAAGTATTAACATTATACGCTTTTTCTACAGAAAATTGGAAGCGCCCTAAAAATGAAGTAGAATATTTAATGAAGCTGCCAGTAGAATTTTTAAATACATATTTACCCGAATTAATAGAGAAAAACGTGAAGGTTCAAACAATTGGTGATTTTAAAGGACTTCCATATCATACGAAAGACGCGGTTCAACATGCGAAAGAAGAAACAAAGAACAATAATGGCTTACTTTTGAACTTTGCGTTGAATTATGGCAGTCGGTATGAAATGATATCCGCAGTAAAGCAAATAGTATCAGATATCCATGAAAATAAAATCTCGAATGATGACATTAATGAATCGATGTTTTCAAACTATTTGTTCACCCATAATTTGAAAGACCCTGATTTATTAATACGAACAAGTGGTGAGCAGCGCTTAAGTAATTTTTTGTTATGGCAATCCGCTTATACAGAATTCTGGTTTACAGATGTATTATGGCCAGATTTTAGTGAAGAATTGTTAAAAAAGGCGCTGGCTGATTACCAAACTAGAAAGCGTCGCTATGGCGGAATTTAAGGGGCTGAAAAAGGATGAAAGAAAGAATAATAACAGCTGTGGTTGCAATCCTTCTTTTTCTTCCTATTGTTATATTTGGTGGATGGATATTTAAGCTTTTAATTTATATGATTGCATCAATTGGATTGTACGAGTTGTTAAAAATGAGAAAGACAACGAAGTATTTTATCCCTTCTACGACTGTATTTTTGTTATTATGGTTTTTATTATTTCCATATGATGAATGGTCATGGCTTGAGAACTTTTATTTGGAAAAATCTGAAATTACACTGCTAGCGGTACTGTTATTATTAGCCTATACGGTGTTAGTTAAAAATAGATTTACATTTGAGGATGTAGGGTTCCTTATCCTATCTGCGATTTATGTCGGAATGGGTTTTTATTATTTAATGGAAACGAGAGAAGCAGGACTGATTTATATTGTTTACGCGTTTCTAGTCATTTGGGCAACAGATACGGGAGCCTATTTTTTTGGACGAGCTATTGGAAAGAAAAAGCTATGGCCAAAGATCAGTCCGAATAAAACCGTGGAAGGTGCAATCGGTGGTATTGTACTTGCCTGTATTGTTGCATTAATCCTTCAATTGATCGTTCCTGTTCGTGATTCAACAGTACTGGTTCTCCTCGTTACCATTTTGGTATCTGGATTTGGTCAAATTGGAGATCTCGTGGAATCTGCTTTTAAAAGATACTATGACGTAAAAGATTCAGGCAATCTTTTACCTGGTCACGGTGGTATTTTGGATCGGTTTGATAGCTTAATATTTATTTTTCCATTATTGCATTTTATCCAATTTATCTCATAGGATGGAGTAGGAGTGTGTCATATGAAAAGCATTACCTTATTAGGTGCGACCGGATCAATCGGATTGCAAACGTTGGATGTTATGAGGCAACATCCAGATGAATTTGAGCTGTATGCAATCGCATTTGGCCGAAATATAGAGAAAGCAATAAACATTATCAAAGAATTCAATCCGAAAAAAGTAGTCGTACAAGACGAGATAACAAAAAATAAATTAAACGAGCTGCATACCAATATTTTAGTTGGAAATGATGGTATGGTGGAGATTAGCATTGACTCCAACACGGATATCGTTGTGAATGCGGTTATGGGGAGCGTTGGACTTACTGCAACACTAGAAGCGATTAAAGCAAAAAAGACAATTGCGCTGGCAAATAAAGAAACGCTTGTTACTGCGGGGCACCTTGTTATGCAAGAAGTTAAAAAAAATAACGTGAAAATGATACCAATTGATAGTGAGCATTCAGCAATTTTTCAAAGTTTAAATGGTGAAAATCGACAGGATATGAATCGTTTAATCGTAACCGCATCTGGTGGTAGCTTCCGTGACGTTAAAAGAGACGAGCTTCAATCCGTTACAGTAGAAGACGCACTCCAACATCCAAATTGGAATATGGGAGCAAAAATCACCATTGATTCAGCTACCATGATGAACAAAGGACTTGAAGTGATTGAAGCACACTGGTTATTCGACATCCCTTATGAAAAAATTGATGTCATCATGCATAGAGAAAGTGTTATTCACTCCATGGTTGAGTATAATGATAATAGTGTCATAGCACAGCTTGGATCACCTGACATGAGAGTACCTATTCAATATGCACTAACTTATCCCGCTAGACTTGAACTTCCAGTATCAAAAAGGTTAAACTTAATAGAAATAGGGAAGCTACACTTTGAAAATATGGATTTTGAGCGATTCCCCTGTTTAAAAATGGCATACGAAGCAGGAAAAATGGGGGGGTCAATGACGACGGTATTAAACGCAGCCAATGAAATTGCTGTTTCACTGTTTCTGAAGGGACATATTTCGTTTTTAATGATTGAAGACTTTATTGCTCGTGCGCTAGATCAGCACGAAGTAACGAAAGATCCCGATTTAGACACGATATTGACGGTTGATCAACAAACACGGGTACTTGTTAAATCTTTTATAGAATAAAGGAAGGTGCTTCTTTTGACTACGATCATAGCTTTTATTTTCATGTTTGGTCTACTTGTGTTTGTTCATGAGTTAGGACATTTAATTTTTGCAAAGCGTTCAGGAATGCTAGCGAGAGAGTTTGCGATTGGTTTTGGGCCAAAAATCTTCTCGTTTATGTGGGACGAAACAGTATATACGATTCGATTATTACCCGTTGGGGGCTATGTTCGCGTCGCTGGAGAAGACCCTGAAATAATTGAATTAAAGCCAGGTCATCATATCGGATTAGAATTTAATGAGCAGCAAAAAGTGAACAAAATTATTGTGAACAATAAATCTAAGCATTCACATGCACGGGTTATTGAAGTGGAAAAAGCCGATTTAGATCACAGCCTTAAAATTCATGGTTATGAAGTGGATGAAGATGAAAAATTAATCTTTGATGTCGATCCGAAAGCTTTTTTTGTCATGGATGAAAAGGAAACGCAAATTGCTCCTTATGATCGACAGTTCGCCTCCAAAACCATTCCACAACGAGCAATGCAGCTATTTGCAGGGCCGATGATGAATTTTGTTCTAGCGATTTTTGTGTTTTTAATCATAGGCTTGATCCAAGGGGTACCCGCCGAGGAAGCGATAATCGGAGACGTTCAACCAGATAGTGCAGCATTAGAGGCTGGTTTTCAAAAAGGGGATAAAGTCGTTCAGATTGAAGGGGAATCGATTCGCACATGGGAGGAATTTACGAAAATTATCCAAGATAACCCTGAAGAAGAGTTGACGATGCTCATAAATAGAAATGATCAGACACAAGAATTAACGGTAATCCCACAAAAAGTGGAAACACAAGGCACGACTATCGGTCAAATAGGTGTTCAACTAGCACTAGAAAAATCAGTAATAAAAAGCGTACAAAACAGCGTAGTTCAAACATATGAATGGACAAAGTTAATTTTAGTTAACCTCGGTATGCTTGTGACTGGTCAGTTTTCAATTGATATGCTTTCTGGTCCAGTTGGAATTTATGATGCAACAGATCAGTTTGTTCAAAGAGGCTTATATACGTATCTAACTTGGACTGCAGCATTAAGTATTAACCTAGGTATTATTAATTTATTACCGTTGCCTGCATTAGATGGGGGTAGGTTGCTATTTGTAGGAATTGAAGCGGTAAGAGGAAAGCCGATTGACCCACAAAAAGAAGGAGTTGTGCATTTTATAGGTTTTGCACTGCTTATGTTATTGATGATTGTGGTTACATGGAACGACATTCAACGGTTATTTTTATAGAGGTTGTTCAACACGCACTTATAGTATGTCTATGAAAACTTAATATGGAGGTGTAAACAGGATGAAACAAAGTGAAATGCTAGTGCCTACACTAAGAGAAACCCCTGCTGAAGCAGAATTGAAAAGCCACCAATTATTAGTTCGCGCTGGTTTCATCCGGCAGACCGCTTCTGGGGTCTATAGTTTCTTACCACTTGGAAAGCGTGTATTACGAAAAGTGGAGGAAATCGTACGAGAAGAAATGAATCGAGCAGGGGCACATGAAATGTTAATGCCAGCAATGCAACCTGCAGAATTATGGATGGAATCAGGGCGCTGGAATACATTTGGCCCTGAATTAGTACGACTAAATGATCGTCATCAACGTGAATTTGCTCTTGGCGCAACGCACGAAGAAGTGATCACTAGTATTATTCGTGACGAGGTCAAAAGCTATAAAAAGCTTCCACTAATGCTTTACCAAATACAAACGAAATTTCGTGATGAGAAAAGACCACGGTTCGGATTGTTGCGTGGAAGAGAATTTATAATGAAGGATGCGTATTCTTTTCACGATTCTTTTGAAAGCTTAGATGGATCTTATCAAAAAATGTTTGATGCTTATAATAGGATATTTGAACGATGCCATTTAAATTTTAGAGCTGTGATTGCTGACTCGGGGGCGATGGGGGGAAAGGATACACATGAATTCATGGTACTGTCTGATGTTGGGGAAGATACAATCGCATATTCAGATACTTCATCCTATGCAGCAAACATCGAAATGGCACCTGTGATAACTTCCTACCAGAAACCAGAGGAAGCACTTCAACCAATTGAAAAGGTAGCTACTCCGAATCAGAAGACAATGAAAGATGTTGCAGAGTACTTACATCATGCACTTGACAAAGGTCTAAAAGCATTAATGTTTAAAGTCGATGATCAACTAGTGTTGGTCGTTACCCGTGGAGACCATGAAGTGAATGATATAAAATTAAAAAATATTTATAAAGCAAGTACCGTTGAACTGGCAACGGAAGAAGAGACCAAAAGTGCAATTGGTGCTGGATTTGGATCCCTTGGGCCAATTGGAGCCCCTGACACAGTAGATGTGCTTGCAGACAACGCCGTAAAGAATATGGTTAATACAACTTGTGGGGCAAATGAAGATGGGTATCACTTTGTTAACGTCAATCCTGAACGTGATTTTAAGGTGAAGGCATACCATGATCTTCGTTTTATTACAGAAGGAGATGTTTCTCCTGATGGACACGGCATGATTCAGTTCGCAAAAGGAATTGAAGTCGGACATGTATTCAAGTTAGGACGGTTCTATGCTGAAAAAATGAATGCATCTTACCTTGATGATCAAGGTAAAGCAAATACAATGATAATGGGCTGTTATGGAATCGGTGTTTCCCGAACACTTGCAGCAGTTGTGGAACAATACCATGATGATAATGGTATTACGTGGCCGCAAAACATTGCGCCTTTCCAGATCCATTTATTAACGTTAAATGTAAAAAAAGAAGAACAAGTTTCATTGTCAGAACAAATCCATCAAATACTTGAGGATGCTGGGATAGAAGTATTGTACGATGATCGCAAAGAACGAGCAGGAGTGAAATTTGCAGACAGTGATTTGATCGGGATCCCTTATCGGATTTCGGTTGGAAAACGTGCTGACGAAGGATACGTTGAATTTAAAGAAAGAAAGTCAGGGCAACAGGAAGAAGTGCACGTGTCTCATTTATTAGATCGTGTAACAAAAGCATTAGCATTGTAACAACACATTTCCATAAAATGAGTGTGAAAACCCTTGTTATTTCATAATGACAAGGGTTTTCATTGGTAGTAAAATAGATATCGTAATAATTTTTTTCAATTTAGATACGGGGAGGGAGAAATAAATGGATATTTCCCAACATGAAAAAATGCAACTTTTGTTACAGCAGATCGAAATGCCTGAAGAAATGGTATCCAAGTACTTTCATGAAAGCAAGCTTCAAAAACTGGAAGTGTTCAAAATAGAAAAAGCTTGGCACTTTCACATACAGCTTACAAACGTACTGCCACCCGATATTTACCGTATCTTTACGATGAAACTGCAGACAACATTTTCTCATATAGCCAATGTAGATTGGACGATACAGACTTCAAATAAAGCATTACATGATGATGATGTATGTACATATTGGCAAGCATTCATTCAAGAAACAGGACAACTATCTCCAGCCTACCGCGATTTAGTACATGATCAAAAGCCACGAGTAAATGGCAATAAAATTGAGTTAACTGCTAGAAATCAAGCAGAAGCTACCGCTTTAAAAAAGCGATTAGAAAATGCCTTTCAGCTATATTGCAAGAAAATTGGTGCAATGTCTTACATGCTAACGATCGATGTAAAAACGGAAATGGCGGAAATAGAAAAATTCAGGGAACAAAAAGCACTTGAAGACCAGCAATTGGTGCTAAAGACAGTACGTGAAAAAGAAGAGCGGGAAAAGAAACAGGATCAGAATGGCAGTGAAGGTCCTGTTATGATCGGTTATCCAATTCAAGATGAAATACAGCCGATGGAGAACATCCTAGAAGAGGAAAGAAAAGTAACCATCCAAGGGTACGTGTTTGATGTGGATGTAAGAGAGCTCCGTTCTGGAAGACATTTGTTAATTGTAAAGGTTACCGATTACACAGATTCTTTCCATTTGAAAATGTTCTCAAAGGGTGACGAGGATGCAGAAAAGTTTCAGCAATTAAAACAAGGTATGTGGATAAAGGCACGAGGAAGTATTCAGACGGATAACTATACAAGCGAATTAACGATGATGGTACAGGATATCAATGAAATGAAGCCTAAAGAACGTAAAGATACATCCCCAGAAAATGAGAGACGTGTCGAGCTTCATGCGCATACAACAATGAGCCAAATGGATGCAGTTATGTCGGCTTCAAAATTAGTTGAGCAAGCGGCAAAGTGGGGACATCAAGCAGTTGCGATCACCGATCATGCTGTCGTCCAGTCCTTTCCAGAAGCATATGCTGCAGGTGCTAAGCATGGAGTGAAAATAATTTATGGTCTAGAAGCAAACATTGTTGATGATGGTGTCCCTATCGCATATAACGAGCATGACGTTGAATTAGCAAGTGCCACGTACGTCGTTTTTGACGTGGAAACTACTGGTTTATCTGCCGTATACGACACCATAATTGAGCTAGCAGCTGTTAAAATAAAAGATGGTGAAATCGTGGATCGGTTTGAGTCGTTTGCGAATCCACACCAAACCCTTTCCCAAACAACGATCGATTTAACAGGTATCACAGACGACATGGTCAAAGATGCACCTGACATAGGAGACGTTTTGAAAGATTTTCATCAATGGATGGGGGATGCGATCTTAGTAGCACATAACGCTAGTTTTGATATGGGGTTTCTTAATGAAGGGCTAAAACGTATTGAGTATGAAAAAGCCAGCAACCCAGTAATTGACACGCTCGAACTAGCTAGATTCTTGTTTCCAGAGTTAAAAAACCATCGACTAAATACACTTTGTAAATTTCTCGATATAGAACTAACTCAACATCACCGAGCAATTTATGATGCGGAAGCAACAGGGTATCTTATGTGGAAGTTAATCAAGGAATCTACCAAAAATGAAATCTATTATCATAACGAGTTTAATCGCCACATGGGAGAAGGCAAAGCATACCAACGATCTAGGCCATACCACTGCACAATTCTCGCTAAAAATGAAATAGGGTTAAAAAATATGTATAAGCTTGTTTCAATGGCACACATTAACTACTTTTATCGCGTTCCTCGTATTCCAAGGTCTGTCTTACAAAAGTACAGAGAAGGGTTAATAATTGGTTCAGGTTGTGATAAAGGCGAGGTGTTTGAAACGATGATGCAAAAATCAAAGGATGATGCAGAACGGGTAGCAGCATTCTACGATTACATCGAAATACAACCGCCAACGAACTTTTATCACCTAATAGAAAAGGAACTCGTTCATAATGAAGCACATTTATTTGATATTATTAAAAATTTAGTAGAATTGGCAGATAAATTAGGAAAAAAAGCGGTTGCAACAGGGAACACACATTATATTCATTCGCATGAAAAACTGTATCGCCAAATTTTAATCGCATCACAAAGCGGTAATCCGTTAAGTAGACAAACCTTACCAGAAGTGCATTTTAGAACGACAAACGAAATGCTATCAAGCTTTCATTTTTTAGGTGAACAAAAAGCAAAGGAAATAGTAGTTGAAAACACACAGCATATTGCAAATTCCATTGAAGAAATGAAACCTGTCAAGGAAGATTTATACACCCCGAATATCGATGGTGCCGATCAAGAAATTAGAGAGCTGAGCTATGCTCGTGCCCAACGAATTTATGGAGATGATTTACCGGAAATTGTCGAAAAAAGATTAGAAAAAGAATTAGACAGCATTATAAGTAACGGTTTTTCGGTTATTTATTTAATTTCTCATAAACTCGTTAAAAAGTCCTTAACGGATGGGTATTTGGTTGGATCTAGGGGATCTGTTGGTTCATCGCTTATCGCAACAATGACAGAAATAACCGAGGTGAATCCATTACCACCTCATTATGTTTGTCCTAGCTGTCAATACAATGTATTTTTTACAGACGGGTCATATGCAAGTGGTTTTGACTTACCTGATAAAGAATGCCCAACCTGTCACTCTCCATTGAAAAAAGATGGGCAAGATATCCCATTTGAAACATTTCTTGGGTTTAAAGGTGATAAGGTTCCCGACATCGATTTGAACTTTTCAGGTGATTACCAGCCACAGGCGCACAATTACACAAAAGTTTTGTTTGGTGAAGATAATGTATATCGAGCAGGGACGATTGGTACAGTGGCAGAAAAAACGGCATTCGGTTATGTGAAGGGATATGCTAGTGATCATCAACTCCATTATAAAGGAGCTGAGGTTGAACGTCTTGTTCAAGGCTGTACGGGTGTGAAACGTACAACAGGACAGCACCCAGGTGGAATAATTGTTGTTCCAGATGATAAGGAAATATATGATTTCACACCAATCCAATTCCCAGCAGATGATCGGAATTCTGAATGGAAAACGACTCATTTTGATTTCCACTCGATTCATGATAATTTGTTGAAGCTTGATATACTAGGTCACGATGATCCTACCGTTATTCGAATGTTACAAGATTTAAGTGGATTAGACCCGAAAGAAATTCCAATCGATGATCCAGAGGTTATGAAAATATTTTCTGGTACGGAATCTCTTGGTGTTACCTCAGATCAGATCATGTGTAAAACAGGGACACTTGGTGTTCCAGAGTTTGGAACAAAATTCGTTCGCCAAATGTTAGAAGATACAACGCCAAATTCATTTGGTGAGCTCGTCATTATCTCGGGACTATCACACGGAACGGACGTGTGGCTTGGTAATGCCCAGGAGTTGATCAATAACGGTATTTGTAAGCTTCCTGACGTTATCGGTTGTCGTGATGATATTATGGTTTATTTAATGCACAAAGGGTTAGATGCATCCTTGGCCTTTAAGATTATGGAATTTGTAAGAAAAGGAAAGGGATTGCAAGACGAATGGATCGTGGAAATGAAAAAAAACGGTGTTCCAGATTGGTACATTGATTCTTGTAAAAAAATAAAATATATGTTTCCAAAGGCCCATGCTGCAGCCTATGTATTAATGGCCGTTCGTATAGCGTATTTCAAAGTGCATTACCCGATTTTCTTTTATGCGGCTTATTTCAGCGTTCGTGCAGATGATTTTGAACTAGAAACAATGGTAAAAGGATCATCTGCGATCAGGAAGCGAATCGAAGAAATTTTAGCGAAAGGCAATGATGCGTCACCAAAAGAGAAAAATCTTCTTACCGTATTAGAGCTTTCTTTGGAAATGTGTGAAAGAGGGTTTTCATTGCAAAAGGTTGATCTCTATCGTTCAAGTGCAACTGAATTTATTGTTGACGGAAATTCTTTAATTCCACCATTTAATGCTGTTGATGGACTTGGGACGAACGCTGCTTTGAACATTGTAAAAGCAAGAGAAGAAGGGGAGTTCTTATCTAAGGAAGATTTACGAGAAAGAAGTCGTATTTCAAAAACAGTTTTAGAATACCTTGATCAACATGGTTGCTTAGAAGGGATGGCAGATAAAAATCAACTGTCCTTGTTTTAAACCTCTTAAAGAGGAAGTTCAAAAAGTCAACCTCTTAAAACTGGTTCCTTGCAACATTTACTAACATGTGATATATTTTACATGGTTAGGAATGATACGAAGGAAAGAAAAGAGTGGGCGCCCCCCACTCTTTCTTCATACTCGTTTCTTTTGTTACGGTTCTATTTTAGGCGAAATGACCTGGGAATATGATGAGCTTTTGTTATCCCTTGCCAATTACTTTAATGGCAAGGGTTTTATCGTTAAAACTGTAGAATGATCTCTATTTAAAAGCCTAAATGAATGTTGAGATTTTGCTCATACTAAGCATACTAGGTTATTTTAGGAAGAATATCGAAAAGGAGGGTGAAGGTTGGGTACCAATGTAACAGAAATGACGGAAGAACTTGTTCAACCAATCCTTGATGAATTGCAGTTAAAACTTGTAGATATTTCATTTGTAAAAGAAGGTAATAATTGGTACTTACGCGTGTTTGTTGACAAAAATGGGGGAGTCGATATTGAGGAATGTGGTCGTGTATCGGAAAAACTCAGTGAGAAATTAGATGAACAAGATCCAGTTACCTTTCCTTATTTCTTAGAGGTTTCTTCACCGGGAGTCGAACGTCCACTTAAAAATCAACAGGACTTTGAAGACAATATAGGTAATGCGGTTTATGTAAAGCTTTACGAGCCTATAAATGGTGCTAAAGAGATCGAGGGAAAGTTGAAGTCTTTTCAGGATGATGTTGTTACATTAGAGGTTAAAGTGAAAGCAAATAAAAAAGAAATTCAACTTCCTTATGAAAAAATAGCGAAAGCACGATTGGCAGTAACATTTAATTAAAGGGGGAAAAATCACGTGAGTTCTGAGCTTTTTGATGCCATTCAGTATTTGGAAAAGGAGAAAGGAATAAATAAAGACGTTCTTATGGAAGCTTTAGAGGCCGCTTTAATCTCTGCTTACAAAAAGAACTTCAAGTCTGCAACGAATGTTCGAATCGATTTAAACGAAGAATCAGGCACAATGCATGTGTTTGCTAGAAAAGACATTGTCGAGGAAGTAGAAGATCCTCATCAACAAATGTCCGTAACAGAAGCTAACGAGATCAACCCAAATTACGAAGTAGGCGATATTGTAGAGGTAGAGGTTACACCGAAAGACTTCGGTCGGATTGCGGCTCAAGCAGCAAAACAGGTTGTGACACAAAGAGTGCGAGAAGCGGAACGAGGCGTCATTTTTAGCGAGTATGTTGATCGTGAAGAAGACGTTATGACAGGTATTATTCAGCGAAAAGACCCAAGATTTGTCTATGTGAATTTAGGGAAGGTAGAAGCAAGGTTACCTGAGGGAGAACAGATGCCAACAGAGCAATACAACGTACATGAACGACTGAAGGTTTTTGTAACGAAAGTCGAAAATTCCAACAAAGGGCCACAGATTTTTATATCAAGGACACACCCAGGGTTACTAAAACGTTTATTTGAAATGGAAGTTCCAGAAATCTATGATGGAACCGTTGAAATTCGTTCTGTTGCTCGTGAAGCAGGGGATCGTTCTAAAATATCTGTGTACGCAGCCGATCCAGAGATTGATCCAGTCGGGTCATGTGTTGGTCAAAGAGGTCAGCGTGTCCAAGCAATTGTAAATGAGTTAAAGGGTGAAAAAATTGATATTGTTCAATGGTCAGAAGACCCAATCATATATGTTTCTAATGCGCTAAGTCCATCTAAAGTAGTGGATGTTCTCGTAAATGAGGAAGAAAAGGCTACGACTGTGATTGTTCCTGACTATCAGCTTTCGTTGGCAATTGGCAAACGCGGACAAAACGCTCGATTAGCTGCGAAACTTACTGGTTGGAAAATCGATATAAAAAGCGAGTCTGAAGCAAAAGAAGAAGGACTTATACAGGATTCTTTTACAATAGATTCTTATTCTGAGATTGATGACGATCTGTTTGAATAGGAGGTAAACGAAATGGTGCATGCGAAAAAGGTTCCTATGAGAAAATGTGTTGTCACAAACGAAATGAAACCAAAAAGAGAATTAGTCCGTGTTGTCCGGAACAAGGATGGGGAAGTATTTGTTGATCCAACTGGAAAGAAAAATGGACGTGGTGCTTACGTGACAAAACAATTCGATGTAATTGATAAAGCACAAACAACAAAAGCATTGGAGCGTCAATTAAATACAACAATTGATCCATCAATCTATAAACAATTAAAACAATTAATAGAAGGTAATAAAATTGAGTAATAAATATTTGAATTTGTTAGGTCTCGCAATGCGTGCAAGAAAATGCACATTAGGTGAGGAGAACATTGTGAAAGACATCCAAAGACAGAAGGCTAAAATCGTGTTGCTTGCTAACGATACTGGAAAACAAACGAGAAAAAAACTGTCCGATAAATGTCAGTTTTATAATGTGCCATTCTATGTTGTAGATGATCGTGATACGATTTCTCAGGCAATCGGTAAATCTGGAAGAGTGGCTATCGCAATCCTAGATGATGGGTTCGCTAACAAAATCAAATTAATACTCGATGAATCTATTCGGGGGTGAACGTATGAGTAAATTACGTGTATATGAATATGCTAAACAAAAAAAGTTATCAAGTAAACAGGTTATTAATAAGTTAAAAGAACTAAATGTAGAGGTTTCGAATCATATGTCTACGATATCTGATCAAACGAAGGTGGAATTAGACAAATCGTTTAACCAAGGAAGTAATAAAGTGCAACCAGGTAAAGGCGAAAATGATAAAACGGTTCAACAACGTGACAATAAGCAAGCTAAAAATTCCTCGAATCAAAAGATAGAAAAAAAGCAATCAAATAAGAAACCGAACCAACAAAAAAGTAGCCAAAGTCAACCAAGTGTAAAGGGGAAAGGTACGAACAAAAATAATAGAAAAAAGCAGCAGAATAACCAATCTCAAGCTAAAGTAAATCCGCCGAAAAAGGAAAAGCCTGCTACACCAGAAAAAATCACGTATTCTGGAGGACTTACAGTTAGTGATTTGGCCGAAAAGATTAACAAGGATACATCTGAACTCATTAAGAAGTTAATGACGTTAGGTGTAATGGCTACAAAAAACCAAAATCTTGATGCTGAGTCCATTGAATTAATCTGTGAAGAATATGGTGTTGAGGTTGAGGAAGAAATTGTATTAGATGCTACTGACTTTGACAATTTTATCACTGAAGATAAGGAAGAAGACTTAATTGAACGCCCAGCAGTAGTTACGATTATGGGGCATGTTGACCATGGAAAAACAACATTACTTGATTCAATCCGTGACACGAAAGTAACGGAAGGAGAAGCTGGTGGTATTACCCAGCATATTGGTGCCTATCAAATAGTAGAAAATAATAAAAGGATCACTTTTTTGGATACGCCAGGTCATGCTGCTTTTACGAGTATGCGTTCACGTGGAGCTCAGGTAACCGATATTGCGATCTTAGTTGTTGCCGCGGACGATGGAGTAATGCCTCAAACAGTTGAGGCGATCAACCACGCAAAGGCAGCAGAAGTTCCAATTATCATCGCGGTTAACAAAATCGATAAAGAAGGAGCAAATCCTGACCGTGTTATGCAGGAGCTTTCTGAGCATGGTCTTATCCCAGAAGATTGGGGTGGTGATACGATTTTTGTCCAACTTTCTGCAATTAAGAAAGAGGGAATAGATGATTTATTAGAGATGATCTTACTCGTGTCTGAGGTGGAAGAATTAAAGGCAAATCCGAATCGAAACGCAACCGGAACAGTGATCGAAGCGGAACTTGACAAAGGACGCGGATCTGTTGCAACCTTACTTGTGCAAAACGGCACACTGAATGTCGGTGATTCGATCGTAGTCGGAAATACGTTTGGCCGTGTAAGAGCAATGGTAAATGACCTAGGGCGGAGAGTAAAAACCGCTGGACCATCAACTCCTGTAGAGATTACGGGTCTAAGTGGTGTCCCAGAGGCAGGGGATCCATTCATGGTATTTGAAGATGAAAGAAAAGCCCGCCAAATAGGGGAAGCGAGACAACAAAAACATATCGTAGAAAAAAGAAACGATAAAGTGAAAGTAAGCTTAGACGATTTGTTCGAACACATCAAACAAGGGAATATGAAAGAAATTAACCTTGTTTTAAAGGCTGATGTCCAAGGTTCAGTTGAGGCATTAGCATCCTCATTAGAAAAGATTGATGTTGAAGGTGTTAAGATTAAAATCATTCACACTGGTGCTGGTGCGATCACGGAATCCGATATTATTTTAGCGTCTGCATCCAATGCAATTGTAATTGGCTTTAATGTTCGTCCAGATGCAAACGCAAGAAAAACAGCTGAATCAGAAAAAGTGGATGTCCGCTTACACCGCGTTATTTATAAGGTGATCGAGGAAATCGAATCCGCAATGAAAGGTATGCTTGATCCAGAATACGAAGAGAAGGTTATTGGTCAGGCAGAAGTCCGAGAAATCTTCAAAGTTTCAAAAATAGGTACAATTGCTGGAAGCTATATAACAGATGGAAAGATTACTCGTGACTCCGGAGTTCGTATCATTCGTGATGGTGTTGTCCAATATGAGGGAGAGATTGACACATTGAAGCGCTTCAAGGATGATGTGAAAGAAGTTGCGCAAAATTATGAATGTGGTATCACCATTAAGAATTTCAATGATGTGAAAGAAGGAGATATCATTGAAGCATATGTAATGGAAGAAATTAAAAGGACATGATCTTATTTGTGGAAGCAGAGTGTTTGATCTATCATGCACAATCCCTGAAACAAAAACGATCCGTTGTAAAAAAGATTGTTACCAGATTGCAAAATGAATATAATGTATCGGTTAGTGAATTAGATTACCAAGACCTTTGGCAACGAACACTTGTTGGAATAGTCACTGTATCTAGTGATCGTGTGCAAGCAGAACGAGTAATCGAGCACGCTTTAAAAAAGATGGATTCCTTTCCTGAAATAGAACGCGGGAGAACGAATAAGGAATGGTTATAAGCTGTAAAAGTGCGTGTGACTTAAATCCGCTTTTCATAAAACAAATACCCTCCTAAAAAAGAGGTGATAAGATGAGCGATCTTAGAGTGAATCGCGTTGGAGAACAAATGAAAAAAGAACTGGGCGACATTTTGGGAAAAAAAATTAAAGACCCACGAGTCGGTTTTGTTACGGTTACAGATGTCGAGGTGACTGGTGATCTTCAACAGGCAAAGGTGTTTATTTCTGTGTTAGGCGATGAAAAGCAAAAGCAAGACACTTTAATGGGTCTTGCTAAGGCTAAAGGGTTTATTCGATCAGAGATTGGAAAAAGAATCCGCTTAAGAAAAACTCCTGAGCTTTTATTTGAATTTGATGAAGCAATCGAAAAAGGAAATCGAATCGAGCATATCTTAAGAGAACTGAACGATCATAATTAAGCTACAAACGCAAAACCCTTGTCTCTTGCAACAAGGGTTTTACGTTTGTACATAAAGAATTGCGGGCGAGAAATAGGAGATCGGACAAAAGAGAGGGATGGAAATGAATGGTATACTTCCTTTGTGGAAGCCAAAAGGGATGACTTCTCACGATTGTGTCATAAAGATAAGAAAACTTTTCGGGACGAAGAAGGTTGGCCATACTGGTACACTAGATCCAGAGGTAGAAGGGGTTCTTCCGATTTGTATTGGGAAAGCTACGAAAATTGTCCCTTTTTTAACAGACACAACCAAAACGTATCAAGCAACTATTTATTTAGGTGCAACAACTGAAACAGAAGATCGTCATGGAATCATTGTGGAAAAAACACCCATTGACACAGTACCATCAATGGAAACAATCAACCACGTATTCAATCAATTTAAAGGAGAGATCACACAGATACCTCCAATGTATTCTGCCGTTAAAATCAATGGAAAAAAACTGTATGAATACGCAAGAGAAGGAAAAACGATTGAGCGGCCAACTAGAGCGGTGAACATTCATCAAATACAATTGAATCCACGAAGCATAAAGAAGGAAGATGATGGCGTTACATTCGATTTTCTTGTAAAATGTTCAAAGGGGACGTATATTCGCACCCTCTGTGTCGATATTGGTAAAGCACTAGGGTATGCTGCCCATATGTATGATCTAACTCGTATCTCTACTGGTTCTTTTGAAGCCCAGCATAGCTATACGTTTGAGCAAATAGAGCAGGCCATAAAGGACGGAAACACGAAACATATTTTGGCTCCAGTGGAGAAGGGTGTTGATCATCTTGATGTATATGAGGTTGATCAATCAACTTCTGTAAAAATTTTACACGGACAGAAATTAGAAAAACCTCAGCAAGTATTAAAAACAGACAAATTCAGAATTCAATTTCAGGATCAGCTTTTGGCTATTTATCAGGTTAACCCTAAAAATGCTGGCGAGATTAAACCAGTTCGTGTTTTTAACGAATAGAAAGTAGGTGATAGGATGAAAACATACACGTTAGCGTATCCACACAACTTAACGAAAACGGATCTACCAGACACTGTAGCAGCAATCGGTTTTTTTGATGGTATCCATAAGGGACATCAAAAGGTAATCGGAACGGCAGTGGAAATTGCTAAAGCAAATGACCAAGAAAGTGCTGTTATTACATTTGATCCTCATCCATCTGTTGTCTTAAAAAAAGACCGGAAGCACGTAAACTACATAACACCTTTAAAGGAGAAAGAAGCGCTCATTACTGAAATGGGTGTGGATCGTTTATATATTATTCACTTTAACAGTGAGCTTGCTCAATTAGACCCAAAAGCTTTTATTGATCATTTTATTATTGGTTTACGTATTCAACACCTAGTAGCAGGCTTTGATTTTAGCTATGGATACAAAGGGAAAGGGTCTACTGCTACCTTGCCACTTCATTCGGATAACCAATTTGAAGTGACGATCATTCCTAAAATAGTCAATAATGGAACAAAGATTAGTTCTACGTTAATTAGATCCTACTTAGCCGAAGGAGATATGGAAGAAGCCAACCAACTTTTGGATCGTCCCCTTAGGGTGAGAGGAATTGTGGTAGAAGGAGACAAGCGTGGCAGAACGATCGGTTACCCAACAGCAAACGTTGAGCCTCGTGATCCTTTTTTACTCCCAAAGGTGGGGGTTTATGCAGTACATGTAATGCATCATAAAAATAAATATAAAGGCATGGCTAATCTTGGCTACAAACCAACTTTTCAGGACAAACCAGATGCACCTTCGATAGAAGTTCATCTGCTTGATTATCAAGGAGATCTCTATGGAGAAGAATTAACAATAGAATGGCAGCAGTTTGTTAGAGAAGAGAAAAAGTTTAACGGTGTAGAAGAATTGGTTAACCAATTGAAGCAAGATGAACAAAACGTTCGGAGCTACTTTACAACCAAATAAAATAATCGCAATAATTCACTTCAGTTACTTGCTAATACTTGCAATTTCGGCTAAAAAGATGTAATCTATTATACGTGAACCATCGCTTGGCAGTGCGATTCACCAACGCTTGCTAGGGGAGTGGGGATTATTAATATTTAGGAGGTGAAAGGATGGCTATCACACAAGAACGTAAGAATGAGATCATTAATGAGTATAAAACTCATGAAAATGATACTGGTTCTCCAGAAGTTCAAATTGCTGTCCTAACGGAAGACATCACGAATTTAAATGAACATTTACGTGTTCATAAGAAGGATCACCATTCACGTCGTGGTCTATTGAAAATGGTAGGGAAACGTCGTAACTTACTTAACTACCTGCGTTCAAATGATGTAACACGTTATCGTGAATTAATTAAAAAACTTGGCTTGCGTCGTTAAGTCTATTGAAAAGCGGGAGATCTCCCGCTTTTTCTATACGTGAAAAACCTTACATATAATTTTTTGAAATTGTAAGAATACGAATGAAAGTACAATTAGTTGAGAGGGGTACAAATCAAAATGGCAGAAGAAAAACAAGTATTCTCCATTGATCTATCAGGTCGCACCTTAACCGTTGAAGTCGGAGAGCTTGCAAAGCAGGCTAATGGTGCGTGTATGGTTCGGTATGGAGAAACATCTGTATTAGTTGCTGCAACAGGATCAAAGGAACCAAAAGATTTACCTTTTTTTCCTCTAACAGTAAATTATGAAGAGCGGTTGTATGCGGTAGGAAAAATTCCAGGTGGATTTATTAAACGGGAAGGACGGCCAAGTGAAAAAGCAGTTTTAACATCTCGATTAATTGATCGTCCAATTCGTCCGTTATTTCCAGATGGATTTCGTAATGAGGTTCAGGTGATCAGTACAGTAATGAGCGTAGACCAGGACTGCTCATCAGAAATCGCAGCGATGGTAGGTTCTTCTCTAGCGCTAGGAGTTTCTGACATCCCGTTTGGTGGACCGATTGCTGGGGTGATTGTAGGTAGGATTGAAGGAGAATTTATCATTAATCCAACGATTGACCAACAGGAAAAAAGTGATATTGATTTAATTGTAGCTGGAACGAAGGATGCTATTAATATGGTAGAGGCTGGAGCTAATGAAGTTCCCGAAGAAGTAATGCTTGAAGCCATCATGTTTGGTCATGAAGAAATTAAACGTCTTGTTTCGTTTCAAGAAGAAGTGGTCGCTGCAGTTGGAAAAGAAAAAATGGAAATTAATCTTGTAGAGCTTGACCCAGATTTAACCGCAGAGGTTGAAGGAAAAGCAAAAGAAAAAATTCACGAAGCTATCCAGGTTTTTGACAAACATGCTCGTGAAGATGCAATAAACTTGGCAAAACAAACCATTGTCGATGAATACGAATCACAAGAAGCAGAAGAACAGACAGTTAAAGAAGTAAAAGCTATTTTGGACAAGATGGTTAAGAATGGCGTACGTCATCTAATAACGAAAGAGAAAGTTCGTCCAGATGGCCGTAAAGTAGATGAAATCCGCCCTTTGTCTTCTCGAACTGGAGTGTTACCGAGAACACATGGTTCAGCACTATTTACAAGAGGACAAACCCAAGCACTAAGTGTATGTACATTAGGCGCTCTAGGTGACGTTCAAATTTTGGACGGACTGGATTTGGATGATTCAAAGCGTTTCATGCATCATTATAACTTCCCTTCCTTTAGTGTAGGAGAGACTGGTCCAATTAGAGGTCCTGGTCGACGTGAAATAGGACATGGTGCGCTAGGAGAACGAGCACTTGAAGTTGTAGTTCCTTCTGAAAAGGACTTCCCGTATACCATTCGACTTGTTTCCGAGGTGTTAGAATCAAATGGTTCCACTTCACAAGCAAGTATTTGTGCAAGCACGATGGCAATGATGGATGCAGGTGTTCCAATTAAGGCTCCTGTTGCTGGAATTGCGATGGGATTGGTTAAATCTGGTGATGATTATACCATTTTAACGGATATTCAAGGTATGGAAGACTTTTTAGGTGATATGGACTTTAAAGTAGCAGGAACTGCCAACGGGGTAACTGCTTTACAAATGGATATCAAGATAGAAGGTTTATCGAAGGAAATCTTGGAGGAAGCATTGACTCAAGCAAAAAAAGGACGTATGGATATACTAGGTCATATGCTGGATACAATTCAAGAACCTAAAACAGAGCTTTCTAAATATGCACCAAAAATTCTTACAATGAAAATTAAACCAGAAAAAATCCGAGATGTAATTGGGCCAAGTGGAAAACAAATAAACAAAATTATTGAAGATACTGGCGTTAAAATTGATATTGAAAAAGATGGAAATGTGTTTATTTCTTCGGTTGAAGCAAAGATGAATGAGAAAGCTAAGAAGATTATAGAAGATATTGTTCGGGAAGTAGAAGTTGGAGAAATGTACTTAGGTACTGTCAAACGGATTGAAAAGTTTGGAGCCTTTGTTGAGCTTTATAAAGGAAAAGAAGGACTTGTCCATATTTCCGAAATGGCAGAAGAGAGAATCGGTAAGGTTGAGGACGTTGTATCTATCGGTGATCAAATCATGGTAAAAGTAAAGGAAATAGATAACCAAGGACGCGTTAATCTTTCACGTAAAGCCGTTTTAATCGAAGAAAAGGGAAAATCTTCATAAATTGAAATGTGTAAAATAAAGACAGAAACTGGATTACCAGTTTCTTTTTTTAATGTATAGCTAGAGATCCATCTTTGTATTGAAATGGAATGTTCTACCTTGTCCTTCCTTTTCATAGGTTAAAACAAGGAGGGATGCAGATTGAATCGTGTCGTTATCCATGTTATGGCTTTTATGATTCTTTTAGTTGTTGCCTATCAAACAGAACCAAACCCTTTTCAAATGAATAAGATGGAGAATCTTGCAGCACCGGTCAGCTCTATGTCTAAAAAAGATCAAAGCCTTTATAACGAAATTAAAAGAAAAAGCGAAGAATATAAAGAGGAACCACAAAATGCTGTGATTGATAAAGTCTGGAAAAAAACGCCTGGCTTAAATGGACTAAAGGTGGATGTCAAAAAATCCTTTAATAGAATGAAGGAAAAAGGGGAATTCGATGAATCGTTACTTGTCTTTAAACAGATTAAACCTGAAGTAACATTGGAAGATCTTCCGCCAGCCCCAATTTACAGAGGAAATCCTGATAAACAAATGGTCTCTTTTCTAATCAATGTATCATGGGGTGGCGAATATATTCCGAGTATTCTTCAAACATTAAAAAAAAATAATGTGAAAGCCACTTTCTTTGTCGAAGGACAATGGGCAAAAAAAAATCCTGACCTATTAAAAATGATAAAAGAGGAAGGTCATGTAATAGGAAACCATGCCTATAACCATCCAGATATGAAACGTTTATCTCAAGCAGAAAGTACCCAACAAATCCAAAAAACGAACGACATTATTAAGGCAATCATCGGCACAAAACCAAAATGGTTTGCTCCGCCTAGCGGTAGCTTCAATAACGGTGTAGTAGAAGGCGCCTCAACTCTTCAAATGGAGACGCTTCTATGGACAGTGGATACGATCGATTGGCGGAAACCTACCAAATCTGTTATGGTAAATCGTGTTATGGCGAATATACAACCAGGTGCGATGATCTTGATGCATCCTACTCCTGTTATTGAAAAAGGCTTAAATGATTTGATTTCAAAAATAAAACAGAAAAATCTTAAAATTGGTACTGTAGACAAACTATTAACTGAGAAAAGGTATTAGAGAACAAGAAATGTATACTCTAGCCTAGGAAAATTATTTACCTAACTAGGAGGCGCAATAAATTGCTACATACACACACATGTAAGAACGGATTAAGAATTGTACTAGAGGATATGCCAGCAGTAAGATCCGTTACAATTGGGATATGGGTTTATACTGGGTCCAGAAGTGAATCAGATTTTAATAATGGGGTATCACACTTTTTAGAACACATGTTTTTTAAAGGAACAGAAAAAAGGTCGGCCAAAGATATTGCTGAGGCATTTGACGCAATAGGCGGACAAGTGAATGCATTCACTTCAAAGGAATATACATGCTTCTATGCCAAGGTAATGGATA
The DNA here is from genome assembly GCF_028416575.1 of Terrihalobacillus insolitus. Classification (GTDB taxonomy): domain Bacteria; phylum Bacillota; class Bacilli; order Bacillales; family Amphibacillaceae; genus Terrihalobacillus; species Terrihalobacillus insolitus. The sequence goes on along the minus strand of NZ_JAMQKB010000002.1, from coordinate 27,364 downwards.
CACATAAAGATTATGCTTTGGATATTTTAAGTGATATGTTCTTTCATTCAACGTTTGACAAAGAGGAGCTGGAACGAGAAAAAAAAGTAGTGTTGGAAGAAATAAAGATGTCTGAAGATACGCCTGATGACATTGTACACGATCTTCTTTCGGAGGCATCTTATGGAAAGCATCCACTCGGTTTTCCGATTTTAGGTACGGAGAACACACTGCGTTCTTTATCAGCTGATGACTTGCGATCTTATATGGATCAGTATTATGGGCCTGAAAATGTAGTGATATCTGTTGCAGGTAATGTAGACGAAACGTATATAAAAACAATAGAAAACCGCTTTGGTACGTATACAACGAGTCAGACAAAGAAGTCATTTGAAACACCATCCTTTTTGTCAAAACATATTGAGAAAAGGAAAGAAACGGAGCAGGCACACCTTTGCATTGGGTATAGGGGTTTACCTGTTGATGCGGACAAAATGTACAGTTTAATTGTCATGAACAATGTTTTTGGCGGAAGTATGAGTTCAAGATTATTTCAGGAGATTCGTGAGCAAAGAGGATTGGCATATTCGGTATTTTCATATCATAGCTCTTTTGTTGATAATGGTTTACTGACAATTTATGTTGGAACAAGTAAGGAACATCTACCAGTCTTAAGAGAAACAATTGATGTTACGATACAAGACTTAATGACAAATGGTTTAACAGATAAAGAACTGATCAATAGTAAAGAACAATTAAAAGGTAATTTAATGTTAAGCTTAGAAAGTACGAATGCAAGAATGAGCAGAAATGGAAAAAACGAATTAATTTTAAAAAGACATCGTACACTTGACGAAATGATCACTGCAATTAATGCGGTCAACCATACTTCCATAAATGAGGTTATTCAACTGATTTTTGATCAACAATCATCTAGTGCATTAGTATCTTCTTAGAACGGAACACCAGAATGTTGAATCCATGTTGAGAATAAGGAGGGATCTCCAATGCGGTTTAGGGATCTTAGTGGGAAGGAAATTGTTGACGTAAGGAGCGGTTCCAGATTAGGTGTTCTAGGTCAAACGGATTTAGAGATTGATGAAAGAACTGGTCAAATTAAATCCTTCGTCATTCCTAATTATAAGTGGTTTGGGATGAAGAAGGAGGGTGAAAGTAACCAAAGAATTTATTGGAAAGATATAAAAAAAGTAGGGGAAGATATGATCATTATTGAAAAAAACAACCCTACATCGTAATACAAGCTGAAATAGGGGTGGAGTGCGCCATTCCATTGTTCGAAAATACAATATATCAGGAATAGTAGTTACTCAAAGGACGATACCAAATTGGTTATCGTCCTTTTTTCTATTGTTCGTTTTTAAGCTATAAAAAGTGGTTCATAGAGGAAATGAGTGGTATTTTTGAACTTCCACTAAAAGAATTATCACTATCTCTTTGTTTCCTCATAGTATAACAAAGAGTAGCGATAAACCTTTTGAGAGGTGAAAGCATGAATACGAATAAACACATAGCCATTATTGGCGGGGACGCTAGATATTTAGAAATGATTAAGGAGTTGTCTACATCTACAAATGCAAAAATTTCACTTGTAGGGTTTGACCAATTAAAAGAAGGTTTTGTCGGTGCACATCAAGTTGATTTTGATGATTTAGAACCAGAAGATCTAGATGCGATTATTTTACCTGTTCCTGGTTCAGATGGTAATGGATTTGTTGAAACGGTATTTACAGATAAAGATATCCAAATAACGTCAAACTGGCTTAAAAAACTACCAACACACTGTCTCGTATTTACAGGAATTACAACGAATTATTTAAATAAAACAGTGATCGAGGAAGCAAATTTAACATTAATTCCATTGTTCAACCGTGATGACGTTGCAATTTATAACTCTATTCCAACAGTAGAAGGAACAATTATGATGGCGATTCAGAATACCGATTTTACGATACACTCCTCCGACGTAATTGTTCTAGGTTTAGGCAGAGTTGGAATGAGTGTTGCTAGCAAATTTTCTGCATTAGGAGCACATGTTTCAGTAGGAGCAAGGGATAAAGCGGATATCGCAAGAATAAAAGAAATGGGACTTACACCTTTTGAGATTCAAGACCTAGATCACCATGTTGACGCATGTGATATTTTAATCAATACAATTCCTGCATTAGTAGTCACGGAAAGTGCGATCCAACAAATGAAATCACATACTCTCATTATAGATCTTGCTTCAAAGCCAGGTGGAACAGACTTTGACTATGCAAAAAAGAGAGGGATTAAAGCACTGATGGCACCTGGGCTTCCAGGAATTGTTGCACCTAAAACAGCAGGTGGAATTCTAGGCAGTGTGATTAGTCAGCTTGTAAAAGAGCACTTCCAAGAAAGGGGAATGTAAAATGTCTTTAGAAGGTAAAAGGATTGGTTTTGGAATAACAGGATCCCATTGTACGTACGAAGAAATTTTTCCACAGTTAGAAAGATTGGTACATGAGGAAAAAGCAGAAGTGGTTCCGATTGTTTCCTATACCGTTCAAAACACAGATACCCATTTTGGGAATGCAAAGGATCATTTAAAAAGAATAGAAGAAATAACGGGAAACAAATTGATTAAAACCATACCTGAAGCAGAGCCGCTCGGACCAAAAAACCCATTGGATTGCATGGTAATTTCTCCGTTAACTGGTAATTCATTGAGCAAGTTTGCAAACGCATTGACCGATAGCCCACCACTAATGGCTGCAAAGGCAACGATGCGTAATCAAAATCCAGTTGTGTTAGGTATTTCAACAAATGATGCCTTAGGATTTAACGGAGTGAATTTAATGAAATTGATGGCTGCGAAGTACATTTACTTTATTCCATTTGGGCAAGACAATCCAGAGAAAAAACCGAATTCATTAGTTGCAGATATGAAGCAATTAGTTCCAACGGTCGAAAGTGCATTAGAGTTTAAACAGTTACAGCCAATTATTATTCCGCACGCACAAAGGTAAATTCGACCTTTCTTTACCTCTCCTACAACAGAGTATGGTAGAATATATACTATTGAGTATTCTATTTATTATTTATATGTAAGTAACGGAGAGGAGATTTTACATGGGAAATCAAACAAAAGGATATCATGTTGCCGTAGTAGGTGCTACAGGTGCGGTAGGACAAAAAATGCTGGAAACATTAGAAAAAAAGAACTTTCCGATTGAACAGCTAACATTATTATCATCGAGCCGCTCGGCTGGTGAGAAAATAAATTTCAAGGGTGAAACATTTACGGTTGAGGAAGCTACACCAGAAAGCTTTGAAAATGTGCAGATTGCTTTGTTTTCCGCGGGAGGATCTGTTTCTAAAAAATTTGCACCAGAAGCGGTAAAGCGCGGTGCTGTTGTAATTGATAATACAAGTGCGTATCGAATGGATGAAAATGTTCCCTTAGTCGTACCTGAAGTAAACGAAGAGGATATTAAAAACAATAAAGGTATTATTGCAAATCCAAATTGCTCAACCATTCAAATGGTGGCGGCACTAAAGCCACTGCAAGATGCGTTTGGTTTGTCACGTATTATTGTATCAACATACCAAGCCGTTTCAGGAGCTGGTACGGCTGCAGTGGAAGAGTTAAGAGAACAGTCTCAAGACTTTTTGAATGGAGAAGAGCTAACACCAGAAATTTTACCTGTAAAGAATGAAACACATCATTATCCGATCGCATTTAACGCACTTCCTCAAATAGATGTTTTTCAGGAAAATGGGTATACGTTTGAAGAGATGAAAATGATCAACGAAACGAAAAAAATCATGCATGCTCCAGAGCTATCTGTTGCTGCGACATGTGTGCGTCTTCCTTTTTTCACTTCACATGCTGAAAGTGTATACGTTGAAATAGACCAAGAGAATACTAGTGTAGCGGACATTCAGCGTGCACTTAATGGCGCGGCTGGAGTAGTATTGGAAGATGATCCTTCTAACCAAGTGTACCCAACGCCATTAAGTGCAGTTGGTAAAAGTGATGTATTTGTTGGTAGAGTCCGTAAAGATCTGGACACAACGAATGGATTTCATCTCTGGATCGTTTCAGATAATTTACTAAAGGGAGCGGCGTGGAATTCCGTTCAAATTGCAGAAAGCTTAGTGAAATACAATTTGTTGTGAGGCCAGGTGTCATAAATGAATATTTTAGTCCAAAAATTTGGTGGAACGTCTGTACAGAATAAGGAAACGAGGGCAAAAGCAATCAATCATATTAACACTGCCCTTAGTGAGGGATACAAGGTTGTCACAGTAGTTTCAGCAATGGGACGACATCCTGATCCCTATGCAACCGATTCTTTATTAGAATTAGTCGGGTTCCCAAAAACGTCTATATCAAAGCAAGAACAGGATTTGTTACTTTCCTGTGGGGAGACGATCGCATCTGTCGTTTTTTCGAATGAATTGAAGAAGTCAGGAATCCATTCCATGGCAATTACTGGTGCACAAGCAGGCTTCGTGACAACGAGTGATTTTACAGAAGCAAAAATAAAATCGATGAAGACAGATCGGATTTTAAGGGAATTAGTAAATCATGATGTTATTGTAGTAGCGGGATTTCAAGGCCAGGATGAAAATGGTGATATTACGACGATCGGTAGAGGTGGAAGTGACACGTCTGCAGCCGCACTTGGTGCAGCGTTACAAGCCAACTACATCGACATTTTCACGGATGTGGAAGGTATTATGACTGCAGATCCAAGGGTAGTAGAATCGGCTAGAACAATGGATGTCGTAACCTATACAGAAATATGTAACCTAGCCTATCAGGGTGCAAAAGTGATCCATCCTAGAGCCGTTGAAATTGCCATGCAAGCAGAAGTGCCTATCCGAGTAAGATCAACGAATTCAACAGGATTAGGTACACTTGTAACGTCCTCTAGAGATCCAGAAAGAGGACGTGATATACCAGATCGGTTAGTAACTGGTATTGCTCATATATCGGGAATTACACAAATTAGAGTAAAAGCAAAAGAAGAGCCATATCAACTACAATCTGAAGTGTTTAAAGCGATGGCTGAAGCAGGTATTTCAGTAGATTTTATTAATATCTCGCCAACTGGAGTTGTTTATACCATTCAGGAGGCGCATACAGATAAAGCGGTCGAAGTTCTTCAAGGCTTACAATACAAACCGGAGCTCACGAAAAATTGTGCTAAAGTTTCGATGGTTGGAGCAGGGATGACTGGTGTACCAGGGGTAACAGCTAAAATTGTCCATACCTTAACCAATTCAGGCATTCAAATTCTTCAATCAGCAGACAGCCATACAACAATTTGGGTATTAATTCCCGAAAAGGATTTAATTACTGCAGTGAATGCATTGCATGATACATTCCAGTTGGATTTAGAGGAATTCTAAGATAACTTATGAATGCCTCTATTTAAGATGTTGTTCAAAAAGTCACCAAATGATAAGCGGCGCATCTCGGGCCCACACGATGTGGGTCATGCAGGCGTTGCCACAGGACGTGGCGGTCTTAGCCTGTATTCCTTAAATGGCTTGTTTTTCCGTTACTCACGTATTAAAAGCATACGTTCCGTTACTCAAAACTACGCCGCCTCGACCTGCTTGCGACGCACAGGACGTGCTAGTGTCGACGTTGCCACAGGACGTGGCGACATTAGTCGACCTTCTAATTTGCTGACTTTTTGAACACGCACTTTAAGTCAGGAAAGGAGTTTAGTGCCAAAAATGAACTTCGGAAAAGTATTGACCGCAATGGTGACGCCCTTTGATATAAATGAGAAACTTGACGTAGAAAAAATTTCCGAATTAGTAGAGTATTTGATAAAAAATGGTACGGATGGTTTAGTGGTGGCAGGTACTACTGGTGAATCACCAACTCTAAGTTCAAAGGAAAAAATAATTCTTTTTGAGCATGTAGTAAAAGCTGTTAACAACCGAATTCCGGTGATTGCAGGGGTAGGCAGCAATACTACTAAAGGGACAATTGAGTTTATGAAACAAGTAGAAGAAACTGGGGTTGAAGCGCTCCTAGTCGTTTCTCCTTATTACAATAAACCGAATCAACGTGGCTTGTATGCACATTTTTCGACAATTGCAAAAGAGACGAATCTGCCAATCATGCTGTACAATGTTCCTGGAAGAACCGCATCAAAATTGGAAGCTGAAACGATCATCGAATTGGCTGCGATACCTAATATCGTATCGACAAAAGAAGCTACTGGTGATCTTGAAGCAATTTCTGAGATCATTGAAAAAACAGATGCAAACTTTACGGTATATAGTGGTGATGATTCCTTGACCCTCCCAATAAAAGCTATTGGTGGAACTGGTATTGTTTCCGTTGCGTCGCATGTAATTGGTAAGGAATTGCAGAAAATGCTCCAAGCCTATGATGATGGAAATGTAAAGGAAGCAGCGGCGCTTCATCGTTCATTATTACCAATCATGAAGGGGATGTTTATGGCTCCATCACCGACACCTGTAAAAACAGCACTACAATTACAAGGATTTGATGTGGGTGATGTTAGGCTACCACTCGTACCATTAACGGAAGAAGAGAGAAATGAACTTTCGATCTTACTAAGTACACGATAACGTAGTAAGAGAAAATACATGTAGTATTAAATACTACATGTATTTATCATTTAAAATGAAAATCAGTTCCGAACACAGTTATATCATTTGTATGTATCGCTTTTGGATTGTCCATACTACCATAGTAAGGACAGGAAAGGAGCGTTTTAAATAATGGATAAGGACAAAGACACGCAAAAACAAGACGAACAAGATCCATCAAGTCAACCATCTTCTCTTGTACAAAAGATTCAACAATTAGGCCAATCAAACGTGGCACAGGCGCCTGATTCAAATATTCATGTGTTGTCAATCATTGGACAAGTGGAAGGTCATGTCACATTGCCACCACAAAATAAAACGACAAAATATGAACATTTAATTCCTCAAATAATTGCGGTTGAACAAAATCCGAAAATCGAGGGGTTAATTGTTATTCTAAATACGGTGGGAGGAGATGTGGAGGCCGGTCTCGCTGTTTCTGAAATGATCGCTTCTATTTCAAAGCCAACCGTATCGATTGTCTTAGGTGGTGGGCACTCAATCGGTGTACCAATTGCGGTTTCGACAGATTTTTCATTTATTGCACCAACGGCAACAATGACCATCCATCCCATTCGTTTAACTGGTCTCGTCATCGGTGTCCCACAAACATTTGAATACTTAGATAAAATGCAAGATAGAGTCATCAACTTTGTTACGAACCATTCTAATATTAAAGAGGAAAAGTTCAAGGAATTGATGTTTGAAAAAGGTAATTTGACAAGAGATATTGGTACAAATGTAATTGGAGAAGATGCTGTGAAATATGGATTAATTAACGAAGTAGGTGGCGTTCAAGAAGCAATGGTCAAGCTAAATGGATTAATAGAAGCAAATAAACCAGAAGACGGGAAGTTTGTACAATGATATTGTATACTCCGTTAAGTGAACATGATATTTTTCCTGAAGACCAATCGAAATACTCCAATCTCGAATTAATCTCGGTAAATGGAGTGAGTGTTCAAGCTACAAGACTTAAAAATGGATCTTATCGAATTGTACAAGTTCTATCAACCAACCCACAGGATTTTATGAAAAGTGATTTAGCACCAGGTACGATCATTTCATAGAAAATGGGACACAAAAAACAAGTTAGCATGAAAAGCAAAGTAACCCTTGTCAGAATCGATGGCAAGGGTTTATGCTATTGATATGAACTAGGCTGGAATGATAGTTTTACTCTGAGAGTAAAAGATTAATGAAAATAGTGGTGAAAAAACATGGCTAAAAAAAGAAAAAGCAGAAAAAAGTCGAACAAATTAAATAAACAGGTTAAGTATGAAGTATTAGGGTTACTGCTCGTGTTTTTAGCGGTTTTTGGAAGTGGGGCTAACATAATAAGCGATGGGGCCATTCCTACTATTTTAGAAAATATATTTCGGTTTTTCTTTGGAATATGGTACTTTCTAGCTTCCTTATTTCTAGCAGGAACAGGACTCTATTTGATGATAAAAAGGCAGTTACTTCCTTTTTTACATAAACGTCTTATCGGACTTTATATTATTTTTTTAGGTATTCTCTTGCTTACACATATCCAAACATTCGAAGCGGTTCTCTCGCAAGCCGTAACACCGTCTATCATTAAAACAACGTGGGGACACATTTTTGCTTACATGGATGGAACGGTGCCGTCTTCTAACTTAGGCGGTGGTATGGTAGGTGCGTTTTTATTTGCTTTTTGCTATTATTTGTTTTCTGCTGTAGGTGCAAAGATCGTAGCAGTATTCTCGCTAATTGTTGGAGGATTGTTTTTAACGGAAATTTCTATTTCAGATTTTTTCAGCAATGTCTATTCCAAAACAAAAAAACAAATGAAAATGCAGCTGGCACAACTGAAGCAAATGAAAAAGGAAAAGAAAGAAAAAAGAGAAGCAAAGCAAAAACAAGTCGCTGAAGAAATGTGGTCTGTCCCAATCGAAACAGGAGCTGATAAAGGTGTGCTTGATAATAGTGATGAAGTGCATGTAATCGAACCAGAAATACAGGATTTTACCGATGTTGCTTATTCAAACAAAACGAAAAAAAATACAAAAGATAACAATGTCCAAAATGAAAAGAGCCAAACGAACGAAGAGGATGAAATATTAGAAAACCTGCCGATGTCAGAAGTGGAAAATATGGATTACACCTTACCTCCAATGGATTTGTTAACAGAACCAACACACAATGCACAACAACAGGAACGCTCGCAAATTCAAGCTGTCGTACGTAAATTAGAAAGGACGTTTCATAGCTTTGGAGTAAAAGCAAGAGTGACAAAAGTGCATGTCGGTCCAGCGGTCACAAAATATGAAATTTATCCCGATGCCGGTGTTAAGGTAAGTAAAATTGTAAACCTTCATGATGATCTTGCCCTTGCTCTTGCTGCAAAAGATATACGGATTGAAGCACCAATTCCAGGTAAATCGGCAGTAGGGATAGAGGTTCCAAATCAAGAAGTTGCGATGGTCTCATTAAGAGAGGTATTGGAAACGAAACAAGCGCAACAGGCATCAAAACTATTTTTTGCTTTAGGTCGTGACATTTCAGGAGATGCTGTGATGGCTGAGCTTAATAAAATGCCACATTTACTTGTTGCAGGTGCAACTGGAAGCGGGAAAAGTGTGTGTATTAATGGAATTATTACGAGCATATTGATGCGTGCCAAGCCACACGAAGTAAAAATGATGATGATTGATCCGAAAAAGGTGGAATTGAATATATACAATGGCATCCCACATTTGTTGGCACCAGTTGTAACCGATCCAAAAAAAGCATCTCGCGCACTTAAAAAGGTGGTAGATGAGATGGAAAGGCGTTACGAGCTATTTTCTGACACTGGAACAAGAAACATTGAAGGTTATAATGAGTATATTAAAAAATACAATCAAACGAGTACGGATCAACAACCACAGCTTCCTTACATCGTTGTATTAGTGGACGAGCTTGCTGATTTAATGATGGTTGCATCTAATGATGTGGAAGATGCGATTACAAGATTGGCACAAATGGCTCGTGCAGCAGGTATTCATTTGATCATTGCAACACAACGTCCTTCTGTTGATGTCATTACAGGTGTAATTAAAGCAAATATTCCTTCTAGAATAGCTTTTAGCGTTTCTTCAAGTACCGATTCAAGAACGATATTGGATTCTGGTGGCGCTGAGAAATTGTTAGGTCAGGGTGATATGTTATTTATACCAGTTGGATCATCGAAGCCGACACGTATTCAAGGTGCTTTTTTGTCAGATGAAGAAGTGGAAAGAGTTGTCGATTATTGTATTGAACAGCAAAAAGCACAATATCAAGATGAAATGATACCAGAGGAAGAAAGTGAAGTGAAGCAAGAGATTAATGATGATGTATATGATGATGCGGTTCAACTCGTGATTGATATGCAAAGTGCAAGTGTTTCTATGTTACAACGCAGATTCAGAATTGGTTATACAAGGGCAGCTAGATTGATTGATGCGATGGAGGAAAGAGGAATTGTCGGCCCATACGAAGGTAGTAAGCCGAGGGTCGTTCTTGTTTCAGGAGTAACAGAAGAAAAATCATCGTAAACGTATAAGTGCGTGTTCAAAAAGTCATCAAATTAGAAACAAGTCATTTAAGGAATACAGGCTAAGACCGCCACGTCCTGTGGCAATGCCTGCATGACCCACATCGTGTGGGCCCGAGATGTGCCGCTTATCATTTGGTGACTTTTTGGACCTCCTCTGTATAAAACTATTTATTTCTAAAGGAAAAAATGTTATATTAATGTCGAATAAAGTGTCATACGTCAGATGTCAGATCTCTTAAATGCAACTTTGTTTTTGGAGGGAACACCATGTCCATTAAAGCAGATACACGTCAGTTATATTTGCAAGTAATCGATCAAATAAAACGAGATATAAAAAATGGGGTCTATAAAGAAAAAGAAAGACTACCCTCTGAATTTCAATTATCTAAAAACCTAGGTGTATCCAGGGCAACATTAAGGGAAGCTCTCCGTCTGCTAGAAGAAGAAAACATTGTTACGAGACGTCATGGGGTTGGGACATTTGTGAATGCAAAAGCCATTTTTTCGTCGGGAATTGAACAATTAAATAGTGTAACAGACATGATTAAACGTTCTGGGAAAGAGCCTGGTTCCCAATATTTATCAACTGAATTGATTGAGCCCACCGATGCGGACAAGGACAGGTTTTCAAAGGTTTCTTTGCGTCAAATAGCGGAGATCGAACGTGTACGAACAGCAGATGGTGAGCCGGTTGTTTATTGCATTGATAAAATCCCAGAGCAGTTTGTGCCTGTTAATCAAATACATAAACAGGATTCCTTATTTCGAAGTATTGAAATGTATGCTGGCAAACAAATCGCATATGCTGTGACATATATAGAGCCAATAGGCTATCATGAACGTATTTCTCCTGTGTTACATTGTGAGCCCGATCAATCGCTTCTGTTGCTTAAACAAATGCACTACACAAGCAGTGACGAACCAGTTCTTTATTCGTTAAATTATTTTCGATCGGATGTTTTTCTATTTTATGTGCTGAGAAAAAGGATGTAAGGGTTTTCTGACGTAGCTTTATACTATTTCCCTACCAACTTTATAGGGGGTGATGTTTTCTGAACGAAGCTTGTATAATTGCTAGGAACTTTTGTAAAAACTAAGTGAACAAAACCAAATGTAGGGGGTAATTTTTTGAAAAAACAACGTTTTCTAATATTATTTGTAGTGTTACTAGCGTTTGGAATGATTTTAAGCGCATGTGGTTCTTCTGAAGAAGAAGGTTCAAATGGTGGTTCAAACGATGAAAATGGTGAAGAAAATGCATCAGAAAATGAAGAAGGAACAGATGGAGAGCAAGCGGAAGCAGGTGGAGACTTTAGCGCGGCTATGGTAACAGATGTTGGTGGTATCGATGACAAGTCCTTTAACCAATCTGCTTGGGAAGGTTTGCAATCATTTGGTGAGAATAACGGTTTAGAAGAAAAAACTGGTTATGATTATGCTCAATCACAAAGTGATGCAGATTATTTAAGTAACCTAAACCGTTTAGTTCGCCAAAACTTTAACTTAATTTATGGTATTGGGTTTAAATTAAAAGATGCGGTTGACACTGTAGCAGGCCAAAATCCTGAAACAAATTTTGCCATCGTAGACGATGTCGTGGAGCAACCAAACGTTGCAAGTATTACGTTTAAAGAGCATGAAGGTTCTTTCCTTGCTGGAGTTGCAGCAGCGATGAAAACAGAATCGGACAAGCTTGGTTTCGTCGGTGGAATTGAATCGGATTTAATTAAAAAGTTTGAAACAGGCTTTCGTGCTGGAGCAAAATCCGTAAATCCAAATATTGAGATTGACGTACAGTACGCTGGTGCATTTGATGCACCTGACAAAGGAAAAATCATCGCTTCTAATATGTATGGTCAAGGGATCGACGTAATTTATCATGCTTCAGGTGCAACAGGTAACGGTGTGTTTGCACAGGCAAAAGACATAAAGAAGAACAATCCGGACCAAAATGTATGGGTAATTGGTGTTGACCGTGACCAAAACGAAGAAGGTGCGATTGGGGATACGAACGTTACACTAACTTCCATGGTGAAGCGCGTTGACGTTGCAGTTGAACAAGTTGCAACTCAAGCAATGAACGGAGAATTTCCAGGGGGAGAAAAATTAGAATTTGGTTTAAAAGATGATGGTGTAGGTGTTGCTCGTTCAAACAAGGAAGCATTAACAGAAGACATTATCTCAGCGATTGAAGAGTGGAAGGAAAAAATTGTTAATGGTGATTTAAAGGTTCCTAGTACTCGCGACGATCTTGAGACATATATTAATTCACTTTAAATATTTCGTAACAAATAATTGAAAAAGGCTAGAAAACTCTAGCCTTTTTCTTAGCTATTATGGTTTTTGGTTGAAAACCGTCAAATGAAAAGGGAACCTAATTTTCCAGCTTTTTCTTTTGGTGATTTTTTAATGTGCTAGAACTTTTATGTGCGGGTAATCAGTCTTATTGTAATCAAGGAGTGAATACAGTGAACGACTATGTTGTGGAGATGCTCAACATTCGAAAAGAATTTCCTGGAATCGTGGCGAACAATAATATTACCTTACAAGTAAAGAATGGAGAAATTCATGCATTGTTAGGGGAGAATGGTGCAGGGAAATCGACACTCATGAACGTTTTATTTGGTTTGTATCAGCCGGAAAAAGGTGAAATTCGTATTAAAGGGAAAGAAGTAAAAATTACCGACCCAAATGTAGCGAATGATTTAGGCATTGGGATGGTACATCAACATTTTATGCTGGTGGATACGTTCACGGTCACGCAAAACATCATATTAGGAAACGAGCCCAAAAAAGGGGGCAAAATTAATTTAAAACGTGCTGAACAAGAGGTAAAAGAACTTTCAGAACGCTACGGTTTAAAGGTAGACCCAACTGCTAAAATTCGCGATATTTCGGTTGGAATGCAACAGCGTGTAGAAATATTAAAGACTCTTTATCGGGGAGCAGACGTCCTTATTTTTGATGAACCGACCGCTGTTTTAACCCCTCAAGAAATTAATGAATTAATAGAAATTATGCGGTCCTTAACGAATGAGGGTAAATCTATTATTTTGATTACCCATAAACTAAAAGAGATCATGCAGGTTTGTGACAGATGTACGGTAATTCGAAAAGGGGAAGGCATAGGGACAGTAAATGTGTCTGAGACGACTCCTTCTGAACTGGCATCTCTAATGGTCGGAAGAGAAATTAGTTTTAAAACTGAAAAAGAACCAGCTGAACCGAAAGAGACGATTCTGTCTGTGAAAAACTTGCGGGTAAAGGATGCCAGGAATTTAGAAGTGATCAAAGGGCTGGACCTTCAAGTGAACGGTGGAGAAATTGTTGGGATAGCGGGTGTTGATGGGAATGGTCAATCGGAATTAATTGAAGCAATTACAGGACTAGTAAAGGTAGAGTCTGGCAGTATTCAATTGAACAATAAAGAAATAACCAACTTATCACCACGAAAAGTTACAGAATCTGGTGTTTCTCATATCCCGCAGGATCGCCATAAATTTGGACTTGTTCTCGATTTTTCTATTGGTGAAAATATGGTATTGCAAACGTATTACCAAAAGCCGTATTCCAAAAACGGTGTCCTTTCCTTTCATACTATTTTTGACAAGGCGAAAAAGTTGATTGAAGAATATGATGTTCGTACTCCGAGTGAATTTACAAAAGCAAGGGCACTTTCTGGTGGTAACCAACAGAAAGCCATTGTAGGTAGAGAGGTTGACCGGTCACCAGACTTATTAATTGCCGCTCAGCCAACTAGGGGTCTAGATGTAGGTGCAATTGAGTTTATTCATAAAAAATTAATCGAAGAGCGTGACAAAGGAAGAGCTGTTCTGTTATTGTCCTTTGAATTGGATGAAATTATGGATGTAAGCGACCGCATTGTCGTCATGTTTGATGGTGAAATTATTGCAAGTGTTAAACCTGAAGATACAAATGAGCAAGAGCTTGGTCTTCTTATGGCAGGGAGTACGAGTAAGAAAGAAGGTGTGCAGTAATGTATTCTAACCGTTTTTTTAACATTATCGTTCCAGTGGTTTCTGTGTTGCTAGGGTTATTAGCTGGAGCGATCATTATGCTTGCCTTTGGTTATAATCCAATACTTGGTTACCAAGCATTATGGAATGGCTCATTTGGCGATCTGTATTTCTTTGGAGAAACAATACGGCAAGTCACCCCTTATATTCTAACTGGGTTGTCTGTTGCTTTTGCCTTTCGTACGGGGCTATTTAATATTGGTGCAGAAGGCCAGGTTATTGTAGGTTGGTTGGCAGCCGTTACGGTAGGACTTACGATAGAAGCGCCAATGATCATACACCTCCCATTAGCTGTAATTGCCGCCGCAATAGCAGGAGCCATTTGGGGATTTGTCCCAGGCTTGTTAAAGGCAAAATTAGGTGTTCATGAAGTAATTATTACGATCATGATGAACTACATCGCACTTTTTACCACAAACGCTATTGTGCGGAATGTACTGACAGATCAAAAAGATTCCACAGAAAAAGTACCTGAGTCTGCATCCTTCATGTCTAATTGGTTAATGGAAGCAACGGATTATTCCCGTCTTCATTATGGTATTCTCGTCGCATTATTTGCTGCCTTCATCATGTGGTTTCTTTTAGAAAAAACGACAGCAGGCTATGAATTGCGTTCAGTTGGGTATAATAGGCATGCTTCTAATTATGCAGGAATGAACGTTGACAAAAATATCATATTGTCCATGGTAATTGCAGGAGCATTTGCAGGTCTCGCAGGCGCTATGGAAGGTTTAGGAACATTTGGTTACATATCTGTTCAATCTGGATTCACAAATATTGGGTTTGACGGTATCGCGGTTGCATTATTAGGTGGTAACACGGCACTTGGTGTTGTCCTTGCTGCGCTATTATTTGGAGTCTTGAAAATTGGTGCACTTAATATGCCAACAGTTGCAGGTGTTCCTACTGAATTAGTTGAAATTGTCATCGCATTAATTATTTTCTTTGTCGCATCAAGCTATATGATCCGTTGGGTTCTACTGCGTTTGAAAAAGGAGGGCAAATAAAATGGGTTTTATAGATGTATTACAGTCCATCATTCCACCAGCTATGTTTTTTGCTGCCCCTCTTATTTTTACTGCCCTAGGAGGAGTGTTTAGTGAGCGATCTGGTGTTGTTAACATTGGACTAGAGGGTTTAATGGTAATGGGGGCATTTGTTGGAATTGTCTTTAACCTTGCTTTTGGTGAAACATTTGGTGCAGCAACTCCATGGATATCGATCCTAGTTGCCATGGTCATATCATCGGTTTTCTCCATTGTACATGCTGTTGCCTCAGTATCCTTTCGTGCTGATCAGGTTGTAAGTGGTGTTGCGATTAATTTTCTGGCACTTGGTTTAGGTGTCTTTTTAACAAAACAGTGGTACGGTAAAGGGCAAACAGATATGGTTGATTATCCATTCTATACAATTGATTTTCCAATACTCGCCGATATTCCGATCCTCGGTCGTTTGTTTTTTCAAAATATGTACTTGACTTCTTATTTAGCGATCGCGTTAGCCTTTGTCGGATGGTATATCCTTTATAAAACGCCGTTTGGTCTACGTCTTCGCTCTGTTGGTGAACATCCGATGGCAGCAGATACGAATGGGATTAACGTGTATGCAATGCGGTATATCGCTGTAATGATTTCAGGTGCACTTGGTGGTTTAGGTGGCTCTGTTTTTGCTTTAACAATCGCCCTTAATTTTTCCAGTTCCACTATTGTAGGACAAGGCTTTATGTCTCTTGCCGCAGTTATTTTTGGTAAATGGCATCCGCTTGGAGCGATGGGTGCAGCATTGTTTTTTGGGCTAGCTCAAAGTTTAAGTGTCATTAGCTCCGGTGTTCCCTTATTAGAAAATGTTCCACAGGTTTATTTATTGATTGCGCCATACGTGTTAACCATACTAGCTTTGGCTGGATTTATTGGAAGAGCAGAAGCACCAAAAGCAAATGGAGAACCATATATTAAAGGTAGTAGATAAAACCTGGTAAACCCTGGTTTTATCTTTTTACAATCAACAAATTTTTTCTTAACATAGGATATGAAATACATGAAATACATACGAAAGACTGGATATATTTTAACCTTTATGAAATGCTAAGAGTACCTTTATTTTTGGGAGGATCTGTCTATTATGAAATCAACAGAAGAAGAAATTGTCCAGAAAAATGGCTACAACATTCACTTCCTTACAAGTGAAAAATATAAAACGATTAATATCGTTGTGAAATTGAAGGCTCCACTAACAAGGGAAACCATTACGATGCGTGCATTGCTTCCATATATCTTGCAACAGGGTACGAAAAACCATCCAAATGCAAGAGCATTACGTATCGCTTTAGATGATCTTTTTGGTGCGACATTATCCATTGATGGTTCTAAAAAAGGGGAGGAGCACATCCTATCCCTCCGGCTCGAGTTTGCAAATGAGACGTACTTGACAACAAAGGAAGACATATTTGATCGTGCAGTAACCTTACTCAGTGAGATTATTTTTGAACCAAAGTCGAAGGATGGCATGTTTGACGAAACAATTGTAAAAAGAGAAAAGCAAACATTAAAAGCAAAAATAGACTCGATCATCGATGATAAAATGGCTTATGCCAATATGCGCTTAATAGACGAAATGTGTAAAGATGAACCATACCGTTTACATGTTCATGGCTACTTAGAGGATCTTGACACAATTACTCCTGACAGTTTATTTGAATATTATCAACAATTGTTGAAAGAGGATCAAATGGATGTATATGTGCTAGGTGATTTTGATGCATCTTACGTAAAGGGCTTAGTAAACAAGCATTTCAAAGAACGTGAGGAATCGATCGATCATAACGATCGTAACGCCAAAGATGTTCATAAAAAAAGAGAAGTACAAAATATTGTGGAAAAACAAAGCATTCAACAGGCGAAACTACACCTCGGTTATCGTACGAACATTACGTACGGTGATGACGACTATTATGCGTTGCAGGTATTTAATGGTATCTTTGGTGGATTCCCCAGCTCTAAGCTATTTATTAATGTTCGAGAAAAAAACAGTTTAGCCTACTATGCCGCATCAAGGATTGAAAGTCACAAAGGCCTATTGCTTGTTTTCAGTGGGATTGCTCCAACTGATTTTGACAAAGCGAATGACATCATTCAAGAGCAAATGGAACAGATGAGACAAGGTAATTTCACCGAGGAACAGGTTAAAGAAACAAAAAATCTTGTCGTTAACCAATTATTAGAGACAATGGATAATCCACAAGGGTTAATTGAGATTTTATACCATCAGGTACTGGCGAAAAGCAAAATAACACCTGAGCAAGTAATGGAACGAATAAAAAACGTAACAAAAGCCGACTTAATGAACGTAGCAACAAAAATCGAATTGGATACGGTCTATTTTTTAACAAATGAGGGGGAGATATGAATGAATAAAACATCGTATGACCAGTTAAAAGAAACCCTTTATTCCGAAAAACTAGAGAACGGCTTACAAATTTTTCTATTGCCTAAGCCAGAAATGGCCAAGACTTTTGCAATATTCTCTACTAATTATGGTTCGATTGATCAAACGTTCGTACCGATTGGGGAGACAGAGGAAGTGACGGTTCCAGATGGGATTGCCCATTTTCTTGAGCACAAATTATTTGAGAAAAAAGATCGGGATGTTTTTCAGGATTTTACAAAACAAGGAGCCTCAGCAAATGCTTTTACCTCTTTTACTAAAACTGCGTATCTTTTTTCTGCAACTACAAATATAAAAGAAAATGTAAAAACCTTGCTTGACTTTGTGCAGGAACCTTATTTCTCCGAACAATCCGTTGAAAAGGAAAAAGGCATTATTGGTCAAGAAATAAAAATGTATGATGACCAACCAGATTGGCGTTCCTTTTTTGGAACGATTCAAAGTCTTTTTGAAAAACACCCTGTGCGAACTGACATTGCTGGAACGGTTGATTCGATCCAAAACATAACGAAAGATACGTTATACACGTGCTACAACACATTTTACCACCCATCGAATATGACATTTTTTGTTGCAGGCAATTTCAATCCGGAAGAAATGATGAAGCTCATTGAAGAAAATCAAGCAAACAAATCTTTTGTTGAACCAACAGAAATAAAGCGCTCTTTTCCTAATGAACCTGCTCGTGTAGCAGAAAAAAAGCGTGTCATAAAAATGCCAGTATCAACTGCAAAATGTATGGTAGGCATTAAAGAAAAAGGGGAATTGAATTCAGAACAGGAATTTTTGCACAACGAGCTTTTGACAGAGATGCTACTTGATTATTATTTTTCAAAAAGTGGCTCCTTTTACCAAGAACTTTATGAGCAGGATTTAATTGATCATAGCTTTCAATTTGAAACGAATTTGGAGCGGGATTTTGGATTTTCCATTATTGGCGGGAACTCAACAAAACCCGATCAGCTAGCCGATACGATTCAGGAAATGTTACACCGATTAAAAAACTCGTCCATTAAGGAAGAGGATTTTCAACGGATGAAACGGAAAAAAATCGGCATGTTTTTAAGGGCGATGAACTCACTTGAATTTGTGGCGAACCAGTTCACACACTACCACTTGCTTGGCATTGATTTATTTAATGTCCTGCCAGAGATTGAACAGCTAACAGTAAAAGAGGCGAACCAATTTGTTGAACAATGGATTGACGAAGACAGGATTTCCGTTTGCCAGATCGTTCCTTCTTAAATATACTATACGAGGAGATCGGGTATGGGAAAAACATGTTTACTCGTAGGAGCAAGTGGAGGAATCGGCGTAGCCATCGCAAAACAATTAGCCAAGGATGGAATGCAGCTAGTTCTTCATTACAACCAAAATAAAGAAGCTATTGAACAACTGGAACGAGTGCTACCATTCGAATCAGTACTTAATGTTATGCAAGCGGATTTAAGTACAAATGAGGGCATACAAACGTTTCTTTCACAAACACATCCAACATACGACGCGATTGTTTTTGTGAATGGTATGGCACATAACGGGCTTTTTCAGGATACAGAAGAGGACGTTATGGATCAAATGCTCAGTCTACATGTAAAGGCTATTTGGATGATCACGAAGCAGTTTCTCCCGGATATGCTACAAAGAAAAACGGGACACATCCTTCTTATTTCTTCCATATGGGGGGAGGTAGGTGCCAGTTGTGAGGTTGTTTATTCATCAGTCAAGGGTGCACAGAATACTTTTGTGAAGGCGTTAGCGAAAGAAGTCGGGCGTAGTGGCATACGTGTAAACGGAATTAGCCCAGGCTTTATCGATACAAAGATGAATCGCAATTTAACGGAAGAAGAAAAAAAGGCAATTATAGAGGAAATTCCTCTCAATCGAGAAGGTCTTCCTGACGAGGTTGCCCATGCTGTTTCTTTTCTTATGGATAAAAGATCCGCTTATATTCATGGGGAAATGATGACAGTTTCTGGCGGATGGTGACATTTGAATTCATTCATTCATTCTTTATGTATAAACTTTTCGGAAAATCAAAAGCTATAGTCGAAAGAAGAATGAAGGAGGAGTTAAAATGTCTGTTCTTGAAAATTTTGAATCCTGGAAAGACTTTCTAGGGGATCGTTTAAATCAGGCGGAAGGGCAAGGCATGAATAAAAATGCCGTTAATGATTTAGCATTTGAGATTGGTGATTATTTAGCCACAAAAGTGGATGCGAAAAACGATCAAGAAGCGGTACTACGTGAATTATGGAATTCTGCTTCTAAAAATGAACAACATGCAATTGCAAATGCAATGGTGAAATTAGTTCAAAATCAAGGCAATGGCAGATAACTACATCACATTCAAAACCCCTGCTGATTATTTATAGCAGGGGTTTTGTTTATCTTTACAGTTCCATACCAGTTGAAATTTGAATTGAGCAATTTCTATGTGAACTTGTACATCACGACAAAAGTTGAGCAATTTTTCTCATTTCCATGCAAATGAGTGTGAAAGGAGTAATTTCTTCTAAGAATTGCTTTTCTAAACGATAAAAATCATATATGATGAAAGTAACAGGATTTCTTATTGGAAAAGGAGCTTTTTTATGGAAAAGACAGAGTGGTATCTTGAATACGAAATCCAGTATAACCGACCAGGTTTATTAGGTGATATATCCTCATTATTAGGGATGCTTTCCATTAACATCGTAACAATTAACGGTGTGGAAAATTCCCGGCGTGGGATGTTGCTTTTATCTAGACACGATGAACAAATAACACGTTTAAAATCGATTTTACAAACAATGGATACGATTAACATAACAAAACTTAGAAAACCAAAGCTAAGGGATCGACTTGCAGTACGTCATGGTCGATATATACATAGTGATGTGGATGATAAAAAAACATTTCGATTTGTACGAAATGAATTAGGACTATTGGTCGACTTCATGGCTGAATTGTTTAAAAAGGATGGGCACAAACTAATTGGTATCCGGGGGATGCCACGTGTAGGAAAAACAGAATCGATTGTTGCTGCTAGCGTCTGCGCAAACAAGCGATGGTTATTTGTTTCCAGTACATTATTAAAACAAACAATTAGAAGTCAATTAATTGAAGATGAATACAACGAAGATAATTTGTACATCATTGATGGAATCGTTTCAACCCGACGTGCAAGCGAAAAGCATTGGCAACTTGTAAGAGAGATCATACGACTTCCAGCAACAAAAGTTGTGGAGCATCCAGATATGTTTGTCCAACAGACGGAATACAAGCTTGATGACTTTGATTATATTATAGAATTAAGAAGCGATGAAAACGAGGAAATCACGTATGACACAATGGAGAAACCAAGCATGTCACAAGACGATGGATTTTCCATGCTTGATTTTTAAAAATGGATGGTGTTTTAAATATGGAAATAGGAGCGAGACTTAAAGAAGCTAGAGAGGCTAAGAACATAACCCTTGAGGAATTGCAGCAAATCACCAAAATTCAAAAAAGATATTTGCAGGCAATTGAAAAGGGTAATTTTGATGTAATGCCAGGTAGGTTTTATGTTCGGGCGTTTATCAAGGAGTATGCTGCAGCAGTAGGTATAGACTCTGAAGCATTAATGGAGGAGTATGAGTCTGAGCTACCAAAAGTAACAGATGATAGCTCTATTCAATATACACGTGCACAACGAAATAGAAAAGAAAGTGCTTCTTCATCAAAAAGTCCTGCTATTTTCTCTTTCTTACCGTCTGTTGCGGTTGTTTTATTAATTGTCGGTGCTATTTTTCTTGTTTGGTACTTTTATCAGCTATCTGTTACAAACGATGCCCCCCAGTCTGGGCAACAAGATAATGGAGAAGAAGAAATTATAATTGAATCTGATCCAGAAGAACCTAATGATCCCGAAGCATCTACGGATAATGAGGAATCAGACAATAACAATGGGGGTAATTCTGAAACACCCAAAGAAGATGAATCTGATGAAAAACCAGCAGAGAAAGAACCTCAACTAAACGTCGTAAATCAAGATACAGAGTCAGGTGAACCTGTCACAGTTTACGAACTAGTGAACCCTGGAGACAGTGTTGTGGTAGAATTTGAAACAGACACGAAATCATGGTTACAGGTGGAAAATGGCAAGGGTAAATCTTTCTATTCACAAACTCTACAGGCCGATAAATCGCCAATCCAATTTGATTTGACAGGGGAAGAAAAATTGTACTTTCGGGTTGGAAGTGCTCCGAATTTAGCTATATCCATAAATGGAGTACCATTAACATATGAAGTCGATCCAAACGAAGAAGTGCTTCAAAGGATTTGGATTGAAATAGGCAACCAAACGAAATAGAAATTGTACATGCTGTTACCCTTTCCACCTTTATAGTGCGGGAAGGGTTTGTATTGTGAAAATGAACTTTACAGGAGGCTTTAACCCCGTGAACATACCGAATCGGATCACACTTTCACGTATTTTTTTAATTCCTATCTTTATTCTTCTTTTAAGCGTTCCATTTGATTGGGGTGAAATTCCAATTGGGGAACGAGTATTACCAATTTCGCATTTAGTTGCTGGCGTTTTATTTATTATTGCATCTGCAACGGACTGGATTGATGGGTACTACGCTAGAAAATTTAATCTTGTAACAAATCTTGGGAAATTTTTAGATCCACTTGCCGACAAACTGCTCGTCTCTGCTGCACTAATCCTTTTGGTTGAAATGGGGTTTGCACCAGCCTGGATTGTAATCTTAATTATTAGTAGAGAACTTGCTGTTACGGGACTACGCCTTGTAGCTGCTGGAGAGGGCATTGTATTAGCTGCTAGCCAGGCAGGGAAATTAAAAACATGGACACAAATTATTGCGGTTTCCGTTTTATTACTGCATAATTTTCCTTTCTCTTACATTGGATTTCCGTTTGGTAGCATCATGCTTTACATAGCACTGATCATCACAATCTATTCTGGAGTAGATTACTTTGTGAAAAATTGGCATGTAATGAGGGATTCTAAATAATGGGACAGGTCAGAGCTGAAATTGTAGCAGTTGGCACCGAGCTTCTTTTAGGACAAATATCAAATACGAACGCACAATGGATTTCAGAACAACTTGCCAAATATGGGATTCATACACTTTATCATAGTGTTGTTGGGGATAATCTGGAACGGGTCTCCAATACGTTTGAACATGCAGGAAAAAGGTCTGAACTTGTTTTTGTTACAGGTGGGCTTGGACCAACAGACGATGATTTAACAAGAGAAGCATTTCAAATAATAACAGGCTTTCATTTGATTGAAGAGCCAGCATCCATGCACAAAATAGAAGGGTATTTTAAGCGTGCCAACCGGCAAATGACTTTAAATAATCGAAAGCAGGCGAGAATCTTTGAAGGAGCCTACGTTCTATCAAATGAAGTTGGAATGGCACCTGGGATGATCATCGATTATGACGATACCACATGGGTATTTATGCCTGGAGTTCCAAGGGAGATGAAGCATATGCTTTCCACCGTAGCACTGCCTCATCTCAAAAATAAGTTGCATTTGAATGCAGTAATACAATCACGAATGTTACGCTTTATTGGAATTGGAGAATCCCAACTAGAACATGACTTAAAGAAGCTTATCGTAAACCAAGATAACCCGACAATTGCGCCACTCGCTTCAGAAGGAGAAGTAGCGATCCGTATAACGGCAAAAGCAGCAACAAAAGAAATAGCAGATGATATGCTCAATCAAACAGAACAAGAAATCCTAGCCATTTCTGGTTCCTATTTTTATGGGTATGACGAAGAAACGATTGAACAAAAAGTTGTGTCATTATTAAAAGAATCCACAAGGAAAATTGCTGCCGCAGAGAGTCTTACTGGTGGGAAATTCATGGATAAAATGGTCGCAGTTTCTGGAGCTTCTTCCGTATGTCAAGGTGGTATTGTATGCTATGCTACTTCTGTAAAGCAGAAAGTGTTAGGTGTTTCCGATCAAACGATTAAAACACACGGCACAGTAAGTAAGCAGTGCGCAACCGAAATGGCGGAAAATGTAATGAAGAAATTGGATGCATCAATTGGCGTTAGTTTTACTGGTGTAGCAGGCCCAGACGAATCAGAAGGGAAAAAAGTCGGCACAGTGTATATTGCGATTTCTCAAAAGGGATCTCCAACTGTAGTAAAAGAATATACTTTTTCTGGTGATCGTGAGACGATTAGAAATAGAACTGTCAAAAAAGGCTATGAGCTTCTTTGGCAACAAATTAAAAAGAATTACGAGTCCGCTCGCTAATCGGGAAAACTGTTTTCATTACGTTTTGAACCACAAAAAAACAATTATTGTGTATAGAAAGTACTTTTTTCGTTGTATTATTAACTTGCAAAAATAAGAGAACATTTATTCGATTAACTACTTGGCAAATCTCATAAAACAAGTTATGATAGTAGTAGATTGATGGAAGAGGATGTACTATAAGGAGGAAATTTGATTGAGTGATCGTAAACAGGCACTAGATATGGCGTTAAAACAAATAGAAAAGCAATTTGGTAAAGGTTCGATTATGAAACTTGGAGAATCAGCCGAACAAAAAGTAGCCACCGTTCCGAGTGGTTCTCTTGCATTGGATGTAGCACTTGGAGTTGGTGGATACCCACGTGGACGCGTAGTGGAAATCTATGGACCTGAATCATCTGGTAAAACGACTGTAGCACTTCATGCAATTGCAGAAGCACAACGAACTGGTGGACAAGCTGCATTTATCGATGCGGAGCACGCGCTTGATCCTGTATATGCAAGAAATCTTGGTGTTAATATTGATGATCTCCTGCTATCTCAGCCAGATACGGGTGAACAGGCGCTTGAAATTGCGGAAGCTCTTGTACGTAGTGGTGCTGTTGATATGATCGTCATTGATTCCGTTGCCGCTTTAGTACCAAAAGCGGAAATCGAAGGAGAGATGGGGGACGCCCACGTTGGCCTACAAGCCAGATTAATGTCACAAGCACTTAGAAAACTTTCTGGTGCAATCAATAAGTCAAGGACAACAGCTATATTCATTAACCAAATAAGAGAAAAAGTAGGCGTTATGTTTGGAAACCCAGAAACAACCCCTGGCGGACGTGCCCTTAAATTCTATTCATCTGTAAGACTTGAAGTGCGTCGTGCGGAAACCCTTAAACAAGGTAATGAAATGATTGGAAATAAAACTAAAATTAAAGTTGTTAAAAACAAAGTTGCTCCTCCTTTCCGACAAGCGGAAGTGGACATTATGTACGGACAAGGAATTTCAAAAGAAGGAGAACTAATCGATATTGGCTCAGAACTAGATATTGTGCAAAAAAGTGGTGCATGGTATTCCTATAATGAAGAGCGTCTTGGACAAGGCCGCGAAAATGCGAAACAGTTCCTAAAGGATAATGTAGAAATTATGAATGAGATTCATAGTCTCATAAGAAAGCATCACGGATTAGACACCACAGAAGTAGAAGCAGCAGAGGACGCTCAAGAAGCTTTGGACATGTAAACCGAACATTCTATCACATATTTATGAATTAGGGATACAAATCGGACATCGATTCGTATCCTTTTTTTATAAATATTAAAAAATAGAACACCCATTTACAGAAACAAATAAGAAAAGTACCCCGAATCCCAAAAATCTCGCGCGTTTTTACACTGCAAATTCTGAAATTAGTTCGACAACAGATGCTATGAAACAACATAACTTATGAAAATATTTGAAATGTATGTTACATAAATTTGACGTTTCCTTGACAATAGATGGCACCAAGATTAAAATTAGTATGTATAATTGTTTATTTATTATACAATCCATTATCGAATAAAGGTTAATTTAATGAAACGTTGTACATGCCGACTGGAATGAATTGTACAAGTTTATAGCAAGAGGAGGTGAAACCATGGTTGTCTTAATCATCTCCATTTTGCTTGCCCTAATCGTCGGTATTGTTGTTGGGTATGTGATTCGTAAATCTATTGCTGAGGCGAAGATTTCTAGTGCAGAACAATTGGCAAAGCAAATCGTTGAAGAAGGGTATCGGAACGCAGATGCCGCCAAAAAAGAGGCGCTTTTGGAGGCGAAGGATGAAAATCACAAACTTCGTCAGCAGGTAGACCAAGAACTTCGTGAAAGACGAATGGAAATCCAAAAACAAGAAACCCGTCTAATGCAAAAAGAAGAAAATCTGGACCGTAAAGGTGAAACGCTGGATAAGCGTGAACTAATGTTGGAGAGGAAGGAAGATTCTCTAGCAACAAAACAACAACAAATTGAAGAAACGGAAAGCAAAGTGGAAGCTATGTTAGGCAAACAGCAGACAGAGCTCGAACGCATTTCTGGTTATACATCTGATCAAGCAAAACAGATTATTTTAGAGCGTGTAGAGAATGAGGTATCCCACGAATCGGCGTTAATGATAAAAGAGGCTGAGAACCGGGCCAAAGAGGAAGCAGATAAGAAGGCCAAAAGTATTCTTTCGCTTGCTTTGCAGCGTTGTGCAGCTGACCATGTTGCAGAGACGACAGTATCCGTTGTAAACCTACCAAACGATGAAATGAAGGGTCGTATTATTGGTCGTGAAGGCCGTAATATACGAACGTTAGAAACCTTAACAGGAATCGATTTAATAATTGATGATACTCCTGAAGCCGTCATACTATCAGGATTTGATCCGATTAGACGAGAAACAGCGCGTATTGCGCTTGAAAAGCTCGTTCAAGATGGTAGAATTCATCCAGCGCGAATTGAGGAAATGGTTGAAAAATCCAGACGTGAGGTAGATGAATATATTCGTGAAGTAGGGGAACAAACAACGTTTGAGGTTGGTGTTCATGGATTGCACCCAGACCTTATTAAAATACTTGGTCGCTTAAAATATCGGACAAGCTATGGTCAAAATGTATTAAAACACTCAACAGAGGTTGCTTACCTTTCTGGTCTATTAGCTGCCGAACTAGGTGAGGATGAAACGCTCGCTCGCAGGGCTGGACTACTTCATGATATCGGAAAAGCGATCGACCATGAAGTGGAAGGAAGTCACGTGGAAATCGGAAAAGAATTAGGAACGAAGTATAAGGAAAACGAAGTGGTAATCAACTCCATTGCTTCACACCACGGAGACGAAGAACCAACTTCTATCATTGCTGTACTTGTTGCTGCCGCAGATGCCTTATCTGCTGCTCGACCAGGGGCAAGAAGTGAAACTCTCGAAAATTATATCAAACGGTTGGAGAAATTGGAGGAAATCTCGGAATCCTATGAAGGTGTAGAGAAATCCTTTGCGATTCAAGCGGGACGTGAAATTCGAATTATAGTGAAACCGGATGAGATTGACGATTTAGAATCACTAAAAATTGCCAGAGATATTCGTAAGCGTATTGAAGATGAGCTTGATTATCCAGGCCATATAAAAGTGACGGTAATCCGGGAAACGAGAGCAGTTGAATATGCAAAATAAAAGCGGCCACTTTGGTCGCTTTTATCTTTTCACGGGCGAGAAGACCCCTACTTCCATTATGTGAAGGTGGGTAACACCAATAATAAGTGGGGGATGATTCGCCCCTCCGGAGGAGATAAAATTGTGTTGACACCAAACATTTGTTCTGATATCATTTAGTTATGAAGGGAAAGGAGAATGGCGATGGGCACAAAAACGTACTTCTCTAATCGAGTCTATAAAAACAAGATAGCCGTTACATATGTCAACGCCATTACGGATGTTCTTGTTAACTTCAATCGTGCCA
>NZ_JAMQKB010000029.1 GCF_028416575.1 Terrihalobacillus insolitus | reverse complement strand
TCATTTTAAATGAGTAAGATCCCTCAGAGACGATGAGGTTGATAGGTTCGAGGTGGAAGCGTGGTGACACGTGTAGCTGACGAATACTAATCGATCGAGGACTTAACTATATGTTTTATATGTCTTTAGTTCTTATCTAGTTTTGAAGGTACACAAAACAATGTAGTACTTGAAATTTGAATAACTGTTTGGTGGTAATGGCGGAGAGGTCACACCTGTTCCCATGCCGAACACAGAAGTTAAGCTCTCCAGCGCTGATGGTAGTTGGGGCATTGCCCCTGCGAGAGTAGGACGCCGCCAAGCTACTTTAAAACCGATGAGTATACTCATCGGTTTTTTTGGGGTTTTATTCGTGTTTGAGTTTCACTTGTCGCTGTTAGCGCGAAAAGCAATAAGAAAATCTCTTTCTAGCTCGTGTATATTTGAGTATGGATCCTCTAACCGAAGCATTCTTTTATAAAGATGAATTTGTTCATTTGTAAGATCAAGTTCTTCGTACCACGGCTTACTTACTCTTTGTTGTTTTTTGAATGTGGAATAGTGAAGATACAGTAAAAAATCACCTAAATAGGAAAAATCCTGATCGAAGTTATACCGTTCATGATCGCCCCAACGGGCAAGACCGAAATCTATGAGCGAAACTTTGCCATCATGTATAAGTACATTGGGAATACGCAGATCTCGATGAACAATTCCTTTTCCGTGCAAATATTTAATAATACTAATAAGCTGACTGCCTATATTAAATATCTCTGTTTTATTGAAGCCATATTTTTGTTTGAAGAGCATAGTTTCTGCTGTAGGACCTAATTTATATTCAAGTACAAATCCATATAATTCTTTATCATTTATTACTCCTAATAACTTCGGAATTGCATGATGGTTAAGCTTTGATAGCATCACAGCTTCACATACATTTTTCTGTTCGTTTTTCTTTAAAATATGAGGTTTGAAACGTTTGATTACAACGAAAGCGCCCTGATTTGTTGTTGCCAAATAGCAAATTCCAAATCTACCCTCACCCAACATTTTTTCGATTTTGTAATCTCCATAACGTCTTCCGTACCACTTCTTTTTAAAAGGTTTTAACAACATGGTACTCAATTGTTCGTTTTGGCTCCACATTTCGAACAAAATTTCGCATCTGTTGGTAGTGTTTCACCGCAGCTGATGCAAAATGCTGTCGTTTCAACCTTTTCACCACATTCCAGACAAAACTTGGATCCTGACGGTATTTGTGCATTACATTTGCTACATGCCGTGTTTTTTGAAATGTGTTTCTCTTGAGGCGCATAATGTCTTTGATGTCGAGAATTATAATGATGGCCATTGGAATGACTGCCGGATTCAAGAACATCCATAAATTTTCCTAGTAAACCTTTTTTCTTATAATGATGGCTACCATGATTGCCGTGTTTATATGGCTTTCGCCTAGATGATCTCGAAAAAAAACTCATTTTTAACCCACCTTCTACTTTTAAGTGCGTGTTCAAAAAGTCGGTAAATTAGAAGCAAGCAGGTCGAGGCGGCGATGCTTCTGAGGACCGCAGTGTAGGCTTTCCCTACATGAGGACCGGAAGAACGAGCCATTTAAGGAATACAGGCTAAGACCGCCACGTCCTGTGGCAACGCCTGCATGACCCACATCGTGTGGGCCCGAGATGCGTAGCTTATCATTTGGTGACTTTTTGAACATCCTCTTTAAGTTTATTTAATAATAAACCAATATTGGCCTGAGTGCAAATTATGAAAACACTCACAATATTGCATGAACATCCGTAACTCTTAGCTTGCTCATTTTAAAGTAACTTTTTAAATTGAATGCAATCCGTCTGAAACATTTTCCAGTTGGTAATCGTCCATATATTGAATGGCGACATGGTGAGGTGGGGAAATGAAACGAACTATGAAAGAAAATGAAATAAAGTGGATACAGCAAAATGATACTGAAACAGTGATCGAAACATTAATGGATGAATATGGTACTCCATTAACGAAACTAGCCTTTTCCTACACGAGAGATTGGGCAAGGGCTGAAGACATTGTTCAAGATGTGTTTATTACTTGTTTTCATAAAATCACCACATTTCGTGGGGATTCGACCATCAAAACGTGGCTTTATCGCATTACTGTTAATCGTTGCAAGGACTCATTAAAAACTTGGTCAATTCGTAACATTGACGTCGGCCTTAGACATGCTGCCTATTATAAGGATAACCCAGAGCCGACGCCGGAAGAAGCGGTCATACGAAGCAGTGATAACCAAATACTAGCCAATTGTGTCATGGAGCTTCCAACAAAATATTTAGAAGTTATTGTTCTTTAT
Source organism: Terrihalobacillus insolitus (assembly GCF_028416575.1). Taxonomy (GTDB): domain Bacteria; phylum Bacillota; class Bacilli; order Bacillales; family Amphibacillaceae; genus Terrihalobacillus; species Terrihalobacillus insolitus. The sequence goes on along the minus strand of NZ_JAMQKB010000029.1, from coordinate 25,843 downwards.
TATTATTCGGGGCTGAAGATTGAAGAAGTTGCACAAACGCTTCATAAAAATGCCAAAACAATTCGGACCCGACTACGACGAGGGCGGAAGTTATTAAGGGATTTGTATGAGGAGGCGAACTAACATGGACGATAAGCTTAAACACCTTGAAAGTATTCTGGATGAAACCGTTTTTAAAGAGGGTGCGTTTACCGAAAAAAATAAAAGGTTTGTAAGAGAGAGGATGGAGAAACGGCACAGTTCCGCTCCCACAAATATTTTCAACCGATTCAGATTCAGACAACTCATTCCATCTGTACTGAGTGTAGCCGTTTGTTTTTTGTTAATCGTTGGCACCTTTTATATCGTTAATCATCAAGGTAGCCAAAATATCTCATCAGAGCAAAACAGTAGTACCAACGCTTCAAATAACACGGAAAATAACCAAACGACGCCCTCAAAGGATACAGTTGATACAAGGGATCCATCAAATGAGAACCCTGTTGACGATTCGGGAAAGGAATCTCCACCAACGGATGACATTCGCATGGGGAGTATTACTGCCATTCGCTTAATCGACCCATCATCTGGTTGGGTTGGCGGAAACGGGTGGATTGCAAAAACAAATAGTGGCGGCAAAGACTGGGACATACAATATCAAGGCGAACAGACGGTTGATCAACTGTTTGCGTTAGACAAGGACAATGCATGGGTAGTTTTTGCTGATAATTCCGAAAAACAAGACGGGCGACGACTTTTAAATACAACAAATGGTGGAAAAAACTGGTCTCCAGTAGGTAGGTTACCAAATAAGGGCTTTCTTCACTTTAATTCTAACGAGGTGGGCTTTGTTGGGAATGCCTATACAACAAATGGTGGTAAATCATGGTCAACGTTTGATATTCCTGACAACATGAAAGGCAATGCTTATTTTCATGATTTAAAAAATGGATGGGCAGTTACACAAGAAGGTAAACAAATAATTGTCATGCGGACAACAAACGGTGGGGAGTCTTGGGAAAAAGTCATGACCCGTGCTACTGTTGTAGATGTTCGCGATGCTAAGATTAGGTCGGCTGGCCAAAACGATGCCTGGATAGAACTAGTTGGCGGTGCTGGAATGAGCCAGGTTTCGTATTCTGTTTTTCATACGGGTGATGGTGGTAATAACTGGCAAACGGTTATAAATAACTCTACGGCAGGGGCAGGTCCAGCTCCTGGGCTTCCAATGAAATCCCCAGAAAAAGCACAAACCGACATTACAAATAATGGTTCTGCGCCAGGTCAGTTATATGTTGTAAGTCCAGATGTTGCATTCATGGGCGGATATTGCGCAGCTTGTGATAAATCTAATTCAATTGGTTGGACAACAGACGGTGGGAAAACGTGGCAAAGGAGTGACCAGGCATTTCCAGGATACAAAGGGGCTTATATCGCATTTGCTGATGCAAAAAGCGGCTGGCTGATTACTTCCGATTCACAGCGCCCTTCTGTTATGTACACAACGACTACTGGTGGGAAAACGTGGGAACAAGTTTTTACATTTGATAATCCAGAATAACCATTCTTCATTGGTGCCTGTCCACCATTAAGCGTTGCTTTAAAGTGTTATGGTGATGGGGACTAATTGAAGACAGCTGGTACTACTAGGATTCCGATTACGAATTCGATCAGTGAATTTTGTGCAGCTGACTTCAATTTGTTAACTTCATCTGATTTGCGTTTATATAAGTTGGTTTTTTTCGTAGAATAAGGTAAAGTAGTTATAAACTATTTATAAGGTGAGTGGAGAATGTCATGGAACAAAATTTTGACACGAAAACAGTACATCTTTCGCAAAATAAATCAAAAACGATATCCAGCAAAGTTACACCAATCTATCAAACGTCATCCTTTAAATTTACAGATCTTGAAGATTTAGAAAATTTTTATCAAGGGAAAAATGATTATTTATACACAAGGGTTGGGAATCCAAATACCGATGAGCTTGGGAGTGCTGTATCTCAATTAGAGGGAGCACCCGACGGAATCGCAACTTCTTCAGGGTTGTCAGCTATTTTAGCCGGAATTTTATCAGTGGCAAAACAGGGAGATCATATTCTTGCATCAGCTGATATATATGGTGGTACCTATCATCTATTAGCATATGAGTTGAAAGATTTCGGCATAGATGTTGAATTCGTTGACTTTAGTAAAATAGATTTAATTGAACAAAAAATACGATCTAATACAACACTACTCTATTCTGAGTCTATAACAAATCCGTTACTTCGTGTTGAAAATTTGAATAAAATTGTAAAAACAGGAGAAAAATATCAACTTTTTACGATGATTGATAATACTTTCGCTACACCATATTTGTGCCGACCTTTTCAATCAGGTATAGACCTGATTGTGCATAGTGCAACTAAATATATTGGTGGACACAGTGATGTTACCGCTGGTGTCCTCGTTGGTCGGGAAGATTTAATTCAAAAAGCAAGAACAAAGGTTATAAATTTGGGATCGAATCTAAGCCCGTTTGAAGCATGGCTTGCGTGCAGAGGACTAAAAACGTTAAGTGTAAGAATGGAAAGACAATCAAAAAACGCACAACTTTTGGCTGATGCATTGACAAATCATCCAGCTGTAAAAAAAGTGTACTATCCTAAATCCTTCTCATCCAAGGGAAAAGGAGCAATTGTTTCTATTGATATTACTGGATTGTGTGATATTAACGTATTTTTTAAATCATTAAAATGGATAAAGATTGTACCTACATTAGCAGGAGTAGAAACAACTGTCTCTTATCCACTATCTACATCCCACCGGGCACTTCCTCCTGAGACACAGGAGAAACTTAATATAACGGAGGGTTTAGTTAGAATTTCGGTTGGTATTGAAGATGCGGACGACATCATCGTTTCCTTAAAAGATGCCTTAGAGAAGGCTTATCGAGGATAAATGAATACAGGGTGTGTCAATCTTTAATATTAAAATGGTTTTAGGGTTTCAGACCCCACCTCTAAGCGAAGCGTAGGTGGGGATTCCCCCATGTTTTAGCTTGCTGAAACGAGTTCGCTTTATTCCGAAAGTGCCTCCCATGCAGCGTTCATTCCAGCAATTCTTCCCGTTACCATAGCGGAGGTAATATTGTATCCGCCAGTATACCCATGAATGTCTAGTATTTCCCCACAAAAATACAATCCTCTCATGATTTTTGATTGCATTGTGTTTGGTGCGATTTCTTTTGTTGAAACCCCCCCTCCAGTAACAAAAGCTTTATCAATTGGTTGCGAGCCATTTACATTGAATTGAAAATGCTTTAATCCCCTTACTAAATTTCTTATCTTTTCCCGGGAAATATTTGCGGCTTTTTCGTCATTTTCTATTCCATTTTGCGCTAATAGGAAATCTAAATACCTTTCTGGTACAAGACCTTTGAATATGTTTTTAATGCTCTTTCGGGGATTTTCCTCTACAAGTTCACTATAATGATCATACAATTGCTGTTCCTTTTTGTTAGGTAATGCGTCTATCTCCATCATAACAACCTTATTGCCTTTCATCATCTCTTTTACTACAAATTGGGAACATCGAAGTACTGCGGGTCCAGATACCCCAAAGTGTGTAAAGAGCATGTCCATTTGGTGTGTAATAATAGGCTTGTTTTTTTTGTTTAACACGGATAATGACACATCACGAAGCGCTAAGCCTTGCAATTTTCTGTTCGTTATAAAAGGTTCATCTGATAGCAAAGGAACTTCAGTAGGGTAGATCTCGGTAATTGTGTGACCAGCCTTCTTTGCCCAGGCGTAGCCATCACCAGTACTACCCGTGTGTGGGACTGCTTTACCTCCTACGGCAATGACAACTGCATGAGCGTCGATCTTTTTTTGTGATTGTAAGATGATCGTATGTGATTTTTCACTATAATGGATCGCCTGTACTGGGCTATTTGTTAGAATTGCAACATTTAATTCTTTCATACGGTTCAGTAATGCATCAACCACACTTTTGGCTGAGTTACTAACAGGAAACATTCTCCCATGATCTTCCTCTTTTAAAGCAACACCAAGGTTTTCAAAGAAATCAATTATATCGTAATTATTAAATACGGAGAATGCGCTGTATAAAAACCTTCCATTACCTGGTATATTTTTGATTACTTCATCCTGAGGAAGACGATTGGTTACATTACATCGGCCACCACCTGAAATCGCTAATTTTTTTCCTAGTTTATTTCCTTTGTCGATTAAAACAGTTTCTGCTCCATTTTCTGCTGCAGAAATAGCTGCCATCAATCCAGATGGACCGCCACCTATGATTGCAACTTGATAAGTCATAACTTTCATTCCTTTCAGGGTATGAAGTCTCACTTTTCCCGATCATAACGACCTAAAGTGGACTCTTTTGGCCGGCAAACAAGTCCGTAAGACTCAAATTGGTTCGGTTCATCAAATAGGATTGAAAAAACAAATCCCTGTTTGTACTCTCTTTATGATAAACTAAATGAGTTAGATTCTACAATAATGCAGGTGAGAAGATGGCAATGTCTAATATAATTCGTGGAACAATGTTGTTAACAGCGGCCACGTTTTTTTCAAAATTTCTAGGGATGATCTACACGATCCCCTTTAATGAATTGGTTGGTTCTTCTGGTGGGGCCTTATATGGTTATGCATATGGTCCATACAATATATTAATTAGTTTGTCTACAATAGGTGTACCGCTTGCCGTTTCTAAGTTTGTTTCTAAGTATAATTCCCTTGGAGATTATGAAACAGGTCGGAGAATGTTCAAAGCAGGTATTGGTTTAATGGCAATGACTGGTATTATTGCTTTTTTATTGTTATTTTTTGGTGCAGATCTTTTGGCTAGAGTGTATGTTGTCGATGATGAATATGGTAATTCTGCATCTGATATTGCTCTAGTATTAAAAATGGTTAGTTTTGCACTATTAATCATTCCAAGTATGAGTATTATTCGCGGTTTCTTTCAAGGCTATGAATCAATGGGGCCAACGGCAATTTCACAGATCATAGAACAAATTGTTCGGATTATCTTTTTATTAACAGCTGCTTTTTTCGTATTAAATGTCTTTAATGGTACCATTCGAACAGCTGTTGGCTTTGCGACATTTGCAGCATTTGTAGGGGCAATCGGTTCCTATATTGTATTAGGTTTTTATTGGAAAAAGAGAAAACCCCATTTGGATAAACTAATTGCGCAACAAACAACAACCTATGATATACCAATGCAGAAGTTGTACAAAGAACTTTTTCGTTACGCGGGACCATTCGTCCTAGTTGGGCTTGCGACACCATTGTATCAGCAAGTTGATTTACTTACCTTTAATAGGGCAATGGTCGCTATTGGCCAAGCTGAAATCTCAGATATAGCTTTTTCAAATATTAACTTTTATGGACATAAGCTTGTAATCATACCGGTAACCCTTGCGACAGGCTTGTCTTTAACTATATTACCTGCGATTACAAAATCAATTACCGATAACAACAAAACACTAGCGTTTAAACAAATTAACCAAGCATTACAAATTGTGATGCTACTTGTACTTCCAGCTGTAGTTGGTATGTCATTATTATCAAATGAAGTCTATGGTTCCTTTTATGGAATGGAGAATATAGGAATAAATGGCCCATTACTAGCTTGGTATGCACCTGTCGGATTGTTTTTTGCGTTTTTTACAGTAACCTCATCCATCCTTCAGGGAATCAATGAACAACGATTTGCGGTGATTAGTTTAACAGCTGGATTAATCGTTAAGATCACGTTGAACATACCTCTTATGTATGCTTTTGGGGCTAAAGGAGCAGTAATTGGCACTATGTTAGCGGTATTTATTGCTGTTATATTGAATTTTTGGAGAATAAAAACTTCCATTCAGTTTTCGTATAGAGAATTTAAGAAACGATCCGCTTTGGTCGCGATCTTAACTACTATAATGGCCATCACGGTTTGGATAACAAGATGGATATTAGGGCTTTTTCTATCGAACCAAGATGGACGCATGGAAACGGTTTTCATATTAGTCATTACGATGGTGATTGGTGCAGTAATGTATGTATGGTTATGCTATGAATCAACTTTATTAGAAAGAACGATAGGAAGCCGTGTGCGTGTTCTGGAGAAGTTGTTTAGAAGAAGATAACAATTGAACTCGCATTGAAAGGAGAATCTATGTGCGAATTGATAAAGTACTATCAAACATGGGATATGGAAGTAGAAAAGAAGTGAAAGAACTTCTAAAAAAAGGTGCGGTACTCCTTAATGATGGTGTTATTAAAAATGGAAAAGAGCATGTCGATCCTTCCCTAGATGTAATTACCATATTCGGAGAGAAACTTGAATACAAATCATCCATTTATCTAATGATGAACAAACCTCCAGGCTTCGTATCTGCTACCGAGGATACAAGAGACGCTACAGTCATTGATTTGTTAGAGCCAAAGGATACAATCTTTGAGCCTTTCCCAGTTGGGAGGCTCGACAAGGACACAGAGGGTTTGTTGCTTATTACAAATGATGGGAAATTAGCCCATCAATTACTTTCTCCAAAAAAAGATGTAGGAAAAACATATATTGCTCGTGTTTCAGGAAAAGTTACCGAAGAAGATCGTATTCAATTTGAAAAAGGGGTTACATTGGACGATGGATATGTTACGAAGCCATCAGAATTAAAGATTTTGAAAAGAGGAGAAGTATCTGAAATTGAACTTACGATTAAAGAAGGAAAATTCCACCAAGTAAAAAGGATGTTTGAAACTGTTGGAAAGAAAGTATTATATTTAAAGAGGATATCGATGGGTAATCTTTCTCTTGATCCGAAACTAGACCTTGGAGAATATCGAGAATTAACAAATGATGAGTTAGTAGAGGTTGTTCAAAAAGTCACCAAATGATAAGCTGCGCACCTCAGGCCCACACGATATGGGTCATGCAGGCGTTGCCACAGGACGTGGCGACTTTTGAACACGCATTAGTAGGTATAATACCCAAGGGTTATTAAAAGCACGATGAGGGGGTCAACGTAAGAATAAGAAGCATTTTATACTTTCTTATCTGGTAAAAAAATGGCTGACTCTTGTTGTGTCAGCCGTCTCCTCTACTTAATATTAAGAAATCCTTACTTTTTTACCAGTGATTTTCCATCTTCCCCGGGTCGGACTCATTACAAGACCGTTATGTTCCAAGACGCTTAGATCTCTTTGAACAGTTCGATCCGTAATACTAAATTCCTCTGCTAATTCTGATGTTGTAACTGTGCCGTTTTCTCTAATATAAAGGTACACAGCTTTAACACGGGTTAGCATGCGGGTTGTTGATTGATTCAAAAAACCACTCCTTAATGTATGCATTAGAAACGTGGTGAAAGTGAATCGTGTAGTTGTTTTTATTTTACACCATTTTGATTGAAACTGGCTAGTAGTTGAAGTGAAATTTACAGATAATTCTTTTAAAGAGGTTGTTTAGTGTTTATCTCGCATTAACGGGCAGTAATACCCCGACCTCAAGACTTTAGAAAAACGAGAAGTGTAGGCGGGGGTAACTGCCCGTAAATGCCCGATTGGTTCAACTAACAATCAGTGTGGGATGAAGAAAACCCCCACTGATTGAAGTTTCACTTTATGAAGTACCCATTAAAAAAGGAGGCAGGATATGTATTTCTTTCGTAAAGTCATGCTTCGGATGATTAAGGTGAACAATTCTTTATTATTCGGTACAAGTTTTTTATTAATATTATTTACATCCTATTTAGTGGTTGAAGTGGAGCCGGAAACCTTCTCAAACTATTTTGATGGGTTCTGGTGGGTAATGACGACCGTCACCACGGTTGGGTATGGAGATTATTTTCCAGTATCTATTGGTGGAAGAGTAATAGCGCTTTTTCTCTATGTGTTTGGAATTGGCTTAATTGGAGTTGTTATCGGAAAAGTGGTGGATGGGTTAGCTAGCTTTCGTAAAAAAAGAGAGGAAGGTGATATTGTGTTTAAGGAGCGTAATCACTATATTATTGTCGGTTGGTCTAAAAAAGCAAAATACGCAATAAATGAAATGCTGGATACGAAAAAAGATGTGGAAATCGTTATTATTGATGATTTAGAAAGAGCACCAATGCTTTCGGCGAATGTGCATTATATCAGAGGGAATGCCTCCTCAGAAGAATTACTGATCCAAGCAAACGTCATGGAGGCTAAATCAGTACTTATTTTTGCGGATGATCGTATTGATAACAGCGAATTATGTGATGGTAAAACGCTGCTAATCGCTTCTGCAATTGAAGCTGTTGCCCCGTCAATACATACTGTTGTAGAAATAATCGAGGAAAGGCATATTAGAAATTTCGAATACATGAAGGTAAATGAATTTATTATTTCTCATGAAACGATATCCTCTCTTTTTGTCCGTTCTGCTTTTATGAATGGAATTTCTAGCGTATATGGCCAGCTATTAAGTAGGTCACACGGGGATGATCTTTATCATATTCCTGCTTTACCTCATTGGAAAACGTATCGAGATGCATTTGATGAGCTGTTAGGTGTCGGCGCTACACTTATTGCAGATAAAAATGATCTTAGTATCAATCGCACGCTTGACAATGAAATAAAAACAGATTCAGAGCTGTATGTTATTTGTGATAAAAATACATATAACCGTTTTATGAAAAAGGTGCAGGAGAAGTAATGTGCTTTTTTTGCATGAATGTGATGAAAAAGTGAGAGCCTAAAGTGATATAATGTTACTGGAGGGGATCATATGCAGTTGCCTCATTATTTTATTGCAGTACCGCTAAACAAGGAATGTCAGCAATGGTTGTCCTCTTGGCAGGAAAAACTAAAGCAGTATTTTTCTTATAAGGTTTGGCCAGATCCATTGGATTTACATATAACATTAAAATTCTTAGGGCCTGTTTCCAATGAAGTGCTTCAACCATTGATACAGCAATTGCGAAATCAGAATACTTCGTTTGCTTTTAACATATCCATTCAATCATTAGGGATGTTTGGTAATCCAAGAAAGCCAAGAGTGTTGTGGGCGGGCATTGAAGAAAATAATGAAGAACTTTCCAAACTACAAAAAAAGGTTGAGTTTGCTTGTAAGGAACAGGGGTTCAAAGCAGAAAATAGACCATATCGTCCACATATTACACTTGGGAAGAAGTGGCTGGAACAGAAAGGAGAAAGGACTGTTACGAGCCTGCATGAAAATTTTCAAGATCGTATGAATATGATTGTAGATGCATTTGTTATTTTTCAAATTCATCCTTCCAAAAGTCCTAAGTATGAAGTAGTGGAACTATTTTACTTAAATCGAGGTGATTGAAATGGCTCAAGTGGTAAAAATAAAAGACTATATTTCTAGGTACGAGACGAACATCTACCACTATCCAGGTCAATTTATCCGATTAAAGAAGGAAAACTGGAATAAAGCGTTAGAGGCGTGGGAATTACAAGATGTTCACGAGATGGAACTAGAACATACAAATAAAAAAGAAACGATCCTGTCTAAGTGGAAACGGTTGTTTACAAAAGTGGAAGAAAAACCACCAGCATTTGAGGAACAGGTTTTACACAAACTACCAGAATCAAAACAACAATTAAAGCATGAATTTTTGGATACTCTTATGCGTTTTCAATTAAAATGGGCCTCAACAACGGTTAGTGATATGTCGATTGTAGATCAAGGGTATGAAGATGATCAGAGTTTAAAATATTTTTTACAACGATTTCCTGACACCTATTTGTTATATTATTATCCTATATTTAACTTAAAAAATGCTCCAATCGAAGCAGAAATTCTATTTGTTAGTCCTATTGGGATGGATATCATTCACCTGATTGATTTTAACTCAAAGGAAATCGAAATAATGGCAGATGATGGTCGAACGTGGAATTTGAAGGAAGGCAATGAAATGAACCGTATGTTAAGTCCAATGATTTCTTTGAAAAGAACGGAGCAGGTCATAAAACGTGTATTAAACACACATCATCTTGATTTTCCGATTACAAAAGTGGTACTTTCACCAAACCATCGTTTGCGGTTTCAAGCTGAACCCTTTCGAACGAAATTTATAGGTTTGGAACAGCATGATGAATGGCTTTCAGAAAAGAGAGGACTGGTTTCCCCTTTAAAGCATCAGCAACTAAAGGTTTGTGAGGTGCTATTGAAATATTGTCAAACTAGTGCGGTAAAGCGTCCTGAATGGGAAGATGAAACCTATCCATTGTAATGAACAACCTCTAAAATGAATCTCTTGAAATTTCCTGCCAAATTGGGTACTCTTATATATATGTCCTTTTTCGACAGAAACACACAACAATAGATTAATAATTTTATAAATATACAAGCTATAATGGTAAATACGACTCCATTACGTACGGTTGCTGAGTTAAGTATTTTGAAGAATTACAGGAATTGAGGGTGAATTGGTTGGAACATATACTTGGTGAAGATTGGACAATTACACCAGCTGGAGGCTCTTCAGGCGAAGCGTATTTTGCGAAAAATGAACGAAAAAGACTCTTTCTTAAACGAAATTCATCACCTTTTCTTGCTGTTTTATCCGCGCAGGGAATCGTGCCGAAACTTGTCTGGACAAAACGATTGGAAAATGGAGATGTAATTACGGCACAAAAATGGTTGGACGGACGTGAGTTGACGCCAGAGGAAATGCAGCACCCTCGTGTAGCCGACATGCTAAGTAAAATTCACCATTCCTCTGAACTACTGGACATGTTAGTTAAAATTGGTAAAAAACCAGTTGTTCCAGAGGATATTTTACGAAATATAAAAGGATTATTGAAAAGAAATTTTGAAGGTTATTCGAACATTGTGATTCATAAAGCATTAACTTATTTGGAAAACGTACTACCAATCATTACAAATCAAAAGCAAGTTGTATGTCACTGTGATATGAATCATAACAATTGGCTTTTATCAAGTGAAGGAGAACTCTATTTAATTGACTGGGATAATGCCATGATAGCTGATCCGGCGATGGATCTTGGGATGATTTTAAAGTGGTATATACAGGAAGAAGAGTGGGAAGATTGGCTTGCTCGATACGGGGCAAAAAAAGAAAAACAATTACTAAAACGAATGTATTGGTATTTAATTGCAGACGCTATGAAGTCACTGATTTGGAATTTAGACAACGGTAAGCAAAAAGAAGCCGCTAAACGATTTGAAAACCTGAAGCGGCTATTGCAAAAGGTACCAATCTAACTCACTGTAGTGTATCAATTGTATTAATCCATGTTTGCAAATTCTGCTGATTCGATGTTATGTGTTCATCCAAGTTTTGAGCCAATTCTCCCTTTCGTCCATAGTTATATATTTCAGGTAACAGTTGTGTAAGTTGTTCGTCTTGAATAGCATGTTTCGACATTAAGGATTGTACTAACCTTTTGATCTGTTGACATTCAGAAATACTTCCACAGCACTCTTCAGATTGCTCACTTAACAAATCAGATAGTACATGTAACTGATCGTTAACATTTAATGACATTTGATATCCCACCTTCTTTCATATTTTTGCTCATTATGGTGTCAATATGCTTAGAAATAGTTGGTTTTTTTGCAAGATAAGTGGGGTACCAAATAATCAATACTCACGCTAAAACACATGAAATTCAGCATGTGTTTTTTCTAGTTGAATTGTCGCGTCAGAGCGGAGGACACTGTTGGAATTCTTGCATATTCAATGTGTAGTTGAACATGTTGTGGATAAATTTGAGCATAATGGGGAACATCAACCCTGGGGTTGATGTGAGAGCCTCCCTACGCTTAACAAAGAAACGTGGGAAGGTGCTGGATTGGTTCCTTACAATTGCGGTGCGTACTTGATTTGTTTTTGTTTTACTGTCGGGTTCACCTTTGTGTTTATTTTTTCAAATGGATATATAAATATAGAATACCCAAGAAACATTATTGCAAATAATACCAGTACTGCACTTTCAACTACTTTTCCGATAAACATCATTAATATATTCACACTCCAATTTGGTTTCTTCTCATTTAATCGCACGACTACAATCATATAGGGAGAAGCGCTTTCATCCCAAACTCTTTTATTCGCTATAATAACAGGTGAAAGAGCAGTGTGGGATATCATGAAGATATAGCGGTGTATATAGTAATATTAGTCGTATATATCCTTTTTTACTTTGATTTACTTTAAATTCGGTGTGAATCTTTCATTTTTTTGCTAAACATGCTATTGTCAAGAGCGAAACGTGTGGAAGGAGTTTTAGAATGCGTACAAGGAATAAACCGTGGGCAGATGATTTTTTAAAGGAGCAAAAGGAGGTTGTGGTGCATCACCCATTTCATCATAAAAATAAATGGAAGGATGTTTTTGGTAATGATCATCCAATCCATATTGAAATCGGGTCAGGTAAAGGGCAATTTATTGCCGGAATGGCAAAACAACACTCTGATATTAATTTTGTTGGAATAGAGATGGCCAAGAGCATTATTATAACTGCAGTACAAAAGGTTCTTGAAACAGAACAAAAAAATGTACGATTAATCAACGAAAACGCTAAGGATGTGCGAGACATATTTGGTGAAAATGAGGTGGATAAAATTTATTTGAATTTTTCCGATCCGTGGCCAAAATCTCGACACGAAAAAAGACGTCTTACATACCCTGCATTTTTAGAACAATACAAAAACATCTTAAAGAAAAATGGGGAAATCGTTTTAAAAACAGATAATCGCAAGCTTTTTGAATACTCGCTCGTTCGTTTTTCGAAATTTGGAATGATGTTGGAGGAGGTTGCCTTGGATTTACATGATCTTCATGATCCAGAAAACGTCATGACCGAGTATGAACAAAGATTTTCAAATAAAGGTCAGCCAATTTATCGTTGTAGGGCTAGATCTAGATTTTCCTAATGGTGACTTTTTGAACATCCTCTAATGTTATCGTTTACAGATTACCAATTTCTTTTGTAAACTTGTAGAAGGTGAAGGAGGATTTTGGAATGGAAACGTTACAGGTTGGAAGAGCAAAATTAACTTGGTTAAGTGGTGGAGTAAACTTTTTGGATGGTGGTGCGATGTTTGGGGTCGTGCCTAAGCCTCTATGGGGGAAAAAATACCCTTATAATGAGAAGAATCAAATCGAATTAAGAACAGATCCTATTTTGATTGAACTAGATGGTAAGCATTTTTTGATCGACTCTGGCTTAGGTAATGGAAAGTTGACAGAGAAACAAATTCGGAATTTTGGGGCACTTGAACAATCTTTTATTGATGAATCCCTGAGAGAACTTGGATTAACAACAGATGATATTGATGCGGTGCTGATGACCCATTTACATTTTGATCATGCTTCAGGTTTAACAAATTGGGAAGATGAAAAGCTCGTTCCTACATTTCGCAATGCCACTGTATATACAAGCCAAGTGGAATGGGATGAAATGAGGAAACCAAACATTCGATCCATTAACACATATTGGGAGGACAATTGGAAGCCCGTACAAGAAAAAGTTCAAACATTTGAAAATGAAATCAAAATTGCAGACGGATTAAAAATGATCCATACGGGTGGCCATAGTGATGGACATGCAATTGTGCTGTTTGAAGATGGAGTGGACTCATTCCTACATATGGCAGATATCATGCCGACACACGCCCATCAAAATGTGCTATGGGTTCTTGCATATGATGACTATCCTGTGACTTCTGTTTTTCAAAAAGAGATGTGGATGGAAAAAGGTTATGGTAAAGAGTCGTGGTATACTTTTTATCATGATGCGTATTATCGAGCGATTAAATATAATGGTAAAGGTGAAGTAATCGATAAGCTTTCAAGAGAACAATATGATTACGATAAATAACCAAAAGGAGTTTAGGGATGATATATCATCCCTAAACTCCTTTTTAAGAGGCTGTTTCGGCGACTTCGAGGATCGCACCTGTTTCTGCATCGACATAAAATTCTAATTGTGTATTGTCTTCTTCATTCTCTCTTGTTACGCCGCCTCGATATACCGTATACGTTAGGCCGTTTTTTATGAATTCTTCTGGTTGCATATAAATCCATGATCCATTTATCGATCCTTGTTGTTTTAAAGCATTTTTGGCAGCCTTCAACGCTTTCTCGGGGGTGATCGATTGTTGTTTATCGATTTGATCTTTCATCAAGTATCCAACAACGACCCCTAAACCAGCTACGATTACAACATTTCTTAGCTTCATATGTATCACCTCGGACTTTAGTTTACATTAAGTATACATGAATCCATTTTAAATAGAAAACAAACGAGATAGGTGTGGAAAGTGGAAACGTTAGCAAAGATTCGCTACAATATAGTATAGGCTAAAATAGTTGGAGGGAATACATAATGAATCACGAAACACTACAATTATTTCGAACTTTAACGGAATTACCTGGTGCACCTGGTAATGAAAGTGCAGTACGTAGATTTATGAGACAGGAATTAGATAAATATGCAGACGAAGTAATACAAGACCGACTGGGCGGTGTATTTGGTATCAAGCATGGAAGTGGGCCAAAGGTATTGGTAGCGGGACATATGGATGAAGTTGGATTTATGGTAACCAATATCACCAAAAATGGTATGTTGCGTTTTCAAACATTAGGTGGATGGTGGAGTCAGGTTTTATTAGCTCAACGTGTACAAATTATAACCGATCAGGGTCCTGTTACTGGTGTGATTGGTTCCATTCCACCACATAACTTAACAGAACAACAAAGAAAAAAACCGATGGAAATGAAGAACATGTTAATAGATATTGGTGCAGATGATGTAGATGATGCGAAAAAGATTGGCATAAAGCCAGGGCAACAGGTCGTACCCATTTGTCCATTCGAACCATTAGCAAATGATAAGAAAATACTTGCCAAGGCATGGGATAATCGGTATGGATGTGGGTTATCCATTGAGCTTTTAAAAAAATTACAAGGAGTAAAAGTCCCAAATCAGCTTTATGCGGGTGCGACCGTACAGGAAGAAGTTGGCCTTCGAGGGGCACAGGTAGCGGCAAACATGATTCAACCAGATATTTTTTATGCACTTGATGCATCTCCTGCTAATGACATGTCAGGAGATGATAAAGAGTTTGGCCAATTAGGAAAAGGTGCTTTGCTACGAATTTTTGACCGTTCGATGGTAACACATGGGGGCATCCGTGATTTCATATTAGATACAGCTGAGTCAAACAACATTCCGTATCAATATTTTATATCCCAAGGTGGCACGGATGCTGGAAGGGTACACACATCTAATCAGGGTGTACCGTCCGCAGTTGTTGGTATTTGTTCTAGATATATTCACACACATGCATCTATTATTCATGTCGATGATTATGCAGCAGCCAAAGAACTCCTGATTAAGCTTGTCAAAACCACGGATCAAGATACAGTGGATCAAATTGTTAAAAATGGCTAAGGAGTGCAACGAAGGTTTGGTTGGCATCTAGTGTAAGTGGTGAAATGGAAGGGTGAAGGTTATGAAGCTTTATGTTGGCACCAAAAATCCTGTAAAGCTCGCTGCGGTAGAGCATGTTTTTTCTGAACATGAGATCATTTCCGTTGAAGTATCATCAAAAGTCTCATCACAACCATTCTCTGATAAAGAAACACGAGAAGGAGCAATAAATCGTGCGATGGAGTGTGCAGCTTTATCAATGGGTGGGCTCGGCATTGGTTTAGAGGGTGGTGTGATGGAAATAAAAGAGAGTCTTTACTTATGTAACTGGGGAGCACTCGTTGATGAAAAGGATACCGTCTATACGGCTAGTGGAGCGAGAATTCCTTTACCTGATGAGATTTGGGACGAACTAAAAAAAGGAATAGAGCTTGGTGATGTAATGGAGGCCTATGCCAAAAAGAAAGATGTTCGAAAAAAGGAAGGTGCCATCGGGATATTTACGAATGAAATGGTAACAAGAGAAACAATGTTTGCACATGTAATAAAATTGCTTAAAGGCCAATATGAAGTCAAAAAAAACAAGGCATGATTTTTTATCATGCCTTGTACTTACTCATAAACATATGCAAGGACGTCTAGTGCTTGATCCATTGAGGTTACGGTTACATTTGCTTTATTTGCTATTTCTTTTAAAGGATGGATTAAAGATTCTGGACGAACAAGAATGGTGGGCTTGTTTAATGCAATTGCAGTAGAGATATCCATCGCTGTGTTCCATTGTTTATAGGATTCTCCAAACAACGCAATTACTGCATCTGATTTCTTCATAAGTACAAGCGTTCTAAAGTTATTAATGCTAGAAGCGGCATGATCTCGATATAAGTTACTTGGCTGGTTACCAAGAACATCCTCCCCAATGCTATCAGAACGTTCATGATTTTCTTGTGGTCCTACGAAAGTGAATGGTAGATTTCGACTACTTACCTTATTCTTCAATTCCTCTCTCCAATTGTCGTGAATCTGCCCTGCTAAATATACAGTTAATTCCACATTAAAACCTCCCTATGTAGTATATTTCTATATTATAACGAAACGAAAAACAATGGTAAAATGATACAAATATTCACTCTTGATAAATCTTGAATTCATAGCTATGATAAAAAGAGGGAAAAAAGAACTAGATTTTCAGGAGGAAGAATAGTGCAGAAATTAGTAACGAAACTATTTTTGATGACAATGATTCTAATAGTAACTGCATGTAGCTTTGAATCAGAAGATGAAACACTTAAGGATGTTAAAAAAGTTACCGAAACTGAGTTTAGTAGTACTGGGGTTGAACCAAATACTGAACTAGAACAATTTTCGATATACATACCAAATAATTTAGAAATTGTCGAAAAAGGGAAAAGCAATCTTATCCTTGAGGAAGGGGATCAATCGTATGTCGTCTTTAACAATGTATTTGAGGATCGAGCAAGTGAATTAAATTATAAAACGGCATCTGTAGCAGAAAACCCGAATTTATTAGAGTCATTTACGGATGATGGTAGGTTTGGATATGTTCGTATTATTAAAACGGACGAGGAAGAGTACGAGCTCCAGGTTGGAATAGGTGGAATAAAAATCACCACGTATTCACCACTTGGGAGTTTAGAAAGTGATGCAGAAATGATGATGAAGATCGCAAATTCGATAACGAATACATCGAATAAAGAGTAAAAAGAGAGCTTATGCCTCTCTTTTTTTTATGTGTAAAAGAACAACCCTTCTAAAATTATAGAGTATACTTGATTATTACTACGATTAAGTTAATAATGTAGGTATTATGTTAAGAATTGAACAAATCTATGTCATCATGGCGATGAAACTTCTGTTACAAGGGGAATTGAAATGAAGACTTTTTTACGAAAAAAGGGTGTATCGCTTTCACCAAAGGTGTATTTTATAACTGCTTTAAGCTACATGGCGCTCGGTTTATTTTCTTCTTTAATTATCGGACTCATTATAAAGACAATAGGAGAACAGATCCCTTTTTTATCCGCACTTATTGAAATGGGTAGTTTTGCAATGGATACCAAAATATGGGGTGGCGCCATCGGTGTTGCTATTGCCTATGGGTTAAAAGCCCCGCCTCTAGTCATGTTTTCTGCATTATTTGGTGGTGCATTCGGTGCTGAGCTAGGAGGACCAGCAGGTAGTTATGTATCTGCTTTACTAGCAACTGAATTTGGAAAAATACTGTACAAAGAAACGAAAATCGATATCTTGCTAACCCCATTCTTAACTATACTAGTCGGATTTTTCACAGGGAAATTTATTGGCCCACCCATTCAAACCTTTATGACAGGTTTTGGAGATGTGATCAAATGGTCAACATTACAGCAGCCTTTTTTAATGGGAATCATTGTGGCAATATTAATGGGATTAGCACTAACTGCTCCGATATCCAGTTTGGCGATAGCATTAATGTTGTCATTAGATGGTATTGCTGCAGGTGCTGCAACAGTTGGGTGTGCGGCACAAATGATCGGATTTGCGACGGCTAGTTATCGAGATAATGGATTTGGAGGATTTTTGGCTCAGGGAATTGGTACTTCTATGCTACAAGTAGCCAATATTATTAAAAAACCGATCATTCTACTACCGCCAACAATTGCGGGTGCCATCTTAGCACCGATTGCATCGGTGTGGCTTGGATTAGTCAACAATCCACTTGGTGCAGGAATGGGTACAAGTGGTTTTGTAGGTCAAATTATGACTTTTGAATCAATGGGGTTTTCATTAAATATTTTGTGGATCATTCTTTTGTTACATATTATTGGGCCGATGATCATTAGCTTTGTTGTTTCTGAGTTTTTAAGGAAAAAGGGCTGGATCAAGCCAGGGGACATGAAAATTGAATATGAGTGAGTAAAGCGAAACTATTTGAATAAGATGGAGGTTGTTCGAATTCTATATAGTGACTTTTTGAACAACCTCTATAGTGTACGTGTTAGCAAAAGATTGACTTTCTTTAATTGTCCGTAAAAGAATGCTAAAATACACGTAGTTATTTTCTTCCCAGAAGGAGGAATACGTAATGAAAATGACCAGTATAAAGATGAAAAAAATGTTAGAGGAAAGATTGCAGCATCCGGATTGGAACATTTCCTATAACAGAGATAAAGATACGTTCCGTGTAGAATGGAAGGAATCAGGAAAAGGAATAACGATTACACTCCCGAATGTTGTGTCTAAATATGAAAATAGAGGAGAGCGTTCCTTAGATGATTTGGTGAATCATGTGCAGGAAGCATTAAGGATCATGAATGAGACACACGAATTAACAGGCAAAGAACAGCACATTTTTCCTGTTATTCGTGCTACGTCGTTTCCTACTGAAACAAAGTCAGGAAAACAACTGGTTTATTCGGATCACACTGCGGAAACACGTATTTATTATGCAATTGATTTAGGGAAATCCTACCAACTAATTGATCAGGATATGCTAGAAAAGGAAGGCTGGAAAAAAAGCCGATTGAAAGAAATTTCTTCTTTCAATGTTCGCTCTTTACCTGTGGATTTAAAAAAGGATCGAGTTGCAGATAACGACTTTTACTTTATGGCAAGTCAGGACGGGTATGACGCTTCTAGAATTTTGAATGAGTCACTGTTAGAAGAGATGAAGGCGAATAGTAAAGGAGATTTAGCTGTAGCTGTTCCACATCAGGATGTGTTGATTTTTGCGGATGTTCAAAA
Organism: Terrihalobacillus insolitus; assembly: GCF_028416575.1. Classification (GTDB taxonomy): domain Bacteria; phylum Bacillota; class Bacilli; order Bacillales; family Amphibacillaceae; genus Terrihalobacillus; species Terrihalobacillus insolitus. The sequence continues at coordinate 6,722 of NZ_JAMQKB010000029.1, read as the reverse complement.
TCCTATGGGGTATGATATATTAGCCCAGATGACTATGAAATTTTTCGCGGAAGGACGTATTCCGATTACATCGCTTGCCTTTATGTATGAGGATAAAGGGTTAGAGCCAGTGTTTATTCTTGCTAAAAACAAGCCAACGGAATGACATTGTTTTTTCATAAGGGCTTGCAAAATCGTTAGCTAATGCATGAATTTTTAACGAAAAACCTTTGTCATTCGTGACAAAGGTTTTTAAAATGTATCCCACCTTAAAGCTAAAAACTGATAATATATAGAATAACTATTGATATAGAAAGAGTGAATGGTATGTGGGAACAGATGAAAAAGAGAGTAAAGCAACTATTTTCCAGTCCATCTGAAGATAAAAGATACAATCAACGATCAACTGTTGATAAACAACAGGAAGTTTATACAAGAATGGCCTACCAATACCCGACAGAAAGGACATTCACTGTCCCTGATTTATCAGATCAACTTGAACGACCATCATTACATTTTGAGAAAAGAAGGCATCGACAACAAAATGAAATACAAGATAAACGTGTAGAAGATAAAGAAGATATAAAACTTACGAGCGAAATAAAAGGGAAACCATTCCACTTAAGTGAAGTTGCTTCCCCTATATTCGGTTATAGGGATCGTTCCCAATCGACGCTAGAAATAGATGGTGTTCCTGCTTATCTACGAAAAAACAAATCGAGATCGGAGCAGAGAAATACTCTATTACAAACAGTAGATAGTGCTATTATGTCGGAAAATCATGAAAAATCACAAAACACAAATAACACGCCAAAAGAAGCCAGAAAATCGGTTAGAGGACATCATAGACATGTCACACCATTGCCTGATCGTACACCAACACAAACCGATGCGGATCATCAAACAGTAAGGAAGAAAAAACAGGAAAGGCAATTCTCTCTCCCGAAAAATATAGATGTTCAGGAACAGAAGCTACAAGAGGCTATTTTATTGAATCAAAGTAAAAACAAACAATTACCATATAATGTGATGATGCGTCCAAACAGCAGGCGGGGAGTACAGACCCAATCGTCTCCACCACCTAAAAGAGAGGGGCAAGTATCAGAAATAGATACAGATACAGAAGTAGAAACAGTACCTCGTTCAGAGCAGACTCCACTTCATTTGCTTAATGACCCTGTCCAAGTATCGTTGGCAGATGATACTTGGGTGGAGAAGCAAACAGAGCTACTAAATTCTACTTTGCAACATTTTCATGTAAAGGCAAAGGTGGTTCGCGCTATTAAGGGGCCAGCTGTGACACGGTTTGAGGTTCAACCAGATTTAGGGGTAAAAGTAAGTAAGATTAAAAATCTCAGTGACGATATTAAACTTAATTTAGCTGCAAAGGACATTCGGATGGAAGCACCCATACCAGGTAAAAACGCTATCGGAATAGAAGTACCAAACCCAGAGGCGCTCCCAGTAGGGTTGTATGAAATTATTCACTCTACTGCATTTCAAGAGGATGCTTCACCTCTCACTGTTGCACTTGGATTAGACATAGCAGGTCAGCCAATTGTCACGAACCTAAAAAAAATGCCTCATGGTCTTATTGCAGGTGCAACAGGATCTGGTAAAAGTGTTTGCATTAACACTATTTTAATTAGCTTATTATACAAAGCAAATTATGAACAAGTGAAATTTCTACTAATTGACCCAAAAATGGTTGAACTGGCACCGTATAACGATTTACCTCACCTCGTCTCACCTGTAATTACAGATACAAAAGCTGCAACAGCTGCTTTAAAATGGGCAGTTAATGAAATGGAAGAAAGATATGAGAAATTTGTGCAAGAGGGTGTTCGAGATATCGAACGTTACAACCAAAAAATCGAAAAACAAGGCCGTGCTAACGAACACCTACCATACCTTGTTATTGTAATCGATGAGTTGGCCGACTTAATGATGGTATCACCACAAGATGTAGAGGACGCAATTTGTCGAATAGCGCAAAAAGCAAGGGCTTGTGGGATTCACTTGCTATTAGCAACTCAAAGGCCGTCTGTTGATGTTATAACAGGTCTCATTAAGGCAAATATTCCTACCCGAATTGCTTTTAGTGTTTCGTCACAGGTGGATTCCCGAACCATCATAGATGCTAGTGGTGCCGATAAATTGCTTGGTAAAGGAGACATGCTTTTTCTAGAAAACGGAGCAGGCCAATCAAAACGTATTCAAGGTGCATTCGTTTCTGACGACGAGATTGAGAGAGTAACATCACACGTAAAAAAGATCGCGCCGCCTAATTATCTATTCGAACAGACAGAGCTCCTTAAACAGATCGATATGGAGGAAGAGGAAGATATTCTTTTTCCTGAAGCAGTTCAATTCGTTACGGAACAGGATGCGGCAAGCTCTTCACTATTGCAAAGACGTTTTAAAATCGGATATAACCGAGCAGCTCGATTAATTGATAGTATGGAGCAATTTGGGATTGTTTCAACACAAAACGGGAGCAAAAAACGAGACATATTGATGAATCGAGAACAGATAAACACGTTTTTAATGGATAGAAAATAACTAATTTTATAAGAGGTTGTTCAAGAAAGAGACAAAAGAATCCAGAACGAAATAATGGAACTTGTCGAAGTAGTCATGTTGCTTTATTATAAGAAGAGAGTAAGCGTCAATGATCATAAATAAAACTCAGTTATTGTCGGGTCTGTGAAGGTGAAAGCAGAGTCGTAATCACTTTAAGTAAGTCCACCATGATGCATGATAACAGTTACAAGCGCTGTGAAGCTGATCAGATTGTAGGTTAAGGAGCATAGGTCGTATGAAGGAAATCGAGAAAAAGTTGAATGGTGAAATAAATAGATTAACAAATAAAACATTTAAATTTGATGAGCGAGTGAAAGATGGATGGTTTTCAGCCGTGTATTTTCTGAAATCGAAAGAGATCACGGAAAAAATGCTACCCAATAATGAGGTTACGATGCAGTTCTTTCAAAAGGAACATGCTGTTTTATGTGGTACCGATGAAGCGATAGCATTGGTCTATAAATTTGCTAATCACCCTGATAAACTTAACATTCATTCGTTAAAAGACGGGGATAAGGTTAGCCCGTATGAGACCGTATTAACCATATCAGGTCCATATCAACATTTTGGCTTTTTGGAAGGTATAATTGACGGAATATTAGCGAGAAGAACATCGGTTGCTACTAATGTATATAATGTGGTAAAAGCAGCAAGAACATCTGGAAAACAAAAGCCAATTATCTTTATGGGTGATCGAGATGATCATTTTACGATGCAGGCAGGAGATGGATATGCAGCATTCATTGGAGGATCGACAGCCCAAGCAACCCATGCGATGAATGAATGGTGGGGCAAGGCTGGTATGGGGACAATGCCACACGCATTAATCCAAATGTTTAAAGGGGATATTGTCGCCACTTCAAGAGCTTATCATGAGTTTTACCCCGAGGACGATTTAACGGCATTGGTCGACTATAATAATGATGTGATAACAGACTCCTTAAAGGTAGCCCGCGAATTTGGTGAAACATTAAAAGGGGTTCGTGTTGATACATCAAGGAATTTAGTCGATAAATATTTTTTGAGAAATCAACATGTAATGGGCACCTTTGATCCAAGGGGTTCAAGCCCTGAATTAATATTTGCGCTCCGTAGGGCACTAGATGAAGAAGGCTATCAACATGTTAAGATCATTGTAAGTGGTGGATTTACAGAAGATAGGATTCGTGAGTTTGAAGAAAACAAGGTTCCTGTAGACATGTATGGAGTTGGAGGCAGTCTCCTGAAGGTTACAATTGGATTTACGGGAGATAATGTATTACTAAATGGTGTCGCTCAAGCAAAAGAAGGTAGACGATTCAAACCAAATCCAAGATTGGAAAAGGTCCCGTACATCGAACAAAAGTAAAAAAAGGTTGATAGGCGACTGTCAATCTTTTTCTTCTGTATGTGAAAAAAATGGTTCGCATGTTCCACTAAGAAAAAGAATTTGCTATAATTACGGAATAGTTAGCCGAATCGTATTTCTTTTTTCACTACATAAGAATAAAAAAAGACTGTATTTTTTGGAGGTTCTTGTTTATGACAACTTACCATTTTATTGGTATAAAAGGGACGGGGATGAGTGCACTGGCTCAAATTCTTCATGACTCAGGAGAGAAAGTTCAAGGGTCTGATGTGGAGAAAAGATTTTTTACACAGGATGCACTAGAGGATAAAAATATTCCGATTTTCCCTTTTTCAAAGACAAACATCAAAGAAGGGTTAATCATTATTGCAGGAAATGCATTTAATGATGACCACGAAGAAATCCAAGAAGCAAAACGCCAAGGACTGTCTTTTTATCGATATCATGAATTTTTGGGAGAATGGTTACAGCAATACACGAGTATTGCAATTGCAGGTGCCCATGGAAAAACGTCTACAACAGGACTTTTGGCTCATGTTTTACAACAAAAATTCCCAATTTCATATTTAATTGGAGACGGAACAGGGAAAGGACACGAATCAAGTGCATACTTTGTATTTGAAGCCTGTGAATACAGAAGACATTTTCTCCAATATAAGCCAGATTTTGCTATTATGACAAATATTGACTTTGATCATCCCGATTATTTTACGAGTATTGAAGATGTATTTCACTCGTTTCAACAAATGGCTGAGAAAGTGAAAAAAGGAATTGTAGCCTGTGGGGATGATGAGTATTTACAAGAAATTCAAGCAAAGGTTCCCGTTGTGTACTATGGTTTTTCTGACACAAATGACTTTCAAGCTCAAAATGTATTGGAAACAGATTCAGGTACTAGTTTTGACGTGTTTGTACGTAACACCTATTACGATACTTTCCTGATTCCAGGGTATGGTAACCACCATGTTCTAAATGCACTTGCAGTTATATCGCTTTGTCATTATGAAGGAATAGATGCAGAAGATATTAAAAAGATGGATTCATTTGAAGGTGTTAAACGACGCTTTACGGAAAAACGGGTAGGAAACCAAATTTTAATAGATGATTATGCACACCATCCAAAAGAGGTAGAAGTAACGATTGAATCTGCTAAGAAGAAATACCCGAATAAAGACGTGGTAGCCATCTTCCAACCTCACACATATACAAGAACGAGAACCTTCTTACAAGAATTTGCGGAAAGTTTGAAGTCGGCTGATAAAGTTTATCTTTGTGATATTTTCGGTTCCGCTAGAGAAGATAGTGGTAAATTGACCATTAATGACTTAAAGGAACTTGTAGATCAATCAGATATTTTGAAGCTTGATCATACAGAAATTTTAAAACAACATACAGATAGTGTCTTGGTGTTTATGGGGGCTGGGGATATTCAAAAATTCCAGCAGGGTTATGAACAAACAATTAAATTAGCGAAAAAGTAATAGTGAAATGAAGGAATTACACGAATGCTTATAGAAACTAAGGAGAAAGACGAATACTTTCTCCTTTTAATTTACATGTTAAATAAATAGAAAGATTGTCTATCTCGTTATGTTTACGAATATGCCAAAAGGGAAGTATGGAATGAAGAGGCAAACTTCGTACAGGCTTCAAGAAACAAATTATTTCACATACATAGTAAAAGGAGATGATAGTATAAATGGTCAATCTGCTTTATGTTGCGGCACTCATTGTAGCAATTGCCTTTACTGTACTTGTTATTTATCTAGCTAAGGTATTAAAGTCAGTCCAAAAAACCTTATCGAATGTTGCGAATACAATGGAAGGGCTGGAAAAACAAATGGAAGGAATAACAGTAGAAACAACTGCATTATTAAACAAAACGAATAAACTTGCAGATGATATTCATGATAAATCGAAAAGAATGAATACTGTTGTGGACGGGGTGAAAGGAATAGGGGATACAATCCAGGATTTTAATCAATCTGTTCGCTCTATCACGACAAATGTAAGGGATGTAACTGAAAAACAAACAGAGTCTACGGCAGCAGTGATGAAATGGGGCACAGTCCTGATTAATTTATATAAGCGCAGTAAAAAGGGTACATTACAAAATATGAAGGAGGAATAAACGGATATGGGAAACCAAACAGATCATAATCAAGACATTAATAGCAAGGATTTTTTAATAGGTTCTCTTATTGGAGGAATTGTTGGGGCATCCGTGGCTTTATTATTTGCGCCGAAATCAGGTAGAGAGCTTCGTGATGATATTAACGAAGGTGCAGATTATGTTCGAAGTCGAGCAGGTGACTGGAAAGATATTGCGTCTGAAAAAGGGGAAGAATGGAAGAATAGAGCACGAGAAGCTTCTTCAGAAGTAACCAAAACTGTTTCAGATAAATCAAAAGATCTTAGTTCACGTGTGAAAGATACGTCTAAGAATCTCCAAGATAAAGTATTCGATATTAAAGCAGCTGAACAAAATCCTGCAGAAACAGACGATCAACTTTCTGAAGCAATAGAAGATGCTGTAGAAGATATTGAAAAGGATAGCAAGAATTCTTAAGTTATCGAAATAGAAAACGAGTTACAAACGCCATCTTGGCGTTTGTAACTCATTTTTTTGCTGTTCAATACTGTGATTGTTAAAATTTAACTTATCTATTCGTCTTCCGAAAGTGCTATAATTATTAAGGAAAGAATTGTAGTTGGGACAAAAAAACAGAACATCTTTTCAGTTCTGTTTTTTTGTCCCAATTGCAATTTTTCCCATTGAACAATAGTCGCACTGTCACCTTTCAATCATCCT
>NZ_JAMQKB010000028.1 GCF_028416575.1 Terrihalobacillus insolitus | reverse complement strand
GGTTATAATGTTAATAATTGTAATCCAATTAGGGTGGGCTTAGTTCAGTATTGCCTTTTTTAAGTAACAACGCCTTCAAAGCAGCAAGGTTTATTAATATTTACCTTGACATAATACCGCTGCTCTAAATCTGTTTTCTTTTCAATATAATTTTTAAAAACTTTCACGATAATTGCATATGTAAAAAAACATTAAAGTTATAAGAATATATAACTTATTTCGCTGTTTCATTATGGCCAAACAGGATCACTACTAATTGTTGCTTGTGTATTCGCACTAGCAATAATTTCAGATTTTTGCCAAACAGGTTCATCCTTCGAATCTAACGAATTGATAAAGAATATTGAAGTAAATATCAATGATGTCGTTAGTAAAAAGATTCTTTTTTTCATAATCACACCTCATTATACGTTAATATTTTATTAATTATAAATATATTATCATTACATAGTGTGTGTCAACTTATAATTTTTAAATAAATGTTAATATTTTATTCATTGAAATTTAAGGTGATATTGTTTATAGTATATGCTTAGGGGGAGTTTAGTATGGAAACGATTGGTCAAAGAATTAAAAATAGGCGTAAGGGTCTAGGGTTAACACAAGGGGATTTATCCGACCAAAATTTAAGTCGTGGAATGATAAGTCTAATAGAGAGGGATCAAACAACCCCTTCTATTAGAACATTAGAAATTATTGCATCTAAGTTAGGTGTTACAGTTAGTGATCTACTAGGGGAAGCAAAAAAAAATGAAGATACTAATATCTTCAATACTAAGGATGTACAAAGAATTATAAGCATGTGTAAAGCTTTAATTAATGCTAAAAAATATGATGATGCTGAAACATCCTTAAATGAATTACTTTCTTTATCTCAGGGTAATATCCCCTATAAGGGGACCATTTTGAAACTTCTTGGTTCTATATATTTTGATAAAAATGATTACAAAAAGGCAATAAATACATTAAGTGACGCACAACTATTAATTACTCCATTTGATCTAGAAGAGCATTTTGAAATATATTATCAATTATCTATGTGTTACCGATATCTTGATAATTATTACTTAGCTATCGAAAGTGGTTTATATGCGTCTATACTCTTAAGGTCCAAAAACAATGATAAATACGATACATTACTACATTTAAAAATTCTATACAATCTTGCACACTGTCAGTGTAGAGTAGAACAGTTCAAACAAGGATTAGTGACTATTGAAGAGGCAATTGAATTAATGAATAATACCGATGTTTATTATTCAGAAGGCTCATTTTATATGTTAAAGGGTCTGGCAAAGTTATACTTGAGGGATTTTAAGGATGGAATACAGGCTACAAAACGGGCTTTAAAAATTCTTAATCAATCGAAGGAACCGGAAAAGGTTATAGGTTGCCTTACCAATATGGGTATATTATTAAGAGTTGTTGAAGAATACGAGGAGTCAATTAACGTATTAAAAAAAAGTTTAGCCTTATCTTTGGATTTACATAAGGATTGGTATATAATTAATAATTTGTTTGAATTGACAATAACAAATTATACTGCAGAAAAATACAGTGCAGCAGAAGATTATGCCCAACGTGGAATTTTGAAAGCAAGCAGTTATACATCATTAAAAGCAAAACTATTGTTTGCAATGTTTTTAATAAAATCAAGTCAAAATTTATATGGAGAGGCATTAACTTATATTAATCAAAGTGAAAGTTTGTTTATAGAGAATGGAGATATGAATTTTCTTGCTAAATGTTATTCAGAAAAGGCTAGAATCTTATCAGAACAAAACTTAATAAATGATGCTAATAAATTATTGAGAAAATCAAACGACTTATTACTAAGCCAGCATAGTATAATATTAATTTAATAAAAATCTGTTATTTAAGACGTACTCAATAGATGGTTAATAAAGTGCTTTAAATAGCTTTTTCTAGTCAGCACCAGGCCAATACAGATAACTACCAATCTTGAAACACTTTTCTATAACTAAAAAACCTACCCCTAAAGCTGTGCAGTGACAATAAAGCCATTTTAAAAGAGTGATTTACATACATTCTAGTTGTTGTAAAACGGTGGAATTTGTTTCTTACATTTGTTTTCAAACAACTTTATTGTCACTCAACATCTTCAACTACTATTTACACCAATTAACCTCAACCTGTTAGTTAATTACTCTTAAAAAACCTAAAACCAAATAGCATATTCCATTAAGAAAAGGGTGAAAGTTCAAAAAATATGCAACAATATAGAAAAGTCGAAAATTCCTTAGCGTAGGAAAAGTCGGCTTTCTTTATGTCGAATTTTGCTTAGCGTATGTTTTCCGCGTTTTGTTGGTAGGACCCCACTACCTATGGCTATTTTCCCAAAGACAGCTCAACATCGTAAACACTATTTTAAAAATTATTAGAATAAGCTATCGCGCTTACGCTTGCTTTCTTCTAATTCGCGTTAGCTTGCTCTGCAAGCACACGCTCATTTACGAAGCTACGCCCTCCACCACTAAGGAGGAAAGAGCTATTCAATTATCAAGGTGCAAATCTAGCTTTTTAGAGACCTCAAAAATAGGTCTAAACATAATATACAAGGAGGGATAAACGTGGATGAAAAAAACAAAAAGGAATTTAAGAAAAACGAGCCTGACGTAAAATCATATCAAGAGTTGAACGAGGAAATTTCAAACAACAAAAATATCAAGCACATGCAACCAACACCCCAGCCAAAAGACTTTGAAGAAATTGAGTATTAATCCTTTTTTTTTTAGAAATACATGTTACATGTATCTTATTCGTGTATCCATGTTTAACGTTTTGTTACCTTACCACGCATCAATGCGAAACACCTGAATATTAGGAATATGGGAACTCATTGATGATTGAGTCATGAGAATTACAATTTAAACACAAAAGTAAGGCAGCTGCAAATTAAACAGCTGCCTGCTTGTATTCGGACAACATCAAATAATTGTCATTCATCTATTTCACCACCCAAAACTTATTGGTTCGCCCGGGCCGCATTCTTCATAGCGCGGTTTGTTTGTTCAACCCTCCAGTAATAACTCCGTTTCTTCTCCATAAGGAATGTAAACAACCCCACCATCAAATGGAGCTGTTTCAATGGTATTGGCTACACCCGCAAAGGAATCTAAACACATAGCTGTCTTCCCAGTTTTAAATGGCATACATTTTTATATTCTAAATAAATTTATATTAATGATTGACTCCGTACCATGGTACACACTATATTATGAGCTTATAGGGGGTGAGCAACAGATGAAAGGATTATCATCAAGTGAAGTAGCAAAAGAGTGTAATATCAATGTTGAAACAATTAGATATTATGAGAGGCGTGGTCTTTTACCAGTAGTACCTCGTACGGAATCAGGTTACCGAGTTTTCTCAACTGAAATCGTTGATCGAATTAAGTTTATTAAGAGGGCTCAAGAATTAGATTTTTCACTTTCTGAGATTAAGAAGTTAATTAGTATAACAGAAAACGATAGCAGCTTTACTTCTCAAGAAATACAGCAATTTGCTCAGCACAAGTTAGCAGAAATCGAATCAAAAATAAGTGGTTTAAAAAGTGTTCAGTCCATACTACACGATTTGCTTGAAAGGTGCTCTGGTAAAGGCCCTATTTGTGAGTGCCCTATCATGCAAAACTTATTAGTAGATGGAAACAAACGGAAATGATATCTGTAATGAATTACTTATGTATGTGTGCACAATGAACGTGTTGCCTCTCAAGGAACAACCGAAAAATTTTTCATTCTCAAACCCCCTATGCGGGTATTATGAGTAATGATACATCATTTTATTATAAAATTCATTAAAGAACAAAGGAGGAACTCAAAATGTCTCAAGTTGGAAAAATTACTTTAAAGGTAAAGGGTATGCATTGTGATGGTTGTGAAAATCGTGTACAAAAAGTGTTATCTGAAGTTGTCGGTATCACCAAAGTGAACGCCGATCACCAAACTGGTGAGGTTGAGGTGCGTGTAACACCTGCAGTTTCAAAGGATGAAATTACAGAAAAAATTACACATCTTGGGTACGAGGTCATTTAATCTTTAAATGGTTTTAGGGTTTTAGGGTTTTAGGCCCCCACCTCTAAGCGAAGCGTAGGTGGGAATTTCCAATCAGGTGGAGTCGAGACTCCATCTGATTCCCCGACGTTTCAGCTTGCTGAAACGAGTTCGCTCTGGAGGTCACTGTGGTCTACTTAAATCAAAGTGAAAGGAGTGGTGAGAAGTGACTAATACAAATGAAAAATTTCATACAAAAATAGGTGGCATGTCTTGTTCGTTTTGTACTGGTAGTATTCAAAAGGCCATTCTTAAAATGGACGGTGTTCAATCCGTTAATGTCTCACTATCACATGAAGAGGCATTAATACAATATGAGTCGAACAAAGTGAAGTCAGATCAACTCATTAAAACAATTAAAAGCTTAGGCTATACAGTGAGAGATCCTGAAAAGCTTAAGACATTTGAAGAAGAAGCAGCAGAAGTTCGAAAAGAAAAAAACCGATTGTTCCTTTCGGCAGGCTTTGCAGCAACTACATTTGGATTAATGGTGGCTATGTGGTTTGATGTGATGTTCCCTTGGTTCAAATGGGTGGCGATGACCTTAGCGTTAGTCACCGTTTTCGGAACAGGTTGGTATATTTTAAAAATGGCTTTTGCTTCTCTTCGCAGAGGAATACTGAATCAGCACGTATTGCTTGAGTTTGGAGCTTTTGGTGGTTTACTTGGAGGTTTTCTCGGATTTTTCTTACCGGGGTTTCCAATTTTAGACTTCTTCGCTGTTGCGACATTTATTACAACGTATCACATTCTATCAGGTTATGTATCTAAGCTTGTACGGACCCGAAGCTCTCAAGCCGTTCGAAAGCTAATGGATCTTCAACCTGACACGGCGCGGGTGATTCGAAATGGTGAAGAAGTGGAAGCTGCTATAGATGAGGTGCAAATAGCTGAGCACGTTCGAGTGAGGCCTGGTGACCGTGTTCCTCTTGATGGAAAAGTGTTCAAAGGAGAATCTAGTGTTGATGAAAGTTTGGTAACAGGTGAGTCTATTCCAGTTGAGAAAGGAATTGGGGCAGAAGTTATTGGTGGTTCCATTAACCAATCTGGAACACTTGTATTTGAAGTGACAAAAATTGGATCAGAAAGCTTTCTGCAACAAATAGTTCGTCATGTCGAAGAAGCTCGAGCACTAAAACCGAATATTATTCAATTGCTGGATTTGGTTCTAAAATATTACGTTCCAGGTGTTCTTGGTTTTGCTGGATTGGCTATTCTTACATGGACATTTGGAGCATGGTTAATGAATGGAGATCTAAATGGTTCGAGATCAATATTTGCGACATTAGCTGTGTTGGTAATGGGGTACCCATGTGCCCTAGGTATGGCGGGGCCGCTAGCGATGATCCGTGGTGGTGGTTTAGCTGCCGAACAGGGTATCTTAATGCGCTCAGGGGAAGCATTCGAGATTTTCAAAGATATTAAAAAAGTTGTCCTTGATAAAACTGGAACGATCACAAAGGGTGAGCCTGAAGTCGTTCACGTTCTAGCATTATCCGGCTATAATCAAAATGAGGTTTTACAATGGGCAGGTAGTGCGGAAAGTGTCTCGGAACACCCACTTGCCCAAGCAATTGTTAACCAGGCATTAGATGAAAATATCGAATTAGAAGATGTCGAAAAGTTTGAATCGATCACTGGTCATGGTATCGTTGCAAAAATTGGCGAAGACATGATCCGTATTGGAAGTCCTCGTTATCTTGAAGAGCAAGGGATTGATTTTAGTGAAAAACAAAAAGAAAAAGAAGACTTAGAATTACAAGGACGTACGGTTGTTGGTGTTGCAAGAAATGATAAAGCTATTGGTTTTATCGCAATTGCTGATACGTTGAAAGAAGATGCAAAAGAAGCGATAACACGCATGAAAGAAGCTGGCCTAGAACCAATAATGATTACAGGTGATAATGTGAGAACGGCTCGTGCTGTTGCTAAACAAGTAGGTATTGATCGGGTCATGGCACAGGTTCTTCCCAATGATAAGGCGGAAAATGTTCGTAAACTACAACAAGAAGGATATAAAGTTGCAATGGTAGGAGACGGAATTAATGATGCACCAGCACTCATGCAAGCCGATATTGGTATCGCTATCGGGGCTGGAACCGATATTGCAATTGAATCATCCGACGTTATCCTTACAGGTAATCGATTAGGTGGAATGATGGATGCTTATCGTATTGGAAAAGTCAGCTATCGAAAAACCGTACAAAACTTAATCTTAGCCTTTACGTTTAATGGAGTTGGTGTACCTCTTGCTGTAACGGGATGGGTTCACCCTGTTTGGGCAATGATTGCAATGGTTCTAAGTGTTACAACTGTTTTAGTAAACTCTTTTGGTGGCAAGGTTCTCTCTGGTTCGAAGGATACGAAAACGAAAAAAGCATCTTAAAAAAAAATAATGTGAAGGCAAAGCTAAGGAATGCGTCATTCACACTGTTCCAGCTGTCGCGATTAATGGTAAGCTTGTAAATTGCTGTACAAACAGTGGTGTCGATATAGCTTTAAAACAAGCAGTGCTTGGTCAGTAATTTGAAAGAATGGTGGGTAAAGCCGATGGGTTACCCACTTTTTTTCTGTACATTTTTAGTCCGAATTTTTCCAAAATTAGTTCCTCTTAAAAAGTAAGTTTCTCCATGTAAACGTATCTTTAGCCACAGGCTCCTTTTCACCTTCATGCACGATGCCTCTCCATTTTTTCCTGCTTATTTCTCACTGGGCAATTTGCGCAATATCCGATTCCTTCCACATCTTTTTCTAACTTTTGATATAAGCAACACGTTTTTCTGCTTGGATTCAGGCTAAGTTCTTCTCCTATTTTCAAATAATTTTTAATTGGATTCTCCTTTAAACCAAATAAGTCTCCCCCAGCCTTTTTGAGGAAATAAAAATCACTGTACAAACTTTCCATTTGTCGATGGTTCAACTTATTTTTCATTAATTTCCTATAGGTTGAATTGATTCGAACAGCGACGTTTTCCCATAATATTGTTGACGGAACTCGTGATGTTTTTTGCAACATTCCTATAAACGGTGTAATATGACCTGCAAAAAGGTCACCAAGTACATTTTCACGCCATTGTTCCCTATCCGCAATTTGGGCTTCACTCCAACTACACTTAGCAGCTTGAATACACAATTTGCGTTCTTTACTCAATGTACATGCTCCCATTGGTAATGTAAGGACACTATCAAATTTAATCATGCTATACAAAGTGGAAGATACGACAAGATAGGCATATCTTTTTGAAAGCATGGATGCAGTTACTCGTAAATTCGGTGCCTTTATCTCCATCATTTGATTGTGAAGAAACGCTTTACATTTATCTTTGTTTCGTAACTCTGCTATCGTGCATTCTTTAGATATGTCATATTCTACATGTATATCGAATTTTTTCATTTCATCCATAGCAATATTGTGCATCTTGATCATCCTCATAATGAATCCTACATATTTCGATTTCTATATGAGTCAATTTCATAATTGCTCTTTTTAAAAATAAACAGACCTGCAGAATTTTTAAAATGCATTTTTTAAAAATTTTCTTAAGCAGCTTGTTGCTGGTTTAACAGTACGTTGATACGATCTGCAGCCAATTTTGAAGCATTATAAATAAGCGTTACGATGTCAAAGTGAACCTTTGCGCGTTTTCCAGTACGATATCGAACATTGTTGAGTTGAAAGAATTCCTTGAGATAGGCATTCACACGTTCGACGGCAGAGCGACGTTTGAACAGCGTTTTCCAAGTCTTCGAGCCACGAGCTGGTGCGGTATACCTCCTAAGATCCGTTGTTATTTTTACTTTATAAACTTTTTGACAGATGCCTTCGTTAGCTAGCGGACAATCACTGCATTCTCTTGGTCTTGTATATTTCAACGTTTCGTATTTCGCATCAAAACTATCATAGCGATAGGAATGCTCTCAAAAACAAGTCGGGGCAAAGTGTTTATCGAAGCCAATTGACTCACTTTCATTTTTCTTATTGTAAGCAATGACAGATTGTTGTCCCATTCGATACACTTGTTCATAAATTGGATCGTAGTCATAGCCGGCATCCATTGTCTGATAGCGCAAAGATGGAAGGGCAAGTGCATCAACGCCCTTCAACAATGGGATTGCCGCCTTCCCGTCATTTAAACTGCCTGACGAAAAAAAGGATTGCAGAATGTATTGGCTGGATGTACCAACAGCTAAGTGCCCTTTGTAGCCGTACCAGAAAACATTTTTTCCTTCGCTGTTCTTCTTCACACCCCATTTTGGGTCTTGAGGAACGTCAGCACGTAATTCGTCTAAAGGTACATCCAATTGCGCTTCTATTTTCTTTTCGAAAATGGGAAGATTCGCTTCTTTTTCAGCCTGTTCGATAAGCCACTGTTCTCGCTCGTCCTTGGGTTTACGCCCACGTTTGTTGGGCTCAGCTTTTGACTTTTCTTCCTTTGGTGGTGCCTGATCACGTGCTTCAAAATGGGTTGCGTCAATGGCGACAGTGTCATCCATAACAAAGTCTTCAGCGATTGCTTGAAGCACCACTTTCTCTTGGACTTTCTCTAAAACGTTCGATTCACTTAGTTTCGTTAAAAGTCTTGAGTAGGCAGCTTCAGATGGAGTCTTGTCAGACACAAGAAACCCACAATTTAGTTTGAAAACAAAATCATCATTCAGACGTTTAATTAGGTCTTTGATTGTTGGAATGCGTTCTACGTAACGGATAAAAACAGAAATAATCATCGCTGCGTAATTAAGGTCTACAGGTGCACCAAACCGGGATTTTTTGTTTACTTCGGGATAAATCGTATCCAAATCTATCGCTGAAATAATCGATTCATAACGATGGGTAGGTTCCATCTCGTATAATTCTTGGATGCCAAATAGGCTTTCTTGTCGTATAATGGTCATAGGGAGTACTCCTCCAGTCTTTTTTTGGTTGTCATTCAACTACCATTATACAAGATTTGGGGAGGTACTTCCTTTTTTGTGCCTCAAACCCGTTGGGGCGCAAGGGCTAAGAATTATGAAATTCACTCATGTAGGAAAATGAACCAACTATTCATTAGTTACTCCTCTCTGAGCAAGCCTGATTCAAGCCATTGTTTTATATTTTAGAGGTTGTTCACCAAATGATAAACGGTGCATCTCTTCGTTGGCATGTTTCTAATTCGGCGACTTTTTGAACACACACTTTAAGAAACTAAAATGGGTTTCTTTATTCTTTGTACTCATAGGACATCATTTTTGACTCCTTTTCATACTCCTCAAAGATTTGGTAATAATACCAATAGGATCAGATGATTAGGAGGAAAATATATGTTTCGAACAAAAGCTGGTGACGCCATGATGGAGCTGTTAATTGAGTGGGGTGTCGATCACATATACGGAATGCCAGGAGATTCAATAAATACGTTAATTGAATCGATACGTAAAAAGAAAGATGACATTCATTTTGTTCAAGTCAGACATGAAGAAGCAGGCGCTTTGGCTGCTGCTTCCTATGCTAAACTAACTGGTAAACTTGGTGTTTGTATGGGGATTGCAGGTCCAGGTGCTATCCATTTATTAAATGGGCTCTATGATGCAAAGCTAGATAATGCTCCAGTTTTAGCAATTGCAGGTCAAGTGGAGACAGATTTAATAGGGTCGGACTTTTTCCAAGAGGTAGATCTAACGAATCTGTTTAAAGATGTTGCGGTTTATCGCCAAACGGTGATGTCAGCAGAACAACTTCCTACTGTTGTAAACCAGGCGATCCGAGCAGCCTATGATAAAAAGGGCGTGTCTGTTCTCATTATCCCTGATGATATTCCTAAATTTGAGATTGAGCGAGGCGCCCGTAAAACAAGTTCTTTTTTTGTTCAATCCGAATGTCTGCCACAGCAAAAAGATGTACTACAGGCTGAGACAATTTTAAATCATGCTGAAAAACCAATTATTCTAGCAGGTAAAGGAGCCAAAGGTGCATCTGAATCTCTTATTACTTTCGCCGAAAAATTAAAAGCACCAATTGTGCTTACTCTTCCTGGCAAAGGAATTGTGCCAGATGATCATCCTTATTGTTTAGGTGGGTTAGGTCTACTTGGAACAAAGCCTGCCACTTTTGCCATGGAAGAAGCAGATACGTTAATTATGGTTGGTACGTCTTTCCCGTTCACTGGATTTCTGCCAGATACAGCGAAAACGATTCATATTGATAATGATCCATCTCAAATTGGCAAACGTTACCTTGTAGATGTCGGTTTAGCTGGTGATTCTGAACTAACACTCAACCAATTAACTAAATTAATAAATGTCTCTAATGATGGAACTTTTCTTCAAAAGTATCAGGAAGAAATGAAAGATTGGTGGAGCAAATTAGAAGAGGAAGAATTAGATGATTCCGTCCCAATTAAGCCGCAACGTGTGATTGGCGCTCTCCAACAGATTGCAGATGATGATGCCATCCTTTCCGTAGATGTTGGAAATGTGACAGTATGGATGGCACGACATTTCAAAATGACCAATCAAAAGCTTGTCATTTCAAGTTGGCTAGCAACATTAGGGTGTGGTTTGCCTGGTGCTATCGCAGGCAGAATAGCCTATCCTGAGAAACAAGTATTTGCCATTTGTGGAGATGGTGGATTTCAAATGATGATGAATGATTTTGTAACAGCAGTCAAATATGATCTCCCACTAGTCGTGATCGTTTTTAATAACCATAAGATTGCTATGATTAAATTTGAGCAAGAAGTAATGGGAAATGCAGAATTCGGTACCAATTTACAAAACCCAAGCTTTGCTCGTTATGCAGACATTTGTGGAGGTATTGGTTATAGAGTAGAGCAGCCCGAAGAAATCGCTTCAACACTTGAAAAAGCACTCGCTCAAAAAAAGCCATGTATTGTAGATGTAGTAGTCGATGCAAATGAAGCCCCATTGCCCGCAAAAGTAACGTTTGGACAGGCCACAGGCTACGCACGTCACATGTTAAAGGAATTGTTTCAAGAAGGAGAAATCCATAAACCACCGTTCTAATCGCTGGGAACCGAAAATTATCATTGCCATTAAAAAACGGGATCACGTACCAATTATACGTGTCCCTGTTTTTTATAAACATCTACATATTGCGTATGTGTTAATCCGTTTCGTTAGAGTTTAATTTACTAGTTGAATGCTCTCGCTTTTTCTCTTGTGATTTACTTTTTCCTGACAGGAACCATCCTCCAACTGCAATCGCTACTAAAACCCCCCAGAAGGTGAGTTTCCATTCCGCACTTTTAGCAAAATTCTCTGACAGAATTGCCACATCTGGGTGTGCTAACGTGTATACCGCTAGCTTCACTCCTACCCAAAAGACAATCGCATATGCTGTCGTTTCAAGACCAGATCGTTCATTCAACAACTTGACAAAAATACCAGCAGCATAACGTATTAACACTAATCCTGCAATCCCTGCAATGATAACAACAAGAAACTGCGCTCCATCCATACCACCAATTGAAGGAAGTGCCGTTTCTGGTAAAGCGATAGCAATTGCAACAGCGGCAAGAATCGAATCAACTGCAAACGCCACATCTGCCAATCCAATTTGAAATACGGTTGCTCCAAATCCACGGTTGACAGGTTCTTTATCCTTTTTTAACTCTGATTTAGAGGAATATTTTTTAACAATATGTTTCATACCTAAATACATGAGATAAGCTGCACCAATCGCTTGAATCTGCCATACGTTTACAAGTAAGGAAACCGTAAATAAGGCCGCAAAGCGGAAAACAAATGCGCCCCAAATTCCATAAGACAGTGCCTTTTTCTGTTGATCTTCTGGCAAATGCTTCGCCATTACTGCTAAAACAAGGGCGTTATCAGCTGACAACAGACCCTCAAGACCGATTAATATAAGTAAAGCCCAACCATATTCTAATAAAATTGCCGAATCCATCTGTTATTCTCTCCTTTATATATATAGTTAGCACACCAAAAAAAATGAAGGCTATCCACACATGTCACCATGGTAAAAAGCCTTCTTAAATACAAAAAGCAAGACCTTTACCATAGTTGGCAAAGGTCTTGCTAACAACGTTGTAGGTTGCCAAAAAAGCCGAGGGTATCAGTTGAGCAGTTTGAACACTCTCTTTTGTTCAAACATGCCAGACTGTACGCTGTAATGACGACTTTTTTTGTAAAAGCTACTCCCCTTTGAATTACCTTCATTATAACAAGTTTAGGACAAAATATCAAGCCGAACACATGCAAATTTTTATCATCCTTAACGGAAAAGGAAATACACAAAACAAACGCTAGTAAAACTAATGAACTTACTGTCAACATGGAAAATATTTCTATACTCATACCACTACTAGGTACCTGCACATTTTTATATATAGGGGACAATCACATTATCAAATTCCTTTTTATTGACTACTATATAGTAACTCCTGATTAAAGGAGTTAAGCAAACAGGTAAAGGAAGGAAGCAAGAAAGGAGTGACCTAAATGAGTTTTGCAGGTGGTTTCCCACAAGGCGGTCAAAATGGATTTATCTTGCTTGTGGTATTGTTCGTACTACTTGTAATAGTCGGCAACAACTATCCAATGGGCCAAGGCTTCGGCGGAGGTTACTAAAACATCAAGTCGATCTTTCGTATACGAATATACCAGATTCCTTCATCGACCCACATTCGCACATCCGGATGTGGGTCGAATTTTCGAGGGACATAGGGACAGGTTACTTGTCCCACTTTTATGGGCTAATCGGACAAGTTTTCTGTCCTACAATGGGAATTAGTCGACCAACAGACGTAATGAAGTTTTGACGCCTTGAATGCGTCCTCATAGCCCTAAGTAAATCTATTTTATACAGTACCTCATCATTAAACTGCATAGCATTAAAGAGATGTTGTATAATGAAGTAGAAAAGCAAAGTAGCATGATAACAGGTGGCCTTATTTTAAAAAATAAAGGGGGCTAGAAAATGGCATTACCACAAGAAAACAATTCTATAACTTATGCTGAATATTTAAAACTAGATGAAGACATCCAATATGAGGTTATTGATGGTCAAATTTTTAATATGTCACCATCACCTAGTGTAAAACATCAAGCTATTGCTATGGAGATTTCTACAGAGTTCAACATATATTTAAGAAGTAAATCATGCAGAGTTCTTGCTGAAATTGATGTTTGCCTTTGTGGAGAAAAAGATAACTCCAAAGTGAAAGAATGGGTTAATCCAGACATCGTAATTGTATGTGACAAAAATAAAATAAACAAAAACCGCATTGCAGGTGCACCAGATCTAATTGTTGAAATATTATCAAAATCTACTGCAAAAACAGACAGAATGATTAAGTTCAATCGATATCAAAGAGCTGGCGTAAAGGAATATTGGATTGTTGACCCTGCACACGAAACAATCGACGTATATATATTAGAAAGTGAATTTTATAAACATGACGGCACGTATGCGAATGATGAAGTCATTGAAGTAAATATTTTTGATGATTTAACTGTAAACCTAAAAAATATTTTCAGAGAAGAAATTGATCCACTATACTAAAATTCGTGTGGGACATGGGACAGGTACTTCCTTGTCCCACAATCGCAATTATCGAATACGATCAATCACTCTCTTGAATATTCTACAAAAGTGCGGTAACTATATTGACACAAACACCGTCCCCGTCACCACTCCGTCTGTGGAACATTCCTTTATAAAAAAATCCCAGGCGGTGATAGGCACCTAACGATAAATGACGGTGCTGTACACTTGTGCTGGTGCTTTTGGTTCGAGATAGGCCTTTGCGCTATTTGCAGCGGTAAGTCCTTCAGTATAGCCAGAGGCGATTAACATTGTTTTTCCTGGGTACGATGTGGCATCACCAGCTGCGAATATCCCTTTTATGTTCGTAGCCATATGATGATCAACAACTACTTTATTAGATTCGGTCTTTAAATCCCAGCTATCAAATGGCGCTGGATTCATCTTTAGCCCATTATAGACAAGCAAATGATCTACTTCAATTGACTCTTCCGTTTGATGATTAGATTTTGTTATCACTTTTTCCAACCAACCATTTTCACCGTGAAGATGTGCTATATGACTGTCTAGTGTCACAGTAACAGAAGACTCGTATAGACGGTGAAGCTCAAGGTCTGTAGCGTGCTGAAAAGTTTTTTTACTATTTACAAGATAGACTTTTTCAGCAATATCCTCTAATGTAAGCGCCCATTCAATGCCAACTCTATTATTGGAAGAAACCATCACACGCTTCCCAGAAAATTGCTCTAGGTTGCTTATCGTATAATGCAGACTTTTTTGTTCATATAATGCACAATCTTCAAGCTTAAATTTAACTGGATCAAATCTTCCTGTACCAGTTGCCACGATAACTGTTTTGGCTTGATGCACAATTCCTTCTGTTGAGACGAGTGAAAATAGAGCATCTTCATTTTTTGTTATCGTTTCGATCCATTGATTGTGAATGATGGTTGGTTGATTTTTGGAAGCCTGTTCTTCCATTTGGTGAACTAAATCATCTCCAGTGATTTGAGGAATCCCGCCAATATCATAGATAAGTTTCTCCGGAAGAAATTGTCTAACCTTGCCACCAAGCTGAGACCCGGATTCGATTAGCTTTGTTGTCATACCACGCATTCCACAATAAAAAGCAGTAAACAGCCCCGTAGTACCCCCACCAATGATCATAACATCATAAACCTTATGATTCTCTACCATATTAATCTCCCTCTTAAATTTGTCGTATATTAGCTTAGCTCTTCATTAACAAATAAATAAAATAACTGCCCCCGATAAGTGACACGACAAGCCCAACTGGTATTTCTGATGGTGACAAAATATTCCGTCCAATCGTGTCTGACAGTAGCAGTAACAACGCCCCCATTAAAGCAGTAATAGGGAGAAACAACCAATGATTGGCTCCGATTAATTTTTTTGATAGATGTGGTGTAACGAGCCCAACAAAGGCAATTCCACCACCTACGGATACACTTGAACCGGCCAGCGCAACAGCAATCAAAAGCAGAAATAATCGATGTCGTTCCACATGTGTTCCGAGTCCTTTAGCAATGTTATCTCCTAATTGTAATGTGTTTAAAACGCTTGATTGATACATCGCTAATGGTATAAGGATCAAGACCCACGGCAAAAGCGCAAGGACATATGTCCAATCGGTTCCAGAAATATCTCCTGAAAGCCACACAGTCGCTCGGGTAAAATCATTCGGTTCCATTTTTAACTGGAACATGATAATTAAGGCTGCAAAAGCACTGTTGATTCCAATTCCCACTAAAATCAGCCGAATCGGTGTGACCCCGTTTTTCCATGAAATCACATAGATCATGAATGCAGCAATCATTGCACCAGTCAAAGCAGCGAGTGGCAAAAGAAACACAGAGTCAGAGGCAGCGCTTTGAAACAAATACATATATAAAACAACGGCAAAACCTGCCCCAGCATTAATTCCGATAATACTAGGGTCGGCTAAATCATTATGGGTAATGCTTTGTAAAATTGCGCCAGATATAGCCATAGCTGCTCCAATGAGAATCGCTAACACGATGCGAGGCAGACGAAAATAGAAAAGCACCATACTGTTATTTTCATTTCCTTGACCGAGTAACGTTTTAACAACTTCGATTGGTGATATTGGAACAACACCTAGATTCAGATTTAGTAAAAATGTCCCAATAATGGAAATAACCAAAATAACTGCAACGATCCATGTCTTGTTCGTTGCACTTGTCCATATTTTCATTACATCGTTCTCCCTTCACGCCGCGCTAAATAGAGAAAGAAAGGGACACCTACTAAAGCTGTTATCGTTCCTACTGGTGTTTCAAATGGCGGATTAACCATCCGAGATACTGTGTCTGCAATCACTAATAATAGAGCGCCTAGGACAGCGGAACAAGGAACAATCCATCGATAATCAACCCCAATAAGAAACCGAGTAATATGAGGTATAACCAACCCAATGAAGCCAATCGTACCAGATACCGACACAGCAGCACCTGTCAGTAATAAGACAACCAATATGCCTAATAACTTTATGATAATAGTCCGCTGACCTAATCCTTTTGCTAAATCTTCCCCTAAGTTTAATACGGTAATCGAGTTAGCGAGGAATAAAGCAATAACAAAACCAATTAGGGCTACAGGTGCAAGTAATTGTACATGGATCCATTGGACACCAGAAACACCACCTGCGTACCAAAAACTTAAATCCTTTGCTACATTAAAACGGATGGTAATAGCAGATGATAAAGAGCTTAGTAAGGCCGTAACAGCTGTACCAGCAAGGGCGAGCTTTACAGGGGTTAAACCAGTTTTTGACAGGGAACCTATAACGAATACGATGGCAACACCAATACCTGCGCCGCTAAATGCCCAAAGCATCATAATAAAGTTAGATGCTTCTGGCATGACTACAAGGGCTACAGCCATCATAAAAGTAGATCCAGCTGTCACACCCATAATCGATGGAGAAGCGAGAGGATTACGTGTCATCCCTTGCATGAGTGCACCGGACATTGCGAGACTTGCACCAATTAAAGCGGCAGCTAGTGCTCTAGGTATGCGAAGCCCTCTTATAATTTGATGTGATGTAGAATTAGGGTCAAAATTATTGATACTTTGCCAAATCGTAAAAAAATCAATATTAGCAGCACCATATAAAATCGATATTCCAATAGCGAGAACGAGAATAACGAATCCTCCAAATAAAATAACCGCCGCTAGTATTGGTCTCGATTGTTTCGTATATAAAGGCTTGATCGTTTGCTTCTTCATTAATTTATTTTCTCCTCATAATAGTGATGATTGAGAATAATTATCATTATATTACAATTACACAATCCTAGCAATCTTTACTTGGACGAGAAAAAATTCTATTGCATATGATAATGATAATTGTTATCATTTATTTTGTGTAGAAAAATAAAAGGAGAAAATTCAATATGAAAAATAATCGTACGTTATATTTGTTCATAAGTATGTTGGCACTTGTCATTCTATTAGCAGCGTGTGGAAATACCGAGTCAGAAAATGATGATCAGCAAAACGAAGAACCATCTGCTGAAAGTGATAATGGAGACACATCCGGTGGCGATGAAGCTGAATCGAAGTCGGAAAATTCGGAGCGAACGTTGACAGATGCTTTAGGTAATGAGGTTACAGTTCCAGCAGAGCCTAAGCGAGTTATTGCATCCTACCTAGAAGACTATTTAGTTGCATTAGGAATTACCCCTGTCGCGCAATGGTCTGTTGGTGACGGAGCAACTATTCAAGATTATTTGCAAGATTCCTTAGGGGATGTCCCAACAATTTCATACGACCTTCCTTTAGAGGCTGTAACGAGCTTTAATCCAGATTTAATTATTATGGATTCGGCTGGAATGGTCGAAGGAAATAAATACGATCAATACAACAGAATTGCTCCAACATATGTGATTGGATCTGAGCAAAATAATGATTGGCGCGACGAATTGTTAGAAATGGGTAAGATTTTTGATCAAGAGGAAAAAGCAAATCAGGTACTTGCTGATTATGAAAAAAAGGCAGCTGACGCAAAGGAACAAATCCAAGCTGCAATCGGTGATGAATCCGTAGCTGCATTATGGTTATTTAATAACACGTTCTATATTGTAAGTGAAACGTTATCTAGCGGGGATGTTCTATACAATGATTTGGGATTAACTACGCCAAATGTAGTGAAAGAGATCTCTGCAAATACGGAATCTAACTGGTCGGAGATTTCGCTAGAGAAACTAGCAGAATTAGATGCAGATTATATTTTCTTAATCAATAATGACAAAGGGAATGGCTCTGAAATGCTCCAAGACGACATTTGGAAAAACATCCCTGCAGTTAAAAAAGGGAACATCTACGAATATGAATCTACTTCTAGCTGGCTCTACACTGGACCAATCGCGAATTCACAGGTGATTGATAATATTTTAAGTGATTTAACAGAACAAGAAGATATGGGGACAGATTCCTTGGCAAAGGTTGCGTCAAGTGATCTGTCCCCAATTACTTTTTTATAGTAGCCCCACACAACAGAAAACCACCATTAGAAAGGGATTAGAATGGCTTCCATACTCCCCAAATCCTAGTGGGTCAGTATAAATTACTGGGATTTAGATACGATGTTTCCTTTCTACGAATCCGATTCCATCCACACTGTTTTTTCTTCAAATGGAGTTCTATGACGACTTATACTTTTAGTAGAATTATCTACATAGCCCAAATAGATAAATCCTAAAACTTCATCTTCCTCTGAAAGACCAAAAAGCTTTTTCATCAGAGGGTGGTAACAAGGTGCACCTGTCCTCCAAATAGCACCAAGTCCTAAGGAATGAACTGTTAACAGCATATTTTGAATTGCAGCATTGACAGCCCCAATTTCTTCAATTCGCTTCACTTTAGGATTACTAGATGGAATTGCTGCGCATGTAATAATTACTGGGGCTCGAAAAACCTTCTCTTCTTGTTTTCTTAGTATAATCTGGTTTTCATTACTTGTTGGATCCTCCATACTTTCCCTTGAAATTTCTGCTAAGGTCCTGCCTAGTGGTTTTCTCCCTTCCCCTGTCAGTACAAAAAATCTCCACGGTTCCGTATGAAAATGATTTGGCGCCCATGTTCCAGCTTCTAGAATTTTATTAATTAAGTTTTTATCAACTGGATCATCTTTCACTCTCCCGATACTTCTTCTACTTCTTATTGCATCAAAAACGTCCACCTTTATCCTCCTTCAGCAATATCGCACTTTATGAGACGGAAATAACTTTTGTCTTCTTTCTTCACACAAGCCAATTGGGACACACATTGGGGATCCCACTACAGGATCTTCACTAATGCGGTATTCTAATCCAAATACTTTTTTAATCATTTTTTCTGTAAAAATACCTATTGGAATTCCTTCTCTGGATATTTTTCCATTGGAGATACTAAGAACGAACTCTCTTTAGCAAGCTGAAACATCTGATTGGAAATTCCCTCCTACACGCTAATACCACTCAGTTCTTTTTCGTAAACAGGAATAGGGGTAGATCATTTGGGCCTTGCCACCCTTAGATACATTCTTAAACTTTCTTCCACGTTATCTATAACAAATTGGATAAATTCCTCAACATTATTGTCAACACTAGCTTTTTCTAAAGCTTTATAGTATTTTACTCGTTGTTCTAAATCTACTTTTATAATTGCTGGAGGATAGCCATTCTGCATTAATATTAAGTTCATTAAAAGTCTAGCTGTCCGACCATTACCATCGATAAAAGGGTGAATATAAACGAATTTAAAGTGAAATCTTGCTGCTAATTCTACTGGGTGCATAGTACCTTTATTTTTCGAATACCATAGAAATAAATCTTCCATTTGAGGCCCAATTAAATAAGGTTGTGGAGGGATATGCTGACTACCTTTTATATAAACGTCAATATTACGATATTTGCCTGCATTCGATACATCAATGTTTCTTAGAATGAGTCGATGGATATCCTTAAGTACATTTTCTGTTAGGTTGATTTCTTTTTTAACAAGATCTTCTACATAGTCTATTGCCTCAGCATGATTTATTGCCTCAAAATGTTCACGTAACGTAGTTCCTCCTATGGTGATCCCTTCTTCAAGAACAATTTTTGTCTCTACTAAGGAAAGAGTATTTCCTTCAATGGCATTTGAATGATAAGTCCATAATATTCGGATGGTTTCCCTTAAATTCTGGATAACATTTTTGGACAATGGTCTACGATCATCTAGTTCTTTTTTTAATTTTGTTATAACTTGATACAAATTAACGCCACCCCCTTAAACTTTATGCCAGTGCATTCTTATCGAAAATTATATCAAATACATTTTGCTTTGTCGTGTTTTCGTGAAAAATGAATTTAACGCAAACTTTACCGAGATGAAAAATCAGATAGTTCTTCTTCAGTCACCCATTTATGATTTTTAACTTCGTCTCCAGTTTCTGTATCTGAGTAACTTACCATATAGACAGT
Source organism: Terrihalobacillus insolitus (assembly GCF_028416575.1). Lineage (GTDB taxonomy): Bacteria > Bacillota > Bacilli > Bacillales > Amphibacillaceae > Terrihalobacillus > Terrihalobacillus insolitus. The sequence continues at coordinate 8,381 of NZ_JAMQKB010000028.1, read as the reverse complement.
AGTATCTTCTACAGAATCAATGGTAGCCGTAGCCCCTTTCATTCCATCCATATGATCTGCTTCAAGGACAACTTCATCCCCTGGTTCATATGGCTGTTCTTCTGCATTTTTAATTTCCTCATGAATAACCCATTTGTGATTTTCCACTTTATCTCCACCAGTAGCTGGTGTATAGGTAACAGCATAGACAGTTGTATCGTAAACACCTTCAATAGTTGCTATAGCTCCATCCATACCTCCCATATGATTGGCATGTATTACTGCTTTGCCTCCTACTGTATATGTTGGATCATCGGCATCTGATAAATCATCTGGAACTTCACCTGAACTTGAGTGATTCATACTTGAAAGATCTGTTTCTTCCATGGAATCAGATTCTTCTTCAAGATGAGTTTCTTCATTCATTTCCGCGTTTTCGACTGAGTCATTTTCTGTATCAACGTTACTATCAGGCGTAGTCTCCCCATTACCGCCACAAGCTGCCAATACAACAACCAGCAATAAAGCTACAGTTCCTACCATCAATTTCTTTTTAAACACGATATGTAACCTCCATTTGTCACTTCTCAATTTTTCTAAAAGCTAATAGATTTCTTTAATTAGACGGATGACCATTCTTGGAAGAAATAACAGAATTCTCACCAATATTTCAAACAAGATAGAATCACGTATTTCAGCAAGAATACCTCTAACAATTCCGCCTCTTTTATTTTTGAATTTTTTCATCTTCTAGATCACCTGACTCTTGAATTTATTTTGATATTTGCTAAACACTGGTCAATGCAAAAGATAAGCCATTATAAATACGATGACGAATGGTTGAAATAACGAAAAATAAAAGTACCTCCAAATATTACGATTAGTGTAACTGCAAATTGAATAAAAAATAAGTTAATTTTCATAAAATCTCTCCAATATATATTTTCAAACTTTACTTTTCTTATAAAAATTTGATGCAATCATGGAACTCCCCACCACTTCAATAAAAGCGAACTTTCTTTTGTAAGTGGTGGGGAGTTCCATGATTAAGGATTTTATCTATATATTTAACATCCGAACATCCGAATATATCTGTATTTCTTTGCAGTTATGACCTAAATATTTACTTATATTCGTTAATGCAAAAATGATTGATTTCAATTCTCCGAATATGTTTTTATTTGCTACTTGATAGTTTGGATACACAAGCTGTTGTTTTACAATGATATTACCGTTACTTACATATGTACAAGCAACCGACATTAGCCCTTAGTAAAGGGGCAGGCACCACAAATGCGTTCGCCTACGGGTCTCTCAATTTTCCGCATCTCCTTCAGACCACACCCCACAGCATTGCCCTAGATTAAGCTTTCCGAGCTAGATCCGTCTCCTCGTGTATGGGTTTTCACCATCTGGAAATTCTGCTTCTCTCTTTCATCCAGTCGTTACACCGATGTGTCGTCTCTGTCCCGATAAGAAACAGAAAAGGCACTTAAGCAAAGCGCCTTGTGCAACTGCCCGTCGCACAAAAGCTAGTCATTGAAATGACTAGCTTTTGTTGAAGAGAATGTTGGTATTTACCTTAAATTCTTTAAATAGCTTGGAGACAACAACTTCTCCTAGGTTAACCAGATTGAATTGAATTTCTAAATCTTCATCCAAGAAATAAATCATTATGTGATTTTCCATTGGGTCTACAATCCAGTATTCCTTAACACCGTAATTCATATATAAATTCAGTTTTGTAATCATATCATGCGATTTATTCGAAGAGCTCAATATTTCAATGATAAAGTCAGGAGCTCCAATGTATTCATTTTCAGTGAAGTTATCTTGATTGCAAACGACAAATAGATCAGGGATAACCCTCTTTTTTTCATCTTTACTTTCGTTGTTAAAGATGACATCAGTAAGTGCTGTAAATGCTTTACATTTACTTTCCTTCAACAAATTATATAACTCACCGTGCAAGTAAGATGATATTTCTTGATGTTTGATGCTTGGAGATGGAGACATATATATCACTCCATCAATAAATTCTAACCTTTTATCTGTTTTTTTTCGTTCAGATTCAAATTCTTCATAGGTGCTACATCTTTCATTTAATAAACTCAAGAGCAATCACCACCCTAAGTCAATTATATTCGAACTTTAACCAAAAAGATATAATCATACACGGATTTTCAGCATTTGATTAAAATTCCCCTTTTATAGTAAATGCTATAACCCTTATTCAATTTACCCATTTAACGATTAAAGGGGTTCATCTGCTTTATTACAAAAACATCCGTTTGTTTAATGGGATTTATTGGATTTATTCCTGTTTTTTATATAAATTCAGACCTAATCTAATTAAAACTATTATAAAAGTTATAGTAAATAAATAACCGATTGTATCCCAATCTAATTTTCCATCTCGAATTATATTCACAACCATAGTCCCTACAAATACGCCTGCAATACCTGAAAGCAATGTTTTCAATCTTTTAACCAAATTATCTCCCCCATTTTCTTGTTAACCTCCCCTACATCTTTAGCCAAAAAGGTTTCTGGTGTTGGATAATCCCCATCCCATTTTCCTGCCGCACTACAACCTACTAATACAAATGAACTCTTTGTAATTTCCTTAAAATCAATATTCTCTTTTCCTTTCATCTACTTATTCCCCTACTAAAACAAAGATATTTTTATCAGGTGCTTGCATTACAGCTACATGATCACCTAATGAATTAGGAAATGGAGTGCGAATCCACTCAACTTCAGGATTGGACTTTAATGATTGGTAAATCTCCCAAATATTTTTAACTACAATTTCAGTTTCAGCAAAATTCAAATCAAGGTTATTCTTTAATACTAACTCAGAATTACCATCAGGAAATCTCATCCCAATTAGTGTCCAACGTTTTTCTTCGTCTTGAAATTTTTTCCAAGCTTTTTTTAACCTAACGATTGGTAAAAATTTACCGACTTTTTATTGTCTTCCGTGTAAACTGTAACACATTCGATTCTTTTCCACATAGACTATTCAACCTCTCTTTAAGAACATACATTCCGACATATAGTGAATTAAATTTATCCAAATAGTCAAGATAAGTATTTGGTGTTTATTAAATAGATTTTATAATCATTTTTCTTAAACTAAACCTGCTTCGTTAACACAAGAAGCGACTGCCTTTTTGAACAATAATTAAAAAGCCTAAGGGTATCTTTTGACGAAGCAAGTTTTCATTCGAATGAAAATGGTAAAGCCTGTTGTCTTTCAGCTGTAGATGTTGAGCCAATGTTTATGAAAACCCTATTTTCTCATCGAATTCCCGAAAGATGAATTCGCCTGTATCAGAGGAAAGAGAACCTCCGTTATTTGACAATTTAATCTGATAATTGAAATCAAGCGTTAATTGCTGTAAAGTAGCCATTATAAGAATCCTTTCTGTTGGTTATTTGTTTGCGCATTTTAACCTTACCAGAAATGGATTCTTTTTTCACTTTTTAAATGCACTACGTTTTAACAAAAAGCTTATGAGATGGGTGATGGTAGCCTATCGTTGATTTTCTATGAATAATTCAGGTTCACCTGTATTTTTTAGGTAATTATACATTCTTTCATTAATTTTTAAATCGCAAGGTAATGTACCTTCCCCATCAGAATAGTACAGAACTTCTTTATCTTGATACCAAGGAAAAGCAATAGCTAAGTCTTCTGGCAACTGAATTGGTCGTAACCACAATCCATTATCTTTAAGTATTTTCATATTATTCTCCTAAATACAGTTTTTCCACCAACCAACGTTGTATAGATAAACTGCTTCACTAACTTGTCAAAAAGACTTTTCCTATATTCTTCTTAGAAGATTCAGCAATACCAACAGCTTCATTTATCTGCAACAAATCGTACTGAGAATCTTTCATCATTAGAGTTAATTTTCTTTCATTGATTAGTGTAATCAAATGTTCAAATGTCTTTTGCCAAGTTTGTACAGATACTTGGCGATTCCAATGCCGTAAATGAAACAGTTTTACATTTACTTTTGTCTTTTGTGAAATTGATTTCCAGTCTATAGGCGTCCCTGATAAGAGACCAATAGTGAGAAAATTACCGTCATGTCGAACGCAAAAAGCTAATTCTGTTCCATCTACACCTCCTACAGAATCAATAGCAGAGGTTGCACCACATCCATTTGTTAATTCCATTACAGAACTATGCAATGATGTTTCAGATGTATTGACCACATAAGAAGCACCCAATTCAATTAACTCATTTGTATAATTATCATTTCTCATTACAGCAATCATCTGAAAACCGAGAATTATAGATAATTGAGCCTACTAATAGAAGAGCCACCCGCATTAACGATTAAAGTGTCACCAGGCTTTAGTTTTAAGACATCTGTACAAACAACCCATGCAGTGATTGGATTTATGTATAATTGTGATGCAACAAAATCATCAATGGAGACAGGAATTGGAATTGCTAATTCCGCAGAAGTTTTAACAAACTCCTGCCAAGTACCTTCTCCCCTTAACGGTAAAACACGCCTTCCTATTAATTGCCTTGAAACATCTTCCCCCGCATCCTCAACAATCCCAACCCCCTCATAACCAGGAACAGTCGGCAAAGAAATCCTATGAGAATATGCTCCCCTAATCGGAATTAAATCAGACGGATTAATCGGGCGAACCTTCATGCGGACAAGGACTTCTCCTTTTAATGGCGGTTGAATGTTTCTTTTTTCAATCTTTAATACGCTTTTAGGGATACCAAATTCGTAAAACTTAACACTTTTCGCTTCCAAAATAGAGAATCTCCTTATAATAAAATTTGTTTAATTGTATCTTCTTTGGGCCACCAGTCGCTTCATTAAGAATTACTCTTTATAATCCCACTTGACTTCAATTTCCTTATTAAAGTTAGCGTCATCAAAAATAATAACAGAGATTGGTGTATAAAACGCATCAGTTCCTTCATTTAAACTTACCAGCTTAGCATTTATCGTAATAACATTTTCACTTTCAGTTACATCCCCAATTTCAAGATGATAACCACCATTACTTTGTTCTCCTCCTAAAATAATGACATATGTTTTATCCCCTTTTAACCTGGTATCAAACCATTTGTCTTTTTGTCCAATTGGTAATTCTTCACGAAAACTATACCAAGGGTATAAGTCTACATTTCTCTCAATATCTTCATAGACTTCAAAATCCATACTCGAAGTTTCTTCATTTTTTACAGATGTATCTTCTTCCTTTTTTTCATTTACACTACACCCGAACAGAACTGTACTTAATAAAAGCAATGTTGCCACCAAGAAAATTTTCATTTTAGTCCACTCCCATAAAGTCATCTATCTATTTAGACGAATTGTTTTTCTGTGAGTTTCATGGTGAATTTTTGGATTGTTGTTAAATGATCTACTTAATTAACTGCTCACTTTAGCGGTACCACTAAGTTTGAATAGTCGTTTTTTAGATCATTGATTTTCGTTCAGGTATTCCAGCATTAGATCTTTTCCTAAGAAAACAATGGGAGCAACTAGCTAAACGTGTAAGTATTGAAACGGACTATTAGCTAGTTGGCTATGATTCACCAGAAGGACAAGAAGATATTGTATAAATATTTAATTTTATAAATAATTATACATTAGCGTGTTGTGAAATTAAAGAACACTATTTAGCTTTCCTGCCCTTTAGGTTAACAAGAAAAAAGCGCTGCAACAGTAACTCCTCTTAAAATCATTAATTGATCGGGTTAATATGTTAAGATGAATACGATAAGTTAACTAATTACTAATTTAAGTTAACATTTATCTTAATCTGTCGAACTGGGGGAAGAATTATGTATGATTTGCGAGGTCATCACCTTTTTTGCCTTCTAGGTTACCGAGGAATGGGCTACTCCCAAGAATACGTAGAAAATATGACGCGTTTGCATCAAACCTTGAGAGACAACCCAAAGACGTTGATTCAGCTTGTAAAGGGCCCTGATCAGTTGTGTGAAAAGTACCCTAACTTAGGTGAATACCACTGCCAAAACAACACTATCTATGAAAGAGATGCCGCTATTTTAGAGAAAATGGAACTTAACATTGGACAAATTCTAACTTGGAAGGACATTGAATCCCGAATCCGAAAGCATGTCACCTCCTTAGATATCAGAATCGTCTGTGAAACTTGTTCCTGGCGTTCTTACGGTGTTTGTGAAGAAGGTATTCAAGAGATTCTTGAAGGGAAGGGCTTAAGGGAAGTTAAATAAGTCCTTCCCCTTTTATTAAGGGTCCCGTTTCTGTGAGGTACAATTAAAAATCCGTACTATAATGAACCCATAGGGTTGGACACATAAAATGAAAAATTAAGATAAACTACAACTATGAGTAAAAAAAGAAAGAAGTACAACCCAGAAGAGAAGGCTATTTCAGAGGGAGCAGTTGTAAAGTTAAAGTTTTCTCGTAAACTTCCTGTATTTTCACGCTTCAAAGCGCTTATAACAGAACTTGTCGCGCGCACTCCGTTAGTTAAACAACTTCATCTTCATCCTTTAATCTTTTAACTTCTTTTTCTAAATAATCAAGTCGTTTGTGGATTCTATAAAACATTGGTAAATAAGCAACCATTATAATAAGTAACCAACCCATTTAACACACTCCTTAACATTTTCAAAATCTCGCTTTTTCCACTATCCTGCCTTTACTTGAATAAGCAAACAGCGACTTATCGTTGTTCCAGTAAAACACCCCGTTTGGAAATAAGGCTTAACGTAATTCTAATTTTGTCCATTCCTCTTCAGGAATATCTCTATGTTTATAATCAACAACCTTAATATCGCTGCCACTTATTCGAAATGTTATTGTTTCCTCACCATACGGAGGATTGTGAGCACCTTCAACAGTTTGGACTTGAACGGTTAATAGAAAAGCATTTTCCCTTTCATCTTTTTCAATTTGAAGGACTTTTTCCAAGCCCCTATACCAGAGTTTATATTCACCATAATAATTGTGAATAGCTTCACTTATTGGGTCTAATAACCGTTCGATTAATACCTCTTTTAGATGTGTTTTAGATACTGGTATTCTGTTAATTTTCTTTCGTTGGACATCTATTATTTCCCAAAGACCACTCGGCTGTTTTTCAACTTTATAAAGTACATTTGTCCCATCCTTTTTCCAAAGATGAACATAACCCTTGTTCCCTTTAATATAGAGTCTAGGTTCATCAATCCACTCTTGCTCTCGTTCAATAATTCCGAAGTATAATTGAGCTAGTGAAGTTATTTTATAACCAAGTTGATTAAATGAACCAAAAGAATGTAGTTCATACCCTGATAGGTCTATATTAAATTCCTTGTCTATATTATTATCTGGTTTGTCTGCTTGCACTGTTAAGGACAACAATAAAATACTTATGAAACTAATGATAATAACAGTAGTTAATTTTCTCATTACTTCACCTCAACTATATAATTGCACAGTTTGGATGATTTATTAGTTTATTCAACAATCTAGCCCTTATATGCAGCATATAGTTGAACAAACCACTTGGTAATATTTTAGGGTATTCGGATTATCGTGTGGAAATATAATGATGTTTTTCTAATCATAAATCGGAAAATCGTGTGGAATTACCTTCTTTTGAAGTTCACAAATTGAACTACCCACCACTTACAAAAGAAAGTTCACTTTTGTTGAAGTGGGGGATTCTAATGAAATAGACATACACGGTTTATGTTGTGTATGACCGTATCCCGTTCAACTAGGATACGGTTTTTCCACTTTTCAGCTTGGACAAACTTTTTTGCTCTAAATCTGTGAGAGCACCTAAAGCAAAGATTTCGTTTGTGGTACGAAACTTGTCTAAGTCAAAAAGATCTGATTGGTAGAATGCATGTGCACGTGTCCCTTTCAGCAATTTCATTACATACTTCCACTGCGCCCAGTGATGCGCACCTAATATCTTCTCTGGTATTAGTGCACGCAACACTGGTGGAAGCTTTTCTTTGAAACCCATTGCTCGTCTTGCGATAACCATACTTGCTGCTTCATGAATCGAGATTCCGAAGCGTTTCATATATTTTATTTTGCCAATTTGACTGGTGTAGGCTGGATTCACTTCAAAGACTGCTATCCCCACTTTTTCAGCTCTCGCCTTAATGGCTGTTGTCATTTTGTTGTAAGCAAACATAGAGAGACGGAGGTTCGCTTTTTTATTGCCATAAGGATGAGATGCTTTTGAAGTGGTTGTATCTAGCTTTTCCATGGCAATTGGTTTCTTCAACTTTTCAGCAACGTTTACTAATTGAATGGCTTCTGCTTCGATTATTTTTGTAATTTGACCAGAAGTTTTGCCGAAAATGTTAAATGTTTGAGCCCAAGAGGAAACAAGTTGTCCCTTCCCATTTATATTGGAAA
>NZ_JAMQKB010000027.1 GCF_028416575.1 Terrihalobacillus insolitus | reverse complement strand
TTGAATAACTGTTTGGTGGTAATGGCGGAGAGGTCACACCTGTTCCCATGCCGAACACAGAAGTTAAGCTCTCCAGCGCCGATGGTAGTTGGGGCATTGCCCCTGCGAGAGTAGGACACCGCCAAGCATTAGAAAAACCGATCAACTATAAAATGTTGGTCGGTTTTTTTTTGAATACCAAGGCAATGCACAAGAGACTTCCACTAATGAATCCTCTTGTGCAATTTTAATTGCTTCTATAATTGAAGGGGTGAACAACACGATTAAAGTAGCGAAACGGATGTCTTATGGAACGATTGAATAAGAAAATATTGTGATGACAAGGGGTTAGAACCGCTTTAGCATAAAATACATTTCCCTCTGCGGCCATGTATAACAACCTATGAAAATTTTAATAGTACAAACAAAATAATCGGATTCTTTTCATAGAATAAAATATAAATATTTTTTAAGACTTATGTATGTATTTCGTTAGATTAGGAGATACTGAAACTAACGGAGGTGGAGAGAATGAATATTGACGATGATAAAAAAGAACTTTGTGGAATTTGTGAGCAGGAGAAATCAAGAGGAATTCATTTATATACGTTATTTATATGCTGTGAATGTGAGCAGAAAATGATACAGACTGATCCAAAAGAGGCAGAGTATCAGTATTACTTAAAAAAACTTAAAAATATGAATCAACCAACTTTAAATTGATAGATTTTATAAGAAAGGCCCATACCGTTCTTCCCCCTACGGTATGGGCCTTTCTTAGATAAAATTAATTAACGGTCGCCCGGTTAGCCATATCCAGTTCCAGCGCTAAACCTATAATTAGTGAGTATATTGGTGACTTTTTTGCTGCTTTTTTATAAAATTGGGTTACCAATACAATTTAAGTAAAAAAACATTATTTGGACAAGTAGGGATTAAAAATTGACGATAAATCAAAAAAGGGCACCATTATATGAAGCATTATACCAATTTAGCCAAGGAGAACCTATATCCTTCCATGTTCCTGGGCATAAAAACGGAAAAATATTTAGTAGACAAGGTGAGGCATTATTTAAGCATGTGCTATCTTTAGATGTAACCGAGTTAACAGGTCTTGATGATCTACATGAACCTACAGGTGTAATACATGAAGCACAGCAGCTTTCTAGTGACTGGTTTGGGGCTGATGATACGTTTTTTCTGGTCGGTGGAAGTACGGTTGGCAACCTTGCAATGATATTATCAACAAGTTCTCGGGGAGACAAGGTTATCGTGCAGAGGAACTGTCATAAATCTATTTTAAATGGGTTAGAATTAGCAGGAGTTAAGCCAATCTTTGTTGCTTCAATCTTTCAAAAAGATAGGAATCGTTACGTTGGGCCGTCAGTCGATCAAGTCATAAAAGCAATAAAAGAACACCCAGAGGCAAAGTCCGTTATTTTAACTTATCCAGATTATTTTGGCATGGTTTTTCCTTTAGAAGAAATCATTCGTATCGCTCATAGTGTACAGATGCCTGTATTGATCGATGAGGCACATGGCGTCCATTTTTCTACGCATCCGATATTTCCAAAATCTTCATTAGAATTAGGGGCTGATATTGTTATTCAATCCGCACATAAAATGGCTCCAGCAATGACAATGGGTGCCTACTTGCATGTTCGTTCTTCATTAGTTGTTAAAGAGAATATCGCTTATTATTTACAGCTTCTTCAGTCTAGTAGTCCTTCCTATCCCATTTTGGCAAGTCTTGATCTAGCGAGACATTTTTTAGCGAATCAAAAGGTGGAAGTGATACATGACGTTCATAAGAGTGTAAAGAAAGTAAAGAACATCCTATCGAACGGATTATTCTGGAATATTTTGGAGTCAGATGACCCATTAAAAATCATACTTCAAGTAAACAAGGGGTATAACGGACGAGAAGTTGCGTATCTATTTGAACAAGAAAAGATTTATCCAGAGTTATCAACACATGATCAGCTTTTGTTTATCCATGGGCTGGAACCATTTGAAAATTGGAGTTTTTTATCCAATGCAATAGATAACATAGTGGAAAGATTAAAATTAATGCCGAACCATGCTACAATAGAGGAAATACAAATTCCGCAAGAGTCTATACAAATGTTACGTTTTTCCTATGACGACATGAAAAATAAAGCTGTGACCTTGCGCAGTTTGGATAGGTCGATAGGGTGTGTTGCTGCAGAAGCTGTTGTTCCATACCCACCAGGAATCCCTCTCATTGTCAAAGGAGAGGTGGTAACAGAAACACACATAAAAGCGATCCATTTTTTATTAGATAAAGAAATAAACTTTCAAAATAGAAATATAAAGCAAGGATTTAAAACGTTTAAATAAGACGAGGTGTCATATAGGTTTCATAAGCACAAAGTAAAGGGACTGGTAAAGGAGAATAGAAGTGAGTGGATATTTTATAACTTTTGAAGGTGGAGAGGGTGCTGGTAAAACCTCTATTCTTCAAGCAGTAGAATCAAATCTCAAGCAACTTGGATATCAAGTAGTAGCCACTAGGGAACCAGGTGGAATAGAAATAGCCGAGAAAATCAGAGAAATTATTTTAGATACTTCTCACACTACTATGGATAGTCGAACGGAAGCATTGCTGTATGCTGCAGCTAGGAGGCAACATTTAGTTGAAAAGGTATTACCTTCCATTAAACAAAATAAAATTGTACTTTGTGATCGATTTATTGATAGTAGTTTAGCTTATCAAGGATTTGCAAGAGGAATAGGAATGGAAAATGTACGAACAATTAATGAATTTGCCATCGAAGGGTATTATCCAGATTTAACGCTTTTTTTTGATGTCCCCCCCAAAACGGGTTTGCAACGTATTACAGACAATCAAGACAGAGAGCAGAATAGATTAGATTTAGAAAAGCTCCACTTTCATGAACAGGTGTATCAAGCCTATCATATGTTGTTAAAAAAGTATCCGCAACGTATTCATGAAATCAATGCAAACCAACAGATAAACCTCGTGGAAAAGGCTGCTATTCAAAACATTATCGATTTTCTGCAAAACAAATAATAATGTGTGTTCAAAAAGTCGACAAATTAAAAACAAGCCAACGAAGAGATGCGCAGCTTATCAATTGATGACTTTTTGAACATCCTCTAAAACTAAAATATAATGAAGGAGGTAAAAGAGATGAAGCTAATTTTAACTGTGGTGCAGGACAAGGACAGTAATCGTTTGATCGATGCGCTAGGAAAAAAGGATTATAAAACAACAAAGTTGTCGACAACAGGCGGTTTTTTAAAGGAAGGAAATACAACTTTAATGATTGGTGTAGAGGATAACGAGGTAGACGATGCCTTAGAGGTAGTCAAACAAAATTGCAGTCAGCGTGAGCAAATGATTGCTCCGATATCACCAATGGGTGGAAATGCTGATTCTTATATTCCAAAACCAGTTAAAGTTGAAGTTGGTGGTGCAACTGTTTTTGTTCTCCCTGTTGAATCGTTCTTCCAATTTTAAGATTTAAAGGGGGCATGAATCATGAAAATATCACAAGAAGTTAGAACCCAGTTAGAGTCAGCAACAAAAGGTACCAGGTCACAGCCCAACCAACAGATGGATTTTAGTAATATTGTTCAAACAAAAGCAAACCAATTGAAAGAACAAGAATTTGAACGTTTGATGAAGGATATTACAAAACAAGGTGACAAGCTATCCCGCACCCGCTCATTCCAAGATTTGGCCAAATATAAACAATTTGTACAGCGTTTTATGAAAGAAGCTGCACAATATGGCTTAGGGTTGAACAAGTCCCACAGTTGGAATAGAAATGGGAAAAACCGCATGCTAACTACAATTAAAACAATTGATCAAAAACTAATAGAGCTAACCAATACGGTTCTGGAACAAGAAAAAAAGGGGATCGGTATCCTTCAATTAATCGGAGAAATAAAAGGCTTATTAGTTAATTTATATACTTGACGCTGAAGGAAGGATTATATGAAAACCTGGACAGAGATGGCTTCGATTCAACCTTTAGTCTCGAAGATGTTAACAAACGGTTTCAAACAGAATCGAGTTTCTCATGCGTATTTGTTTTATGGCCCTAAAGGAACCGGAAAACGAGCGATGGGATCACTTCTCACGAAAACTTTATTTTGTAAAAAAAAAACCGATATAGAGCCCTGCCAAGATTGTAAGGATTGTCATCGAATTGATTCTGGTAACCATCCAGATGTCCATTGGATTTCACCAGACGGACAAACGATTAAGAAGGAACAAATCTTACATTTGCAAAAAGAGTTTACTTATACAGGAATGGAATCCAATCAAAAGGTTTACATTATTGATCAAGCTGATCGAATGACAACGAATGCATCGAACCGATTGCTTAAATTTCTCGAGGAACCAAATAAGGAAACAACTGCTATTTTATTAACGGAGAACAGCCAATCTATCTTACAAACCATTCGTTCTCGTTGCCAAATGATGGCTTTTAAACCTTTAAATACAGTCGCTTTACAAAATCAGTTAATGGATAAAGGTCTAACAGAGGCAAATGCAAGACTTATGGTAGCCTTAACAAATAACCTCTCCGATGCAATGGAACTGGATAAAGATGAGTGGTTTGCTAATGCAAGAAAAATAGTGGTACAATTAATAGAAGTACTCCAGAGCAAACCAGAGGAATCACTCCTATTTATTCACAACAGTTGGATGCATCATTTCAAGGATCGTGAACAAATTCAGCAAGGGCTGGATCTCCTTTTACTATGGTTTAAGGATTTGATTTATCACGCTACTGGAAACGAAGCACTTATTGTTTTTATGTATGAACAGGAACGTATGGAAAAAAGTGCTCTAATTTGGTCAAGACAGCACATTACAAATGTCTTGCAATCGATTATGGATGCAAAGAAGAAGATAGGGCAGAATGTGAATCCAGCGTTGGTGATGGAGCAACTTACGCTTCAAATACAGAGGTGAATAACATTGGTTGAAGTTATAGGTGTCCGTTTTAAGAAGGCGGGTAAAATATATTATTTTGATCCAGATCAACACACAATTTCAAAGGATGACTATGTTATCGTTGAAACGGTAAGAGGTGTCGAATTCGGGAAAGTGGTGATCTCAAATAAGAAAGTGGATGAGGAAGATGTTGTCCTTCCACTAAAAAAGGTCATTCGAACTGCAACAGATAAAGATAAGCTCATTGTGGCAGAAAATCAGGAAAGCTCACAAGAAGCATATAAAGTGTGTCAGGAGAAAATCAAGGAACATAAGCTTGACATGAATCTAGTAGATGTTGAGTATACGTTTGATCGAAATAAGGTTATTTTTTACTTTACGGCTGACGGTCGAGTTGATTTTCGAGATCTAGTGAAAGATTTGGCCTCCGTGTTTAAAACAAGGATTGAACTGCGTCAAATTGGTGTCCGTGATGAAGCAAAACTTCTTGGAGGTATTGGGCCATGCGGAAGAATGTTATGCTGCTCTACCTTTTTAGGTGATTTTGAGCCAGTCTCTATTAAAATGGCAAAGGATCAAAACTTGTCATTAAATCCTGCTAAAATTTCTGGACTTTGTGGAAGGTTAATGTGTTGTTTGAAATATGAAAATGATGATTACGAAAATGGAAAACGAGCGTTACCTGACCTCGGTAAAAAGGTTCAAACTCCATACGGTAAAGGGAAAGTGGTTGGTTTAAACATCTTGGAACGGCTTGTTCAAATAGAAATACCAGAAGAGGAGAAAGTAATTGAATATACATTAGATGAGCTAATTGACGAAGGAGTAATTAAAACGCAAGCCACGGAATAATGGGGTGGGAAGACGCGTGAATAAAAAAGATTTTTTCGAACAAGTATCTTATATGGAAGAACAAATCGGGCAGTTGTATCAACAATTAGGGGATTTAAAAAATCACCTTGGAGAACTGCTTGAAGAAAATCAACGGTTATCCGTTGAAAATCACCATTTACGCAACCGTCTTGATGGAGATCCTTCAAAAGTAGATCAAACAGATTTAAAAGATAATGGCACCGATGGAGATGTAGCAGTTGGAGAAGGCTATGATAATTTAGCACGTCTATATGAAGAAGGGTTCCATATTTGCAATGTACACTTCGGAAGTCCAAGACGGGACGAAGATTGCTTGTTTTGTTTATTATTTTTAAATAAGAATAAATAAGAAAAATGAAAAATAGTTCACATTGTCCAATCATGAAGCCTTTCCTGTTATATGGAGAGGCCATTTTTGTACTCAAACAATCATGCGATTAAAAAACGAAAGGGATTACCTATAATGGTTGAAGTATATGATCATGAGCGAGTAGATTATTTATTAGCAGAAGAGAATATGCGAATTATCCAAAGTGCAGGAGTATTTGCTTTTTCGCTTGATGCGGTTTTGTTGGCTAATTTCACATACGTTCCAATTAAACAAGGGGAAATTATGGACTTGTGTACTGGAAATGGAGTCATCCCGCTTCTGCTGAGCAAGCGGTCTTTTGCAAATATGACAGGTGTAGAAATTCAAGAGCGTCTGTTTGATATGGCAAAAAGAAATGTGAAGTTAAATCATTTGGAAGATCAGATCAACATGATACACGGTGATTTAAAAGATATGGCAAAATTACTTGGTCACGGAAAATTTGATTTAGTGACATGTAATCCCCCATATTTTAATACACCCCATAAAAGGGAACAAAATGAAAATGACTATTTTACGATTGCACGTCATGAAATATGTTGCACACTAGATGATGTGATTGCTGCGTCAAGTAAGCTTGTCCGTTCAGGAGGGAAAATTTCCATCGTCCATCGACCGAATCGCTTAGTAGAACTTATTACACTGTTTAAAAAGTATCAAGTTGAACCGAAGCGCCTTCGCTTTGTCTATCCTAGACAGGGGAAGGAAGCAAATACCATTCTAATCGAGGGAATAAAAGACGGTAAATCAGATATGAAAATACTTCCCCCATTATATTGCTATGATGAGAATGGAGTGTATACAAAAGAATTAGAGGAAATTGTTTATGGAAGAAAATAGTGAACATATTGTTTATATTTTAGAATGTAAAGACAATACGTTTTATACGGGATATACAAATGATTTGGCACGCCGATTAAGGATGCATGCAAATGGGAAAGGTGCAAAATATACAAGGGGACGCGGCCCATTTCAACTCGTTTACCAACAAAAATATATAACTAAACAAGAAGCAATGAAAGAGGAGTACCAGATTAAAAAACTTTCTCGAAAGGAAAAAGTAGCATTAATTGAACAGTATGAAGAAAGGCAGGATGTACATGCAAATTCAAAACAGCTTTAGCGGTTCCGCTTCATATGGAACACTATTTGTTGTCCCAACACCGATCGGAAATTTAGAGGATATTACGATCCGTGCATTACATACATTAAAGTCTGTCTCTGTGATCGCTGCTGAAGATACCAGGAACACAAAAAGACTGTTGCAGCATTTTGAAATTAATCAGCAGCTTGTCAGTTATCATGAGCACAATAAATTTTCAAGGGAACAATCGTTGTTAGAAAAACTTAATGCTGGGGAAGATATTGCGATTGTAAGTGATGCAGGAATGCCAGCTATTTCTGATCCTGGTTATGAACTAGTAGTTTCCGCTGTTGAGTCTGGGTATCCAGTAGTCGTATTGCCTGGAGCGAATGCCGCATTATGTGCACTAGTGGGCTCTGGACTACCAACGAATGCATTTTATTTCTTTGGTTTCCTTCCCCGAAAAAAGAATGAAAAACAACAAGTGATCCATCGCTTAAAGGAAATGCAATCCACCTTACTTTTTTATGAATCCCCACATCGTGTTGCAGATACTTTGGAATTGTTATTACAAGTTTTAGGTGATCGACAGGTGGCACTTGCACGGGAATTAACAAAGCGGTATGAAGAATATACCCGAGGGAAACTATCCGATATAATAGAATCATTCCAAACAAACGAAAGAATGTTAAAGGGTGAATTTTGCATTGTTGTGGCAGGAAATACGATGGAGGAAACAGAAGATAATAGCTGGTGGGGGGTATTATCACTTGAAGAGCATGTTAATCACTATATGAAAACAGAAGAGGTTAGTAGTAAAGAAGCCATTAAAAAGGTAGCTGAAGAGAGACGAATACCTAAAAGAGATGTCTATAAAGCATACCACGTGTAGTTATTACAAATAACGATAGTTTTTTGTGGCATAATGCAGAAAACCCTCGCGATCATAGGCGAAGGTTTTCTGCATTTATCTTATAAACGTGATTGTATTTCGTTTATTAATTGTTCTGCGCCTTCACGACTAAGAACTAACTTGCCATTAGCAAGTGAAAGGTTGTCATCAGAGATTTCCCCAGTAATGTGACATGTCATATTAGGCTTATACTTCTTTAAGATAATACGGTCATCATCAACGTAAATCTCCAATGCGTCTTTCTCATTAATTCCTAGGGTTCTGCGGAGTTCAATCGGTATTACAACACGACCTAACTCATCGACTTTACGAACAATACCTGTTGATTTCATTTTTTCTACTCCCCTCAAATGATAGATTTTCTATTTCGTCATTATTCGACATCTGTCTACACATAATAGTACCAGTGATTGCCAATAGTGTCAATTATAAATTAGAAAAAAGAGTAAAAAAAGAACGAAAAATACTACTAAAGTAGGATGTTTATAGGAATTAATACCTAATAATACTCCAAGTATTTCAATCCAAATCATGCGCGACATAATTCGACATTTCGACAAAAAAGTGCTCAGGATTGTTGCGGTTTTGTCGATTTTTGTAGAATAAAGGTAGAAACAATTTTTATAGTGCGTTTTGAACAACCTCTTATATCATCGTTTGTTAGGGCCTTAAAAAATAATCCGTTTGCTTATGTTGGAAAAATAGTCTTAAAATCGCTACAATATGTACATAATGCATGTTAAGTAATCGATTCAATCATATTAAGCAAGTTTTATAAAGGAGGCGGTACCAATGCCAAAGGAGAAGAAAACATTTTACCTAACAACACCAATATACTACCCAAGTGGTAATCTACATATTGGTCATGCATACACAACGGTTGCTGGTGATGCGATGGCGAGGTATAAACGGTTAAGAGGTTATGATGTCATGTATCTAACAGGGACAGATGAACATGGCCAAAAGATCCAACGTAAAGCAGAAGAAAACGGCGTTAGCCCAGAAAAATACGTAGACGAAATTGTCAGTAGGATCAAAGATTTATGGGAAATATTAGATATTTCTTATGTTGATTTTATTCGAACAACGGAAGATAGACACAAAAGGGTTGTCGAGAAAATATTCGCACAACTTCTTGACCAGGGAGATATTTATTTAGATGAGTATGAGGGCTGGTATTGCACATCATGTGAATCGTTTTTTACCGAGAGACAATTAAACGAAGGCAATTGCCCTGATTGTGGTGGACCCGTTGAGAAGGTAAAAGAAGAATCCTATTTCTTTAAGATGAGCAAATACGTGGATCGCCTCTTGCAGTATTACGATGAAAATCCAACATTCATTCAGCCGGAAAGCCGAAAAAATGAGATGATTAACAATTTTATTAAACCAGGATTGGAAGATTTAGCTGTTTCAAGGACAACGTTTGACTGGGGGATTAAAGTACCAGGTGATCCGAAACATGTTATTTATGTATGGATTGATGCGTTGAGTAATTATATAACTGCGCTAGGATATGGAACAGATGATGACACGCGCTACCAAAAATACTGGCCTGCCGATGTTCATTTGATGAGTAAGGAAATCGTACGTTTCCATACTATATACTGGCCAATTATGTTAATGGCACTGGATTTGCCTCTTCCAAAAAAGGTATTTGCTCATGGCTGGATTTTAATGAAAGATGGAAAAATGTCTAAATCAAAAGGAAATGTCGTAGATCCAATTCAACTTACAGAACGTTATGGACTTGATGCGCTCCGCTATTACTTGCTTCGGGAGGTACCATTTGGATCTGATGGCGTTTTTACACCAGAAGGATTTGTCGATCGAACAAATTACGATCTAGCAAATGACCTAGGTAATCTACTAAATAGAACTGTTGCGATGATTGATAAATACTTTGACGGTAAAATCCCAGCATTCACGGCTTCCCAGGATCAATTTGACCAGCAATTAGAGGAATCAGGAAAAGAAACGGTAGCCAGGGTTGAAAGTGAAATGGATAACATGGGATTTTCGGTAGCACTGTCTGCCATTTGGCAATATGTAAGAAGAACCAATAAATATATTGATGAAACGCAGCCATGGATATTAGCAAAGGACGAGGAAAAGAAAGAACGTTTGGGCAATGTTATGGCACATCTTACAGAATCGCTACGTCATATTGCTATTCTTTTACGCCCGTTTTTAACGGAGACGCCTGATAAAATATTTAGACAGTTGGGTGTTAAAGATGAACACGATCAATCATGGGAAAGTCTCTATCGTTTAGGAGTAATCCCAGCTGGTACAATGGTAGTGAAGGAAGATCCAATTTTTCCAAGACTAGAAGCCGAAAAAGAAATTAACATGATCAAGGATATGATGAAAAAACCAGAACCAAAGAAGGAAACGAACCAAGATCATCAGGATGAGCTTTCCTTTGATGAATTTATGAAAATGGATCTTCGAGTCGCCGAGGTGCTTCATGCAGAAAGAATGGAAAACGCCGACAAATTATTAAGAATACAGCTCGATCTAGGTACGGAAAAGCGGCAGGTAGTATCTGGTATTGCACAACATTATCAACCCGATGAATTGAATGGGAAAAAAGTAATCTGTGTGACTAATTTAAAACCTGTTAAGCTTCGAGGACAATTGTCTCAAGGTATGATTTTGTCTGGTGAAGATGAAAATGGTAAGTTATCACTTGCGACAGTAGAACAATCCTTGCCAAACGGTTCAAAGGTTAAATAAAAGCTATTATGGAAAACGCTTATCTTAAAAATAAGCGTTTTCCTAATTGGAGGTAAAAGAAATGGTGCTTTTTGACACGCATGTACATTTAAATGTAAAACAATTTGAAAACGATCGGGAAGAAGTAATGAAACGAGCAAAGGACGCTGGAGTAGAATATATGGTCATTGTCGGTTTTGACAATGAGACGATTCCACTTGCAATTCATATAGCAGAGGAAAATCCAAATATATATGCTGCAGTTGGTTGGCATCCAGTTGATGCAATCGATTGTACGGATGAAGATTTACGTCGAATTGAGGCATTGGCATCTCACCCAAAGGTAGTGGCAATTGGAGAAATGGGTCTTGATTACCATTGGGACAAATCACCAAAGGACATACAAATAGAAGTGTTTCGCAAGCAGATTCGTTTAGCTAAAAAGGTTAAGCTGCCAATCATTATCCATAATAGAGAAGCAACATCCGATATCCTTGACATTCTAGAAGACGAACATGCGGAAGAAGTTGGCGGGATTATGCATTGCTACAATGATACTGTTGATTATGTTGAACGATGTTTACATATGAACTTCTTTATATCTCTTGGTGGACCAGTTACCTTTAAAAATGCCAAGGAGCCTAAGGAAGTAGCAAAAGAGGTGCCGCTTAATCGATTGTTAATTGAGACCGATTGTCCGTTTTTAGCACCCCATCCAAACCGTGGTAAACGAAATGAACCAGCTTATGTTCAGTTAGTCGCAGAAAAAATAGCAGAGCTTAAGGGAATTTCTTTCGAAGAAGTTAGCCAAACCACGACAGAAAATGCCCTTCAATTCTTTAAAATAAACCGTTAATTTGTAGTTTTATTTGATATCTACGTATAAGGCCAGATATAGTGTCGTTATTTTTGGGTTTCCATCATTCATTCCAATGTGCATAATAAGAGGAGTCAGTAGCTTGGCTTCTCTTTTTTTGTGTGCACTCATCCTATCGTATAGGGGGCTGTAACTTAAATTTAATCTGTTTGAAACACTGGCCAAGAAAGCTTGATTCAATAAGGTTTTTTGTGTGACAGCGGTCTTTTTGTAAGGTTCTCAAGGTTTGACACCCTAGAACGATTGTATATATAATACAAACGTTATAAAGGAGGCAAGCGAGCATGAATATGATTTCAAAGCTATTGCCGGCACTTAAAAAAAAGCTGATTATTCCAGCACTTAGTGTCATTGTTTTGGCTGTATTTGGCGGATTGATTATGTACAAAGTAACGGAAGCGGAAGTCGTAGTCTCGCAAAATGGAGAAGAGTCAACTGTTAAAACCCGTGCAAATACAGTAGAAGATCTATTGGAAGAGCTAGGTATTGAAGTAAGTAAATATGATGAATTGTCATACGGTAAAGATGATCCAATAAAATCAGGCATGACAATAAAGTATGAAAAAGCAAAAAAAGTCAATGTTACAATAGACGATAAAACAAAAGAATATTATACGACTGAAAAAACATTAGCAGAATTTTTCAAAGAAAAAGAGATTTCCATATCCCAGTATGATCAAGTGTCGCTTAATGAACAAGCGAGCATTAAAGAGGGGATGACGGTAAAGGTTGACCGTGGTTTCCAAGTGACACTTTATGATGGTGGCGAAGAAAAGAAAGTATGGACTACAGCTGAAACGGTAGCTGCATTCTTGGATGAACAAGACATTGAAATTGGGAAACTTGATCGAGTTGAGCCAGCAAAGACGGAAGATGTAACGAAAGATAACTCTATTAAGATAACACGAGTTGAAAAGGTTACCGATGTCGTAGAAGAGAAGAAAGACTTTTCCGTTAAAACTAGAAAAGATGCTTCCTTGGCATCTGGTACAAGACAAATAGTTGAAGCTGGTGAAGAAGGCATTATAGAGAAGAAGTACGAGGTCACACTAGAAAACGGAAAAGAAGTTGATCGAAAACTCATTAGTGAAGAAGTCAAAAAAGATAGTAAACAACAAGTTGTTGCGCTTGGTACAAAAAAACCCGAGCCGAAGCAATTAGCCTCACGAGGCGATGACGATGTAGCTGAGGTTTTGTATATGCAGGCAACAGGTTATAATTGGGATTGTGCCACATGTAGCGGTACAGGATATACAGCAACAGGGATAAATTTACGAGAGAACCCGAAAGTTGTGGCAGTTGACCCATCTGTTATTCCACTTGGTACAAAAGTCTGGGTCGAAGGGTATGGCTATGCTGTTGCAGGTGATACAGGTGGTGCGATAAAAGGTAATCGAATTGACCTCCACATGTCAAAGAGTGCAGCTGTAAGTTATGGAATCCAAAGAGTAAAAGTAAAAATATTGAAATAGGTTTCTTTATGAACCCCTTACTAAGGTAGGGGGCTTTTTGTTATTTGTATGTATCATATGAAATTATACACGTATTGTGCTATTTTTAAGCTAACTGAAAAAGAACACAATTTCACCAATAAATCAGGGGGATTCGTTTGAAAATAAAAGAGGTTATTGTGGTAGAAGGAAAAGATGACACAGCCAAAATTCGTCAAGCGGTTGATGCAGATACGATCGAAACAAATGGATCTGCCATTGACCATGATATAATTCAAAGAATCAAGCATGCTAAACAAAAAAGGGGAGTTATTATTTTCACTGATCCAGATTATCCTGGTGAAAGAATTAGGCATATTGTGTCTAATAACGTGCAAGGATGTAAGCATGCTTTTTTAACACGAGAGGAAACAAGAGCAAAGCATAACAAAGGGCTTGGCATCGAACATGCATCTGTTGAGGCTATCAGACGTGCTCTTTCTCTTGTTTATGAGGTTGGAGCTGAGTTTGACAATGGGATAACAAGGGAGGATTTACTTCAGTATGGACTGTTAGGAGGCCCCCAGGCCAAATCTAGGAGAGAAAGACTTGGAAAAAGGTTAAACATCGGCTATACCAATGGGAAACAGTTGCTCAAACGTTTATCCATGTTTGAGCTTTCGAAAAAGGATTTTGTTGCCGCAATGGAACAGATCATACAGGAGGAGTACGATGAATAAACAGTCAGCAATTGCAACACCTTCTAGAACAAAGGAATTGTTAAACAAATATCGATTTACGTTCAAAAAGAGCTTGGGCCAAAACTTTTTGATTGATGTAAACATACTTAAAAAAATTATTCATCACGCTGGTATTAATGAAAATACGGGCACAATAGAAATCGGGCCTGGAATGGGTGCCTTGACAGAACAGCTGGCACTACACTCTAACCAAGTGACTGCTTTTGAGGTCGATCAAAGACTTATACCCGTCCTACAAGATACGTTAACCGCATATAAAAATGTGTCAATCATTCATCAGGATATTTTGCAAGCAGACCTGGTAGACATCATAAAACAGAAATTCACGCCCGAACAGGATATAAAGGTAGTAGCTAACCTTCCATATTACATAACAACACCTATATTAATGAAGCTATTACGTGATCACCTTCCAGTTTCAAGTATCACCGTCATGATTCAAAAAGAAGTCGCAGCAAGAATGGCAGCAAAACCGAACACGAAAAGCTACGGTTCTCTATCTATTGCGGTTCAATATTATACCGAAGCTCATGTTGTGATGAGTGTGCCAAAAACGGCATTTATGCCCCAACCAAATGTTGATTCGGCAGTTCTTCATTTAACTTTAAGAAAAAGTCCGCCTGTACATGTGATCGACACGGGTTTTTTCTTTTCTGTTGTACAGGCTTGTTTTGGTCAACGAAGAAAGACACTTAAAAATAATTTATTTCGTTACTTTGAAGACAGCTTTAGCAGAGAAGAAATAGAAGAGCGGCTTCAGCAGGCAGGAATCGACGGTATAAGAAGAGGAGAATCACTCTCTATGGAGGAATTTGCTTTACTTTCAAATACTTTTTATCATCCGAGTGATAAATAGAGAAGGCACATCTTTTCTTCCTTCACATAGGCTATTTTATAACGATAGCTAAATAGAGACCTATTCGATACATGGTCTATGTGTGAGGTGGACATATGGAATTTACAGTCGGTGAGTTGGTTACTCGATCATCCTACAATCATGATATTTTATTTCGAATTTCAAATATCTCCAATGACACGCTTATTCTACACGGGGAAGATTTTCGTTTAGAGGCCGATGCAAACCAAGATGATTTAGTAAAAATAGAGGAGCGCGATCTAAAAAAAAGAAAAAAACAAAGCAAAGAAAAAGAAGATTACTCCTTTCGCCTTTTTCGACAGGATTATCAATTAATGAAGGAAAAAAGGGAGTATGAATCAACTAGTGGCTATTATTACCCATCCAACTATTTCCAAATTCCTGCTAGAGTGCTACATTTAGACGGTGATCGTCTCTTCTTAAGAAAATGTATTAACCTGTATCAACGACTAGGCCTTCAGGTTCATGGTGTTCATTTGGATGAAAAAGAAATGCCAACCGAAATTGGTGCCCTTGTTGAAAAAATACAACCAGACATTATTGTTATAACAGGACATGATGCTTTTTCACGTAACAAAGGTACAAAAAGTGACATTCGTGCCTATAGGCATTCGAAATATTTTGCTGAAACGGTGAGAGAAGCAAGAAAAAAAATTCCTAACCTTGATCAATTGGTTATCTTTGCAGGTGCGTGTCAGTCTCATTTTGAGTCGCTTATAAGAGCTGGCGCCAATTTTGCGAGTTCGCCATCTAGAATTAACATTCATGCCCTAGATCCTGTATATATAGCAGCAAAGGTAGCATACACGCCATTTATGGAGAAATTAGGTGTGTGGGAAACATTGCGAAATACAATGACAGGAGAGAAAGGGCTTGGAGGTTTAGAGACGAGAGGATTACTCCGAACAGGAATGCCTTATATGGAGGAAAATGAATTGACGAATGAGGAATAATGGAAAAAAGCGTTGATTAATCAACGCTTTTTACTTGGAATGTTTTGTTACGGCTACCACATAATTTTCAGCAGCTACAAAAAACATCGTGATGTACATGCATAATTTTAGATAAATATGAGAAAATAATTATAAAATTAGCAAAAAGTGTTTTTTTGATTGCATTTGAATTGGAGTGCTGATATAATATTTAGATTTATTTGACTAAAATAAAGCATTGTGTTATAGTAAACATAGTGAGGTGGAGTGTAGTGGCTAAAACTTTAGTTGAAATTAAACAAGGTTTAGATGGACAGATTGGTAAACGCTTGAAGCTGAAAGCGAATGGTGGCAGAAGAAAAACGATTGAGCGCAGCGGGGTGTTAGCTGAAACGTATCCCTCTGTTTTTATTGTTGAGCTGGACCAAGCAGAAAACGCATTTGAACGCGTTTCCTACAGTTATGCAGACGTATTAACCGAGACCGTTGAGTTAGACTTCATCGAAGATATGAGCAAAATGATCCTCGGAGAGCAGTAAACATTCGTTTACTGCTCTTTGTTTAATTTTAACAGGTTTAAAATAATACAAAACAACAAAACATAAGTGTGTCGTAAATGAAAGGAGCTGTCTTTCATGGGTAGACGTAGAGGAGTTATGTCAGACCGTTTGAAAGAAGAAATAGCAAAAGAGTTAGGTTTTTACGACACTGTACAGCAAGAAGGCTGGGGAGGCATTCGTGCACGTGATGCTGGTAATATGGTGAAGCGTGCAATTCAAATTGCAGAGCAGGAACTAACAAAGGGCAAATCCTAATAAAGGTGCGTTCGATTAGATTCGAATATCATCTTAAAGGGGTTTGTCCCCTTTTTATACCATGGTATGATACAATTTGTGATATATTAGAGGAATAATACCAAACGATATTAGGTAGAATATTTGATCTTCACTAGAGATTGTGAAGCTACATATTAGTCAAATTGTTACAAACGTATGATGTAAAGAAGGTGAAAACATGTTTTTGCTAGAAAAAGCGCCAGCGAAAATCAACCTTACGCTGGATGTGTTACATAAGCGACCAGATCATTACCATGAGGTAGAAATGGTTATGACAACTATTGATTTAGCCGATCGAATTGAGCTAATCGAATTACAAGAAGATATAATAGAGATTAGGTCAGAGAATCGATTTGTTCCAAACGACGAGCGAAATCTAGCGTATCGGGCCGCAAAGCTTATAAAAGATAGATACCATATAAAGCATGGTGTTCGGATTTATATTGATAAACAAATTCCTGTTGCTGCTGGACTTGCTGGTGGAAGCAGTGACGCTGCTGCCGTACTTAGAGGCTTAAATCGTTTATGGTCTCTTCATATATCTGTAAAAGAACTCGCGGCACTTGGTTCCCAGATTGGATCAGATGTGTCTTTTTGTGTGTATGGTTCAACGGCAATCGCAAGAGGAAGAGGAGAGCACATCACAGAACTACCAGCCCCCCCGTCGTGTTGGGTCGTATTAGCTAAACCAGAAATAGGTGTTTCCACTCAGTCCATTTATCAAAACCTGCAACCAAATCGTTTAATACATCCTGATACTGCAGGTATGATAAATGCAATAAAGGATGGAAATTACATAGATGTGTGTAAAAAAACTGGAAATGTATTAGAGTCCGTAACCCTTTCCCTTTACCCTGAGGTCAAACAGATCAAGGCCCAAATGGAAAAAAGTGGAGCGGATGCAGTGTTAATGAGTGGAAGTGGACCAACTGTTTTTGCTTTAGTTCAACAAGAAAATCGTGCATACCGTATTTATAACGGCCTTAGAGGATTTTGTAATGAGGTGTATGTTGTACGAATGTTAGGGAGTAGTTATGTAGGATAACTTGATTAAACACGTATATCAGTGGTATATTATATAGAAATATTCGTGTTTAGAGGTGCAACCATGAAAAGAAGTGAAAGATTGGTAGCCATGACAAACTATTTGGTTGAAAGCCCTTGGGCGCTTGTTTCATTGCCATTTTTTTCTCGAAAATTCGATGCAGCGAAATCTTCGATAAGTGAGGATCTGGCAATAATAAACAACATGTTTCAGGAAGAAGGAATTGGGTACCTCAAGTCTGTTGCAGGTGCTGCTGGTGGCGTAAAATACATACCTTTGTATTCCGTGGAAAATAGCGAATCGTTTATTGGGAAGCTTTGTGAACAATTAGAAGATCCAAACCGTTTACTTCCTGGTGGTTATTTATTTATGAGTGATATATTGGGAGAGCCGAAAACAGTGAAAACGATCGGTAGGATGTTTGCTACCGCTTTCTCAGAACTCAACATAGACGTCGTGATGACGGTTGCTACAAAGGGAATACCTTTAGCCTATGCAGTTGCAGCTTGCTTAAACGTACCAGTTGTAATTGTTAGGAGAGACCCAAAGATAACAGAAGGATCTACCGTAAGTATTAACTATGTCTCTGGATCATCAAGAAAAATACAAACAATGGTATTGCCAAAGCGTAGTTTACAAGAAGGATCCAATGTATGTATAATCGATGACTTTATGAAAGCGGGCGGAACAATCAACGGGATGGTTAATTTACTTGCTGAATTTAATGCAAATGTTTCTGGTATCGGAGTTCTATCTGAAGCAGAGGATGAAGAGGAAGAACGAGTTGTAGAAGACTACACATCCCTCGTTAAAATTACCAATGTAGATATAATAAAGAAACAAATTGAGGTGCATAAAGGTACCTTTTTCCAAGGTCAAACGCATTCTAATTAACGAACCGGCGTACGAACCTTTCCATAACCAACGCATTATTATAGGTTTTCTGTATTTATGACAATTTTTCGAAAAAAGTTTTAAAAATAAGCAGGAATTCTTATAGTTTTGTTGAATATTGGTAATAAGTTCTATGGGAAAGGGTGGTGAGACATAATGGAAGTGACTGACGTTAGATTACGCCGCGTTAATACCGAGGGGAGAATGCGCGCAATCGCTTCTATTACATTTGATCAGGAGTTTGTTATTCATGACATACGTGTAATTGATGGCAATAACGGTTTATTCGTTGCAATGCCTTCAAAACGTACTCCTGACGGTGAGTTTCGGGATATTGCACATCCCATTAACTCCAATACACGTGCGAAAATTCAAGATGCTGTTCTTGCTGAGTATAATCGTGCGGGGGATTTGGAAGTTGAATACGAAGAAGCGGGTGCTTCTTAATATGTGTGTTGAACAAAATAAGGCTACTTTCTCACCTAGGGTCTAATCTTCCATGATTAGGCTTTTTTTCTACTTTAAAGTCTAGAAAATATTTTTTCATATTTTGTTTAAAAAAACAACCAAAATGTTTTTCCCTAAAAGTGTCATCCGTAATTCCAATTGTGGAAGTTGAAATGATTGGTTGTTTAAGATATATTCATTAGTGGATAGAAAATAATGAAAGTTTTATTTTGATCATTAAGAAACGTTACTGGTGACTTTTTGAACACGCACCTATATGATAAAAAATCAATAAGTTAGAATGATTAAATGGAGGGTTTCGCTTCATGAAAAAACGCTACGCTGTCGTGCTTGCTGCAGGACAGGGCACTCGAATGAAGTCTAGTTTATATAAGGTCTTACATCCTGTAATGGGTCGACCAATGGTTCAACATGTGGTTGATCAGCTTAAGAAACTGGATTTGGAAGAAATCATCACGATCGTCGGCTTTGGTGCTGAAAAAGTGAAAGATCAGCTTGAAAACGATAGTCAATTTGTCATTCAAGCGGAGCAACTAGGTACTGGTCACGCTGTTCTCCAAGCAGAGCAGTTGCTGCGTAATAAAGAAGGTACGACAGTTGTAGTCTGCGGCGACACACCGCTCCTTACAAATGCAACGTTACAAGCATTGTTGAATCATCATGACCAGGCAGGAGCGGTTGCAACAATTCTTACAGCGAAAGCACCTGATCCCACGGGCTATGGAAGAGTTATTCGGAATGAGGCTGGGCATGTTGCGAAAAATGTCGAGCATAAAGATGCAAGTGAAGTTGAATTGCATGTTAATGAGATAAACACTGGTACGTATTGCTTTGATAATCGTGCACTTTTTCAAGCTTTGCAGGAAGTTTCCAATGACAATGCACAAGGGGAATATTATTTACCAGATGTCATTGAAATCTTGAAAGATCAAGGGGAAATCGTAACCGCTTATCAAACCGATGATTTTGAGGAAACATTAGGAGTAAATGATAGAATAGCACTATCACAAGCAGAACAAAGCATGAAAAAGAGAATCAATAATCAGCATATGAGAAATGGCGTTTCCCTCATTGACCCAGTTCATACATATATCAGTCCTAGTGTGGGCATCGATCAGGACGTTACGATCCATCCTGGTAGTATTCTGTCTGGTAATACACAAATTAAATCGGGTGCTATCATTG
The DNA here is from genome assembly GCF_028416575.1 of Terrihalobacillus insolitus. Classification (GTDB taxonomy): domain Bacteria; phylum Bacillota; class Bacilli; order Bacillales; family Amphibacillaceae; genus Terrihalobacillus; species Terrihalobacillus insolitus. The sequence continues at coordinate 14,619 of NZ_JAMQKB010000027.1, read as the reverse complement.
GACCCAACTCAGAAATTACCGATTGTATCATTGGGTCTGACTCTATTATAAAACAAAGTGTTATAACGAATAGTGTAATTGGTCAAAGGGTACAGGTCGGTCCATATGCACATATTAGACCACAGACAAAAATAGGAAATGATGCAAAAATAGGAAACTTTGTAGAAATAAAAAAGACAGCCATAGGAGATAAAAGTAAAGTTTCGCATTTAAGCTATATTGGTGATGCAGAGGTTGGCTCTAATGTGAATGTAGGTTGTGGCACCATTACCGTTAACTATGATGGAGCAAATAAATACGTAACAACTATTGAAGACGATGTGTTTATCGGCTGCAACGCTAACCTAGTTGCACCAGTTACAATTGGTGAAGGGTCATTTGTTGCTGCTGGGTCAACCATCACTAAAGATGTTCCAAGAGAGGCTCTTTCAATAGCGAGAGCTCGGCAGACAAATAAGGAAGAATATGCAAAAAAGATGAAAAATGCAAAAAAAGCTAATGGAGGTTCATAACCAATGCCAACTGGTTACAAAAATTCATCCTTAAAAGTATTTACACTTAACTCCAATCCCGCACTTGCAAAAGCAATCGCTGAAAACATTGGAACAGAATTAGGTAAGTGTACAGTGTCGACGTTTAGTGATGGCGAAGTGCAAATTAATATTGAGGAAAGTATTCGAGGTTGTGACGTTTTTGTCGTTCAATCTACTAGTGAACCCGTCAATCAACACCTAATGGAACTTCTAATTATGGTGGACGCATTAAAACGGGCATCCGCTGGGACAATCAACGTTGTCATTCCATACTATGGCTATGCTCGTCAAGATCGTAAAGCAAGAGCACGAGAACCTATTACAGCAAAACTTGTAGCTGATTTAATACAAACAGCAGGAGCATCACGCGTTATTTCCTTAGATTTACATGCTCCACAGATACAGGGTTTTTTCGATATCCCAGTAGACCAGTTAGTAGGAGTACCAATTCTGTCCGACTACTTTGATGAGAAAGGTCTTGAAGACATCGTTGTGGTGTCTCCTGATCATGGTGGTGTAGTAAGGGCTCGTCAAATGGCAGATCGGTTAAAGGCACCAATCGCGATAATAGACAAAAGAAGACCGCGTCCAAATGTCGCAGAGGTAATGAATATAGTAGGCCACATCGAAGGAAAAACGGCTATTCTGATTGATGATATTATTGACACAGCAGGAACCATTACACTAGCTGCAAATGCGTTAGTAGAGAATGGTGCAGAGGAAGTCTATGCATGTTGTACACATCCAGTATTGTCGGGGCCAGCAATTGAGAGAATTCAACATTCTAAAATAAAGGAATTAGTTGTAACCAATAGTATTCCACTTAAAGAAGAAAAGAAAATAGATAAAGTAAGACAATTATCAGTTGCTCCACTTATTAGTGAAGCGATAATCCGTGTTCATGAACGTAAGTCTGTTAGCATACTATTTGATTAAAATGTGTTTACAAGATTGTCATTTTGAGTATATATCACACAAATAAAGAAAAGGTTTACTTTCACCAGTAACAGGGAAATATAATAATAATATGTATTTAATTTTAGGTGGAGGGTGATGAATGTGGCAATAGAACTCAAAGCAAATCAGCGACAGGACTTAAAAAGATCTTACACAAAGCTTATTAGAAGCGCAGGAAAGATCCCAGCAATTGTTTATGGAAAAGCTAAGGATCCGAAGGCTATTACAGTGAACAGCATGGAATTACTCAAAACAGTAAGAGATGAAGGCAGAAATGCGATTATTTCCTTACGTGTAGAAGGGGAATCTAATGTTGATGTCATGTTACATGACTACCAAATTGATCCAATCAAGGACGAGCTTTTACACGCGGATTTTTATGTTGTAAACATGTCTAGAGAAATGGATGTAGAGGTGCCAATCCACTTAGATGGAGAAGCACAAGGTGTTAAAGATGGTGGCGTATTACAGCAGCCATTACATAACTTGGCTGTAAGAGCTAAGCCGCGTGATATACCAGAAGAAATAAAAATAGATGTCTCCGAACTAGCGATTGGAGATAGTATCACAGTCGCAGATCTAAAGGAAAGCAACAAATATGAAGTAGTAGAAGAAGAGAGTACAACCATTGCATCTGTTCTTGCTCCTGATACTGGTACAGAAGAAGCTTCTAATGAAGGTGAACAAGAAGAACCTGAAGTAGTAGGAGAAGACAAAGCAGAAGAAGAGTAGTTAAGTAGGGGGGCGTAGCAGCTTTGTTGCGTCCTTTTTCATGTGTATTTTGAACACGCACTATAAGTGATAAATAAAGAAAGACGTGATCGGATGAAATGTTTCGTTGGGTTAGGAAACCCTGGGAATAAATTCAAGCAAACGCGACATAATGTAGGCTTTATGGTTATAGATGAACTTGCCAGGAGGAACAATTGGAAGCTTAACAAAAGAAAATATAATGGATTATATGCTCACGAATCTTTTAATGGAGAAAAGGTTCTATTATTAGAGCCACAAACATATATGAATTTATCTGGTGAAGCTTTACGACCATTAATGGATTACTACGACATTGACATTAGTGAAATAGTGGTTATTTACGACGATTTAGATTTACCACCCGGAAAAATCCGGTTACGACAAAAGGGTGGCCACGGTGGTCATAATGGAATTCGAAACATAATCAACCACTTAGGCACAAAGGATTTTAAGCGAATAAGGGTTGGAATTGGAAGACCAACAACACCAAAACCAGTAGTAGATTATGTATTAGAATCTTTTTCGAAAGAAGAACAGGAAGCAGCGCGCACCAGTATAGATAAAGCAGCAGATTCTTGTGAAGCTTGGTTTCAAAATCCCTTTCAGCAGGTAATGAATGATTTCAATCAATAATACATATCTTTTCTAACAACCTCTAACACTTACTTATAAGTTGGCTAATGAGTATAAATAGCCTCCGACTTGGACAAAATAAAAACGATTTATTATGTTCGAGGAGGATTTTATAGATGGCGGTTATTTATCAGTGTAAACATTGTAATCAAACGATTGGCCAAATAACAGAAGATGTTGTGGACACAAAAAAATTAGGCTGGGATCAACTTTCACCAGAAGAAAGAAAAGAAATGATAAACTATCAACATAATGGTGACGTACATATGAAAGTCACTTGTGAGAATTGTCAGGATGCATTAGAACAAAACCCGCATTACCATGAACTAGATTATTTTATCCATTAAAAAGGATGTTCAATAAGTCACCAATAGATAAGCGGCTACTTTTTGAACACGTACTTAAAAGCTTTGGCGGTTGCCAAAGCATTTTTGTACGAAGATAAAAAAGGATAACTTTGCATTCTTGTGAGATCCTAGTCGATGCAAGAGTGTAACAAAAGATCACAATATTTGTAATTGTAAGGTCAATTATGCGGTGGAAACGTCTCTCTAATGGTGATATGATTTAGAGGCGTGCGAAATGAAAAGTCCTATGCCTCCACACATGGGTGGTTTCGACAATTTTAGATGACATAATGGGGGGGTATTATGCAAGGCATTAAAGACTATTTAAAAACAAAAGACGATATCCATTCAATCCTAGCAGGGGTATCCTCTGGGTTAAAAGAGCAGCTTGTTTCTGGGTTGTCTGGATCTGCAAGAGGATTGTTAGCTTCACTTATAAGTGAGTCCATACATAAACCAGTTCTGTTAGTAACGCATCAGCTTATGCAAGCACAGCAATTGTATGATGACATATCGGAAATGGTAGATCATGGTGACGTATATCTTTATCCAGTAAATGAACTTATTGCATCAGAAATTTCTGTTGCTAGTCCAGAGCTTAAAAGTCAACGTATGGAGGCACTTACTAAATGGAAAGAAAAAGGGAATGGCATTTTAATTGCTCCTGTTGCTGCCCTTAAACGAATTCTACCACCCCCTTCTTATTGGGATCATTACCAGCTTTCTTTTCGATTAAATGAGGAAATCAACATAGAAAATTATCTTTCTAGTTTTATTGACATGGGATATGAACGTACTGAAATGGTGGCTACTCCTGGGGAATTCAGTGTTCGTGGTGGAATCATGGATATTTATCCACTCACCGAATCAAACCCGATTCGAGTGGAACTCTTTGATAACGAGGTTGATTCGATTCGTTATTTTGATCCGGAAAGTCAGCGGTCGTTAGAAAAGGTCGATACCATTACGGTTGGACCAGCTACGGAGTTACTGTTAAATGAGCAGGATATGGCTAAAGGGGCACAACGATTAGAAGAAGCCTTAGCTGCTTCTTTAAAAAAAATAAAAAAGAAAGAACATAAAGAGATACTAGTAGAGAAGATTGGTTATGATTTAGAACGCATTAAACAAAAAGAACACTTTCAAGAAATGTATAAATATATTGATTACTTCTATGATCGTCCTGCTAGTTTATTAGATTACCTGCCAAAGGATGGTCTGATCATTTTAGATGAAATGAGCCGTATTCAGGAAACAGCGACCAATCTTGATGGAGAAGAAGCAGAATGGTATCACAGTATGCTCGCATCCAATCAAATTGTTCGTGATTTATCGATATCCTATGATTGGCATGATGTTTGGGAGAAAATGGAGCAGCCAAGGTTATATCTTTCTGTCTTTTTAAGGCATATTTCGAACACCAACCCTCAAAACATCGTAAATATGTCCTGTCGTGCGATGCAACAGTTTCATGGCCAAATGAATTTGCTTCAAAATGAAGTAAACAGATGGAAAAAGGGTGACTACTCGATCATCATAATGGCACCAAATAAAAACAGAGCAGAAAAGATTGCGTCTGTATTAGAAGATTATGGGATGGACTCTGTTATTTCAAGTGATGAGATTCGTCTACCAACAAAAACACCGACCATTATGATAGATAGTATAAGTAGTGGATTTGAATTACCTATGCATAAGCTAGCCGTATTGACAGAGAATGAATTATTCAAAAAAAGTACATCTAGACCTAAGCGAAAACAAAAAATATCGAATGCGGAAAGAATCAAAAACTATCAAGAATTAAAGATAGGTGATTACGTTGTTCATACCAACCACGGTATTGGTAAATATATAGGAATTGAAACCCTTGAAGTAAAAGGGCTTCATAAAGATTTTATGCTTATTCGGTATTCGGGGGATGACAAGCTTTTTGTACCAATTGATCAAATTGACTTAGTGCAAAAATATGTTGCCTCAGAAGGTAAGGAGCCAAAACTTTACAAGCTTGGTGGAAGTGAATGGAAGAAAGTAAAAAGAAAGGTACAATCGTCTGTTGAAGATATGGCAGAAGATTTAACCAAGCTCTATGCTGAAAGAGAAGCAGCAAAAGGCTATGCGTTTTCTGAGACAACAGAAATGCAGCAAGAGTTTGAGGCAGCTTTTCCTTATCAAGAAACAGAGGATCAACTGCGTTGTATTGAGGAAATAAAAAAGGATATGGAACAAATTAAACCGATGGATCGTCTTTTGTGTGGGGATGTTGGTTATGGCAAAACAGAAGTTGCGCTACGTGCAGCATTTAAAGCAGTTGCGGATGGGAAACAAGTTGCCATATTAGTTCCAACTACGATATTGGCTCAGCAGCACTATGAGACAATTATAGAAAGATTTCAAAATTATCCAGTATCTGTTGGACTCCTAAGCCGCTTCCGTACGAAGAAACAGCAAACCGACACAATTAATGATCTAAAGAAAGGGCTAGTAGATATTGTTATAGGAACCCACCGGCTATTATCAAAGGATGTAAGGTATAAGGATCTAGGCCTTTTGATTGTAGATGAAGAGCAACGATTTGGTGTAAAACATAAGGAAAAGATAAAACAGCTAAAAACAAATGTAGATGTTTTGACTTTAACTGCAACACCCATACCAAGAACATTACACATGTCCATGCTCGGTGTCCGGGATCTTTCTGTCATTGAAACACCTCCTGAAAACAGATTCCCGATCCAAACGTATGTTTTGGAATACAATCCGATCCTTATTCGTGAAGCTATTGAAAGAGAGATGGCTAGAGGGGGGCAAGTGTTTTTCCTGTTTAATCGGGTCGATAATATAGAACGAATGGCACGAGAAATTTCCACATTAGTTGAAGATGCTCGTGTGGCATTTGCGCATGGTCAAATGAATGAGACGGAGCTTGAAAATGTCATGTTTTCTTTTTTAGAGGGTGAATTTGATGTCTTAGTTAGTACGACGATTATTGAGACAGGTGTAGATATTCCGAATGTGAACACACTCATTGTCTACGATGCAGATCGAATGGGCTTGAGTCAGTTGTATCAATTAAGGGGAAGAGTTGGTAGGTCTAATCGTGTTGCCTACGCATACTTTACCTATCAAGCCGATAAGGTGTTGTCAGAGGTTGCCGAAAAAAGGTTACAAGCAATTAAGGAATTTACAGAGCTTGGTTCTGGATTCAAAATAGCAATGCGGGATTTATCTATTAGAGGAACTGGAAACCTTTTAGGAGCGCAACAACACGGGTTTATTGATTCGGTTGGGTTTGACCTGTACTCGAAAATGTTAAAAGATGCGATTGACGCAAGAAAGACGGGAAAGACAATTGAGGAAACGAAACCGTTTGAAGTAGAACTATTACTTGATTTGGATGCCTATTTACCGGAAACATATATAGAGGATGGAAAACAAAAGATCGACATGTATAAACGTTTTCAAGCAATTGAATCCCAAACAGATATACAGGAATTACAGGAAGAACTCATTGATCGGTTTGGAGACTTTCCTGAAGAAGTGTCTAATTTATTCCATGTGTCGGCATTAAAAATGTATGCAAAGAATGAACGAATCGAATTGATTCGTGAGAAAAAAGGAAAAGTTGAATTACGGATGGAAGAAGAAGCAAGCAAACAAATTGATGGCGCCAAATTATTTGAATACGCCAACAAATATGGCCGAATGATCCAATTAGGAACAGAAGGTAATAAACTGAAAATCGTTTTTCAAATAGACAAAAAAACGTATGCTAATCGTTACGATTTAGTGGAGGAATTCTTGCAAGGGATGCATAATGTGAAGCTGTAGTAACGAAAATTAGCTATGTCCAATTCTACTCAAAGATAGAAAAATGTTGCATTCATGTATAGAAATAATGGGTTGATTCATACTAAAACCACAACTGGTTATTTCTGCTTGGTTGTGGAGAATCAACCAGATAAGATCATCAAAGAAAGTGAGGCTACACAGATTATGAAAGCAACAGGAATTGTACGTCGAATTGATGATTTGGGTAGGGTAGTCATACCGAAAGAAATTAGAAGAACGTTACGAATCCGAGAAGGAGATCCTTTAGAAATATTTGTGGACCGTGATGGTGAAGTTATCCTAAAAAAATACTCTCCGATAAGTGAACTAGGTGATTTTGCGAAAGAATATGCAGATGCATTGTTTGACTCACTAGGCTCCCCTGTACTTATTTGTGACCGTGATGAATTTATAGCAGTGTCTGGGGAATCAAAAAAAGATTATCTCGGTAAAAACATAGGAAATAAAATGGAAAAAGCTATGAGTGATCGATCTGTTATAGCGGAGGTCGAACCCTCTTCCATTGAAATTGTGGAAGCGCATGAGGAAAACACAGCTTCTTATGTCGTCGGCCCAATCATTGCCAATGGTGATCCGATTGGTTGTGTAATGATCATGTCAAAAGACGATAAGTTAGGGGATGTGGAAAGAAAGGCTGTGGAAACAGCAGCCAGCTTTTTAGCAAGACAAATGGAATAGGAAAAAGAGATATAAAAATACTACCCATCATAAAAAAGGCTGATTATAGGATATGCTATCCTTTATAATCAGCCTTTTCAATTTATAGATAAAACAATATGATTATTTGGGAATCTTACTTGACTGGTATGTATGATATGTGCTCCACTATGTCTATGACATAACCAAAATGTGGTATACTAACAGATAATACAGGAAACAAGGTTGATTATTTGGAAGGACGTAAGTAGTATGGAGCACGACGATCAAGCGACAAGGCGATTACTGAAAGGTGCTTTTTTTCTCACCGTTGCGGGAGTTTTGAGTAAACTATTAAGTGCAGGATACCGGATTCCATTGCAAAATATAACAGGGGATCTGGGTTTTTATATTTATCAACAAATATACCCTTTTTTAGGGATTGCCACGATGCTTTCACTTTATGGTTTTCCTGCTGCAATTTCAAAGCTTGTAGCAGAACGAAAAGAAACAGGACAACCCCTTTCGATCCAATCCTTTTATTTACCTTTACTCTTTTCAATGAGTATATTTTGTACCTTATTAAGTATTGGGCTATATCTAAACAGTGGTCAAATTGCGTTACAAATGGGAGATGTACAACTAAGAGAACCATTAAGAGTTGCTGCCTTCATCTTTTTACTTGTCCCGATTCCGTCGTTACTACGGGGAGTTTTTCAGGGATTACATAATATGAGACCAACAGCCATTTCACAGGTTGTGGAGCAAGCAATAAGGGTTAGCGCCATTATTATTGTTGCAATACTCCTCTCGAATAATGGTGGGTCGCTGTACAGAATCGGTGCCTATGCCGCGTTTAGTTCTATGCTCGGTACCATTTTTGCTTCTTTCTTTTTAATAGTGGTTTGGCTTAAAACGAAATCGTATAGCCTCGCTGCCTCCCAGATTAATTGGACTTATTATACGAAAACAATTTTGTTTCACGGACTGCTGATGAGTTTTAACTATATGCTCCTACTTTTTCTGCAATTTGTAGACGCGTTTACACTAGTAACAAACTTGGTAGATTACGGGTATAACTTGGAGGAGGCAAAAAGGTGGAAGGGAATATATGATAGGGGTCAGCCTTTAATTCAATTAGGCATGGTTCTTGGTTCTTCATTAGCTCTTGCGCTCATCCCATCCGTTACCAAAAAACGATTGGAACAACACCCAAATTTGTTTCGACTACATATTCAAAGCGCCCTTAAATTAAGTTTGTTCATCTCCATTGGTGCTGCTACAGGATTGTTTGTTATTTTTCCTTATGCAAACGCGCTTTTATTTCAACAGGATATTGGTACAACAAGCTTAAGGATATTAATGGTTACCATCCTTTTTGGTTCCCTTTCCATTACGATTTCTTCTATTTTACAAGGGCTGGGACACGTCTACATCACAACGGCTTTTGTTTTAACAGCAGTAGTTGTTAAATGGGTGTTAAACCCTATTTTAGTAACGTACTATGGAATTGGGGGAAGTGCAGTGGCGACAGTGGCCGCAGTCTTTGTTGCATGTATGTTAAACTTTATTTACTTAAAACGTACATTGCGCTTGGGTCGTATTTTTGTTGTACCATGGAGATCGTTAGGTATAAGCTTGATTGCAATGGTACTTTTTTTAATAGGGTTCAATAGGATCGTCGGTTTGTTTTTTAATGTGAGTGATCGAGGGGATTACTTTGTTTACGTGTTAGTCGTTTCTATCATAGGTGGGCTCCTTTACTTAGGGATCCTAATTATATCACGGTCTTTCACCAATGTGGAATTACAGTCCTTCCCACTTGGAACAAGCTTGCTACGTATAGGAACAAGGAGGAAAAGTAATGAAACCAACAATTAACGTAATAGGTCTTGGTGCTGGAGACATTGATCAGTTACCATTGGGGCTTTATCGTAAAATGAGAGAGTATCAAGGCAAGTTATTTGTACGAACGCTGGATCACCCTGTCATTCAGTCTCTTCAAGCGGAAGGGGTAGAATTCCAATCCTTTGATTCGGTATATGAAAAAAACGAACACTTCGAGGCTGTTTATCGAGAAATCACGAACCTTTTGCTTGAATATGCAAGGACGGAAAATAACATTTTATATGCCGTGCCAGGTCATCCTATGCTCGCTGAAAAAACGGTTCAATTGCTTCTTGAACATGAACAAATAGAAGTGAACATATATGGCGGTCAAAGCTATTTAGACGACCTGTTTTCTTCTTTAAAAATAGATCCAATCGACGGATTTCAGTTTTTGGATGCGACATCCTTTATACGAAATCAAGTGGACTATCGCCACCATATTATTTTTTGCCAGGTGTACGATGCTTTCATCGCTTCAGAAGTAAAGCTTGTTTTGCTAGAGGATCTACCGCCAGATCATCCAGTAACGATTGTAGAAGCGGTTGGAAGTAAAGAGGAGAAACTAGTAACCATTCCTTTGGAAGAACTCGATCATAAAACGCACATGAGTAACCTCACTAGCGTGTATGTTCCGCCAATCAACGCTTCTCGTTTAAACCACCAATTTTTCCGATTAAGAGAAGTGATCGCACAATTACGTGGGCCAGATGGATGTCCATGGGATAAAAAACAAACACATGAATCCCTTCGCCGTTATTTGATTGAAGAAGCTTACGAATTTATTGATGCGGTAAATCGGCAAGACGATGAAAACATGATAGAAGAATTAGGGGATATCCTGCTTCAGGTTATGCTTCACAGTCAGATCGGGGAAGATGCAGGACTTTTTACGATAGATGACGTATTATTAAGCATAACCGATAAAATGATTCGTCGTCATCCACATGTTTTTGCTGACACATCTGCACAAACAACTGAGGAAGTGATGAAAAATTGGGATCAAATAAAGCGGGAAGAAAAAGGTGAGCAGTCAAGTTCCTTGTTAGATCAAGTACCAGATAGTTTGCCTGGGCTATTAAAAGCGGAGGAACTACAAAAAACAGCTAGGAAGGTTGGATTTGACTGGGACGACCCAACTTTTGTTTGGAACAAGATTAACGAGGAAATTGACGAAGTGAAAGAGGCTATAGCAAATAATGATCCAACAAAATTAGAAGAGGAGTTTGGAGATTTATTTTTTACTATTGTGAACCTCGCAAGGCATTACAAAATAAATCCTGAGCTTGCAATCGAAACAACAAATAGAAAATTCACATCACGGTTTCGATATATAGAAGAGGAAGTTCAAAAGCTAGGAACATCTATGGACGAACTTTCACTAGAAACTTTAGAGGCATATTGGCAAGAAGCGAAAAACGTATAAGAGGTAGATCAAAAAATCACCAAATGACAAGAGTTCGCTTCGGCGACTTTTTGAACACGCACTATAATGAAAAAAAGGATGTGACATTTGCCCATGCGATTGGACAAATTTCTAAAGGTATCAAGGTTGATTAAACGGCGAACATTAGCTAAGGAGGTTGCGGATCAAGGAAGAATTACGATTAACGGCAATCAAGCAAAGGCTGCTTCAATTGTTTCTGCCGGCGATGAGTTAGTTATCCAGTTCGGGCAAAAACAATTAACGATAGAGGTTGAGTCTTTAAGGGAAACCGTCAAAAAGGATGAGGCTGCGAGTTTATATACAGTGAAAAAAGAAGAATAGATTATCGTTCTAAACTTGTCCTTCCTTACATATAATTTTAACGATAAAGGGAGGGCTGTACAAATGAACTATTATGAAAAAGATCCAGCGATCCGTCCACAGAAAGAACATCTTGTTACAATGAATAATAGACGAGGCGTTGAGATTTCTGGTGTTAAAGAAGTGGACAGCTTTGATAATGAAGAATTTTTACTTCAAACGGTGATGGGGTACTTAATCATTCGTGGAGAAAACTTGCAATTAAAAAATTTAGATCTTGAATCAGGTAATGTGTCCATTAAGGGAAAAATATATGAGCTTTCTTATTTAGATGAACAACACGCGGAGAAAGCTAAAGGATTCTTTAGCAAGCTGTTTAAATGACCCTCAGCGTTCAATTCGCAACCATCCTTATGATGATTCTAGGAGGAATCTATTTAGGTGTAGCAATAGAAACCTTTCGAAGGTTTGAACATCATTGGAAAAAGAAAGTGGTTTATACCTATCTCATCGAAATAAGCTTCTGGCTACTCCAAACGTTGATTTTATTTTATCTTTTATATGTTATGAATCAAGGTGAGCTTAGGTTTTACATCTTTTTAGCAATACTGTGTGGTTATGCTGCCTACAAAGGACTGTTTGAAAACACATATAGAAGAATTTTAGAACGGGTCATTTTGTTTACAACGAAGTCTTTTCATGTATTAAACCGTCTCTTTCACATACTAATCATTACACCAATTGTAAAAGTAGTACAAGCTGTTATTGCGATATGTTTAGGAGTATGGGCTGTTGTTTTATGGATCATTTTATTGGTATATAAGATCATTTTCTATCCTATTCGATTTATTTTAGGTCTGGTCTATCGTATTTTGCCTAAAAATGTAAAAAAATTTTTACAGCAAATAGAAGGATTTTATAGTAAAATGAAGAATATATTGATAAAATGGTGGAATCTTCTAAAGAAAAAAGGGAGGTAGAACAACGGTGTCTGCAAAAAAGAGATCAGTAGCCAAACTTGAATCGAACTATATGAGACAATATGACGCACACGTTGTCAGGCACAAAAGGAAAAAGAAACGCCTTTACCGCCGCCTACTTTTATTTACTGTGATCGTTTTGGTTACGTTCATCAGTATTACTACCTATCAGCTAAAACAGCGTTCCTTATATGAGAGTAAAAAGGAGCAATATGAACAGCTTCAAAAAGAAATGACATCCCTTAAAGAAGAAGAAAAAGATTTTAAAGAAGAGATTGAGTTATTGCAAGACGAAGAATATGTCCTCGAAATTGCTAGGACGAATTATTTCTTTTCAAAAGAAGGCGAACTTATTTTTAAACTTCCTGATGAAGATCCGTCTTATTGACACACTTTTAAGTGCTTTTATATACTATATAAGAGGATGTTCAATTTGAATACGCACTATAAGAGGATATTTTTTTAAAACTTTAAGGAGGAGCATTTTTTTTATGTCAATCGAAGTAGGCAGCAAGTTACAGGGTAAGGTGACTGGCATCACTAATTTTGGGGCATTCGTTGCGCTACCAGGAGGCTCAACTGGTTTGGTCCACATTAGTGAGGTTGCTGATAACTACGTTAAAGACATTAATGAACATTTGAGTGTCGGAGACGAAGTGAAGGTAAAGGTCATTAATGTTGAGAAGGATGGTAAAATTGGATTATCAATTAAGAAAGCGAAAGATAATCCCGTTCGACGTAAAAGTAATAACCGCGACCGCAGCGAAAACTTTGAGGCCAAAATGAATCGTTTTCTAAAGGATTCCGAAGATCGTTTAGCCTCTCTAAAGAAAAACACAGAATCTAAACGTGGAGGTCGAGGTGCTAAAAAGGGATAACTTGCTGTCTATTTAGCGAGCAAAAAAAATGAAAGCCTAATTTCAGATATATAAAAAAGCGAACTTCCAATAGAAGTTCGCTTTTTTATATATACATACACTGCATGTCAAACTAGGTTTTTCATATATAGCGGCGGAGGGGATCGAACCCCCGACCTCACGGGTATGAACCGTACGCTCTCGCCAGCTGAGCTACACCGCCGAACTTTAAAAAAATGACCTCTGGCTCGTTACCCTGATCCTAAAGCCACAAATGATATAATACAACAGCAGTTGAATGGTGTCAATATGTTAAAAAAGATTGAGTGAGGAAGGCTAAAAAATAATGATTATCCGACACATCATATGATAGATTCGATGAATCCGACAAAGGAAATTGATTTTGTCTTCTTTTTCGTGTTGAAAGGGCATTACATACATAGAATAGCGTCGAATATTTTTGTACGGCACTTCTGTTTTTTTGACAAAAAAAAATGGCATACTATGTTTTAATAGACAGCAAGAAGGAGTGGTGTGGAATGATAGACTCTGCAACGAGAACCGAATCAAAAGCAATTGAGGTTCATAACAGAAATATCGACTCGTGGAAGCGGAAGTTCGGAGAGAAGACGAAAATAATCTTCCTAGAAAAAGGCTGGCTCCTGTTCCTAGTCGGCTTTTTGTTAGGACGAGCGATCGTGCTTTCTAGTGTATCGCCTTTTGCCCTATCATTTCTCGCTTCCGTATGGTTTATGCGAAAGGAAAAATCATTTAAAGTAGTGTTAGCTGCTGTTGCTGGAGCATTAACATATGAATGGCAGCACGGTGTATATATTGCTGGAGCAATGCTTGTCTTTTTATTTTTTGCTTCGCTTTTTAATAAAGTGAACCAACAACAAAAAATATTACCGATCATTGTACTTGTTTCAACTATATTAGCACGTGCGTTTTATTATTCCATTTTAGGGCCCTTAACTCCGTATAATTGGACGTTAATTATTGTAGAAGGAGTGCTTAGTGCAGTACTCGTATTAATATTTATGCAAAGCATTCCATTATTATCACCAAAACGCTATAAACCCGCCTTAAAAAATGAAGAAATTGTTTGTATGATTATTCTTTTAGCATCTGTTTTAACTGGGATGATTGGCTGGGAGATTCAAGGTGCATCCTTTGAACAAATTTCTTCACGTTATTTAGTGTTATGGCTTGCCTATGTAGGCGGAGCTGCTATTGGATCAACTGTTGGGGTTGTAGCTGGTCTTATTTTAAGTCTAGCAGACGTAGCGAGCTTGTATCAAATGAGTCTACTAGCATTCAGCTCTGAAGAGTAAATTTATCTTTAAAGTTGTTTAATATCGAAAAACCACTTATCCACATATGTTAAATTTTACCATTAGGTTTTTCTTTTATTTTTGTGTATAAGTGCCGAATTTCTATTAT
>NZ_JAMQKB010000026.1 GCF_028416575.1 Terrihalobacillus insolitus | reverse complement strand
AAATAATAGAAATTCGGCACTTATACACAAAAATAAAAGAAAAACCTAATGGTAAAATTTAACATATGTGGATAAGTGGTTTTTCGATATTAAACAACTTTAAAGATAAATTTACTCTTCAGAGCTGAAAAACCAAACAAGAAGTTGACAGAGGAAAGTTAATTTACGTATAATAAATTGTATTGTCTATGAATAGAAGGTAATTTTTAATTTCCTTAGGGAGGTGTATGATAGATGAAACGCACATTTCAACCAAACAATCGTAAGCGCAAAAAGGTACATGGTTTTCGTACGCGTATGAGCACTAAGAATGGACGTAAAGTACTTGCCCGTCGTCGTCGTAAAGGTAGAAAGGTATTGTCTGCATAGGCCACTGAAGAAATCAGTGGTCTTTTCCACTTTTAAAGATCTGTTGAAGCATATATGTTTGATGATAATTTTTACTTTCTTAAGTGAAAAAAAGTGCTGGGGGGAGTAATCCCATGAAAAAGGCATACCGTTTAAAAAAGAATGAAGAGTTTCAGCTGGTGTTTAAAAAAGGACAATCTTTTGCAAATCGCCAGTTGGTACTTTATTTTTTGAAAAAGAAAGATCAAGATCATTTCCGCATCGGTTTATCAGTTAGCAAAAAAATTGGAAAAGCAGTGACGAGAAATCGAATTAAACGATATATGAAGCAAGCATTTCTTGAATTAGAAGATAATATTTTGAATGAATATGATTTTATTATTATTGCTAGACAGCCAACGGGAGATATGAATTTTTTTCAGATCAAGAAAAGCCTGCAACACGTTTTATATAAATCAAATTTGTTATCAAAAAAATAATAAGTAAGTGAAATAATATTGTCTAGATGTGATCAGAATAGCTAGAATCAATCATGAATTTAATGGTAGAATAACATTAATGAAGAGCAGATTTGAGTTAGGAGGAAGAAAATTGCGTAAAAAGGTCTTATTATTTGCGGCCTTAATAGGTGTGATCGTTTTACTTTCTGGATGTAACCAAGTTAATCAGCCAATAACACCCGAAAGTACGGGGTTTTGGAATCAGTATTTTGTTTATCCTCTGTCATGGTTAATTACATATTTTGCTGAATTATTTAATGGAAACTATGGATTGTCTATCGTAATTGTAACAATTGTTATTCGTACTGTTTTACTTCCGTTGAATATTAAACAGTTAAAAAGTTCAAAGGCAATGCAAGATATTCAACCACAGCTTCAAGAATTACGTCAAAAGTATAGTTCTAAAGATTCTAAAACACAACAAAAGCTACAACAAGAAACAATGAGTTTGTTTCAAAAGAATGGTGTAAATCCTTTAGCAGGATGTTTTCCTATTTTAATACAAATGCCAATATTGATAGGATTTTATCAGGCGATTATGCGTACCGAGGAAATTAAATCACATAGTTTTTTATGGTTCCAGCTTGGACAACCAGATTACATTTTGCCAATTATTGCAGCGGTTGCAACTTTCTATCAACAAAAATTAATGATGGCTGGTAGTCCTGCTAATCAAAACCCACAGATGAAAATGATGCTTTACTTAATGCCAGTAATGATCGGGGTATTTGCATTCTTCTTCCCATCAGCACTTGCATTGTATTGGGTCGTAGGTAATATCTTTATGGTTGCACAAACGATTTTTATTAGAAAACCAATGATGAAAGATACGCAAACGGGAGGAAGTAAAAAGTGAGACAAATAACTGCTAGTGGACAAACGATTGAGGAAGCGGTCCAATCAGCATTAAGGCAGTTAAACACAACAAAGGACCAGGTTACGGTTGATGTAATTGATGAAGGAAAAAAAGGATTGTTCGGTGTATTTGGCTCAAAGCAAGCGATTGTAAAAGTAACAAAAAATATGAATCCGATTCAGCAAGCGGAAGCATACTTAAAAAATGTTACCACAAAAATGGGTGTTGAAGTAGAAATTAAAACGACCGTGCATAATCAAGAGATTGTTTTTGAATTAGTTGGAGAAAAAATTGCTATTTTAATTGGTAAAAGAGGCCAAACATTAAATGCACTCCAATATTTATTGCATTTAGTCGTTAACAAAAAGAAAGATCACTTTTATACGGTAGTTCTTGATGCAGAAGGGTATAGAAAACGTAGAAAAGAAACGCTTTATTCATTAGCAGAAAGATTAGCAGAAAAAGCAATAAGAACAAGGCGAGAAGTTTCGCTCGAACCAATGCCATCTTTTGAAAGAAAAATCATTCATACTGCATTGCAAGATAATAATCGGGTTGAAACCTATTCTGATGGCATTGATCCGAACCGACATGTCGTAATTAAGCCATAAATAATATTGATAAAAAAACTTATTGAAAGCTTCAGATGTACTCTCATGCGTTCAGTTATCGTGGGTAAATAAAGAATAGCATACGAACAAGGATACAAATTGCTCAACGATTTGTATCCTTTTTTTATTGTTTTTTAAAATCTAGGAAAACTGTTTAGTTATTCACATGTGGATAAATAAAACAGAAAAAGAAATGTATAAACATGTGGATATTTTTCTTTTTTATGAATGTATGATAATCTAATATGTTAGTGATTGTAATAAGTTAATCACATGTGGATAAGATGAAAATTGATTTTAAATAAATGATTTTTTTATAATGGAGGTGATGGAAATTGGAGACAGATACAATAACAGCAATATCAACGCCGATTGGAGAGGGAGCAATCGCAATTGTACGTTTAAGTGGACCAGAAGCAATTGCGATTTCAAACACTGTCTTTAAAGGAAAAAATTTATCCAGTGTCGCTTCCCATACGATTCAATATGGGAAAATGATAGACCCGAGTACAAATGAGGTTGCAGAGGAAGTAATGGTATCTGTAATGAAGGGTCCTAAAACATTTACTAGAGAAGATGTAGTAGAAATTAACTGCCATGGTGGTTTGGTATCTGTAAATCGTGTATTAGAAATTGTCTTATCTCAAGGTGCAAGGCTGGCGGAACCAGGAGAATTTACAAAACGCGCTTTTCTAAACGGAAGAATTGATCTGTCTCAGGCAGAGGCTGTAATGGATTTAATTCGAGCAAAAACAGATCGAGCTATGAATGTGGCGTTAAAGCAAATGGATGGTAAATTATCTAAGCTTATTCAAAAATTAAGGCAAGAGCTACTTGAAACAGTTGCACATGTTGAGGTTAATATTGATTATCCAGAATATGATGATGTGGAACAAATGTCGCATGAAATAATGATCGAGAAAACAAAAATCGTGTATGCTGAAATAGAAAGGCTATTACAGTTGGCTAAACAAGGAAAAATTTTGCGTGAAGGATTGGCTACAGCTATTATTGGACGTCCAAATGTTGGAAAGTCTTCACTTATGAACGCACTTGTTCATGAGAATAAAGCAATTGTTACAGAGATCCCTGGGACGACAAGGGATGTGATTGAAGAGTATGTAAATGTAAGAGGCATTCCTTTGCGGTTGGTAGATACAGCTGGCATTAGGGAAACGGAAGATATCGTAGAAAAAATTGGGGTAGAAAGATCTAGACAGGTGTTAAAAGAATCTGACCTTATTCTAATGGTGTTAAATTATGCCGATGAACTCACGAATGAAGATGAAAATTTATTTAAAGCGATCGAAGGACTACAAGTAATTATAATTTTGAATAAAACGGATTTACCGAAAAAAATAGATATGGAAAGAGTAAAGAAGATTGCTTCTGGTTTTCCAATTGTTGAAACGACATTAATTGAAGAGAAAGGAATAGATCAATTAGAGCGTGCTATTTCTGATACTTTTTTTGAAGGGGAAATAGAAACGGGTGATTTAACTTATGTATCAAATGTTCGTCATATTCAATTACTCAAACAAGCTTTGAGTTCATTGAAGGATGCCATGGATGGGATGGAAGCTGGAATGCCAATAGACTTGGTACAAATTGATGTTACACGTACTTGGGAACTACTTGGAGAAATCATAGGGGATACAGTTCATGAAAGTTTGATTGATCAACTTTTTTCACAATTTTGTTTAGGAAAATAAGGGGCAATTTATTTATTTTATAGTGCCTGTACAAAGGAGAAATGAAAATGACTTATAACGCTGGTCATTATGATGTTATCGTTATTGGGGCAGGTCATGCGGGCTGTGAGGCTGCTGTTGCTTCCGCTAAACGTGGTGCTAAAACATTGATGTTAACTTTAAATTTAGATATGGTTGCCTTTATGCCATGTAACCCTTCCATTGGTGGGCCTGCTAAGGGTGTTGTTGTTCGTGAAATAGATGCGCTTGGTGGTGTAATGGGTAAAGTAATTGATAAAACCTATATTCAAATGAGATTACTAAACACGGGAAAGGGCCCTGCTGTAAGAGCATTACGTGCACAGGCAGATAAACCATTGTATATTCAAGAGATGAAACAAATATTAGAAAATGAAGAAAACCTTACACTAAGACAAGGTATGGTGGAAAAGCTATTAATAGAAGACGGTGTATGTAAAGGTGTTATAACAGAAACAAAAGCAGTTTATTATGCAAAATCAATTGTGATCACAACAGGTACCTTTATGCGTGGAAAAGTAATAATCGGAGATCTTGCATATGAAAGTGGGCCTAATAACCAACGTGCTTCTGTCGCTCTTTCGAAACATTTAGATGAGCTTGGAATTGAAATGGTTCGTTTTAAAACAGGAACACCACCAAGAGTAAACAGTCATACCATTGATTACTCTAAAACAGAGATACAGCCAGGAGATGAGGAACCACGGGCCTTTTCTTATGAGACAACGGAATTTATAACCGATCAAATTCCATGTTGGTTAACTTATACGAATGAATTCACTCATAAAATTATTGATGAGAATCTAAGTTTATCCGCAATGTACTCCGGTATGATTAAAGGAACGGGTCCACGGTATTGTCCATCAATTGAGGATAAAGTAGTTCGTTTTCATGATAAACCTCGTCATCAAATCTTTTTAGAGCCTGAGGGTAGAAATACAGAGGAGGTTTATGTCCAAGGACTTTCAACGTCTTTACCTGAATACGTTCAAAGAGATATGCTTCAAACGATTCCAGGTCTAGAGAAGGCAGAAATAATGAGAGCTGGTTATGCGATTGAATATGATGCTGTTGTCCCAACTCAACTATGGCCAACATTAGAAGTTAAAAAAATTCCTGGTTTGTTTACTGCAGGACAGATTAATGGTACATCTGGTTATGAGGAAGCAGCTGGTCAAGGTTTAATGGCTGGAATTAATGCTGCAGCAAAAGCCCTTCAAACGGAACCATTGATTTTAAATCGAGCGCAGGCATATATTGGTGTGTTAATTGACGACTTGATTACAAAAGGAACAAATGAACCTTACCGACTGCTTACATCGCGAGCGGAGTATCGATTATTGTTAAGACACGATAATGCCGACCTTCGATTAACGGAGATAGGTTATCAGTTAGGCACAATTAAAGAAGATCGATATCAAAAGTTTTTAGAAAAGAAACGATTAATAGAGGAAGAAAGAAAACGCCTTGAACGAATTATATTAAAACCGTCAGAAGATATTCAACGAATAATGGATCATACAGGTGGTACGGCACTAAAAGAAGCAGTTAAAGCATCTGACTTATTAAAACGTCCAGAAATCAATTATGAAATGATAGCAACGGTTACGCCTGCTGAATTACATTTGCCTGATGATGTAAAAGAACAAGTTGAAATCCAAACGAAATATCAAGGATATATCGATAAATCCAATCAACAGGTGGAACGGATGAAAAAAATGGAAGACAAAAAAATCCCAGAAAACCTAGATTACGATGATATAAGCGGGATTGCAACAGAAGCAAGAGATAAACTTAAAAAAGTACGTCCATTATCGGTCGGTCAAGCTTCACGTATTTCTGGAGTGAATCCATCAGATGTGTCGATCCTACTTGTATATATTGAACAAGGAAAAATAGCCCGCGTTTCTAATGAGTAAGGAAATAAAACGAATTTGAATAATGCATTAGCACTTCTCCTTGTGATGGGATAGGGGGAAGTGCTTTATATCCTTATTAACTAAGAAAAAATGTTGTAATATTTAAATATAAGAAAAAACATAACCTTTCCTATTTGGAAAATGTGTGTGTTTTTATATGTTATATGTCATTGGACAAACTATGTTTTATAATTCGAATAAGGAAAGGTTAGATGAATGAATACACAAACTTTTGTTGAACGTATAGAACAACATGGGATAAGTATCAATCAAAAACAGCAAGAGCAGTTTGCATTATATTTTCGTACGCTTATTGAATGGAATGAAAAGATGAATTTGACTGCTATTACAGAGAAAGAACATGTGTACGTAAAACATTTTTTTGATTCCTTATCTGCATCATTTTATTATAATTTTCATGTGGATACTCCTGTCCGTCTTTGTGATGTTGGAGCAGGTGCAGGCTTTCCCAGTATCCCACTAAAAATTGTTTTTCCAAATCTAAAGATAACTATTGTAGATTCATTAAAAAAGCGTATTACTTTTTTACATGAGCTAGCCGAGACGCTTGGTTTAGACAATGTTGAATTTTATCATGATCGAGCCGAAACATTTGGTAATAATGCAAAGTTCAGAGAAGCGTATGATGTAGTGACAGCGCGTGCTGTAGCAAGAATGTCCGTGTTAAGCGAATTGTGTCTTCCTCTATGTAGAGTAGGAGGAACATTTATCGCAATGAAAGGTCCTGGTGTACAAGAAGAATTAAATGATGCAACAGTTGCAATTAACACTTTAGGTGGCGAAGTGAATAATGTGGTAACTTTCCAATTACCTGATGGAAATGGTGAAAGAAATATTGCACTGATCGACAAAATAAAAAAAACTCCAAAGAAATACCCACGTAACCCTGGTGTTCCTAATAAAAGTCCATTGGAATAACCATTTACTTCATTTAATACGTTACATTTGAATGGCTCTATTAAATATATATTTAATAGAGCATACCCATACTTTTCCTACTAGACTTATGGTAAAATAGTTTTATAAACTTAAAAAGCATCATATGAAGATGCAATTTTTTTAGATTTAGTAAGTATTATAAAAAACATTGTTTCACGTGAAACAATGTTATCTTACCTAGTTACATAGTACTTAAGCATTGTTAATTGAGGTGGTGTTGTTGATGTTACACCCTTTTGGTCGAATATTTGGGAACGGGGATAAAGCAGATCAAGATATAAAAGATGCCATTAAAAATGAGGTTCAAGATGATTTTCATTCAGATGAGGTTATTCAAATCCCTGTAGAAAAAATTGAACCAAATCGGTTTCAGCCCAGATCTATTTTTAGTGAAGACAAGATTGCGGAATTAGCTCAAACGATACGTACACATGGTATGATTCAGCCAATTGTAGTAAGAAAATATGAGCAGGGTAAATTTGAGCTAATAGCAGGTGAAAGAAGATGGCGTGCAGTACAGGCGCTTCAATGGGAGAACATTCCTGCCATCATACGGAATATGTCTGATACGGAAACAGCGTCCGTAGCACTAATTGAAAATCTGCAAAGGGAAGAATTAACGGTAATAGAAGAAGCAATGGCATATGGACGATTACTTGAAATTCACAATTTAACACAAGAAGCATTAGCTCAACGACTAGGGAAAAGTCAGTCAACCATTGCAAACAAAATGCGATTGTTAAAGTTGCCTGAGTCGGTACAAAATGCACTATTGGATAAAAAAATTACAGAACGGCATGCTAGAGCTTTAATTATATTAAAGGATCCAGAAGCCCAACAAAAAATATTAACTGAAATATTGGAAAAGGATTTAAATGTAAAGCAAACGGAAGAACGGATTGCTAAACTTTACGAAAATAAACCAAAAAAGAAAAAACCTACATTAAAAGGTTTTAATAAAGATATGCGAATAGCAATGAATACAATAAGACAGTCCTTAAATATGGTCTCTGATACAGGAATTAATTTGGAAACGGATGAACAGGATCACGAGGAATACTATCAAATTACTATTAAAATTCCGAAAAATAAATAAAAAATACTCGGAGATTGCCGATACTTTTAATGCGATGGTACAACCGAACTGCCACAGAGCTGACTTAAAAACCATTTATTTTTAAAAATAAGAAACAATTTATACTTTCTTAACTTCAAAAAATACGATACCTACGATACCCATCTTTTATAATTAGGCATAACAGGAAATGCACTCATCTCCAATAATTTTTAATAGCCTATTAAGAAGATGGTTTTTTTTCACTTTAAACGAGAAAACTGTAATTTAGCATATTTATTTTGAACCTGACATTATTATATTGAAAGTTTTTAAACGAATTCTGTAATTAATCGTCCAATCACATAAAAAAATGATAGAATAAGAAGTAAAGAGTTTGTAAGGTAGGTGACACCATGGGAAAAATAATCGCCATTGCTAATCAGAAGGGTGGCGTTGGGAAAACGACATCAGCAGTCAATTTAAGTGCATGTCTTGCATACTTAAATCATAAAGTTTTGTTAGTTGACATAGATCCCCAAGGGAATGCAACTAGTGGTGTTGGAATTAACAAAGCAGATATGGATGAATGTATATATAATGTACTAGTTGAAGATTTGGATGCAAATAAGGTTTGTGTAAAGACACCAGTAGAGAATTTGGATGCCATTCCAGCTACTATTCAATTAGCTGGCGCTGAAATAGAATTAGTCCCAACAATTTCAAGAGAAGTTCGTTTAAAAAAAGCGTTAGAAAAAGTGAAAGATCACTATGAATATATCATCATTGATTGTCCACCTTCCCTTGGGTTGTTGACAATCAATTCTTTAACTGCAGCAGATTCGGTACTCATCCCGGTACAGTGTGAGTACTATGCCTTAGAAGGGTTAAGCCAACTGTTAAACACGATTCGTTTGGTACAAAAGCACCTTAACAAGGATCTAATGATTGAGGGCGTTCTATTAACGATGTTGGATGCACGAACCAATCTAGGAATTCAAGTAATCGAAGAGGTTAAAAAGTATTTTCAAGATAAAGTGTACCGATCTATTATTCCGAGGAATATTAGACTTGGGGAAGCACCAAGTCATGGACAACCCATCATTCTCTATGATCCAAAATCCCGTGGCGCTGAAGTTTATTTAGATTTAGCAAAGGAAGTGATTGCGAATGGCGAGAGGGTTAGGGAAAGGAATTAACGCTTTTTTTCCTGAATTGGAATCAAAGGATGAAGATTCAATTCAAGAGATTTCAACGAAAGAATGTCGACCAAATCCATACCAACCACGGAAAACTTTCCATGCAGATGCTATTGAAGAGTTAAAAGAATCCATTATTCAACATGGTATCCTACAACCTCTTATTGTAAGAAAAAGCATTAAGGGTTATGAAATTGTTGTTGGCGAAAGACGCTTTCGAGCCGCAAAAGAGGCTGGTTTGGATAAGGTACCTGTCGTTGTAAAAGAATTAACAGATGAGAAAATGATGGAGCTTGCTTTATTGGAAAACCTTCAGAGAGAGGACTTAACCCCAATAGAGGAAGCATATGCTTATTCAAATCTGATGAGGGAATTGAAGATCACTCAAGAGGAATTAGCTAAAAGACTTGGGAAAAGCAGACCTCATATTGCCAATATTGTTCGACTTCTGACTTTACCAGAACAAGTTAGTGCATTGATTAATAACGGCGAACTATCGATGGGGCACGGTAGGGCGATTTTAGGATTAAAAGATAAAGATAAACTAATTCCACTCGTAGAGAAAATTCGTAAAGAAGAGTTAAATGTAAGACAGGTCGAACAGCTTATCATTAAAATAAATGAAAATTCAACACAGAAAAAACAAGAAAAGCCCAAAAAAGATATTTTTCTTGCGGAACGTGAAAGTTTATTACGCGATCAACTTGGTACTGGAGTAAAAATCCATAAAGGAAAGAGAAAAGGTAAAATAGAAATTGATTTTTTCTCAGATGAAGATTTGGATCGAATACTTGAATTGTTTCAATCCTAAATGATGGGAACTAGTCTGACGGCCTAAGGAGAACAGTAATTTCCTTATGAGTCAGACTTTTTTATGCTATAGTTATGATTTAATCTTGATTATACACGAAAGAATGCATCGTATTTATAAATCATAAATCGATTAACAATGTTCCACGTGAAACATTGTTAATAAAATATATTAAAAATCATGTCGAAAAAACGCTATTTGAACATCCTCTATTATTAGAATCATATCTATTTAAGGAACACATTGATCAAATACTATCTGGAGTTGTAGCAATGGTTTTATTAGGAGCATTAGTAAATGGTTTGTGCATTGTAATTGGCACATTTATAGGCTTATTTTTCACTAAGATACCTGAACGTTATAAAGAGACAATTATGCATGGCATTGGTTTAGCAGTAGTATTAATTGGACTACAAATGGCTTTTCAAACAGAAAAGATTGTCGTTGTTTTATTAAGTATACTTTCTGGTGCCATAATTGGAGAGGCGTTGCATTTAGAGAAGAAACTTAACCTATTAGGCACATGGATTGAAAAGAAAAGCAACACAAAAGGGGAAACAAGTATATCTCAAGGATTTATCACCGCTTCTTTAATATTTGTTATCGGTGCAATGGCAGTAATAGGGGCTTTAGATAGTGGATTGAGGGGAGATCACGAAGTTTTAATTACTAAGTCTATTATTGACGGTTTTGTGGCTTTAGTGTTAACCACAACATTGGGTTTTGGTGTGGTGTTTTCTACTGTTCCTGTAGTACTATATGAAGGAACGATTGCACTACTTGCAACACAAATTGAAAATTGGCTTCCTGATACTTTTTTACAAGGATTTATAGTGGAAATGACTGCAACCGGTGGACTTCTTATTGTTGCGATAGGATTAAACTTGTTAAAACTCACAAAAATTAGGGTGGCAAATTTGTTGCCATCTATTATAACTGTCGGATTTGTTTTAGTTATTTACGATTTCTTTATAAAATAAAAAACAGGAGTCAGCAATAGGCGACTCCTGTTTTTATTCAAAAAGAAATTTAAAGTGCGTGTTCAAAAAGTTGCCAAATTAGAAGCAAGCAGGTCGAGGCGACGCAGTTTTGAGTAGCGCAGCGTATGCTTTTAATACGTGAGGAACGGAAAAACAAGCCAACGAAGAGATGCGCAGCTTATCATTTGGCGACTTTTTGAACATCCTCTTAAATCGGTTTTTGTGAAAGATTCGTTACTTTCTTTCTAATTAGGTGTAATTGTTTGTCCATATAAGAAAGAACATTTGCTATCGATCCAGCCATCCTTATAACAGTGTCCAAACGAGTGTTTTGCAATATATAATATTCCATAAATCCAGCTACATTGACTACTCCTGAAATATGAACGTCTCCTACATCTGGAAGTGCTTTATTTAATGCAGCACCTGGTTTCAGAGGACCCCTTCCAGCAATAATGGAACCGATCGATTTTGTTTTTCCTAAACAGGCATCAACGGCAATAATATAAGGATTGGAGAATTGTTGCTTAATATGAAGCAATTCATCCTCTAAATTCACTGCATGAACAGGATTTGAGATGGTTCCAAAGACAGTTAACTCTTTCATTTCCCTTTCCTTTAAGAACATTCCAGTGATTGGACCAAGTGAATCACCTGTTGAACGATCCGTTCCTATACATAAAATGATTATGTCCTGTGAACCATTAGGAATCCAATCTAACAGATTTTCCCCCATCTTTATAGTCAAAAGTGGATCATCAAAAGTAAACCTATGCTCATTTTTTGGAGATTTTTTTTTCATTAGATTCATAGCTTATCCTCCACCAACATATTGGTATTAGTATACGACTAATTTAAATGTTCTATACGTCGTCCTAAAAAGAAGGTTGGAGGAACAGACATGATCAATTCCGGTATTAAGTGGATGTTTTTAATAATTGGCGCGACAATTGGTGCAGGATATGCTTCTGGAAGGGAATTGTGGCAGTTTTTTGGGCCTGAAAGTGGACTAGCTATAGGCCTTTTCGCCATATTATTCTCTTTTTGTATTTATGTTATTTTGCTCATTAGTTTTGAAAATAGTGCTACTCATTATTTACCAGTACTTCAGAAAATAGTAGGAAAAAGATTGTCTGGTTTATACGATGCAATGATCATTTTATACTTGTTTTCAACAACAGTGATCATGTTAGCAGGCAGTGGTGCGACTTTACAAGCATTTAACTTTTCTAAATGGTGGGGGATTGGTCTTATTTCTGCTTTGCTTATTGTTGTGTTTATTTGGGATATACGAGGGATTGTATCACTGAATACGTTTATATTGCCTCTTCTAATTGGTGGTCTACTTTACGTTTTGCTTTTGTTTAACATGCAGCAAGATCTATCCCTATTCCCAGATTTAAATCATCAGAGTAATTGGACTGCTGCACTACCATTTACAGCATTAAATATTTTGCCTTTAATTGCTGTATTAGGAGCGGTTGGTAATCAAATGAAAAGCAAAGTAGAAATCTGGATAGCGAGTATAGGAAGTGGTGCAATACTCGGAACTATTTCTTATATTTATAATGGGAGTTTAATTCAGATATCAGAAGAAATACTGTTATATGAGATTCCCTTGTTTGCAATATTAAAACATTACCCATATATAATGTTTTTATTTATTTCTATTCTTTTGTGGATTGCGATTTTTACCACAGCTGCATCAGGTATATTAGGGCTTGTCACAAGATTTCGTAGTTTTGTAAAAGGACCATTTTGGTTATTAGCCGCGTTGACGATTGTATTGATGCTACCTTTAACAAGCTTAGGTTTTTCAACCCTAATACAATATCTTTATCCATTGTATGGTGTTCTTAATTTATATGTGTTGTCGTGTTTACTTCTTTATCCGATCATAAATAAATTCAACTAAATGGGGAATGGGAAAGCAAATGAAGGAAACATGATATAATTTGATTGATTTTCAAGTTGAACATCTAAGTACATCGGGATGTCGTTTTTTACTTAAAAATAGTAATAATAAACCGATGAAAATAAAGTACGGTTTGATATTCCACTTCTACGTATAGTGATGTATGCTAGAGATAGAATGAATAGCACATCATATTTAAGGTTAAGGGGTGAAAATAAGTGCCAAAAAAAGAATACCAACTAAACGATATTGTCCAAATGAAAAAGCCTCATCCTTGTGGTGAAAACAGATGGAAAATCATTAGAATGGGAATGGATATCCGTGTAAAGTGTGAAGGATGTGGACACAGTGTGCTTATTCCAAGGCCGCGATTTGAAAGCAAGATGAAGAAAGTTTTAGAGCAAGCAGACAATTAATGTTTCACATGAAACAATTGAACACTCACTTGAAAATAACAGTAACTTTCTTTTTTTAATGGTCAGGTGTAATGGAAAATATACTTTTCTTAAACAAATATGAAAAAACAAGGGTATGTGGAACCCTTGTTTTTTCATATTGATAGCTTGTTATTTTATCAAACTGTAACTATAATTGGAATGACTGAAACGTTCATATGAGCGGTATCCTTAAGGAGTGGTAAGTTTTTATGGCATTAACAGCAGGAATTGTCGGATTGCCCAATGTTGGGAAATCAACGTTGTTTAACGCAATCACCCAAGCTGGTGCAGAATCGGCAAACTATCCATTTTGTACAATAGATCCAAATGTAGGAATAGTTGAAGTTCCGGACTTCAGACTAAACAAATTAACAGAGCTTGTAAATCCAAAAAAAACCGTACCTACAGCATTTGAGTTTACAGACATTGCAGGAATTGTTAAAGGTGCGAGCAAGGGGGAGGGATTAGGAAATCAATTTCTTTCACACATTCGTCAGGTAGATGCTATTTGTCATGTTGTTCGATGCTTTAATGATGATAATATTACCCATGTGTCAGGAGGGGTAGATCCGATCTCTGACATAGAAACGATTAACTTAGAACTTATTTTGGCTGACCTCGAAACGGTGATGAAACGAATTCAGCGCGTTGAAAAGATGGCAAAACAAAAAGATAAGGATGCTGTTACGGAGTTTGAAGTATTAACAAAACTTCGGGATGCATTTGAGGATGAAAAACCGGCCAGATCAGTAGAATTAACCGATGAGCAACAGAAAACGCTAAAAACACTACATTTGTTAACAAGTAAGCCGGTCCTTTATGTAGCAAATGTTGGAGAGGACGAGCTTCTAAATGTTGATCAAAATAAATATGTCCAACAAGTAGAAGAGCTTGCTGATAATGAAAAGGCAGAGGTAGTGGTGATTAGTGCAAAGGTAGAGTCTGAAATCGCTGAATTGGACGGAGAAGAAAAGGAAATGTTTTTGGAGGAACTAGGAATTAAAGAGTCGGGCCTTGATCAATTAATTAAAGCAACGTATCAGTTATTAGGTTTGGCGACTTATTTTACTGCGGGAGAACAGGAAGTTCGTGCTTGGACATTTATAAAGGGAATGAAGGCACCGCAAGCTGCAGGCATCATCCATACTGATTTTGAACGTGGATTTATACGTGCAGAAACCGTATCATATGACGATTTGGTCGAATCAGGTTCCATGAATGGAGCAAAAGAAAAAGGGAAAGTTCGATTAGAAGGAAAAGACTATTTGGTGCAAGACGGCGATGTTATCCATTTCCGTTTTAATGTGTAAGAAAGGATCTCTCCGTGCAGTATATACAGCATGTAAATAAATGTGAATTTGCACTTCTGATGTAAGTTTGCTATAATACAACATTGTGAGTAATGAACGAGATTACTCCTTGCTCTTACTAAAGTAAGGGCCGCTAAGTCCAAAAGGAGGTGCAAACGGATGAGAAATTATGAAATTATGTACATCATCCGCCCAAACATTGAAGAAGAAGCTAAAACAGCACTTATTGAGCGTTTCAATAAGATTCTTACAGATAATGGCGCGGAAATCGAAAAAGTTGATGAAAAAGGAAAAAAACGCCTTGCATATGAAATCAATGACTTTCGTGATGGATATTATGTAATTATTAAATTCAATGGCGATGAAAACGCCATAAATGAATTCGATCGTCAAGCGAAATTCTCTGATGACATTATTCGTCACATTGCAGTTCGCGAAGATGATCAATAAGGGGGGATTCTAATGTTAAATCGTGTCGTACTTGTCGGCAGATTAACGAGGGATCCAGACTTGCGCTATACGCCAAATGGAGTAGCAGTAGCTAATTTTACAATAGCAGTTAATCGACCTTTTTCAAATCAACAAGGAAATAGAGAAGCTGATTTTATCAATTGCGTTGTATGGAGACGTGCAGCAGAAAACCTAGCAAACTTTATGAAGAAGGGAAGCTTGGTTGGCGTTGACGGTCGCCTTCAATCTCGTAGCTTTGATGGTCAGGATGGAAAAAGAGTTTTTGTTACGGAAGTAGTAGCAGACTCTGTTCAATTTCTTGATTCTAAAGGTTCTTCTTCACAAGGTGGAGGCCAACAAGGATCACCTGGGTACCAAGAAAAACAGAGTCAATCAAACAACCAAGAATTTTCTAGACAAGATGAAGAAGATCCGTTTAAAAATAACGGGGAACCTATTGATATATCGGATGACGATTTACCATTTTGATACTTAAATAAGTAAAGGAGGGACTTCCTATGGCAGCTCGTCGTGGTCGTGCAAAGCGTCGTAAGGTATGTTACTTTACAGCAAACGGAATTACACACATCGATTACAAAGACGTAGATCTACTCAGACGTTTCGTTTCCGAACGTGGAAAAATTCTTCCTCGTCGTGTAACTGGAACCTCTGCGAAATACCAACGTAAATTAACAAAAGCAATTAAACGTGCTCGTCAAATGGCTTTATTGCCATTTGTAACGGAATAGTAAAAAACCCCTTGTGTCTAGACACAAGGGGTTTTTTTACTTTAAGCTCATACTATACTAGAAATTAAATTTTTTTTATACAGTATTGAAGGCATGTAAAGCGTTTACAACTATCAATATGCGAAGAAAATAGATTGACAATTATAACGAATCTGCTATGATATAAAAAATTAATAAGTTACTTAACTATTGTGATGGAGACAGGCTTATTGTAATGAAATAAAAAGAGAGCTGGTGGTTGGTGTAAACCAGTATTTCTTACATTAAGTAGCACTTCGGAATAGACAAGTTGAATCATAAGTAGATTTGTCCGGTTCATGTCCGTTAAACATGATGCCAATGAGACTGTTTTAATCTAACAGTGAAAAAGGGTGGTACCGCGTGAGTTCACAAACTTTTCGCCCCTTACTATACGAGTAGGGGTGGGAAGTTTTTTTATCTTTTCACGGGCGAGAAGACCCCCACTTCCATTATGTGAAGGTGGGTAACACCAATAATAAGTGGGGGATGAATCGCCCCTCCGGAGGAGATAAAATTTAATTATGAAGGGAAAGGAGAATGGCGATGGGCACAAAAACGTACTTCTCTAATCGAGTCTATAAAAACAAGATAGCCATTACATATGTCAATGCCATTACGGATGTTCTTGTTAACTTCAATCGTGCCAAACATTTTGCCTTTGATACATCTACGAAAGAAAAACGTTCATGCCATAGCAAGCGAAATAAATCCATCCATCTCACCGTCAAAGAATGTTTTGGTTTGGATGACTACTATGCAAACAGTGCCGTGCAAGAAGCAAAGGCCAAACAAAAAAGCTTACAAGAGCTAAATAAATTATATAAAACGAATAAACAGGCACAGATCCAGGCGGTTAAAACGAAACAGAAGCAAGTGAAAAGTCGTCTAACAACGGTAAAGAAGATGAAGGCTTCTTTTGTCATGGGTAAGCCTACTTTCCCTAAGAACGCGAAAGAACAAAAACAAGGGGAACGCTTTGTTGTGCAGTATAGGAAGCGAACAGACATCTATGATCACCCCTATCAATTTGAACACAGTTACTTAGAACCAGAAATCAAAAGGTTCGAAGCAAGACTTGGTTTTCTAACCTTTAAACGACATAAATTGGAACAAGACTTACAACGACTCCAAACCATCATACCTAGTGTCGTCTTTGGAACAAAAAGACTATTTCAATCACAATATACAAACGACAAGTATATGGACGACCGTGATCAATGGTTGAACGAATGCAAGCAAGCCCGTTATCATACGATGACCATTTCAGGTCGGAAAGATGGTGCCTCAGGCAATTTTGTATTTCACTACCATCCAGAACACCGCACATTACACTTCAAAACATCAGAAGGCAAGGAAATAGAAATTCCAAATCTGCATTTTCCATATGGCCAAGAAAAAGTTAAGTCTGCCATTGCAACCCAAAATCAATGTAAGAATAAAAAGAAAGATGGACAACCGATCGCGTGGTCTATAGAAGACCATGGGGACTATTACATTTTCAAGTGCATCCTAACAGAAAAGGACAAGAAATATCGTAATTTTTCTAAATCGGATGGTGTCATCGGCATTGACTGCAATGTGGATCACTTTGCGATTTCCAATATAAATGGGAAGGGACAACTTGTTTCCTCTTGGGCTCAAACATTTGATATTTTCGGCAAAACTTCTGGTCAAATTACAAAAATAATCGAAGCAGAAGCCATTCAATTAGTAAACGTTGCCGAAAGGTTGAAGAAACCAATTGCCAAGGAAAAGTTAGATACAACAACATCGAAAGCTTCCAACCCTTATGGCAATAAGAAAGCGAACCTCCGTCTCTCTATGTTTGCTTACAACAAAATGACAACAGCCATTAAGGCGAGAGCTGAAAAAATCGGGATAGCAGTCTTTGAAGTGAATCCAGCCTACACCAGTCAAATTGGCAAAATAAAATATATGAAACGCTTCGGAATCTCGATTCATGAAGCAGCAAGTATGGTTATCGCAAGACGTGCAAATGGGGTTCAAAGAAAAGCTTCCACCAGTGTTGCGTGCACTAGTACCGGAGAAGATATTAGGTGCGCATCACTGGATGCAGTGGAAGTATGTAACGAAATTGTTGAAAGGGACACGTGCACATGCATTCTACCAATCAGATCTTTTTGACTTAGACAAGTTTCGTACCACAAACGAGATCTTTGCTTTAGGTGCTCTCACAGATTTAGAGCAAAAAAGTTTGTCCAAGCTGAAAAGTGGAAAAACCGTATCCTAGTTGAACGGGATACGGTCATACACAACATAAACCGTGTATGTCTATTTAACTAGAATCCCCCACTTCAACAAAAGCGAACTTTCTTTTGTAAGTGGTGGGTAGTTCAATTTTATAAGTAGTACACCTATTGTTCTGCAATTGTCACGTTTATTTTAAATACTATTTAAAGGTCAGGAAAGGAGCAAAATGTTATGTTAGCAGATCACCAGCTATTAAGAATTCCAGGGCCATCACCTATTCCTCCAAGTGTACAGAGGGCAATGGTTCAACCAATGATAGGACATAGGGGGCAAGAAGCAAAACAATTGATCCAAACGATCCGTCCTAAATTGAAGCCGATTTTCGGTACGGACCAGGATGTTGTTGTCATCACTGGCAGTGGCACGGCAGGTTTAGAAACGGCTGTTGTCAATACTGTAAAGGCAGGCGATGAAGTACTTGTTATCGTTACGGGTTCATTTGGAGATCGATTTGCGAAAATCTGCGAATCATATCAAATTCGTGTCCGTCGTTTAGATGTTGAATGGGGTAATGCCTTAGATCCAAATCAGGTGAAAGTATTACTCGAAGAAAATCCAACTATAAAGGCAGTGTTTGCAACATTCTGTGAGACATCAACAGGCGTTCTCAATCCGATTCAAGCACTCTCAGAAATGGTACACCAGTCATCTGATGCTTTACTAGTAGTAGATGGGGTGTCGTGTATTGGTGGTGTGGATACAAAAATGGATGAGTGGGGCATTGACATACTAGTAACTGGTTCACAAAAGGCTTTCATGCTGCCTGCGGGTCTAACTTTTGTTGCTGCTAGTGAACGAGCTTGGAACGTGATCGAGAATAATGAGCAATCTCGATTTTATCTAGATTTAAAAAAATACAGGGATAATCTTATAAAAGATAGCACGCCTTTTACACCAGCTTTATCGCTCCTGTTCGGGTTGGAGCAAGTGCTTCAGCTTTTTGAAGCAGAAGGGCTATCAAATGTTTATAAACGACACCAAACTATGATGGAAATGACACGCGCTGCAGCTAATGCATTAAAACTACCATTATTGACAAGTGATGTTGCGGCTTCACCTACTGTAACTGCAATACGTCCAGCTGATTTTCAAGCAGAGGATCTACGAAAGGTGTTAAAACAAGAGTTTGCCCTTTCCGTTGCTGGTGGTCAACAACATTTGAAAGGCGAAATATTTCGAATCGGGCATATGGGGTATTGCGCTCCTGCAGATATTTTACAAATCGTTGCCATACTAGAAATTGCATTAAAAAGAATCGGAAAGAACGTTCCCCTTGGTAGTGGAACTGCAGCAGCACAAGAAGTTTATTTAAAAAAGGAGGCATATTAAGTGGTTTATCAGATCTTAGTTAGTGATCCGTTAAGTGAAGATGGGATACAGCCATTGCGTAAAGCGGACGGAGTAGAAATCACAATACAAACGGCTTTGACACCAGAACAGCTCGCTGAGAAGATTCATGAATATGACGCATTACTTGTGAGAAGTCAGACACAGGTCACACGTGATCTTATAAGCAAAGCAACCAATTTAAAAGTCATTGGTCGGGCAGGTGTTGGTGTTGATAATATCGATTTAGAAGCAGCAACTGAATTTGGTGTTCTTGTTGTAAATGCGCCTGATGGAAACACAAATTCAGCAGCAGAGCACACAATGGCAATGATTATGTCCTTAGCGAGAAATATTCCTCAGGCGTTTCACGCATTAAAACATAATAAATGGGATAGAAAATCATATGTTGGAGTGGAACTCAAAAATAAAACCCTTGGTGTTGTTGGGCTAGGCAGAATTGGAGCCGAGGTGGCATTCCGTGCTAAAGGGCAACGAATGAATGTGAAAGCGTACGATCCATTTTTAACGGAAGAAAAAGCAAAGAAAATGGGAATTGGCTATGGCACGCTTGAGGAGGTATTACAAAGTGCAGATTTTATTACGGTACACACACCATTGCTAAAGGAAACAAAGCACCTTATTAATCAAAAAGCATTTGAGCAAATGAAAGATGGTGTCCAAATTGTCAATTGTGCAAGAGGTGGGATTATTGACGAGGAAGCACTTTATCAAGCAATTGTAACCAAAAAGGTTGCAGGTGCTGCATTGGACGTTTTTGAAGAAGAACCAATTACGGATCATAAACTATTAGAACTACCAGAGGTTATTGCTACACCACATCTTGGTGCTAGTACGAAAGAGGCACAAGAAAATGTAGCAATTGACGTTAGTAAGGATGTCGTTACCTTTTTAACAGGAGGGTTAGCAAGAAATCCAGTAAATCTACCTTCTGTTCCGAAAGAGGTAATGAACAAAATTGAACCATATTTCCATCTTTCTGAAAAGCTCGGAATTTTTTTAACGAACCTCACACAGGAAGCAATGGAAGAGGTCAATATTTATTATGCAGGTGATTTAACGGATGTAGAAGTTTCACCCCTCACTAGAAATACAGTTAAAGGTCTCTTAAAACGACATTTGGGTGATCATGTAAATGACGTAAATGCTACTTATTTAGCGGAAAAAAAGGGAATTACTATAAATGAACACAAAACAAGTTCTTCTAAAGGATTTACGAACCTTTTGACAGTAGAAGTAAGAACGAATTTGGGGACAAGAAGTGTTGCAGGAACATTGCTAAATGGGCTCGGTGCAAGACTTGTCAAAGTGGATGACTATAGTGTTGATGTTATTCCAGAGGGTCATATGGTGTTTGTACGTCATAAGGACCAACCAGGTGCGATCGGAAGGGTTGGAACACTCCTAGCAAAGGAGCTTGTTAATATTGCAACAATGCAGGTAGGGCGATCGAATGTGGGTGGCGATGCGATTATGATTTTGACAGTTGATAAGCATTTGGAAAAAGAGGGATTAGAACAGCTGAAACAGCTATCCGATATTTATGGTGTCACAGCAATTGATCTATAAGAGGATGTTCAAAAATCAATCAAAAAACACAGCCTTGAGAGATGGTCTGTGTTTTTTTGATTCGAAATTCATAGATAAACTATAAACACTATTGGTCTAAAATAGTAAATAGCTCTTGCAGCTGTTTTATTTCAAAATCAGGGTTTACTTCATTTCTTTCTTTATCAAAGCGATTGATCCATACGGACGGAATGCCTGCTCTCGTTGCACCAAGGATATCCGTCATGAGATTATCGCCAATCATTAGTACCTCGTCCCTTTTCAAAGAAACGGTTTCTAATCCATGCACAAAAATAGATGGATCTGGTTTTCCTTTTCCAAAATTACCAGAAATAACAATATGATCAAAGTACGTTTTTAATTTTGGGGTAATGGATAGCTTTGTATTCTGCAAACTTGGGGCTCCATTTGTTAATAACAGAAGTGTATAATTATGTTTTAGTTGATCTAACACTTCAAAAGAATCATCAAAAACAAAAGGGTGTTTTTTTCGTTCAATAGGAAAGGTTTCTGCTAAAAATTCCCCTAATTCTACATCATCTATGCCAATGTCCTTTAATCCTGCAATCCATGCATTTCTGCGATAGTCAGATACGATCGCTTTTAACTGGTTAAAGTCTTTACCATCATCGTTAAATTCACCCCATAGACCTTCAAAAGGGTTAATTCCGATCATTTGCGTGAATGGATAAGTGGGATATGTTGCATACAGTTGTCTTGCATTCTTTCTAACTGCTATTTCTAATTGATTTGGATCAATTCCAAGTTGGTCTTTGGCAATGTTGCAGGTAGCTGTGAAAGCGACTTTAACACTTTTTTGATCCCATAATAAAGTATCGTCAAGGTCAAAGAATAGAGCTTTAATCATATGTCATTCCTCCCCGTCATTAAATGAACACGCACTTTTAGAGGTTGTTCAAAAAGTCACCAAATGATAAGCGGCGCATCTCTTCGTTGGCTTGTTTTTCCGGTTCTCATGTAGGTTATGTCTACACTGCGCTCCTCAAAACTACGCCGCCTCGACCTGCTTGCTTCTAATTTGCCGACTTTTTGAACACGCACTTTTACTGTTTCATAAAAAATCGTACATGTAAATATTACATAAGTAAAGATGAAAAAAGGGTGCAAGTTTTGGATAACGAACATTGTTTGTAAAAACAGATGGACATCGTTTATAATGATCTCGTGGAATTCAAATAGAAATAGTAATAATTCACCCTATAAAAAAGCACAGCAGACGGAGCTGTGCTTTTTCTACAAACCCAATTCATGTATCCAATATAATAATTTGTTGCCGTAAACAGAAAAAAGAGGTGCTCAACCGTGAATGGATCAAGAAAAATAACAGAAGGTGCATTGTTTATTGCACTTTATTTACTATTCCTATTAATCGCATTTTATGTCCCACTAGCTGATATGGTGGCTATATTTATCTTACCTGTACCTATCATCGTGTACACCATGAGGCATGGCTGGAAGCAATCAATTGTATTGTTGTTGGGTATGCTGATCGTTTCTTCGTTATTTGCAACCGTTCTATCCATTCCGATAACTATCACGATGGGCTTGGGTGGAATCTTAATCGGAACAGGAATTAGAAGCGAGATTACTGCATATGAAACATGGGCAA
Source organism: Terrihalobacillus insolitus (assembly GCF_028416575.1). GTDB lineage: Bacteria > Bacillota > Bacilli > Bacillales > Amphibacillaceae > Terrihalobacillus > Terrihalobacillus insolitus. Next base: position 15,298 of record NZ_JAMQKB010000026.1, on the reverse strand, counting down.
GAGGTACAATTGGTTTTGTTTTAGGGATCGTATTTACAATTATTTTTTCACAGTGGATTTTTCAAGTAAACTTCGTACAAGAAATAGAGAATGTAATGGAACAATCTATTGTGATGAGTCAGAATATGATGGAACAGTTTAATCTACAATCCAATTCTGATAATGCACAAATGGTATTTGATCAAATGAGGAAAATGATCGATCTTTTACCAGTTGGCATCGTGATGGCTGCGATCGTTCTTGCATTTGTTAGTCAATGGATTAGCTACAAAGTAATAAATCGAATAGGACAACATGCTTTATATTTCCCTGCTTTTCGTCATTTTCAATTGCCAAAAGTAATTATCTGGTTTTATCTTTTAGCCATCATAGTAACTTGGTTTCAATTGGAGGATAATAGCAGTATTTATTTAGCAGCATGGAATGTGTCCAATCTTGTTGGACTGTTAATTACCATTCAAGGATTCTCCTTTGTCTTCTTTTATTCCTATACAAAGGGTTTATCAAAGGCAGTTCCAATAATTACTATTGTTATTGCTTTTCTTTTTCCGTTAATTGGACTGTATCTTGTGAGAATCTTAGGTATAATTGATGTAGGCTTTTCTTTAAGAGATCGAATTCAGCCAAAAGTAAAATAGGTGAATGATCAAAGGCGCAGAATTCGATTGTTCATGATCCCAGCTTAGTTAGGAGCTGACGAAAATATGCCAGAATTTTTTAAGAAACCAACAATGAGTAATCATCTGTGGATTATTTATGCAATATCAATTGTGTTGTTAGGGTTTATTTGGTACTACCAATGGACTCTCGGTTTGCTAATGACATTATTTTTAGGAGCTTCATTTTACTACAGTATTAAAACAGAGCAACAATTAATTAGTGAAACCGAAAGATACATTACCACCCTCTCCCATCGTGTTAAAAAGGTAGGGGAAGAGGCGTTATTAGAAATGCCGATTGGTATTGTTCTTTTTAGTGAGGAATATGTAATCGAATGGGCGAATCCATATATGAACAAATTTGCAGAGGAAGACACAATCGTAGGTCAGTCACTTAGTTTGCTATCAGATGATTTAATACCGATGATAAAGGAAAATAAATCTGAGTTGTGGCTTCATTTGGATGGGTTTGAATTCCAAACGTTAATTAAAAGAGAGGAACGATTATTATATTTTTTTGATCGAACAAAACAAACCGAGATTCAAAATTTATATCATAATGAACAAACCGTATTGGCTATTATCTTTTTAGACAATTATGAAGAAATGACACAAGCAATGGACGACACTGCTAAAAGCCAAATTAACTCGAATGTAACATCTACATTAAATAAATGGTCGAATGAATTTGGAATTTATTTAAAAAGAATCTCACAAGAACGTTTTTTAGCTGTAATGAATCAACAAATCCTCAACCAGTTAGAGAAAAATAAGTTTGAAGTTTTAGATGAGGTTAGGGAGCTAATTACAGACAAAAATGTACCGCTCACTTTGAGTATTGGAATAGGTCTAGGAGGAGCATCGTTACCTAGCTTAGGAGGTTTGGCTCAATCAAGTTTAGATCTGGCACTTGGCCGTGGTGGAGATCAAGTAGCCATCAAAGAAGAATCTGGTAAGGTTCGTTTCTATGGTGGAAAAACGAGTCCAATGGAAAAGAGAACCAGGGTACGCGCACGGGTGATTTCCCATGCATTAAAGGAACTAGTAAAAGAAAGTGATAAAGTAATCGTTATGGGCCATAAATCACCTGATATGGATTCCGTTGGTGCAGCGATTGGTGTGTTAAAAATAGCAATTGCAAATGATGTGGAAGGTTACGTCTTAATAGACAATAATGACATTGACACTGGAGTACAACGAATGATTGAGGTCATTCAGGAAAATGAAGAATTATCGTCCCATTTTATAAGCCCAGACCAAGCGTTAGATTATGTTACGAAAAATACACTGCTCGTTGTAGTGGACACTCATAAACCTTCACTAGTTGGAGAAGAAAAATTACTTACAAGGACAGACCATGTTGTTGTTATTGATCACCACCGCCGCGGCGAGGAGTTCATTGAAAGCCCAACACTTGTATACATGGAGCCATATGCTTCTTCCACTTCAGAGTTGGTTACAGAGTTACTGGAGTATCAGCCAAAAGGATTGCGTCTAAATATGCTGGAATCAACGGCATTATTAGCTGGCATTATTGTGGATACGAAAAGCTTTACATTACGCACAGGCTCCAGAACATTTGATGCAGCATCCTACTTGCGATCAAAAGGCGCAGATACTATTTTAGTGCAAAAGTTTATGAAGGAAGATCTTGATTTATATGTGAGAAGAAGTCGTTTAATTGAGAATACAACTATTTACAAAGATGAAATTGCAATATCTACCGGCGCTCAAGGTGATGTATTTGGCCCCGTTGTTATTGCTCAAGCTGCAGATACACTATTAACGATGAGTGGAATTGTTGCTTCGTTTGTCATTTCGGAGAGAAAAGATGGAAGAGTTGGGATTAGTGCTAGGTCATTAGGAGAGGTAAATGTTCAGGTCATTATGGAACAAATGAATGGTGGTGGCCATTTGACGAACGCAGCCACTCAATTAGCTGATATTACTACGATAGAAGCTGAGGAACAATTAAAGACAATTATCGATGAGTATTTAGAAGGAGGAACAAAAGAATGAAAGTGATTTTTACCCAAGACGTGAAAGGAAAAGGCAAAAAGGGCGAGGTTAAAAATGTCTCCGATGGATATGCGCGGAATTACCTTTTAAAAAACAACATAGCTATTGAAGCAAATGACGCAAATTTAAAGGCATTGAAGGCCAAAAAAAACAAGGAAAATAAGCTGGTAGAAGAAGAAGTGGAGGAAGCAAAGCGGCTTAAAGAAAAAATGGAAAGTAAGACTGTGGAAGTTAAAGCGAAATCAGGGGAAGGCGGCCGTTTATTCGGTTCCATTACGAGTAAGCAAATTGCAGAAGTGCTAAAAAAAGATTACAACATCAAAATGGATAAACGCAAAATTGAATTGGATCAACCGATACGTGCACTCGGTTACACGAATGTACCTGTTAAGATCCATCCAGAAGTAACAGGAACAATAAAAGTACACGTTTCAGAGGAATAGGAAAAAGGAGAAATGATGCATGAATGAATCTTGGAGCGAACGTATTCCACCACATAATATAGAAGCAGAACAGGCTGTAATTGGAGCGGTTTTCCTAGAACCTGAAGCACTTTCAAGAGCAAGTGAATTGCTCGTTCCAGAAGATTTTTTCCGTGCAAGTCATCAGCGAATCTTCCATGCGATGGTAACGCTCACTGACAAAGGGGAGCCGATCGATCTTGTCACTGTTACGACTGCACTATCTAATGCAAAAGTACTAGATGACGTTGGTGGGGTATCTTACCTTAGTGATCTAGCAAACTCTGTCCCAACAGCAGCAAACATAGACTACTATAGTAAAATCGTAGAAGAAAAGGCCTTGCTTCGCCGTTTAATTCGAACAGCAACAGATATCGTTACCACTGGTTATTCAAAAGAAGATGATGTAGAAGAAGCTTTAAACGAAGCAGAGAAAAATATACTAGAAGTTTCCCATCGAAAAAATGCAGGTGCATTTAAAAACATTAAAGATGTTCTGATTGAAGTGTACGATAATATAGAACAGCTTCACCATCATAATGCATCGATTACAGGTGTAGCATCCGGTTTTCGTGATCTTGACCATATAACATCAGGGTTCCAGCGAAATGACCTCATTATTATTGCGGCTCGACCTTCTGTAGGGAAAACGGCATTTGCGCTAAATATCGCTCAAAATGTGGCGATTCACACACAAGAAAATGTTGCAATCTTTAGCTTGGAAATGGGTGCGGAACAGCTCGTTTCCCGTATGCTTTGTGCGGAGGGTAACATTGATGCACAGCGACTTCGAACAGGAAACTTACAATCGGAGGACTGGGGCAAGCTAACAATGGCAATGGGCAGTTTATCTAATGCAGGAATTTTTATTGATGATACCCCGGGGATTCGTGTGAATGAGATCCGTTCCAAATGTCGTAGATTGAAGCAAGAACATGGCTTGGGTATGATTTTAATAGACTACCTTCAACTTATTCAAGGTAGTGCAAATTCGAGAGAAAACCGGCAACAGGAAGTCTCTGAGATCTCACGGTCATTAAAAGGTCTTGCTAGGGAGCTAAATGTTCCATTGATTGCGTTATCCCAATTGTCTCGTGGGGTAGAATCTCGTCAGGATAAACGACCAATGATGTCAGATCTACGGGAATCTGGAAGTATTGAACAAGATGCCGATATAGTTGGGTTTCTATATCGTGATGACTATTATGACCAAGAGTCAGAAAAACAAAACATCATAGAAATAATCATATCTAAACAACGTAATGGTCCTGTTGGAACAGTAGAATTGGCCTTTGTCAAAGAATATAACAAATTCGTTGATTTAGACCATCGTTATCAAGAAAGTGATATTCCACCAGTGGGAGCAGGTGCATAAGAAAAGGATACCAATGGGTGGTATCCTTTTCTTTTACGGGTACATTTCACGAACAAAATCAATTAATAGATTTATAATGTTCGTATATTACGTTGACACAGTCGAATCAGATTGGTAAACTAACGATAGTTAAATAATAGGTGGAGGTGCCTAAATGTCTTCAGTTGTTGTAGTAGGAACCCAGTGGGGTGACGAAGGAAAAGGAAAAATTACAGATTTTCTTTCCCAAAATGCAGAAGTTGTTGCACGGTATCAAGGTGGAAACAATGCAGGTCATACAATTAAATTTGATGGTATTACATATAAATTGCATTTAATTCCATCAGGTATTTTTTTCAAAGACAAAACATGCGTGCTTGGAAATGGTATGGTGATCGATCCAAAGGCATTATTAGATGAATTACAATATCTTCATGATAAACAGGTAAATACGGATAACTTACGAATAAGTAATCGTGCTCATATTATTTTGCCTTATCACCTTTTATTGGATGAACTTCAGGAAGAGGAAAAAGGTGCGAATAAAATAGGAACTACGAGAAAAGGTATAGGACCTGCCTACATGGATAAAGCAGCAAGAGTTGGAATACGAATTGCTGATCTGTTAGACAAGGAAACGTTTAAAGAAAAGTTAGAACAAAATTTAAAAGCAAAGAATCGATTGCTGGAGAAGGTTTATGAAACACTGCCAATGAAAGCAGAAGATATATTGGAAGAATATTATGAGTATGGTCAACAGATCGCCAAATATGTTTGTGATACTTCGGTTGTCCTCAATAATGCTTTGGATGAAGGACGTCGTGTTTTATTTGAGGGCGCTCAGGGAGTCATGCTTGACATTGACCAAGGAACCTATCCATTTGTCACTTCTTCCAATCCAATTGCAGGGGGCGTCACAATAGGATCTGGTGTTGGACCATCAAAAATAAACCATGTGGTCGGCGTCTCAAAAGCGTATACAACACGAGTTGGTGACGGCCCTTTTCCAACTGAATTAAACAATGAAACTGGTGATACGATTAGAGAAGTAGGGAATGAATATGGGACAACTACTGGAAGACCAAGGAGAGTAGGTTGGTTTGATAGTGTCGTTGTTCGTCATGCACGTCGTGTAAGTGGGATTACAGATCTATCCCTAAACTCCATTGATGTTCTGACAGGAATCCCCACATTGAAAATTTGTGTTGCCTATAAGTATAAAGGAGAAGTAATGGATGAATTTCCAGCTAACCTGAAAGTACTTGCAGAGTGCGAACCAGTTTATGAAGAATTACCAGGCTGGACGGAGGACATTACGGAGAAACGCAGCTTGCATGAGCTACCAGAAAATGCACGCCATTATTTAGAACGCATCTCCCAGTTGACTGGTATTCCATTGTCTGTCTTTTCTGTTGGTCCAGATCGTTCTCAAACAAATGTCGTACGAAGTGTTTACAGCTAAAGTTCCCGTAATGCATTATAAAGCGCCGTGATTAGTTTAAATCTGGCGCTTTTTCTATACCATCAAAAGAGGATTTTTCAACAAAAAATGCTATTTTTCTTAAAAAACTAGGAAGAAACGACCCCTCCTTTCGAAGCATGTGCGTAACAAATTTGTAACAAACATGTAATAATTCGCTTAAAAAGTGCATTATTACGCAAAAAATAAAAAGGAACAACACATAAAAAGGGTATTTTTGGCACCTATTATACAAGTTTGTTACATTGTATCTAAAACTATTTAATTATATATAGTAGGTGTGGTAGATTGTTAGAAGGTAATAAATGATTATGTTGATGGAAGTTATAGGAGGACTGGAGTCGTGGTGAAAAACAAGCAATATCGTAGTACTGTCCCGTTATATCCAGAAAATAAACCAAAGCCTAATAGTTTAATAAAGAAAACGGCAATCATAACTTGCTTGGGATTAACGCTTACATTTGGTGTTGTAAACGCGGAAAATGAAGAGCTTACAACCGTATATCATGTTTACGTTGATGGCAAGTATACAGGTACAGTCGACCAAAAGAATGTTGTCGAGCAGCTAGTGGAACGCACTATTAAGGAAAGTCAAGATAAATTGAAAGATTATTCGTTAGCTGTCGGTGAAAATATTTCTTATGTACCTGAAAAAACGTTTGATCCTTCTTATAACAACAGTAGGGCAGTGGATACATTAGAAGACCAATTGTCCGTAGTGGTAAACGCTTATGCATTAACAGTTGGTGATAAGGTTGTCGGTTACTTTAAAGATAAAGAAACAGCGGAAAAAGTGATTAGGAACTATAAAGCAAAATTTGTCGACCCTGAAATTTTAACCAAATTAGAAAAAGATAAACAAAATCAAAAGAATCAAGAAAATCAAGTTCCAACGAATGAACAACAACTATCCGTTGGAGATTCTATTATCAAGGACGTTACATTATCTGAAGATATTACATTTTCTAAAGATAAAGCATTGCCAAAAGATATTCTAACAGAAAAAGAAGGCATGAAACTCTTAGAAAAAGGTACTTTAGAGGATGAGATACATAAGGTTAAAGAAGGAGATGTACTAGGAGGAATTGCTGCTAAGTATAATTTAGACATCGAAACCATCCTAAAACTGAACCCCGATTTAACAGAAGAATCTCTTTTACAAATAGGTCAAGAAATTAATGTTACAGATTATAAACCATTTCTTGATGTATTCGTGAAACAAGAAGAGCTAGTAGAAGAAGAGATTAGCTATGAAACGGAAGTTGTCTCATCTGATGACATGTTCAAAGGTGAAACAAAAGTGAGGCAAGAAGGACAAGAAGGATCCAAGTTGGTTCAATATGCTATTGAAAAGAAAAATGGTCAAATTGTTTCTAAAGAAATAATCGAAGAAAAAACAACAAAAGAACCGGTTAAAAAAATCGTCGTTAAAGGAACAAAAGTAGCACCTTCACGGGGCTCAGGACAATTTACTTCTCCAACTTATGGAGGAATTATAACAAGTCCATATGGTTCACGTTGGGGATCCTTTCACAAAGGGCTAGACATCTCTGGTGTGAGCAATCGCACCATTAAGGCGATTGATAACGGTGTGGTTGTATCAGCTGGTTGGAACTCTGGTGGATATGGATATATGGTCATTGTTGATCATGGAAATGGCTATAGATCATTATATGCACACATGGCCTCTGTAAGCGTGAAACCTGGGCAAACGATCACAAGAGGAAGTCAAGTTGGGGTCATGGGGTCTACAGGTAATTCGACTGGCGTACACTTGCACATTGAAGTAACAAAAAATGGTGCTACTGTTAACCCTTCAAATTTATTTTAATAGTAATTTGTAAAAAAACCCTTATCATAAATTATGATAAGGGTTTTTAAAGGTAATAAAGCCAAAAATTTAGTTCAAAAAGACTTTTTGTAAAAAGTACGGTAGAATATGAACAAAGAGATGTAAAAGGATGTGAGGTTGTTGAGTCAAAAAATACTTGTTGTTGATGATGAAAAACCAATTGCCGATATATTAAAGTTCAACCTTGAAAAAGAGGGCTATGAAGTAATTTGTGCGTATGATGGGGATGAAGCGATACATCTTACAGATAAAGAGAATCCAGACCTTTTACTATTAGATATTATGTTACCGAACAAAGATGGAAATGAGGTTTGCCGGGAGATCCGAAAGCATCACTCCATGCCAATTATTATGATTACTGCAAAGGATTCCGAAATAGATAAAGTATTAGGACTTGAACTTGGTGCAGACGATTATGTTACAAAGCCCTTTAGTAATCGAGAAGTGATTGCTAGAGTGAAAGCAAACCTTAGGAGGCAGCAGCAAGTTCCAGGAGATCAAGCAAGAGCCAACAAGGACATAAAGATTGGGAGCCTCGTGATCCACCCAGATGCATATACGGTTACTAGAGATGGGAAACAAGTAGAATTGACACATCGGGAATTTGAATTACTTCATTATTTGGCCCGTCATATTGGCCAAGTCATGACCCGAGAGCATTTATTGGAAACGGTTTGGGGCTATGATTATTATGGAGATGTGCGTACTGTTGACGTTACTGTTCGAAGATTGCGTGAGAAAATCGAGGAAAATCCAAGCAATCCCGTATGGATCGTTACTAGAAGAGGTGTCGGTTATTATTTGCGTAACCCAAAACAGGAGTAGTGTGTTATGAGAAAGGTTCGTTTTTTTCAGTCGATACGATTGAAGATTATTTTAATTTATATTCTCCTTATTCTAATTGCGATACAGGTGATTGGGGCTTATTTTGCTCAGGAACTTGAGAAAGAATTAAGGGATAATTTTGTTCAGTCTATTGATGACCGTGTGCAGTTATTAACTTATCAATTAGAACAAACCTTTGCATTAGATCGGGATGAAGAAAAAGGATCGACGCTTGCGCAAGATGTGCAAAATATACTTTCTTATTTTGACGATATATCCGATATACAAGTAATCGATAATCAAAACCGTGTACTTGGTACGAATAACTTTTCAGACGATAGTAAAATCGGGAAAAGAATAACAGCAGAATCCAGAGTGACGCGCGTTTTTAAATTTGGACAAACGTCTAAAAATTTCTTATTAGATCCCTATACTGGAAGACGTATGTACGTTAGAACGGTACCCATTTATAAAGATAACGACGTGGTTGGTGCCGTTTATTTACAGGCATCAATGGAAGGTGTTTTTACTCAACTGGAACAAATCAATCAAATCTTTGCAAACGGGACGCTGATCGCTATTTCTATTTCTGCACTAATCGGTGTATTGATTGCTCGTACGATTACGAAACCAATTACGGAAATGAGAAAGCAAGCACAAATTATGTCAACAGGGGATTTTTCTCAAAAGGTGAACGTATATGGTACAGATGAAATTGGTCAGTTAGCGGTTACTTTTAATGAAATGAATGATAAGTTACGACAAGCACATGCAACAACAGAAGGTGAGCGACGAAAGCTAAGCTCGATCCTTTCGCATATGTCAGATGGGGTCATCGCAACAGATGAAACGGGTGCGATTACACTAATGAATAATCCTGCGGTCGACTTGATCAGAAAAAGCTTTGAGGATGTAAAAGGGAAACAATTAATCGATGTATTGCATCTCCATGAACGAGATATTGATTTAACGGAATTACAAGAAACAGGTTCCATTATTATCGACTTTAGCGAAGATGATGCATTTTTTCTAATAAGAGCAAACTTTTCTATCATTCTTGGCGAGAATGAAAAGACAACAGGGTTCATTACGGTTATTAGTGATGTTACCGAACAGGAGAAGGTTGAACGAGAAAGAAAAGAATTTGTATCTAATGTTTCACATGAACTTCGGACACCATTAACAACGATGCGAAGTTATTTAGAGGCGCTGTCTGACGGTGCATGGAAAGATAATGAGATTGCACCAAAATTTCTAGAAGTTACCCAAAATGAAACAGAACGGATGATTCGTTTAGTGAATGATCTATTGCAACTTTCTAAAATGGATAACAAGGATTATACACTATACAAGGAAAGGGTAAACTTTATTTCCTATTTCCATCATATTATTGATCGATTTGAAATGAATAAACCAGAAGATATTGTATTAGATAGGCAACTTCCTAAAAATGATGTGTTTGTTTGGCTAGATAAAGACAAGATGACCCAAGTATTAGACAATATCATTTCTAATGCAATGAAGTATTCCCCAGAAGGAGGCACCATTACCTTCCATCTAAAAAAAGAAAAACAGAAGTTACTCATTAGTGTGTCTGATGAAGGAATGGGAATATCTCATGAAAAACTTGACAAGGTCTTTGATCGTTTCTATCGAGCGGATAAGGCTAGGTCAAGAAAGCTTGGAGGCACTGGGTTAGGTCTGGCGATCGCCAAAGAACTAGTGGAGGCACATGAGGGTAAAATATGGGCAAAAAGTAAAGAAGGTAAAGGGACGACAATTCTCTTTACACTTCCGCTTATCCAAAAGAAGCGGAGGGGAGTGTCATGAAACTAGAAACCGTTAAATCATTTGTTTTGCTAGGATTGGTCGGCTTAAGTTTACTTCTCACACTCGCAATTTGGACTTATCAGCCTAAGTATGAAACATTAGATGAAAGAAGTTACATTAACGATACGAAATTAAACGGTAAAGAGGAAGCGATAAAAACAATCATTGAGCCGTTGGCAATCATGTTCCACTACAATGATGCTGATTATGGTTTTAAAAGTAAAAGTGAAGAAAAAAAGCTATATCAAGCAATGCAGGAGTGGTCACTGTATGAGTTTAACCAACAGTCAGGTGAAGGTGTTCCAGATACAAAGGAAAAAGTAGAGGTGATTTTCCCTGAAATGCTTCCTACTGAAGTAATTGGCAGTCTTTTTAAAGTAGAAAACAGTGATTCTTTACCAAATGGTTCATTTGATCGGATTTATATTTTACTAAATGACCAAACAAATATAGAGATCCAATTTTATAATACGTCAAGCGATCAGAAGGTAGTTGCCAATATTCAAAGAACAAATGTCTATGACCAGCTTAAGGAATATATGGGAGATGATACATTATTAAAACCATATCTGGTATATGAAAATAATAGTGATATTCCGATATATTATCCACAGGGTGAAATAGAGATGTTTCGATCAACGATTCAAGCAAGACAAATTGACCAAGAACCATTAAAAAATGCTTTATTTATTGATCCGACCTTGGTAAAACAAAACCCATTAGGTGATGGAGCAATATCCTACAATGATACGACAAGGCAAATGAAAATATCTCCTAATGGTAAAAGTATGGAGTTTACGAACCCATCAAATACTGAAGATTTTCAAATGGCGCCAATCCAAGTGATCACCGCTAGTCTTGATTTTGTAAATGATCACAAAGGTTGGACAGATGAGTATAATTTTTTTGAAATGAGTCAAAACCAAATTACTTACCGCCTATTTTATAATGGTATGCCCGTTTTTGATTCCAATCGTCTTGGTGATTTAACAACGATTCAATTGCGAAATCAAGATGAATTCCAATACAATAGACCGATGTTTAGTTTAAAAACACGTGTTGGGAGTAAAGAAGGGATTGAAGAGTTAGACTCTGATGATGTTTCAGAGTTTCTAGCTAAAACAAACACTAATGTTCAGGGGATTACCATCGGTTATAAAATATCCGAACAGCCATATAATATTTTTTCTTTAGAGCCCGCTTGGTATATTAAAACGAATAACAAATGGAAGGAACTTGATGAGTTGGTAATCAAAAAAGGAGGCAGAGAAGATGCTTTGGGGACAAGTTAAAACACTATTTATTCTCTGCTTTCTAATTTTAGACCTGTTTTTAATTCAGCAATTTCTAGAGAAAAAAGAATCACAAACGGACATAGGGCTTCTATCAGATCCAAAGATTGAAGAATCATTAGAGGATAATGTAACCTTTAGTGATAAAATCTCAAAGGAGTCGTTACAGCAAACGTTAAAGGAAACTTATATTTCGGCTGAACGGAAATCCTTTTCTGCTGATGAAATTGCAGCCATATTGAACAAAGACAAAGAGAATCAAACGATCACCATAAAGGATGAACAAACAATTATATCGACATTTCAAGAGCCTGTACCTACTAATCCTACAGCATCAGAAGATGAACTCGTAAAAACAGTCAAAAGTAATGTTAATTTTGGAGATAAGTATGCCTTTTGGGATCGATATGAGGTGGAGGATGGACCAGATACACTCATTTTTTTCCAAACTTATCAGGATCGTCTTATCTATTATAATGAAGGCGGAACTCTGCTCGTTCACGTAAATGACAACAATGAAATCTTAGGATATGCCCAAACCTTGCTAACAGAGGTCGAAAAAACAGGGGAAACAGAAGAGCTCATGGAAGCATACCAAGCAGTTACGACGCTTTTTAACCAAAACGAAATACAGTATGGGGATGAAATAACAAATGTATCGATTGGTTATCACACGCTAATCGACAACGGGGAACAAATATTTGCGCCAACATGGAGAATCTCAGTTAATAGTGAAAGTAGCCATTTTGTGAATGCGTTTGAAGGTTATTCATTTTCAACGGATGATGAAAATTTTGTGAAAAAAGCGGAATCAAAACTATTTAACACAAGTGACACAACAACAAAGTGGAGTGGGGAAGAATGAATTTATCCTTTAGTGTACTTGCCTCAGGCAGTACTGGGAATGCCTTTTTTATCGGAACAGAAAATGAAAAAATATTGGTGGACGCCGGATTAAGCGGAAAAGAATTAGATCGCTTATTTTCTGAAATTGGAATGAATCCAAATACTCTGTCTCGAATACTTGTGACACATGAACACAGTGACCATATCAAAGGATTAGGTGTTTTTGCACGTAAGTATAATCTGCCTATTTATGCTAACGAAAAGACCTGGAATGCAATGGAGGGGTCCATTGGGAAGCTAACACTTGATCAAAAATTCATATTTGGTTTGGAAAAAACCAACACATTTGGTGATATAGATGTAGAATCCTTTGGTGTTTCGCACGATGCCGCCGAGCCGATGTTTTTTACCTTTTATCATGGTGGAAAAAAGGTTGCGCTTATTACAGATCTTGGTTATGTGTCCGATCGAATTAAAAAGACAGTTGAGGATGCAGATGCCTATATTTTTGAATCGAATCACGACGTTTCGATGTTAAGGATGGGTAGATATCCTTGGAATGTGAAACGTCGAATCTTAGGTGATTCAGGACATGTATCGAATGAAGATTGTGCACTTGCTTTAAGTGAAATAATTGGAAACAAAACGAAACGTATTTATTTAGCCCATCTTAGTAAAGATAACAATATGAAAGATTTGGCTCGTATGTCTGTAGAAAGCGTCTTAAACGAGAGAGGATTTTCGATCGGACAAGATGTGGAGCTACATGATACGGATCCAAAGAGACCTACACCAATTTACGAGGTTGTTTGAATAAAATACTATTCACATGACTGTGCTGTGTGTAGAAAGGACTGATCATAATTGGGCTATTATGATGATCATCATAATCAAAAAAGGAGAAAGAATAAGCGGACAGGATGGCTATTACCTTCTATTATTGGTGGAATTGTCGGCGCTGTTATGATGCTTTTACTACTTCCTAGCTTTAACCAATCTGACTTTTCCCCTTTTGGATCAACTGAACAACAGGGTAATGCAGATGACGAACAAAATGATGTTGCAGGAAATAATCCCTCCACAAAAAACATGAATGTAAACATCACGACGCAAATAACGGACGTTGTAGAACAAGTAGCACCTGCAGTCGTTGGTGTTGTATCCATTCAACAGCAATCGAATTTTTGGGGACAACAAGAATCTGGCCAAGGTGGGACAGGTTCTGGTGTCATATACAAAGTAGAAAACGGCAAAGCTTACGTTGTCACAAACCAACACGTTATCAGTGGTTCGGACGAGATCGAAGTAGTTCTATCCGATGGAATGCACGTTAAATCTACATTACTTGGAAGTGATCTTTTTACCGATCTAGCTGTTTTGGAATTAAACGTAACAGGGAATGAAAAGGTCATAGAGATGGGAAAATCAGATAATGTTAAGGTTGGCGAGCCAGTAATAGCAATAGGAAGTCCCCTTGGCTTAAGATTTTCTGGATCTGTCACACAAGGAGTAATTAGTGGGAAGCAACGGGCAATACCACAGGATTTTGACAAGGATGGACGATCCGATTGGCAAGCAGAAGTGATTCAAACCGATGCGGCAATTAACCCAGGTAACAGTGGTGGTGCCTTAATTAACATGAATGGAGAGTTAATTGGTATAAACTCCATGAAAATCGCACAATCATCTGTTGAAGGGATCGGCTTTTCTATCCCAATCGATAATGCAAAGCCGATCATTCAACAACTGGAAACCAAAGGCGAAGTGATAAGACCATACATGGGTGTAGAAGTATATTCACTAGAGGATATTCCAAAGGCTGAGTGGGAACGAACCCTTCAATTACCGGAAGAAGTTAAAGGTGGCGTTTATTTGTGGACAGTAGAGCCAATGACACCAGCAGCACAAGCAGGACTAAGACGCTTAGACGTCATCACCCACATGGACGGCGAGCAAATTGGTAATGTTATTGATTTAAGAAAACATCTGTATGAAGAAAAAGTGGTAGGAGACGAGATGGAAATAACCTATTATCGCGACGGTCAGAAACAAACCACCACATTAACATTAACGTCTCAAAAATAAGATAAAAAAGGCTGTATCTCATGTAGATGCAGTCTTTTTTATTTAGGTTTGAAAAGTAGTCTTATTTTTATAATTGCTGGGGTCTTTACTTGTTTTACTCTGAAGCATGTTAGTCTTTTTCTGAACATGTGAGTCCGCTAAACCAGGGAAATAAAGCCTAATTGTGAAAATAAGGGCCTCTCAGTCCGCGTGGAATTTTAAGCGGACTCACAGGCCGTTATTTAGCAGAGATCCGAGGTTTTGGAAGGTTTAGCGGACTGAGAGGCCGTTAATTGCCAAAAATCCAGCCATAAAAAGGTCAATTAGAGCAAATAGCGTCCTGTGAGTCCGCTAAACCAAGAAAATCAAGCCTTTTTGTGAAAATAAGGGCCTCTCAGTCCGTATTGAGTTTTAAGCGGACTCACAGGCCGTTATTTAGCAGAAATCCGAGGTTTTGGAAGGTTTAGCGGACTGAGAGGCCGTTAATTGCCAAAAAACCAGCCATAAAAAGGTCAATTAGAGCAAATAGCGTCCTGTGAGTCCGCTAAACCAAGAAAATCAAGCCTTTTTGTGAAAATAAGGGCCTCTCAGTCCGCATAGAATTTTTAAGCGGACT
>NZ_JAMQKB010000025.1 GCF_028416575.1 Terrihalobacillus insolitus | reverse complement strand
GAACTACAATAGGTATTAATTTTCCGAGGGATGCCCTTACTATATTCATAGATAGCCTGGATAGCTTCCTCGGAAAAAACCTCATTGGGAGCTTCTACTGCCTTTAATTGATGTTGTATGTAGGAAGCTGTCTCTGTTTCAGTCAAGGCAACCATCTGATACCGCATCTGGATTCGTTGCTCAATCGCCTCCATATGCTTCACCTTGAGCTGATTTCTCAAACTTTGCTGACCCACAATGATTAAAGACAATGGTGACATGGAATCTTCTTTGAAATTCAAGATAAAACGGAGTTCCTGCAACATCGATTCTGAAAAATGATGTGCCTCATCTAAAATGATGACTGGTATCTTTTTTTCATTTTCATATATATCAAGCATTAATGCTTGATATTGCCGTTTGGCTTCAGTTGCCCTAAAAGCAGGTTGAATTCCAAAACATTGGAGAACTTCCCGATAAAATAGTTTTGGCGTTAGTCCTGAATCGCAAATATATAAATAGCGATAATGTATCGAATCAAGTTGTTGGACCAGTCCTCGTACTGCTGTGGACTTTCCCATGCCAGCCTCCCCTGTCAAAAGGCAAAATTGACGGTGCTGCACCGCAAATTCCAGTCGAGCCGATGCTTCTTTATAACTAGATGAATTGAATAATTGATGCGATGCAATCTCCCGAGTGAATGGTACTCCTTTCATTCCAAAAAAATCAATCATGATCAACACCCCCAACTGTCTGTTTCTCTTTCAGACTAGCAAAACGAGTTGTCCCTAACTCACGACGCTTTTCTTCATCCTGTTGTTTCTTAATCTGTTCTAAGTAACTAGAAACGGGAGTTTCTGGTGTGTCTTCATGTCCCATTTGCGACACCTTGGAATGACTTTGATTACGCAGTTCTGCTGGTTTGGCATCTGGAAAACGTTCTTCGTCTTTCCATACTTGAATATACGACAAATCATAAGAGTTAAATCGGATTTTAATTTTCTTACCCCGTAGAAAGGAGTCAACATCATAGGTGTTACCCTCTACTTCAATGACTGACGTTTTACGAACAGTACGTGTTTCTTCCCATAAAAAGATTTCCTTCAGTTCTTCAGCCGTTAAATGACACTTCGATTCTTTGCAGTCCTCATACCGCCTTTTCGGCGTTTGCCCTGTACCACGATGGGTACGACTGTCATAGGCTTCAAGCCATGATTGGAGGTAGCCATTCAGCTGTTTCAAAGTTTCTATCTTGCCTTGATTAATCAGTAGGTAAGCTTCGCCAGTAAAACTAGAGTCAACATACTGGAAGAATTTTTCAATTTTACCTTTTTTATGTGAAGCTTCACATAAAAAAGGTTATGTATAGTAAATGATAATGTAAAGTAAGCCTTTTTGCCTTACTAAGGGAGCAGTATATGATGCTATCACTTTACATTATCGCTTACCCTATTTATTAAAGTTTTTCAGCCAAGCCAATAAGTCATCATTTTCTTGCCATTTCGGTTCTTCCGAAGGTGAAACGTCAATATATGCCTTTTCTATTGCCTCTCTCTTTTGTTTGGAGTCTGTTTTGGCATAAATCTCTGTAGTCTGTACTGAGCTGTGACCAAGAATATCTCTTATATATACAAGGTTCACACCCGCTTGCAGTAAATGCATTGCCTTCGAGTGTCTAAAATGGGGAGCTCCCCATTTCAGACATGCGGCAGCAACTCACTGGCTGGAAAACGGAATGAATATTGGTGAAATTCAATATTTATTAGGCCATGAAAACATTCAGACAACGATGGTTTACTTGGAGATAACAGTAACTCAGGAAGCATCAGCAATGAAGGAAATAATGACTGAAGAAGAAGTTGAACAACCCAAATTGTGGAAAAAGGATATTCAAAAATTAAGGGATTTGTGCAAAAACTAAAAATAAAATCCAAACCTTTTTTATTAAAATTCTAGCAAAATCAGTAGACTTCATGAAAAGGTTTGGATTTTATAAAGGTTTGGATAAGGGATATCGAATGTTTTTTCAAGGTCGCCAAATCCCATCTTCGTTTGGCGAAAGAATGCCAGTCACGTCATTACGATGCGCTCGTTTCCCATACTACGATTGTCTTCACACGCTATATCATGCTTGCACTAAGTTCCCGGGAAGAGAAAGATCCGAAAACGATTGGACAGCTCTTTTATTTGTGCTGCGATGAAATGGAAGATATTCGGTTTGCCCAGGCACTCATGATGGTCATAGACGTGTTAAAATCAACACTTTCAAAGGAACCGGTGCTTTCAGAAGAAAAAGTCCAATCCATAATAGATGAGCTATTTGATAGTCTTCCTCAATTTTTAAAGAGGACATTTCTTGATGATGACGAATTTAAGGCGCAAGCAGCATAATTAGTTTGGTTTGAATCAAAGTATATCAAGGGTTAAAGGCTAATTTCTGGGTGCGAAAGTTGAGTTAATAAGTTTTCAATATTAAACTCATCATCAATAGCAGCTAACTTTACTCAGGCATGGTCACAGTGACGACCCCAATTTTGTCGATTGTTTAAAAGCTAGGGAGCATGGGAGCGGTTGTTGTGGATGACGACGTGATAAACGTGGAAACGCTTTACAAAAACACAAAGTAGTTGAGAGGTCAGTTAGTAATTACTAGAACTTCTCCTTTTAAAACAGAACGACAGTATGGTGATACCATCGCCATCTAGATTGTTCAAAATAATATGGTAAGGTAACTAGCTATTATGGACTTAAATCGAGAATTTATACTACATTCATTAAGACATACACATTACTTCTTTAAGAGGCTGGCGTACACTCGAATAAACTATGGACAAACTTGGCCATTCAGATGATCAAATCTAAAAAATGCACAATACTTCCACGTCACCCATAAAATGAAAAAAAGAAGTTCCCCGAAAGTTTCATCAACTTATGAGAAGCCTCCATTAGAATCCTCATTTCACTCAGAAAATCTTATATATCAATGGCTGGAGGACATAATTACATCATGCCTTCGTAAGATTAAATTAGTCAACACCTAGTAATGAGGGTATTATAAGCATACTCATATCATATTCTACTACTCTTATCGCCTTTCAACCTTCGACAATTTTCGGGGCGTCACTGTGACAAAACTTATGTGACGCTTGAAAAAGAGGTTACGTTTGAGCTACGAAGTTTTGAAGTATATAAGATTCGGATTATCTCCATAGAGTTAACGACATTATTTGATGATGCCCCTTTCTAAGGGGTATTTTTCTTTAAAAACAATCTGAAATAATTCGCCTAATAATTTTCAAAGTTGAAATAAAGTGATTAAAAAAGCACATTATCTCGGATTCTTGCCTGAATTAATTTGAAAGTAGGTACCTGGTATAATGTGCTGATTTACAGTAATCTCTCTAAACAAAAGTTTATTATTGAACCTTGTAACAAGATTCAATATCTCGAGGTCTAACTCCTTTCAATAGGTAGCAACAATCCTCAACTTCTGGAATAGCAATATACTTCGACTTACAATGCACACTAAGAAGATCCGGTTCCTTGATTAAACGCTTTTTTCAATTTGGCATCTCAGGTGGGGGTTCAAACATTTCAATAATCTGATCCAAATTATAATCTACAAGATTCTTAAGTAATTTAACTAGGTATTGTCTATATTCATCTCTACTCTTATAGTTTCCATACACAAAATACTCAAGTTCACTTTTCTTAGTTATTAAGCAGCGTTTATTTGCATCAACAGTGTACGACCATGACCACCAATAATCATAATAATTATAGTCACCATCATTTATAGAGATTGTTAATAATGCCCGTCTCAACTTGTCAGTAATTCCATTATCAATATAAGTATTGAAAACATTTGTAATGCTGATAAACTCATCTAAGTTTATAAAGTAAAAATAACAACGGATCTTAGGAGGTATACCGCACCAGCCCGTGGCTCGAAGACTTGGAAAACGCTGTTCAAACGTCGCTCTGCCGTCGAACGTGTGAATGCCTATCTCAAGGAATTCTTTCAACTCAACAATGTACGATATCGTACTGGAAAACGTGCAAAGGTTCACTTTGACATCGTAACGCTTATTTATAATGCTTCAAAATTGGCTGCAGATCGTATCAATGTATTGTAAACCAGCAACAAGCTGCTTAAGAAAATTTTAAAAAAATGCAATTTAAAAAATAGAAATAAAATACTTGTGAATAAGTTAAGTTATCCACAAGCTCGAAATGCAGGATAATATTCTCTATCGATAACTATTACCTCAAGATTGTCTAATAAAATAAACGGATTCCAATATTATTGAGAATCCGCTTATTTGTCCATCTCTATAAAAAAACGCATTTGTTCTTTTGTGAATACCTGGTACTTATAGTAGGGCTCCACATCCCTATCAAATTCATCAATAGAGATGACAAGCAGTTAATTGACCATCTGAAATCTCTTTAAACTCTGGTACTTCTTGTTTACATATATCCATGGCTTTATGACATCTTGTATGGAATGGGCATCCATTTGGTGGGTTAGCTGGGCTTGGTACATCTCCACCTAAGACGATACGTTCTTTTTTCTCCAGGGCATTCACTTCGGGGGCAGCTGATATTAGTGCCTCCGTGTATGGATGTAAAGGATTGTCAAATATTTTTTCCTTATCCGCTAATTCAACGATTTTTCCTAAGTACATAACAGCGATTTTATCTGCTATATGTTCAACTACTGATAAATCATGAGTAATGAAGAGATAAGTTAAATCATATTCTTGTTGCATATCCTGCATCAAATTAATCACTTGGGATTGAACGGAAATATCAAGTGCAGACACGGGTTCATCTGCGATAATTAATTTTGGATTAAGGACAAGCGCTCTGGCAATTCCTATACGTTGACGCTGACCTCCACTAAACTCATGAGCATGTCTTTTTGCATAGCTTTCGTCTAAACCCACTTGATTTAATAGCTCTCCTACTTTTCTTTTTCTTTCACTTTTATTTCCAATTCCATATACTTTCATCGGTTCCATCAGAGTTCTTTGAACCGTCCAACGTGGATTCAAGGAGGCGAATGGGTCTTGAAATACCATTTGAATATCTTTTCTTAATTCCCGCATTTTTTTAGGATTAAGATTTGTTAATTCATGACCCTCAAGCTTAACGGAACCACCTGTAGCTTCAAGTAAACGAATAATAACACGGGCAGTTGTGGATTTTCCACAACCTGATTCTCCAACAATACCTAGAGTTTCCCCTTTATTAACTGTAAAGGAAACCCCATCAACCGCTTTAACAGCTCCAACTTGTTTTGAAAAAATTCCCTTATTTATTGGAAAATGCATTTTAAGATTATTAACTTCTAATAGAGGTTGTGTCTTTTCCTTTACTGACATCGTCTAATTCGCCTCCTTCTTCCACTAGCCAGCAGGCAGCTTGTTGTTCATTGCCAATTTCAATTAATGAGGGGATCTGTTCATGGCATTTGACCATTGCATGGGAGCATCGATCTGCAAATCGACATCCCACTCCCCAATTAAGTGGTGATGGTACTTGACCTGGAATATAGTTAAGTCTTTCCTTATCGACTCCCTTTTTAGGCAACGAATCCAATAACCCTTTTGTATAGGGATGCTGTGGATTTTTCAAGACATCCTCTACTATGCCAGACTCAACAATTTTCCCAGCATACATTACTAACATACGATCACACACCTCAGAAACCACACCCAAGTCATGAGTGATCAGCATTATGGACATTCCTCTTTCTTCTTGAATGCTTTTCATTAGCTCCAAAATTTGAGCCTGTATGGTTACATCCAATGCGGTAGTAGGTTCATCAGCTATGATTAAATCCGGATTACATGCCATGGCAATTGCGATCATCACTCTCTGACTCATTCCACCTGAAAGTTGATGAGGGTAATTGGCATATATTTCTTCTGGTCGAGGAATTCCTACTAATTTTAATAAGTCCACGACTCGTTTCTTAAGCTTTGTTCCTTTGACTTTTTCATGGATACGAATGGATTCACCAATTTGATCACCAATTCGATAAACGGGATTAAGAGATGTCATGGGTTCCTGAAAAATCATTGAAATTTGGTTTCCTCTGATTTTTCTCATTTTCCTTTTATTTAAAGAAAGTAAATCCATGTCTTGAAAGGTAACTTGATCTCCATTCACCTCCCCTGGCGGTTTAATTAACCCCATAATAGATAGAGAGGTGACACTTTTCCCGCAACCAGATTCCCCTACAATCCCTAGGGTCTCTCCCTCATTTATATGAAAGGATATTTCATCAACTGCATTAAATGATTTCTTATTTGAACGAAATGTGGTTCTGAGATTCTTTACTTCTAGTACTTTAGGTTTCAAGTTAATCCCCCCTTATGAACCAGTTTTTACCTCCAATGCTTTTGCTAAGCTATGATCCATACGTGAAACAAGGATTTCAATATGCTCCTCTGTATGTGCTAACGATATAGCATGGTGAAGAAGGTAATTAGGTGAACAATATACCCCTTGTTTAAACAATTCTTGTATAAATTCACCATATAATTTCTTATCTGAGTTAATGGCTGCATCGCGGTAATCACCTATCTCCTTATCGGTAAAGTACCAATGAAAATGTCCACCACGCCCTTGCATACGTCCTGGTATTTTGTGCTTGGCAGCTAATTGATCAAACTTTGCGATTAGCGCGTCAGTTCTATCCACAAGAGTTTGAAACACATTTTTTTCCTCATACATTTCCATAAAAGCCATCGTTGCAGCCAGCGAAATTTGATGACCATTGTAAGTTCCAACAAAGGAGCAACTACCTTTTCCTGGTGTCACGGTGTCAAATACATCGGTCCTCCCAGCAACTGCCGCTAACATATATCCATTACTAATGGCTTTACCAAATGTGGATAAATCAGGTGTGATTCCATAAAGAGTTTGAGCTCCACCTGGTGAAACACGGAAACCGGTTAATAACTCATCAAATATGAGTAGGATATTTAGCCGATAACAAATGTCTCTTAAGCCCTGTAAATATTCCCTTTTTGCAGGAATATATCCGATATCGATCATAACTGGCTCTAAGATTAATGCGGCAATTCGATCTTTATTTTCTGTTAACAATTGTTCAGCTATTTCTAAATCATTAAAAGGAATAACTAACGTACTATTCACCGCATCCTCCATTAAACCTGGAGATCCTGGCAATGTGTTAGGAGAAGTTTTTTCACCTGCTTTATTTAAATCAGGCCATGTGCTCACGAGTACTGCATCATGCCAACCATTGAAGGCACCCTCTACGACAGCAACATCATTCTTTCCAGTATACGTGCGAGCCATAAGCATGGCATGCATTATTGCCTCAGTACCTGTATTGGTGTAGCGAACTTTTTCAGCTGTTGGTACAAAGGTTAGAAATTTCTCGGCTGCCTTAATACTTAATTCCGTTTCCAAGCCAGTTACAATCCCTGTAGTTGTATAATCGCTCACTCGTTCATTAAAATCAGGGTTATTATGACCCAAAATGATTGCTCCATTCCCCATAATACAATCTAAGTAGCTATTCCCATCAACATCAGTGATCCAAGGCCCTTCCCCCTTTTTAAAATAGATAGGATGTGGATTACGATAACGGGAATTGGAATGTACTCCGGCTGGTACTGATTCTTTTGCGCTTTCATATAATGCCTTTGAATGATTGAATTCCATTATAATGCCTCCTATGAAAATTGTTTTATCGTATCAGCAGAATGCATATTGTGATAAAGATATTTAAAAAAGTCTTGTTTTCTTTCAGGTGAAATGCGGGTATACACTTCATTTACTGCCTGATTCCCTCTCCAATAAGCGTAGATGAAAGGAGCCCGTAGTGAATGATTAAAGAACCGCAATCTTGAATCAATCCAATTATCATCTCCAAAAGCAAACTCCTTCAGAAATGTCCTTACTTCCTCTTCACTTTTTTGTTCAGAATGCAGCATATGAGCAGCATTTAAGCCGGAAATGGAACGAATTCGTTGGAAAACAAAATAGATTTCATCATCTATAGAATCGACCCAATCAACGAATAGAGCGCCATTATCCCCAATACCTTCAAAAACAGAGCTACTCGCTGTATTTGTTATCACCAACGCAGCATCAAGAGGCATGTCACCAGAGTTCGTCAACAATTCTCTCACTCTCATATGTGTAGTATGGCCTGGAAACGACTCATGTGTAACTAAGTGCTTTAATGACGCATACGTATATCTAAGATCTCCATTAACATACATGCTTTGATTCACATAATCACAATAAGCACTGTACGGAACATTATAAATAGCCTTTGGTGTAACCTTTACATCCTCTATAGGGAAACCCATTTTTTTAACCACTTGCTCTTTGGCACTCGCAAGTAAGTCCTTTAAAACAGACTCTAGTTCTCTACTTGGAACATTTTGCTCTTCTTCCCATTTTTGCACCTTATCTGCTAAAGATCCTTTAAACCCTTTCCGGCTCAACAAATCGTTAAGTTTATGATGTAAGATGTCTCTCTCTGATTGAACTAGAGGATTTTCATTTACATATAACAAACTCCTTACCACTTCTCGGAAAGGGTAATCGTCCTTTTTGGCTACCCACTTTGCTAATGAAATAAGTGATCCAACTTGCTGTTGCATATAATTTCTTCTCATTTCATCATTTACGTTCAAATATTTTATGCGAATTTCATTTAAATCTTCTATGATCCCATCCCAACTTGAGTAGTATCTAGGGTATTCATTTGTTAGATTAATAGGAACTAAGCCTTCTTTTGCTAGTTCTGCTTCAGATGATTCTTGATTTGAGGATCTGTAAAAAGCATCTATCCCTAACACAATTTGCACATATTCTTGTGATAGTTTCAAATCTAGATCTGTTACTTTTTTTGAGCTCACACTCATCTTAATCCAACTCTCTTGTATCCATATTTCCTAGCATGAAACCATAGTCTCCAGGGTTTACTTTTTGGAAGGAACCTCTCATTAGAATGACAAGATTCTTTTCAAAAGGAGCCTTAATAACCTCAACCTCTTCAAATGTACGCGGATTATAAGTTCTAGATAAAACTTGGTTCCCTTCAATCACTGTTCCAACCGCACTATAATCATACTCTGGTATCATTAATCCACCTTGTTTCGGACGAATTATTTGAATTTCCGTCATTACCTTTTGCTCTGGTGGTGGAGTAACTTCTCCATCTAACATGTTTAACTTACGCATACAGTTGAAAATACCTTCGACACCTCGTTCAATGTCCTTTTCAAAATTTGGTCCCCCACCGACTTCTACTGTCACACTTGGGATATCCTTTTCTACTGTATAGGTAACGGTTGTTCCTTCATATAAGGTTTTAGGTCGATATAACACAGGAAAGTTAAAGGCTCGAGATAATTCTTCATCGTTTTGAATATAAACGTAATCCACAACGGGTTGAGCACCCCCTGAATGGATATCTATATACGCATCGATTGTATCTAAAAATTCAGTGGCAATTTTATGGGAAATTTGCTCTGTTACCCATCCTCCAGCTGAACCTGGAAAAATTCGATTCATATTGTTCATGTCTAAAGGAGTATTTCTAGTCATTGATTCAAAGGCTAATGGATTTGCGACTGGCATTATTTTCACAGAACCTGCCAATTCAGCTTCATCTAAGCGGTCATAAACTCTTCGTAAGATTTCTGATCCAATAATTTCATCTCCATGAACAACAGCAGATAACCCTAATACAGGCCCACTCCTTTCTCCTGTAATCGTATGAACGGGTAAGCTTACTTCACTTCCATTGGATAAATGTGTTACAAAAATCTCTTCATATTTACGAGTAGTTGTTTTTAACATACGTAATTCCTCCTACTTTTTACTTTGTTTTTGAATCTGTAAGATCACGAATTCCATCCCCTAATAAATTAAAGCCCAATACCGTAAACATAATTGCAAGTCCTGGATAGATCGATAAGTGGGCAGCATCACGAATAAATTTCATTCCAAAAGATAGTGTCCAACCCCAGCTTGAATCTGGTGGCTGTATACCAAGTCCTAGAAAACTTAACGTCGCTTCAGCAACAATTGCAATACCTATACCTAAAGTAGCTACAACGATAATAGGTGCCAAACAGTTGGGCAGTATATTATAGAAAATAATCCTAAAATCACTAGATCCAATCGTTTTAGCTGCTTGAATATACTCCTCCTCTTTAAGTGCCATCACATTGGCACGTACTATCCTGGCATAATTTGTCCAGTAGATGAGTCCTAAAGCTAGTATGACATTATCTATCCCCGGACCTAATGCCGCTACCAAGGCAATTGCGAGCAAAAGTACTGGGAAAGATAAAACAATGTCAACCGTACGCATGATGATGTTGTCCAACCATCCACCATAATAACCAGCAACCAACCCAAGCGTAACTCCAATTAGAAGCGACACACTAACTGATACAACTCCAACTTCTAAGGAAACTCTAGCACCATATACAATTCTCGAAAATAAATCTCTTCCATAGTTATCTGTACCTAATAAGTGCCCTTCTTCCATTGGACCCATTAACCGTTTTGACATTTCCATTTCGTTTGGATCATGGGTAGCAATTAAAGGGGCAAATATTGCACTAAGAATAACAATGAGTACAATAATTCCCCCAATCAAGACGGATTTACTTTTTACCATAAGAGAGAGAAAATCTTTCACCTTACTTGATTTTTTTAGGGGAATTGTAACATGTTCAGGGTTATTTGCAGGTTCCAGCTGCGCCATCTGCACCCCTCCTTAATTACTTTTTATTTTTGGATTGATGAGAGCATATAAAAGATCTACAACTAAATTAATAATCGCAAAAAGTAGCGCAATAACTAGTACACTTCCTTGAACAACTGGAAAGTCTCTTTGACTAATTGCAGTTATAATTAATCTGCCAATACCCGGCCAACCAAAGACCGTTTCCGTGACAATAGCACCACCTAAAAGATTTCCAAATTGCAAACCTACAATTGTTATGACTGGAATGAGTGCATTACGAAAAGCATGCTTCAAAATCACCCAAAACGAACGTACGCCTTTTGCTTCAGCTGTTCGAATATAATCTTCATTTAAAACCTCAAGCATAGAGGAACGTACCATACGTGTAATCATCGCTGCACTCATGACCCCTAAGGTTAATGCAGGAAGAATAAGGTATTTAAAACTTTCAATGACATAATATAAGTTCCCTGACTGTATGGTCATAATAAAGGATTCAACTAAAGGATCTCCTCTACCAAAGGAAGGGAAAATATTCATATTCACTGAAAACTGAATAATTAAAAGCATCCCAAGCCAAAACACTGGCATGGAAACACCTAACTGAGCAAAAAACATGCTAACATAGTCTAACCATGAGAACTGTTTTACCGCAGATATGATTCCTAACGGAACGGCAATAATGACAGCTATCACTAGTGCTAGAAAAGCTAACTCAAGTGTTGCAGGAAGTTGAGATAATACTAATGTAAGAACGGGAACATCCTGGAAAATAGAAACTCCTAAATCACCTTGTACGAGATTCTTTAGGAATACGAACAACTGAACATACAACGGTTCATTTAAACCTAATATCTCTCTTATCCTCTCAACATCTTCAGGAGTAGCTTCCTGGCCAAGTAAAGTAAGTGCAGGATCCCCTGGAATCAAATGTAGCAAAAGAAATACTAAAATCGATATTCCTAAAAGAACGGGGATTAGCTGCAACAGTCGTTTTCCAACAAACGTCATCATATAGAAACACTCCCGATCTTAACGAAATAGAGGGGCTTATTACGGCCCCTAATTTCTAATTAATTTGTTAACTCTGCATCTTTTAATCCGTATAAACTACCAGTAGGATGAATCTCAAAGCCATTTAAATTTTTGTCATACATTGCAATATAACCTTGGTAAAGTAAGACATCGTATGCAACTTCTTCTGTTACAATTTTTGCAGCTTCTTGATAAATTTTAGTTCTTTCAGCTTGATCTGAAACTCTTCTACCCTTTTCTAATAATTCATCTACACGAGCATTACTATATTTCCCGTAGTTACTACCACTATCAGAATAGAACTGATTATACATGGCTCTATCTGGACCAACTAGATTCAACCAACCAACGAGTCCAATATCAAAGTTTCCTTCCATTAAAGAAGTACTAAAAGTTGGCCACTCATTTGTAAGGACTTCCGTTTCAACTCCTACCTGCGTAAATTCATTTTGCAAGTATTCCACTATTTGAATCCTGTTTGGATCTTCACTATGGGTTGATAGTGTTAGTGATAGTTTTTTACCATCTTTGTCAAGAATCCCATCCCCATCTGTGTCTTCCCAGCCTGCTTCAGCGAATAATTCTAAAGCTTTATCTGGATCATATTCAAATTCAGGAACATTGTCTGTATAAGCCCATGAAGCAGGTATCAATGGGGACTTACCTGGCGAATCCATACCTTGATAAATTTCTTCTGATATCACATTTTTATTTACTAGATGTGACAGCGCTTGGCGGATCTTAACATCTGATAAGATCTCATTTTTCATATTATAGTTCAAATAGGTGAAACCAAGTGCTTGAGTTTTCTCTACCTTAAATTCATCGTTTTTTTCAATTCTACTAATATCTTGTGGGGATAATGGCGAATGAACAAAATCAACATCTCCTGATTCTAACGCAGCTACACGAGTGGTATTGTCCGGGATGATAAAGTACGTAATTTTTGGTGTTTTTGGTGTTCCTCCCCAGTAATCCTCATTCGCCTCGAAATTGATTTGATTGTTTTTTTCCCAGTTGACCATTTTATAAGGGCCAGTTCCAACTGGTTCACTTGACAGCACATCACCCTTTTCAGCAATATGCTTTGGAACAATACCTATATCTAAATAACTTAAAAGTGGAGCATATGGTTCTTTAAGGTTGAACTTTACATGTGTCTCATCAATTACCTCAACACTCTTAATTGGTTCGTATAAAGAAAGGTAAGGTGCTTGAAAATCAGGGTCTAAAATGGTGTCAAATGTGTATTTGACATCTTCGGCTGTAAAAGGTTCTCCATCTTGAAAAGTTACATCTTCCCTTAGAGTGAAAATCCAGGTTGTTTCATCTGGATTCTCCCATTCTGTCGCCAAAGCAGGTTCAGGTTCTAAGTTAGCATTCAACCTCACTAATCCGTCATAAACAAGTTCTTCTACTCTAGCAGCTGAAGTATCTTTTGCTAGGCGTGGATCCATTGAACCTGCATCAACATCTAACCCAACTTTAATTATGTCAGCTGTTGATGTATCGCTAGTGCCTTCTCCCTCTTCACCACTTTGTTCTGGTTCAGAAGATGCACTCTCAGGGTTTTCATAGGAACATCCTGCTACTAAAACCAAAAATAGACTTAAAAATAATAACCAAACTAACTTTTTCATACCCATTTCCCCTCTCATTTTTTATGCATATGATACATCCAAGTAGTGTAAGTCTTTAGAGCATTGATTTAAGACCTCACAGCCTTGATTGGTAACCATAACAACATCTTCAATTCTCACACCAAATTGATTAGGTAAATACAAACCAGGTTCTATAGTAAGAACCATCCCTTCTTTCACTTCGTCATGGTTGTTCTGATGAATAAACGGTCCTTCATGAGCTTCCAACCCTATTCCATGACCTGTTCTATGAATAAAGTAATTATCGTAGTTCCATTTTCTAAAACCAGCTCTAATGGATAAATCAATTTCGGAAAAACTAATCCCTGGTTTGATCATGTCGAGTGCCTGTAATTGCATTTCTCTCACGATTTTATAGATTTCTTCATATTCTAGATTTGTTCTACCAAAATACGTCATCCTAGTCACATCAGAGCAATATTGGTTATACACTCCTCCGAAATCTAACATGATTGGCTGATTTGGGTCGCTATTCTTGTTGCTTGATGTATGATGTGGATTGGCACTATTTTTTCCAATACCCACAATGGGATGAAAAGCAAGTTCCTCTACACCATTCTCATCGAAGAAATCTCTAATATTTTCTGAAATCATTTTTTCGGTTGTCGGTAAACGTTGCAGTTGTTTGATTTGACGCATAACAGCATCTGCTATTCGAGAAGATTGACGAAGCGCATTGATTTCTTGTCTATCCTTTATTTCCCTAAGTTTTTCAACAATATCACTCGCATAAATGGACAATTCTGGACAATGACTCATCAACCGTATTAAAAAATGGCTTGGCCAATTTTGATCCACACTCAATGTATGGGTTTGACTTAAATGAGTTGTTAAAGTATCAATTGGATTTAAAGCATCAGGGTATGGAATTACTGTAATATCATGATCATCCACATCCCCTAATTTTTCTATAAACATTTCATGAATGAATAGTTTGGCTGTCTGATCAGGCGCGATGAGTAATGCTGTCATTCTTTCACCCGTCTCCAGTTCAACCCCTAAAAGATATTGCAAATTAGCCTTTGAGGTGACGATAATACTATTAATTTGTTTTGTTTCAATAGCACTCTTGCACTGTTCTAACCTGTTTTTGAATAGTTTCATATTTTCCCGTTTCTCCTTTTACTGCTATTTTTTATGTCAAAAATAGAAACAAAAAACCAAGCCACCTCGAAACAACTCTAATAACAGAGTCTTTCTTGGTCAGCTTGGTTTTTATACCCGCATATGACTAAGGGCTGCTTAGCCACAGACGTATAGGCAAACTGATTATGTTCTATTTTTTAAGTAAAAGTGTTGCTTACTAAATTGAGAGCCATTTATTATTTTCTTAATATACTGATTAATTTACATAATTACGTTAATAAAGTCAAGACTTTTCAAAAATATTTTAATTTTCTTGCATTGATTTATAAATAGAAAATTGGTTATAAGCATCTCTCATCGCCGATATGATAGCCTTCTTTCCTAAACCAAAATATCTTTTTTCAAAAATTTCAATAGGTGCATCAATACCTTCATTAAGATTATGACCCTCAAAGATTTCCTTAATAAAATCATTGCACATATTGGTGATAAAAGTACAAGAGGCATTTATTATATTATCTGTATTTGGATCAACTTCTAACCCCACTCCCATTACACCATATAAGTTCTTGGCAGCCATACCATCTGGTAACTTAGAGTAGCCAGTACAAATAACTGTGTTGCGAATTCCCATAAAATCCCCCAACTCCCTACTTTGATGTTTTTTCTAATGGTAATAATTTATTATAACTCTAAATTGGTAAAAAATTAATATAATTTAGAATATTTTTGTAAGATGATTCTGAAATTTAGTTTTCTTTTACACTCCTAGATATTTTTGGAGAAAACTGCTACAAAAATATCCCTCTCCGTTAAGGTGACCCTCTTCCTCATTTGTTAAAAACGTTGACAGCTTGAGTAATCTCTCGGTGCCAAATAGAAAATGATCTAAAAAAGAAAGATTCATTTGTAGGAGCTATACCTAGAGCACCAGCTACACACTTTGATTATTCCGCCTATCGTATAGCCAACTCACAAGCTTTTCATCAAAAAACACCGCTCCAACTCATTATGCAGGCATGCTTGCATGCTTACTCTTCCTATGAAAGAAGGCGGGAAGCAGTTTATATCAAACGAATTAAGTAGATGCCTTTTCTCCTAAAGATATCGTCCTTACTTACCAAAAAAGAGGGACGATGGATAATTACATCAAGGAAGCCAAGAATGGTTTCTATTTCGATAAAATGAATAGCCATTCTTTCCAAGTAAATGAGGCAAAGATGATGTTAAGTTTGTTAGCGTATAACCTAACGAATTGGCTGCGCACACTTTGTTTTCCAGAGAAACAAAAGAACATGCAAATAGAGACGATTCGCACACGGATTATTAAAGTGGCTAGCAAATTAGTAAAATCAGGGCGATCCTTTACTTTAAATTATCTGTTGTCATGAGGGAAAAATGGTTGAATATGAAATATAACGAGGAATTAGATTCATGGGTAGTGATTCAAGAGAGCCAAGAAATGGGGTTATATTGCGGTGAGTCATTTGACCTTTACCTCGAAGATGGTAAGAGTATTCCATGTCGTATAGAATTATCTAATCAATGGTATCTCTTATTAGGAAGATACGGTGTAAAATTCAATTTGGAACCTAAGGAAGTCTATAAAATTAATATTTAATTAATCCTAGGGAGCATTTCTATATGCTCCCCTTTATATAATATATTTAACACTCAATACAGGCTCATCATAATGCTTTACTTCCTCATAATTGGACAGACCCTTTTGGACTGTATAACCCTCTATACTTTCTTCTGTTTTATAATTTGTTGAATAGGTGTAGTGATAAGAATTAGCATAAGAAAAACACTCTATAGCCAAGCTTTATTGTTTATGTCTAGTGATGATCTTCCTTTATGAGGGGGAATATAGATAGTTTGTCGGTTGATGGTGGGTTTACGGTGCAGTTAAAATTGAAGATCTTGTCTTCTTTAGCTCATTACCATTTGGTGATGGGCTTTTAGTTTGTCCTTCTTGTAGTAGTACTTGTTTTTGGAAAAATGAAGATGAAACGGTACCTTTCATCTGTAAAACGTTTCTTAACAAAAAGATTAAACGGTTGTGTTAGGAACTGGAAATCTAACAAATCATTTAATTAAAAATTTTCTTTCAATTCATAAAATATTATGGTATTATCAAAATAAATACAGTATATGTGGAATATATATGTAACTACTGTAATAAATTTCATAAATATCGTAAAAGGACTGGGTACAATGGAGCATATCTACAAGAAAATTAAAAACCTAAGATTAGAACAAGGAATGACTCTAAAAGATTTAAGTGAAAAAACGAACTTGTCTGTTAGTTTTTTATCACAAATAGAAAGAGGATCTTCTTCTCTTGCAATTACATCTTTTAAAAAAATAGCAGATGCTTTTAATGTATCCATGTCATACTTTTTTGAGGACACGGAAAACCATAACTATGCAGTTAAAAAGGGGAGCCAAAAGCCATTTAAAGTTGAAGGGGCTGAAACTACACATATTCGCTTGGCTGGAAAATTTCCAGATCGCCGATTGGAACCGTTAAAAATCACGTTAGTTCCTAAACAAAAAGATGAACAACAATTTAGTCACCCAGGCGAGGAACTGTATTACGTGTTGAAGGGCACGGTCATTTTCAGAATTGAGAATAAAGAATATGTGTTAAATGAGGGAGATTCTATTCATTTCCCATCTGAAAAAGTCCACCAATGGGAAAATCCCACTTCAGAAGAAACAATATTACTTTGTGTTTTAACACCCGTTATTTTTTAATGGGTGAATTTATATATTATTTTTTACAAAGGGAAAGGTGGAAAGTAAATGAGAGTAGCAACAGACATTGGAGGAACATTTACAGACTTAGTCTACGTCGATAAAAATGGTGGAATTGAAGTTGCCAAGAGTCATACAACACCGCCAAACTTTGAACAAGGTGTTATTGACGTTTTAGAAAAAAGCGGTATAGACCAAAAGGCCATTTCCACGTTTATTCATGGAACTACGGTCATTATTAATGCACTCACGGAACGGAAGGGAGCGAAAACAGGTTTAATCACGACAAAAGGGTTTAGAGATATATTAGAAATCGCTCGTGGAAACCGACCTGATCTCTTTAATATTCGTTATAAAAAACCATCTCCATTTATCGATCGTTTTCTACGAAAAGAAGTAGATGAGCGATTGAACTATAAAGGTGAAACACTTGCGCCTCTTAATAAGGACCAAGTGAAAGAAGTAATCGAGTTTTTCAAAAAAGAAAAAGTTGAAGCTATCGCTGTAGCATACCTTCATTCCTATGTAAACCCCGATCACGAAAAAGAAACAATCAAGCTAATTAAAGAACTTTGGCCGGAAGTTGCAGTAACAGCTTCTTATGAGGTAACGAAAGAATGGCGTGAGTATGAACGTACCAATACGGCAGCTTTAAATGCTTACGTACAACCAGCAGCAGCTACTTATGTGAACAAACTTTACAATAAGCTTGCTGAACAAAACACGACAAGTAAGAACTTTATTATGCAATCCAATGGTGGTACGACAACATTTGGAAATGCGAAAGAGAACCCAATTAACATGGTAGAATCAGGGCCTGTTGCAGGTATTTATGGGTCTGCAGTGCTTGGGAAAATGATTGGTGAAGAAAATATAATCGCATTTGATATTGGTGGTACAACCGCCAAATGCTCTCTTATTGAAAAAGGGGAAGTAAAAGTATCAACAGACTACTACATTGAGCGTACGGATCGGAATGCTGGTTACCCAATCAAAACACCAGTAGTTGACATTGTAGAAATCGGAAATGGTGGGGGATCAATTGCTTGGATCGACGACGCTGGTTCTCTAAAGGTAGGTCCACAATCAGCTGGTGCTATGCCAGGACCGGTTGCATATGGTCAAGGTGGAGCAGAACCAACTACAACTGATGCGAATCTATTAACTGGACGTCTTTCAGCCAAAAACTTCGACTATGATGTCGATTTAAACCGTGTGAAAGATGCCATTGAAACGAAAATTGCAAAACAATTTGATATGAGTGCTGAGGAAGCAGCCCTTGGAATCATTCGAATTGCCAATTCCAATATGTTGAATGCCCTAAAATTAATTTCAATCCGAAAAGGTCACAATCCACAAGAATTTACGTTAGTTGCTTTCGGTGGTGGAGGATCTATGCATGCTCCAGCTCTTGCAAAGGAATTGGGTGTGAAAAAAGTTGTCATTCCTGTGGCTTCCCCTGTTTTCTCTGCTTGGGGCATGTTAATGAGTGACCTTCGTCATGATTATATTAATACATTTATTAGAAGGATTGCTGATTTAGATATAAGTGAAATAAACAATCAGTGGAATGAAATCGAAAATGGAGCTCTTCATCAGTATGAAAATGAAGCGGTTAACAAAGAGGATGTAGTATTTAATCGTTTTGCTGATATGCGCTATGTGGGACAAGAACATACTGTAAAGGTACCCGTTCCGAACGGTGCTTGGACAGAGGCTGAAGTAAACGAAATTGTTGAAAAGTTCCATAATCTACATGAACAAAATTACACCTTTAAATTAGAAGATGCGCAAATTGAAATTGTCAACTTGCATGTAACAGCGTTCGGTAAAGTTCAAAAACCAGTGATTAACAAAGTTCCTCGAGAAGGTACACTTGATGATGCAAAAAAAGAAACTCGAAACGTGTATTTTGAGAATCCAAATGGTTGGGTTCCAACAGATGTTTATCAACGGGAACTGTTACCTACAGGACAAGTTGTACAAGGACCAGCAGTTATCGAGGAGAAGGCAGCTGTTACTGTGATTTATGAAGGACAGTCACTACACGTCGATGAGTATGGAAACTTAATTATCGAAACGGGGGCGAACTAAATGGTACAAGCAACAACAAAAATTGATCCATTTACATTAGAAATCGTTAAAGATTCCCTACTAGCAACCGGGGATGAAATGTTTATTGCGCTTGCAAAAACATCGATGAGCCCTATCATTTATGAAGTGCTAGATTATGCTAGTGGGTTAACTGATGCGAAAGGTCAATTGCTTACACAGGGGAATGGTGTAACAGGTTTTATTGGAATGCTTTCCTTTATGGTAAAAGAAACACTGGAAAAGTATGGAGAACAAGGCGACCTACACCATGGCGATATTATCATCATCAACGATCCTTACGGTGGGGGAGGTTCCCATCTATCGGACGTTGGTTTGGTAATGCCAATCTTCCATGAAGGCGAACTCATTGCGTTTTCTGCCAATAAGGCCCATTGGACAGAAGTAGGCGGGAAAGACCCAGGTTCCTTTACGAATGATTCAACAGATATTTTCCAAGAAGGACTACAATTTCCTTGTATCAAGTTATTTGATCAAGGCAAGTTGAATGACGGGCTTGTGGAAATTATTCGCTCCAATGTTCGTTTTCCAGATTTATCACTTGGGGATATGTGGGCACAAGTAGCCGCATTAAAAACAGGTGAAAAACGTGTGAAAGAGCTTTGTGAAAAATACGGAAGAGACATTATCCAATCTTCTATTGACTATCATTTGGAACATGGTGAAAGAATTTCTAGACAAGAGATTGCAAAACTACCAAAAGGGACGTTTAAGGCTCAGGATTTCGTAGACACGGATGGTATCGGTAACGGTCCTTTTCCAATCCAGTGTGAAGTAACAATAACGGATGACGAATTTATTTGTGACTTCCGTGGCAGTAGCCCACAAGTACCAGGGCCGGTCAACTGTTCTTATACAGGCCTTGTTTCAGCCGTAAGAACCATTTTCTTGGCTGTAACAAACCCGACTCAGGACGTAAACGATGGGGTTTTCCGACCATTAAAGGTCATTGTTGATCCAAAATCTATCATGTCAGCGGAACGCCCAGCGCCAGTATCGAACTATTTTGAAACATTAGTTGGAAGCTTAGATTTAGTTTGGAAAGCCTTAGCACCATATCTACCAGAAAGACTATCAGCAGGACATTTACTATCTATTAGCTCTATCACTCTATCAGGTCTACATCAAGACACAGACGAACCATTCTTAATTGTTGAACCATCTGTAGGAGGATGGGGTGGCGCCGACGGACAAGATGGTGCCAGTGGACAATTCTGCGTAGCGGATGGTGAGACATATAACGTGCCAGTCGAAGTAGCAGAAACCCGATATGGAGTAATGGTTGATGAGTATAGTTTGCGAATTGACGGGGCTGGTGCTGGTGAATACATCGGTGGTAAAGGAGTTATCCGCTCTTATCGTGCCATGACGAATGGGCAAGCCGCCACTGTTACCTTTGGACGACACAAGTTCCATCCATGGGGAACAAAAGGTGGACATGATGGTTCTCCTAATGAATTTTACGTTGAAAAATCAACCGGAGAAGTAGACGGTCCATACGGGGTTTATCCACGTTATCAACTACAAAAGAATGACGTGATTAAACTAAGAACAGCAACTGGTGGGGGATATGGAGATCCATACAAACGCCCAGCTGAACAAGTTGCCAAGGATGTTAAAAACGAGTACTACACAGTCGAAGAAGCGAAGGAGCTATTTGGCGTAGAAGTAAATCCAGATACATTTGACTTCAAAGAGCTTGAAATACGATTAAATGCGTAAAGGAGAAAAATATGGAATTTAATAGACAAGGATTTGACAAAAACGGATTACTTACTTTGTTTGAAGATCAATCAGATAAGACAGAAGTGAAGTTTGGTACTGTAGCAATTCCACCGGGAGGACGTGTTCCCGAAGAAGGGCTTTCCTTACATGAGGAAAATGAGTATTCTTTCATTATTAAAGGACAGCTAGAAGGGGAAAGTGGAGGCAAAAAATATAAGGTAAACGAATCTGAAGCAACATTTATTCCCGCGGGTGAAGAACACTGGGCTGTAAATTCCAGTGAGAAACCTTGTGAAATCGTTTGGGCACTAGTGAAGGAAAAGTAAACATCTTTAAGTAGTAGAAAAGAGCGCTTTCTTTTCTACTACAAAAATTTTTTGATTTTAATTTTAAAATATTTAGAAAAAATGAGGGGTGTGGAGAAAATGGAAAAGAAAAACGTTAAACCTGTTGGAAAGGACGAAGCGCTGGCATCTATACCAGAAAGTAAACGACAACACTGGATGACACCAGCGATGATTTTTGGAGGATTAGAATTTACCATCCCTGTATTGATGGTAGGTGCTACCTTAGCTGGTAGTTTTGGACTTAGTACAATCTTTTGGATATTAATCATTGCTCTATTTGGTTTCCAATGGATTGGAAACGCAGTTATGGGTTTCATCGGTGCAAAAACGGGTCGGTCTTCTTCTGTTATAGCACGAACTAGTTTTGGAGCATCACAAGCCAGATTTATTGTGGGTTTGACTATCTTTGTCGTATCACTCGGTTGGTGGGCACTCCAAACATCTGTTGCAGGTAACTCCATTGCTGCTATGTTTGGAATCGACTACACTTCCCAGTGGGGAATATGGGCAATAATTACCATCATTGCAGGTCTTCTCTTTGCCATACCGTCTATTATAGGGTATGGTTCGATGAAATGGACAGATTATATTGCTGTTCCTGCAGGTCTATTGTTAGTTGTACTTGCTATCTATCTTGCTTTCAAGAATACAGGTTGGGAGACAATTTCTAGTTGGAGTCCTGAGCCGACAATGGGTATTTTAGCTGCTATTAGTTTAGTTATTGGTGTAAATGTATCCCAGTGGGTCATCGCCGCCGACTATACTCGTTATGCGAAACCAAGAGTTAAAGATAATGCACTGATTCCTGCTGGGATTGCTGTCATTGGGTTTCCTTTATTCTTAGTAGGAGCGATTATGTCTGTTGGTATTGGGGATGCGGATATTGTTAATGTCATGTTGAACCTTGGATTTCCGATATGGGGCTTTTTGATCCTATGGTTTGCAACTTGGACTAGCCAATTGGTAAACAATTATAGTATGGGGCTAGCATTAGCTAATATGTTAAATGTTAACTCTGACAAAGGAAGAGCATGGTTAACATTTGGTGGAACAATTGTGGCTATTATAATTGCTTTAGCAGGAATTCTTAATTACTTTACAGACTTCTTATATATGACTGCTCTCGTTTATCCAGCAATTGCCGGGGTTATGATGGCTGACTTTTTCTTTATCCGGAAACGCACTTGGAAAGATAATCCAGGTTGGAACTGGATGGCAACGATAGCTCTTGTTGCAGGTACTCTACTTGGCTACTTAACGCAATATGTGACTACGTTTGGTTTACCTGCAGTTCAATCCTTAATTGCATCCAGTATTGTGTATGTGATAGCAATGAAAATTAAAGCAAGTGTTGCACCAGATCAATTTACGGATGTTGATGAGGAAGATGAAGATCTTGAGGATTCTACCATTGCATAGTAAACTTTTCTTCACTGAGGTGAAAAATGTTGAGAAATAAACGTATGAATCGTTTGTCAAATTACTTACAAGAACAACAGATTTCAGTGGCCTTTGTGACATCCACTGCAAATGTATTTTATTTAACGGGGTTCTATTGTGTACCACACGAACGCTTATTAGGCCTTCTTGTATTTCCGAATCAGGAACCAATTCTTGTCTGTCCAAAAATGGAAACAAATACGGCAAGAAATTCAGGATGGAAATACGGTATTGTTGACTTTTCGGATACAGACAATCCATGGGAATTAATACAAAAGAAGTTAGATCAAACAAATCTTTCTTTCAAAAAAATGGCTGTAGAGGAAAATCATTTAATCCTTTCTCGTTATTACAATTTGAAAGATTTATTCCAAGAAGCCAAAATTGAAAATATTGAACCTGAATTGCAACAAATGAGATTGACGAAAGATGAGTCTGAAATTGAAATTATGAGAGAAGCTGCAAGGCTAGCTGATCTTGGCATTGAAGCAGGTGTAAAAGCGGTGGCTGTAGGTGTTACAGAACTTGAGGTACTTTCTAGTATTGAATCTGAAATGAAGAAAAATGGAGTACATAAATTTTCCTTTGATCCGATTGTGCTATTTGGTCAAAAATCTGCAGATCCACATGGCGTTCCTGGAAATCAAAAATTAAAAAAAGGTAATTTCGTCTTATTTGACATTGGTGTTCATTACAACGGATATTGTTCCGATATTACGAGAACCTTCATATTTGGAGAAGCGTCACAGGAACAGAAAGAGATTTATCAAACCGTTTTAAATGCAGAGTTAGCAGCAATCAATCACTGTAACGTCGGCAACAAAGTTGGGGAACTTGATACCATTTCACGTAACTACATTGAAGATAAAGGGTACGGTCCTTATTTCATTCATAGATTAGGTCACGGTCTCGGTATAGAAGTTCACGAATTCCCTTCGCTTAATAATCAAAATAATCAACCTTTAGTAGAAGGTATGGCTTTTACGATTGAACCAGGTATCTATATACCTGAAATCGGTGGTGTGCGTATCGAGGATGATATCGTGATAACTAAAGATGGGGTAGAAGTTCTAACCAGTTATCCAAAAGAATTGCAGATTATAAAGGAACAAGTAAAAATTTAAGAATGATTTGAAGAATGATAAAGGATTTATTAGTTATTTCCTAATCACATATTAAAGCGTCAGTTCAGTAAAATACTGGAACTGATGCTTATTTTATACACTTGATTCAAAATATTTAATAAAACATAATGATCAGGATAAATTTTTCTTGCTTCTTACCGACTTTAAAATAGCCACCTCCATATACAATCTTTATTTTTCTTTTGCCACAGTTTTCTATTTCATTGTCTTTAGAAAGTTATAATAAGTGAAATGTTAACTTAAAGTAACAGGGGGCGATTACGGCATAACGTAGTTACTCATTTGCTAAAAGTAGGTTAATTCAATAAGAGTAAAACAACACCCCATTTGAACTATTCGATAATTACTATTTATTCATTTATTTATGAATATTACCTAAATAAGGAAATAGAAAAGGACATTGCTGACCTAGTTTGCGTGGTTAATAGGACGGGGAAGAAGCCTGCAAAATAGTCCGTATAAAGATTATTCGGGTCGGGCTAGGCACCTGTGATTTTAAACTCGATTTATATTTGGAAATATTTTTAAAAGAAGCTGAATTGTCATATTCAGCTTCTTTTCTCTTGTCCAGAATTACTTAAATTTTACGTCTAAAGTCTGAGCTACATTATCTTATCTAAATTCACCAATTCACTTATATTATTTTGAAGATTTGAGTTTAAAAGAAATAGAAGCGAAAACAGGCGTTAGTCTTAATACTGTGAAGACAAGAGTGAAAAGAGCAAGGGAACGGTTAAGGGAACTACTTTTAGACGTCTAAAGATTAATGTATTTCATATCCAAAACAAATTGAATAAAATATTGCAAAAATTCAAACACAATGTTAAACTCATAAAAAGCGTTTCCTTCAGATTACAAAAACGCGAAGGATATACTTCATAAAATCCGTTAAACAACATTGAACGTTCCAGTTAGAAATTAGGTGGCAATATATAATGGAAGAAATTAATTTGAAATTGCAAACGCATTATGGTCAATTTTCAAAGGGACAGTTGAAGGTAGCGCGACTTTTAGAGTCTGATCCGAAAAGCTTTGCCATCTCTTCAGCAGAGCAAGTAGGGAAGCATATAGGGGTGAGTGAGACGACTGTTTTTCGGTTTTGTCATGCACTAGGTTATTCGGGCTACAGTGAACTCCAAAAAGAAATTCAAAAGAGCTTGCTTGGTGGTGAAAGTAGCTTAAAGGAGTACGGGGATCAAAAGGCGTCATTGAGCGATACGGATAGTTTTCATAAAAAGGTAATGTTATCTGATTCCAACCACATCCTAACCGTTGCTGATCGAATTAGCGAACAAGACTTCAATTTAGCTGTTAGTAAGCTAGCCACAGCGGAAAAAATTTTAATTACAGGAGCCCGTTCTTCTTTTTCAGTAGCCCAATGGCTTGCTTTTGCATTGAATGTTATTCGAGGAGGAGCAACGTGCTACAAGCCGAATATGGACGACCTGATTTATGAGCTATCTAAGTTAAATGAAGAAAGTGTGTTTATCGCTTTATCTTTTCACCGTTATGCGCGGGACACGATCGATTTTGCTCAGGAGGCGAGGAAGAAGGGAGCCTACATTATTGGTATAACTGATTCGGATTTAGCTCCGATACGGGCACAAGCTGATTTACTGCTTCCGATTAAGCTTCCGTTTAAGTCTACTTTAGACACGGCACCGGTTGTTTTTTCGCTTATGAACGCCCTAATTGCAGGGGTGACCATGACTAATCCAGATCAGTTTGAAACGAGACGAAAAGAATACGAAAACTTCCATGCAAACAACTTTTTCACATCACTACAGGAATAAGGAGTTTAAAAATGAAGGAATTTATAAAAAGTTTGGAACCTAGAATCATAGAGGTATTTAATCATTTACATAACCATGCAGAAATTAGCTGGGAGGAGCATAAGACGACAGAATACCTCGCACAGTTGCTTGAAGCTGAAGGGGTGCGTGTTAAAACGTTTGATAACCATACCGGCCTCATTGGAGAGATAGGGGATGGAAAACCTGTTGTGGCCATTAGAGCAGATATTGATGCGCTGTGGCAAGAGGTAAACGGAACATTTCAAGCGAACCACTCGTGCGGACATGATGCCCATATGTCCATTGCGCTCGGTGTCCTGTTCGTGTTGAAAAAATTCTATCCGAATCCAAATGGTACAATCCGCTTCATTTTTCAGCCTGCGGAAGAAAAGGGGACAGGTGCCTTAAAGATGGTGGAAAAAGGTGTGGTTGATGATGTGAGCTACTTGTACGGCATGCATTTACGCCCAATCCAAGAAATCCCTGATGGATCCGCTGTCCCCTCCATTCTACACGGGGGAGCTCGCTTTGTAAGAGGTACGATAAAAAGTGACGATGCCCACGGTGCTCGTCCTCATCTTGGACAAAATGCGATTGAAATTGGTGCGCATTTCGTCAATCTCTTAAATGGTATTCATATTGATCCGATGCAAACATATTCCGCAAAAATGACGGCGTTTCAAGCAGGTGGTGAAAGCAGCAACATTATTCCAGGATCTGCAACATTTAGTCTTGATTTACGAGCACAGAAAAATGAAACGATGGAAGAGCTACAAAAGAAGGTGGAGGGAATTGGTGAACATCTTACCAATTATTACGGCGTTGATCTTTCTTTTGAAATTGGCGCAAGTATAGCTGCAGCAGAGGTAAGTCAAGAGGCACAAGAGAAAATGAAAACTGCCATCATTGATGTACTAGGGGAGGAAAAATGTTACCCCCCATTAGTCACAACAGGTGGCGATGATTTTCATTTTTACACGATTAAACGCCCACATTTAAAAGCATCCATGCTCGGAATTGGCTGTGATTTAGCACCAGGGTTGCATCATCCGAACATGACTTTTAACCATAAGGCGATGTTAACAGGGATTGAAATCTTAGTAAAAGCCATTATCGCAACAGTCGAAGGAGAGTGTACAACATGAAGAAAGACATAACGATTAAGCAAATCACTCAACTAGATGAAGTGAAGCAAGTCCAACAAATTGAACAGCTCGTTTGGCAAATGAACCCAATCCCTTTTCACCAAACCTATACAGCAGTGAACAATGGGGGCATTTTAATTGGTGCTTACGGTGGCGACGAAATCATTGGCTTTTTATACAGCTTTCCTGGGTTTAAGGGAGGAGACATCTATCTTTGCTCCCATATGCTCGGCATTCATCCAGATTACCGCACAGGTGGACTCGGAGCTAAAATGAAGGAGCTACAAAAGGACATTGCCCTCCAAATGGGCTATAAGCTCATTATTTGGACTTTTGATCCGCTAGAAAGCGTCAATACCTATCTCAACCTACACAAACTCGGGGGAATAGGGGGGCGCTATATTGAAAATCATTACGGGAAGATGAATGATGTGCTGAATGCGGGCTTACCAACAGATCGTTTTCTAGTCGAATGGTGGATTGACTCGGAGCATGTGGCAGAACCACGAGACAAATCAGAAAAAACGAATCTCCCAACTGACGCGATCGAATATACGGATAAAGGATTTCCGGTAATAGCTGATACATTTGATCCAACAGCAGGTGCTATTGTCCCCATCCCAACGCAATATCAGGAAATA
The DNA here is from genome assembly GCF_028416575.1 of Terrihalobacillus insolitus. Classification (GTDB taxonomy): domain Bacteria; phylum Bacillota; class Bacilli; order Bacillales; family Amphibacillaceae; genus Terrihalobacillus; species Terrihalobacillus insolitus. The sequence continues at coordinate 11,007 of NZ_JAMQKB010000025.1, read as the reverse complement.
AAAAAAGAGGACTTACAGCTTGCCATAGATTGGCGGTATAAAACTCGCAAGTGGATCCAGCAGCTGATGGCAGATGGCTATGTAGCGGTTGACCTTACCCCAAACCCTGAGGAAAAGATAAGTCTTTACCATTTTGAAAAAAGAAACACACTTTCGTTATAGACAAGGAGCGATACACATGAGTATCACGATTGAAAAAGTAATTTTACATAAGCTGCAAATGCGATTAAAAAGTCCGTTTACGACAAGCTTCGGCACGTTCCAAGATAAAGACTTCTTTGTGGTTGAAGTCATAGATGAAAAAGGGAATGTCGGCTTTGGAGAGTCGGTTGCCTTCTCTAGTCCTTGGTATAGCGAGGAAACCGTACAAACGAATGAGCACATGATGAAGGATTTTCTTATCCCGCTTTTACTGGAGAAGCCTATTGAACATCCGGATGAAGTGTTCCTACGCTTTTTATCGATCAGAAAAAATCATATGGCAAAATCAGCCCTAGAAGGCGCGGTTTGGGACGTCTACGCAAAACGAAATAACATCACCCTTGCTGAAGCCCTCGGGGGAACGAAAGAAGAGATTGATGTGGGGATAAGCATCGGTATTCAACCAACTGTTAAGGATTTAATCGAAGTGATTGGAAAGCACGTGGAGGAAGGCTACAAAAGGATTAAAGTCAAAATTAAGCCAGGCTGGGATGTAGATGTGATGCGTGAGGTACGCAACGTATTCCCAGACATTCCATTAATGGTTGATGCGAACTCTGCCTACACCTTAGATGACGCTAATCATTTAAAGCAGCTAGATGATCTGAACCTTATGATGATTGAACAGCCGCTTGCTCATGACGACATTTTTGATCATGCGGAGCTACAGCGTCAGCTGAAAACTCCAATTTGTCTTGATGAAAGCATTCATTCCTATGATGATGCAAGACGTGCTATTGAACTCGGGAGTGTGAAAATCATTAACATTAAAGTCGGGCGTGTAGGTGGCCTTAGTGAATCGGTACGTATTCATGATCTCTGCCAGAAGCACGGCATTGAAGTATGGTGTGGCGGCATGTTAGAGGCTGGTGTGGGACGAGCTCATAATATTGCCCTAACAACACTAACGAACTTTACGCTTCCAGGCGACACAGCAAGCTCCTCACGCTATTGGGAAAAAGACATTATTGATCCAGATGTAACGGTAACAGATGGCATCATCCGTGTTCCGGACAAACCGGGCATTGGTTATGATATTAACCGACCAGCTCTAGAAGCATTCACAGTCGATAAAACAGTATTCAACCGCTAACTGGTAGGTAAAAAATTTAAGGGGGAAAAAAGATGGAAGGGCAAAAGAAAAGTTTTTTCGATGGTGCTTTTGGTAGGTACGTCCTCCCAGGGATCGTCCTACAGTCAGTCCTAATGGGTGGCGGATTTGCCACAGGTCGAGAAATTGTCGAGTATGGAGCTAAATACGGCGCCGTGGGTTGGATTGGTGGTATTGGCATTTTTATCGGTTTTATCGTTATGGCAATCCTATCCTTTGAACTGGCAAGGTATTTTAAGGCGTATGATTACCGCTCCTTATTGAAAAACTTAATCGGGAGAGCATGGGTGCTGTATGATATCGTCTATCTCCTATTAGCAATCCTTATCATTGCGGTTATGGCATCTGCAACAGGTGAAATCCTAAACAACACATTAGGCTTAAATTATTGGGTAGGTGTATTTGCTATTGCCGCAATCGTGGGTCTTTTAAACTTTTATGGGAAAGGCGTTATCGAACGCTTTAAAACATTCGGTACAGTGGCTTTATTTATTGGTTATGTTGTTTTTGCAGCACTGGTCATTGGCTCTACTTGGGACGACGCCCAAGCAATACTCGCTTCCGGTAATACGAGCTTTATGGATGGAGAAGTTATGGTTTGGTCAGTACTATGGAGCGGGATTTTGTATGTAGGGTATAACTTAGCGGTATTCCCTGCAGCACTCTTTACAGTGAAACGTCAAAAATCTCGTAAAGAGTCGGTTATTTCTGGGATTATTGCAGGTGTTCTCATGACGATCCCGTGGTTCCTAACATATTTCAGTTTACTCGGCTTTTATCCTTCTGAAGGTGTACTAAGTGCTTCAGTGCCATGGCTAGAAATGCTACAAGGATATGGAGGCTGGGTAGTGGTCCTCTTCGGTATTGTTGTAGGCTGGACACTGATCGAAACAGCTACAGGCATGATCCATGCATTCCTTGAGCGTGTGAATACACATATGGAGGAAAAGTCAAACAAACAGCTATCAAAAGGACAAAGCGGAGCCATTGCGATTGGTGCCCTTATTTTATCGATTATCTTTGCACAGATCGGAATTATTGATTTGATTGCTATTGGCTACACGTGGATGGCTTACGCAATGATCGCGATTTATGCAATCCCAATGCTTACAATCGGTGTTTATCACATTGTGAAAAGCAGTAAGAAAAATAGCCAAACAGCTGAAGAAACAATTGCAAAATAAAACACAAAAAGAGCGAACTGCCAATCGAGGTGGTTCGCTCTTCGTCTTGTGCTAGCGAAATATTGTTAAGAAAATGTACGGAATAGTTTAAAAGAACCTGAACAAGAGAGTTTTGAGAATACAGGAGCGGTATCGGGTTCAAATGTTTTATCAACGCTATGGTCAAAGCTAAAGGTTTTAATAAGATCAAAGTGCTTCTTCAAATACTAGATTCTAACTAATAGAATCAAAGGGTGATAATTCATGAGTATTGTAGTCCAAGATATTGATAGTGTTTTTCATATCCCCGAACCGTGGTATATTGAGAGCTGTGTATTTGATGAAGAAAAAGAGTGCTTAGATTATTATATTTCTTTTCGCAAAGGAGCTACTTTTAGTTGTTCTAATTGTGGTCAAGAAGATCAGAAAGTATATGATATTGCTGATCATAATGGAACTTGGAGACATTTGAATTTTTTTGAATATCCATGCTATATTCACGCTGAATTATCACGTACGGAATGCATAAATTGCGGTTAAATTCATCTAGTTCATGTACCGTGGGCCATTAAGCCGCGTTCTAACTTTACGTTGTTGTTTTGATGCTTATAGGGGCGGCCGCCATTCTTATTAAGAGGATGTGCAATGTGTAGTCACTTCTTTCAATCGTTGTTCTTTTTTAATATCCTTTGTAATGACAATAAAAATATGAGGAAAAAAATAAGGTGCCTGTCACTTGCCGATTTTTCTTTGCCAGAGCAAAGATTTTTCGACAGGTGACAGACACACTGGCACTAATTAAAAGATTCCGATTGAGGCAAAAAGAATTCCTATTATAACTGAAATTACTGGTATTAAGACTGCTACAACAAAGATGTCTTTATAACTGTCTTTATGGGTCATACCAGTTATCGCAAATAGTGTTAGGACTGCACCATTATGTGGAAGTGCATCTAGTCCACCAGAAGAAAGTGAAGCAACCCGATGAAATGCTTCTGGACTAATACCTGTATTCTGGGCAATTTCATAGTATTTTGATCCAAGTGCTTCTAGAGCTATACCCATACCTCCAGATGCTGATCCCGTTGCACCAGCCAGGATATTAACGGCAAACGCTTCAGATATTAAAGGATTACCTTTGACACCCATTAATAATTCAGTAAGACGTTCAAATCCGGGAACGGCTTTTACGACTGTACCGAAGCCAACAGCTGCACTAGTATTAATTATCGCTGTAACTGAACCAACTGCTCCACTATTCATCGCCTTTACAAATCCTTTAAATTTGGACAAGTTTAATAGCATGATTAAAACAATTCCTGAAATTAGAGCGATCACAACATCCCATTGGAAGAAATTTAACGTAATTAGTACTGTTAAAAGTGGTAATAAAGACAATAGAAACGGAGGTGTGCCCCCTTCAACATTAATAACTTTATTATCTTTTGGCTCAGTAAATGTTTCTCCATTGGCTGTCATTTTTTTCTCTCGCCATCTAAGATACAAATAACCACCAACTGCCATGACTAAACCGGCAATTATTCCCATAATAGGAGCTGCTGTTGGGGTTGTCTGATAATACTCCATCGGAATTAAATTTTGAATTTGAGGTGTTCCAGGTATTGCTGTCATTGTGAATGTGAAAGCACCGAGCGCAACCGTTGCTGGAATTAACTTTCTGCTTATATTCGCCTCGCGAAACAGTGTTAATGCAAGTGGATAAACAGCAAATACAACCACAAATAAACTAACGCCGCCATATGTTAATACAGCTGCTGAAACTAACACTCCAAGGATTGCTCGCTTCGTACCTATAATTTTTGTTAAGGCAACTGCAACCGACCTTGCCATCCCTGTATCTTCCATTAGTTTTCCAAATACTGCCCCGAGCATGAAAACAGGAAACCAATCCTTTGCAAACGATACAAATCCACCCATGTATGTATCTTTATATGCATCTAATAAATCCAATCCCCCTGTTAGAGCAACGACTCCTGCCGCAATTGGTGCCACCCAAATAATGGACCAGCCTAAGTAAGCAAGTGCCATTAGAACGATGAGACCCAGTAATATTCCAAACATATAAAATCCCCCTTAGTTGGATAAAATTAAAAATTATGAATAATTACAGCGCTTCTACAACCATCGCTATCCCTTGACCGCCACCGATGCACAGGGAGGCAATTCCGTATTTCTGATTTCTTCTCTTTAATTCTTTAATAACGGAATATAGCACTCGTGTACCACTAGCTCCGATCGGGTGTCCTAAAGCAATCGCTCCACCATTAACGTTGACTTTGTCTCGATCTAAGCCTAATTCTTTCTCAACTGCTAAATATTGTGCTGAAAAAGCTTCGTTCACTTCAATAAGGTCGATATCATCTAACGTTAAGTTTGAATTCTCTAAAGCTTTCTTAATAGCAGGTACTGGACCAATTCCCATTATAGTAGGATCAACACCAGCAACGCCCCAAGAAACAATTTTTACCAATGGCTGTAAGTTATTTTTTTGGACAAATTGTTCGCCTGCTAGAACTACCGCTCCTGCACCATCATTAATTCCACTAGCATTTCCACCTGTTACAGTTCCATCTTTTTTAAATGCTGGTTTTAATTTGGCTAGTTTTTCAACAGCAGTATCTTCCCTAATGTGTTCATCTGTATCAATCCTTGCCGTACCTTTTCTTGATTTAACTTCAACTGGAGCAATCTCCTCAGCAAACTTCCCCTCATTTTTAGCAGCTGCCGCCCGTTGATGACTTAGATAAGCGTATTCATCTTGTTCCTCACGAGATATAGCATATTTTTCGGCAAGATTTTCTGCTGTCACTCCCATGCCACTGCCGATATATTCATCGGTTAATGCCGCCCAAAGCATATCATCCATTTGTGGAGTTCCTAATTTCGTTCCAAAACGACTTTCCCTAAGCGCATAAGGGGCTAGACTCATACTATCTACTCCACCTGCTAAAGCAACTTCACCCTCTCCTAGTAATATGGATTGTGTAGCAGAGACAATTGATTGGAGTCCAGATCCACACAACCGATTGACAGCAAGTGCGGGACTAGACATTGGAATACCCACCTGTAGTGCAATGTGTCTGGCTAAATAGGGTGCATTTTTTGATGAGTGAATAACGGTTCCTAGCACTGATAGATCAATATTTTCTGGATCTATTCCACTTCTTTTTATTGCTTCCTTACTTGCGGTCACTCCCAGCTCTGTTGAGGATACATCCTTAAGACTTCCTCCAAAACTACCAAATGGAGTACGGGCACCTTCTACTATATATACGTTACTCATTTCCTCACTCCTAACCTCATCATTATTGAGCTGTATAGCCACCGTCGATTACTACAGCTTGCCCAGTCACTCCTTTTGCTTTGTCACTTGCTAAAAAGATTGTATAATCAGCAATTTCTTGAACAGTCAACAAACGCTTTTGTGGAACTAATGGGTAAATGACTTCCTCAAGCACCTTCTCCAAGGAGACATTACGATTTTTTGCTAAGTCCTCAAGCTGATTTCGCACAAGCGGTGTGTCCACATATCCTGGGCATACAGCGTTAACAGTTATACCATCAGCTGCACCTTCTAATGCAGCAACTTTTGTAAGCCCTATTACACCATGCTTCGAGCTATTATAAGCAGCTTTTCCAGCGAACCCAATCAGTCCATTAATGGAAGCCATATTAATAATTCGGCCGAATCCTTGCTTTTTCATAATGGGAAATGCATGCTTTGTTGCCATAAACGGAGCAACAAGCATAACTTTTGTAATAAACTCAAATTTTTCTGTCGGAAATTCTTCAATGGAAGCGACATGTTGTAGCCCTGCGTTGTTAATTAAAACGTCGAGTCTACCATATCGTTCAACTGTTTTATCAATTGCCGCTTTCAGTTCATCTTCGTTTGTTACATCACACTTAATACCTAAACAATCATGACCTTCTTCGTTTAATTTTTCTGTTACTTCCTTCACCTTCTCTTCATTAATATCGGAGAAAGCTATCTTTGCCCCATTTTTGACAAACTCGACACCTATTTCGTAACCAATCCCACTCGCAGCACCTGTAATAAAAACAACTTTATTTTCTACCATAATCCAAAACCCTCCTATCCATTTTTTATAAAGTAGTTACTTGAAGTTTGTCACTAATTTTTAGCTCTGCCTCTGTTGACTGGACAACTTCTTCTACTGTCCATCCCTCATTAACTTCTACAAGCACGAGACAATCCTGTTCAACATCAATGACTGCCCGATCTGTTATGATGCGATCAACGACACCTTTACCTGTTAAAGGAAGACTGCACTCTTTTAAAATTTTTGGCTCACCATGCTTGTTAACATGATCCATGATGATGACGATTTTCTTTGCTCCGTGAACAATATCCATCGCCCCACCCATGCCTTTTATCATCTTTCCCGGGATCATCCAGTTCGCTAGGTCACCATTTTCTGATACTTCCATGCCCCCAAGGATGGCAAGGTCCAGATGCTCTCCACGAATCATCGCAAAGGACTCTGCACTACTACAAAAAGATGCCCCAATAGAAGCTGTTACCGTTTCTTTACCAGCATTAATTAAATCAGGGTCAACCTCTTCTTTTAAAGGTGATCTGCCAATTCCAAGTAAACCATTCTCTGACTGGAGAACGACCTGTTTATCTGGTTTAATATAATTCGCTACCATTGTCGGCATTCCTATTCCTAAGTTAACGTAGGAACCGCTTACAATTTCCTGTTCAGCTCGCCTTGCAATTTGTTCCCTAACTGCTGCTTTATCCATTTGTTTCGCCATGATTTGATTCTCCTCCTTATCGAAAAAGTTAAGCTTGCTATCTTACTGTTAAGCGCTCAATTCTTTTCTCTTGCTTCCCTTCAATTAATCCTTGGACATAAATTCCAGGTGTATGAATATATTCAGGGTCAAGTGATCCTGATTCCACTATTTGTTCCACCTCGGCAATTGTTGTTTTGCCGGCTGCAGCCATCATTGGATTAAAGTTTTGGGCCGTTTTGTTATACATAAGGTTTCCACTTTTGTCACCTTTTGCTGCTCTGATAAGACTAAAATCTGCTTTTAATTCCGTCTGAAGTAAATACTCCTTATTATCAAACGTTCGTACTTCAACACCTTCAGCAATCGGTGTGCCTACGCCAGCTGGTGTGTAGAAAGCCGGTATTCCAGCGCCACCTGCACGAATTCTTTCGGCTAATGTACCTTGAGGAACAAGTTCTACTTCTAACTCTCCTGATAAAACTTGACGCTCAAATTCCTTGTTTTCCCCGACATAGGATCCAATCATTTTGTCAATTTGCTTATTTTTAAGCAGCAAACCTAGTCCCCAATCATCTACTCCACAATTATTGGATATGACCGTCAAATGTTTCACTTTAGATTCTACTAAAGCTAGAATAAGATTTTCAGGAATACCAACAAGCCCGAATCCACCAACCATAAGAGTAGATCCGTCTTGGATTTCATTTACTACATCGTTAAATGATGTATAAATTTTTTTCATTTGTAAACGCCCCCTTCACTCTTACTATTTGCAAAAAGCGTGCCAACTTTTAAACACTTTCAAAATTGTAATTATGTTAAAATGTAAAAAACCATTTTTCCGTTTTTTCGGAAAAATGGTTTAAATATAATCCCACGAATAATGTAAACCCTTACTTAAGGCACCAAAAATAAATTTTCCACGAAAACGGAAGTGAATTCCGATATTCCGGAAAATTTATAATCTATATTTTTTTATTTTTTCATACAAACTCGACTTCCCTATTCCTAGTAATTTTGTTGCTTCCAATTTGTCTCCATCTACTCTCTTTAATGCTCTTTCAATTGCCTGTTTTTCAGTATTTTCCACAATCTCTTTTAAACTTCTATTCTGACCATAGGAATTAGGATGCATTTGGTCCGGTAAATCTTCAACCTGTATTACCTCTGTATTCGTTAGATGAACTGCCGATTCAATAACGTTCTCTAATTCTCTTATATTTCCTGGCCATTGATATTGCATAAAACGTTCTAACACGTTTGAATCAAAATCAATGACTCTTTTTCCCGTGCGACCAGTGACCTTATGAAGAATATATTTAGATAACACTCGCAAATCTTCTGGACGATCCCTTAATGAAGGTAATTGGATTTGAACCACATTAATACGATAAAATAAGTCTTCGCGAAAACGATCCTCTTCTATTAATTTCTCCAAAGGCTGATTTGTTGCTGTTATAATTCTCACATCTATCTTCTGGGATTCGACTGCTCCTAACGCCTCAACTTCTCCTTCTTGTAACACTCTGAGAATTTTCACTTGAGCACTTAATGGCATGTCACCGATTTCATCTAAGAAGATCGTACCACCATCTGCTAATTGAAATTTACCTAACTTACCACCCTTTTTCGCTCCTGTAAAAGCACCCTCTTTATATCCAAACAGTTCCGATTCAAGTAAATGCTCAGGTATTGCTGCACAATTCACCTTTACAAAAGGTTTGCCATTGCGTTCACTTAAATGATGAATACTGTGTGCGAATAGTTCTTTTCCTGTTCCACTTTCACCTCTTAAAAGAATAGAAACATCCCCAGGTGAGACTTTTTTGATTTTATTTTTAAGGCTATTCATTTGGGCTGAGCTACCAACTAGATCATGAAGAGAGTATATTACCCCATGCTGATTTTTCACTTGACTGCGATAATGTTCTAGCTCCAATAACAGATCTTTAATATGGCTATTCATTTTCATCCATTCTTTTGTATCGCGAAAAAGCACGGTACCAACCGCACCAACCACCATTCCACCAGAACGTACTGGAATCCTGTTTGCAATCATATGGTTACCACGAATATATTGAAGATCAGCAATCTCTTCTTCTCCCGAGTGAGCAACAATATGCATTCTCGTGTTCTCTATGACGTCAGTTACATGCTTACCTATGACATCTTTTTTATCTACCCCAAGAAACTCACAATAAGTATTGTTCATGTATGTGATCAATCCCTGACCATCAACAACTACAAAACAATGATAGGCATTTTCAAATACAGTTTCAAAGATTTCTTCTTTATAAATATGATTTAAAGAATGCATATACACTACCTCCACACTTTCAATGTGACTCTTTTATTATATCTGGTATAAAGGTGCCTGTCACTTGCAGAAATTTTCTTGTATGTGTCAAGTTTTTCTCGACATGGTTTTAATACCAATATTTTAGGCACTCTACTTTTGTACACTTTTTCTTGGCTACCGCACATCAATCCAATGTGAAACTAAAAGAGCAGTTAAAGAAGATTGAAATAGAGCTTAAAGAAGCCAACACGATGCAAGAAAAATATATGGAAGCATTTGAGCAAAATCTCTTCCCTGTTTCCATACTACAGGAACGGTTACAGAAGTTAGCTAAGTCGAAGAATGACTTAGAACAAAAGAAAAATGAACTTAGCGTTCAACTAAGTTCATCAGACTCAAAAATTATACCACCTAACGTGGTTAGACTTTTATTAGAAAAGTATGTTCAAGCATTTCAACAGTCTTCGAGAGAAAAGAAAAAGCAACTCTTTCAGCTTTTGATGAATAAAATTACAATCAAACAATCCGACGGTGGTAAACGAGTTGTTGATAAAATTGAGCTTGATTTCGACTTTTCCAAAGTCAATCTGTCCAAGACGTTTACACTTATCCACATACTATATCTTAAATCGGATCATTCAGAGCAAAAGTCCTCTTCAAATTCTGATTCAAAACAAAATGCCACCCTATCTTCAAATTTTTACCACTATTTGTGATACGGTTCACCGTACCGGTTTTTAGGGTAAAATAACGGAGAGGTTATTAAATACCTCTCCTTTACAATTGTATAAACTAATGCATGAAAAAGGCAACTTTATCCCATCTAATTGCGCCACTATTAATACATTTTGACCTTGTTTGTATCTATCTTTAGTCCTCCATCGGCGAAGAAAATAGATCCCTTTGAAGGTTCATCAACATAGGGAACGTACCATGGACAGTCACTATCTAAGTTGTTATTACCCATAACTTCCTGCGATTAAATAAGAAGTGGCAAAGCGATCAGTGGTATTCCGCTTCAGCTTTGGTGATGCACTGAATCTTCCGTTAAATTGAACAGGTGGCCCATACTTATTGACGGAGGCGATTCAAAAAATATTAAAGTTGTTGGTTCTATATAAAGGTATTATTCATCTAACCTTTTAATGCTCAAACCTGGATAGGTTACACTTAGTTGGACAGACTCATTAAGGTCATGTAAACTTGATTCAATACAAAGTCGGAGGAGAATCAATTTATGACCAAAAGAGAAAGAAGAACATTCTCAAAAGAGTTTAAAGAACAAATTGTCCAGCTGCACCTTTCAGGTAAACCCAGAAGTGAAATTATCAAAGAATACGAGCTGACGCCATCTGCCTTTGATACGTGGGTACGCCGACATAAATCAACTGGATCATTTGAAGAGAAAGACAATAGAACTCCAGAGCAGGATGAGTTAATCAATCTAC
>NZ_JAMQKB010000024.1 GCF_028416575.1 Terrihalobacillus insolitus | reverse complement strand
GAATATAACTTTTGGAACAAGAGGGTTAGCTTGGTCAATTTCGTCAGCTACCAAAAGTGGCGATTATCCAAGAAGCCCCCACTTCAAGCAACCCGCAAGGGTGGTAAGTGGTGGGAGTAGTTCACAGGAGTATGAGTATCATTGTTAGGCGATAGGATAAAGAAGTAAAGAAGTGGAATAACAATGCGTTGCTTTTATCGACGGAGGTGGATTATTCCACTAAAATGACCTTTTACAGTCTATCTAAGCTTCATTTTGTAAATCTCACGTTCATGCTCAGAAATTTTTTGATCGTAGTAAAATAGATCCTGTTTTGTGACCATGTTTGTTTTAATAATATTCAAGTCATCTTCAACCACGTCCATTCTTTTCTCTAATGAATCATGTTTCTTATTGAGATCATGAAATTTTTTATTAAATTCTTCGTACATGTTTTCCAATCTGACGTTAGTTGCAGCAACAGTCTCAATCAGTTGATGGATATGGTCTCCATGCCGCTTTTGTTCTGTCTCAGCTTTGTCGAGTCTGGAATCAATGCCGTCTAGTCTAGTTTCAACGGTGCCCAGTCTGGTATCAATAGTGGTAATCTTCGCGTTGATTCCTCTTATTTCCTGTAAAATCAAGTCTAATTTTTCCTCCATAACATGCCTCCTTTCAAATATGACTATCGACATTATACTACAAACTATTCAAAAGGTGAATGGACAACAAATGAGGGTGAAGTTGTTGAAAATGCATATTCTTCTTTGGATATGTTTATTTTTTTGTATTTTTTTAGATCCGTTTATTGTTTTTAAATGTATTCAATATGGCAAAATATTTTTCAAAAAAAGCTAATATGGCGATTGAACTGAACCCTGTTAACTCTTTCACATAATTATTTACCATACAAAAGTGGTGGGAGAAACGCCAGTGGAACTGAAAATAATGGACAACATAATGTTATTTATGGTATATTTTTCTTAGTAGAAAAAGTGGTCGTTAAGATGAATTGAACCCTTGAGATATCAAGCATTTTAAGCAAATCGGACAAGTATGTCTAAAATAATGTGCTAAAGTCATACTTGTAACGGAGTAGATCCCTTTTCACCAAAGATGGGTGAAAGGGATTTATGTTTTTGTACACGGCGCTGTAGACTCTAGTACATACAACCTTGCAGCCTTCAACTAATTTGTTTTCTTTGTTGCTGTGGATTGGCATTTCAGTTTATAAGTATTTGATGTTTTTATTTCATTTCATTTATATTATGATATATGCTATAGGTATACATAGATAATGGTAAAAGGAGTATTTCCATGAGTAGACCAAATGATTTAATTCTTCGATCGACAACAAGCTTAATTGCATTTATTTTATTCGGGTTCTCTATTTATTTATACTTTGCTGGACATAATGCACCAGGTGGTGGCTTTATTGCTGGTTTAATGGTAAGTTCAGCAATTGTCCTTATGTATATGGCGTATGGTTTTGAAGCAGTGAATAAAATACTGCCAATTAATTATAGATATTGTACTGCAATAGGATTGATGATTGCAGTTTTAACAGGTGTGGGCTCCTTCTTCTTTGGTGAGCCATTTCTAAGTCACACGTTCGGATATTTATACATTCCCTTTTTTGGAAACAAAGAACTTGCGACAGCCATGTTGTTCGATTTAGGTGTTTATATTACCGTACTTGGAATTACTATGACGATTATTTTATCAATAGCAGATGATCGTTAATTTTGGAATAACGGGGGAACGACTGTGGCAGATATATTAATTGTGGATGATGCGAAATTTATGAGACTTACCTTATCAACCATATTAATAAGAGGGGGACATGAAATTGTAGGTGAAGCTGAAAACGGTAATCAAGCATTATCACTATACAATGATGTTAAACCAGAGCTTGTCATTATGGACATAACCATGCCAGTAATGAATGGAATTGAAACGTTATCAAAAATCAAGGAACATGATAAAAGTGCTAAAATCATTATGTGTTCAGCTGTGGGGCAAAAAAAGCTCGTAGTGGAAGCAATTGAGAAAGGCGCTAAGGATTTTATCGTAAAACCGTTCGATGAATTGCGCGTGTTAGATGCGATTAATCGCGTCATTGGGAAAGTTATGATTTGATAAGGATTGGAAAGAGTTGATTTTATGCTGTGGGTGATTTTAAGTACAGTTGGGGCTGCAATGATGGCGACTGCAATGATATTTGTCCGCTTAAGGGCTGCTAGAAGTCCAATTAATGAGAGGAAAATCATCCTTCCGCCATTGTTTATGAGTACTGGTGCGGGAATGTTTTTGTTTCCTGTCTTTCAATTGGGGTGGCCTAAAGTTCTTGAAGCATTTGCAGTCGGGGTTGTATTTTCTGTTTTTTTAATTAGAAGTTCAAAATTTGAAGTTCGTGACGACTCGATCTATTTAGTTCCATCTCGTTCCTTTATCTTTATTTTGATTGGATTACTATTGTTTCGTATTTTATTGAAAATAATCATTGGTCAAACTGTGTCTTTCGGAGAGACGAGTGGAATGTTTTTTTTACTTGCCTTTGGTATGATATTAACGTGGCGGATTGCTATGCTGATCAAATATAAAAAACTACAAAAGAGCATAAATCGTACTACAACCGCGTAGAATCCTTTCATTAGTTCTGGGGTTATTGATCATATACCGCATGTAGAAATTACCAAAAAATGTAATATATTAGGGCGTTTCAACAGCAAAAACGGCACAGTAATTCGATACTGAGCCGTTTTTTGGTGTGGTATATATATGCGAATCATTTGTTATAACCTTTGCTGTGATGCTACTATTTAACTTGTGCATGATCTCTTCTTCCAAAATGGAATCCGTTATTGTAAAAAGAGACTTTTACCAGATCGCTATCTTTCAATCAGGTTACTGTATGGCGATATATCGATTTGCTTTTCATCTAATTTTTTTATAAGAAACTTATGATCCCTTTTTGGTGTTGCTAAAATATATCCTTCAATTAAAATGTCCTGCGATATTTTTTTTGCTTTTCTTTTTAAAGCGATTTCTCCTATTTTTCCGGCTATTTTTTGTTTTGCAACATCCCGGAATAATTCAGGGACTGGGGACACTAGCTCTTCTAAGAGATCTTTTTCTTTTTTGTTCCACATTTTTATTGTCTTTTGGATATAGTATTCTTCCCAATCCATCAGAGACTTGCCATCTTCTTTAGGAAGTCTTTTGAGAAACTTTCGAAACATGAAAAAACCACCTATTGCAAAAGAACCTAATAAGAAGAATACCCAAATGATAATGAATACAGAAAAACCAGCAGACATATTTTCACCCATTCTACATGATTTAGAGAAAATAAGAAAAATCGTTACATAAGTTTCATTTTATTGTTATTTATAGTAATATTACTATAAAATATTTCACTTAATTTTATCATGCATTACTTATTAACAATATTAATGACATTGTTCATTATAAATCTATATAGAAGTGAAAACAAGAGATTAGCATGATTAATGTTGGATACTAAGGTGAGAATTAGGTTTATGATAAAACAGAGTAAAAGTTAATGGGGTGATGAAGTGGAGTCTGATCAAAATAGAAATACATACATGGGAAACCGTTGTTATGATTCCAATATACAAAACTATTCCCCTCAATTTAAATATAAGGATTTACCAGAATCCATCCTACAAATGATTGAAGATTATGGATACGATTTGGTTGCCATCTGCGACAGAAAGGGAAAAGTTTTAAATGTTTCAAGTGCAATTCACAGAATTTTAGGCTATAGATCAGAAGAAATTATTGGTACTTCATCTCTCGCCTATATTGCGCCTAAGGACAAGAAAATCGTGTTAAAAAAATTAAAAGATAATGATCGTCGCATACATAAATTTATAATAAGTTTAAGAAATACAAGAGGTAAATACATTTGGGTTGAGACAATTGTATCCATCATGAAAAGTACGGAACAGGGTGGAAAAGACCAGATCGTCTCGATTACAAAAGATATTACGGATAAAAAAGAAGCAGAAGAAATGATGATTCGTTCTGAAAAAATGTCAGTTGCTGGGCAATTGGCGGCTGGTGTTGCACACGAAATAAGGAATCCTTTAACTTCATTGAAAGGATTTTTGCAGCTTCTCCAAGCTGGAATTGATAGTAAAGAAGAATACTATACGATAATGAAGGAGGAAATTGAAAAAATAGAGACGATAACATCTGAACTCCTGTTTGTGTCAAAGCCAATGACAGAGGTGAAGAAGGTAGAACTGTTGTCAACTTTACTTAACGATGTTGTAACACTGTTACAAGCACAGGCAAAGCTTTTCACGATTGAGATACAGGTAAATATTCATAAAGAAATATTTGTGTACTGTGATCGTTTACAAATTAAACAAGTTTTTATTAATCTTATAAAAAATGCTGTCGAGGAAATGCAAGAAAGTGGCGGGAAGATTCAAATTATTGCAGATGCTACAGCTTCTATTTGTACCATTGACATTGTTGATGAGGGGCCGGGCATACCTAATAACATAATAGATAAACTAAAAGAGCCATTTTTTACGACGAAGAAACATGGTACAGGATTAGGTTTAATGATTACCTCGCAAATTTTAGAAAAGCACGATGGAAACTTGGAAATCCTGCAAAATCAGGGCAAGGGTAGCACATTTCGGGTGATTTTGCCACTTCACGAGAACCCCCTATAATCGGGGGTAAAAACACTCATCCTGTTGAATCAAGTCAGACGGAGTATTCTGAATATCCTTATTACATGTCGTGTGATGCCCCTTTTTTCTGGCGGCTATGATTTCTGTTTTTCACCTTCTTTGAGCCACTCAATGGTTCATTTGGTTGGTGATTTTTTGGTGTGTTTCGACGACTATCTTTGCTTGTATGATGTTCGGCCATTTTCACACCTCCTCTTTTACATGTCATCTTTATTATGTGTAATGAATCGTCCATTTATTCGGTGCATGTAATGTTAAACTTTTTTGAAAGAGTAAGTTGTTCACATGTGATCAATCCGATATCTAAATATTTTACTTCTAAACCAATTTCATTTAATATATATAAGTGGCAAATATAAATATATCTAGTAACATCGGGGTATGGAGAAACCTGAAGATGATATTTAAGGGGGTAATGTAAAATATGGCAACTTTAAAAGCAAATAAACAGTTTGAACTTAACGGAAATAAATATAATTATTTCCAATTAAAAGCAATTGAAGAAGCTGGTTATGGTGATATTTCTCGTTTGCCTTTTTCGATTCGTATTTTACTAGAATCACTTGTCCGCCAACACGATGGACATGTTATTAAGGATGAACACATTAAAGGTTTGGCAAACTGGGGCAAAGAAAAGGCTACAGATGTTCCATTCAAGCCTTCACGTGTAATTTTACAAGACTTTACAGGAGTACCTGCAGTAGTTGACCTTGCATCTTTAAGAAAAGCAATGGTTGATTTAGGTGGGGCACCTGATAAAATTAATCCGGAAGTTCCAGTCGATCTAGTGATTGACCATTCAGTTCAAGTCGACAAGTATGGAACAGCAGAAGCATTAAATGCAAACATGGAATTAGAATTTGAAAGAAACCAAGAGCGTTATGAATTCCTACATTGGGCACAAAAAGCCTTTAACAATTACCGTGCTGTCCCACCGGCAACAGGTATTGTTCACCAAGTAAACCTTGAATATATTGCCAATGTTGTACATGCAATTGAAAACGAAAATGGGGAGTTTGATACATTTCCAGATACACTTGTTGGAACAGACTCTCATACAACAATGATCAATGGTCTTGGTGTCCTCGGCTGGGGTGTAGGTGGAATAGAAGCAGAAGCTGGAATGTTAGGACAGCCTTCGTATTTGCCAGCTCCAGAAGTAATTGGGGTTAAATTTACTGGAAGCTTTCCAAATGGAACAACTGCTACGGATTTAGCTTTAAAAGTAACCCAGGTATTGCGCGAGAAAAAAGTAGTAGGCAAGTTTGTGGAATACTTTGGACCAGGTCTAAAAGATATGCCATTAGCTGATCGTGCCACTATTTCTAATATGGCACCTGAATATGGTGCAACATGTGGGTTCTTCCCAGTCGATGATGAATCATTAAATTATTTACGATTGACTGGGCGCAGCGAAGAACATATAGCATTAGTAGAAAAATATTGTAAAGAAAATAGCCTTTGGTATGATGCTAGTCAAAAAGATCCAGAATTCACGGAGCTCGTGGAAATTAATTTGTCTGAATTAGAGCCAAATCTTTCTGGACCAAAACGTCCACAGGATTTGATCCCACTTTCTAAAATGAAAGAATCATTTAACGAAGCAATTACAGCACCAGCTGGAAACCAAGGATTTGGTTTAGATGAGAAAGAATTTGACAAAGAAGTTAAAATTGAGCATCCAAACGGAAAAACATCTGTGATGAAAACGGGTGCGGTCGCAATTGCTGCGATCACTTCTTGTACGAATACATCGAACCCTTATGTTATGTTAGGTGCAGGTCTATTGGCGAAAAAAGCAGTTGAAAAGGGTCTCGATGTACCAGCATATGTAAAAACTTCTTTAGCACCAGGATCAAAAGTAGTGACACGCTACTTAGAAGATTCAGGATTGATGCAGTACCTAGGTAAATTAGGTTTTAACCTTGTTGGATATGGTTGTACAACTTGTATTGGTAACTCTGGTCCGTTATCTGATGAAATAGAAAAAGCAATTGCTGAAAATGACTTAACTGTTTCGTCTGTACTTTCAGGAAATCGAAACTTTGAAGGTCGCATTCATCCGCTTGTAAAAGCAAACTATCTTGCTTCACCACCACTCGTTGTTGCATATGCATTAGCGGGCAGTGTGGATGTAGATCTCCATAGTGAACCACTTGGGCAGGATAAAGACGGTGAACCTGTTTACTTTAAAGATATTTGGCCTACACTGGAAGAAATCAAAGAACAGGTTGCAAAAGTAGTAACACCTGAAATTTTCCGGAAAGAATATGAGAGTGTATTTGATTCAAACGAAAAGTGGAATGAAATCAATACAACGGATGAACCTTTGTATGAATGGAATGATGACTCTACCTATATTCAGAATCCACCATTCTTTGAGGGACTTTCCAAAGAGGCAGGAAAAGTTGAACCATTATCTGATCTCCGGGCAATTGGTAAGTTTGGCGATTCTGTTACTACCGACCATATTTCGCCTGCAGGAGCTATTGCTAAAGATATGCCAGCAGGTAAATATTTGCAAGAAAAAAATATTTCACCTAGAAATTTTAATTCTTACGGTTCTAGACGTGGTAATCATGAAGTGATGATGCGTGGTACGTTTGCGAATATTCGAATTCACAACTTGTTAGCACCAGGCACAGAGGGTGGATATACGACGTATTGGCCTACAGAAGAAGTCATGCCGATCTATGATGCTGCAATGAAATATCAACAGGATAATACGAGCCTTATCGTTATAGCAGGGAAGGATTATGGAATGGGTAGTTCTCGTGACTGGGCTGCTAAAGGAACCAATCTTTTAGGAATTAAAACAGTGATTGCTGAGAGCTTCGAACGCATTCACCGTTCGAACCTAGTAATGATGGGAGTGCTTCCTTTACAGTTCAAAGAAGGAGATAGCTCAGACTCGCTTGGTTTAACTGGAAAAGAAACATTTGATGTTATCGTTGATGAAAATGTAAAACCGCATGACTTAGTGAAGGTTACCGCAACAGATGAAGAAGGTAAAAAGAAAGAATTTGAAGTAATTGCTCGTTTTGACAGTGATGTAGAAATTGATTACTATCGTCATGGTGGAATACTTCAAATGGTTCTACGTAATAAATTAAAAGCATAAACAATAAACACAGGGGTAGTCTTCGGACTGCCTCTTTTTTAGTACATAGTTTTCCCTTAAACATAGCATAATGATACTAAAAAGGTATTGGAGTGAAAAAATGGTTAAAAAAATACTCGGATCCTTATTAATAATTGGATTGTTAGCTGTAACCATACAAACCCTAACAAATAAACAGCAAGAAGAAAAACCAGTTTTAAATCAAAAGAACGACAAGACGGTAGTAGAAGCTGCATCGACAAAACCGTCCAATCGTTCAGAGGGGATCCAAGTTGGACAAATCCCCCCAAATTTTACGTTAGAAACACTGGATGGAAACAAAATACAGCTCTCCGATTTAAAAGGAAAAAAAGTGTTTCTTAATTTTTGGGCAACATGGTGTCCTCCGTGTAAACAAGAGATGCCAGAAATGCAGAAGTTTTATGAAAAATATAGCGACGAAGTAGAAGTTATCGCATTAAATGCAACCGGATACGAACAAAATATGGCGGATATACAAAAGTTTGTTACCGAGGGTTCTTATACGTTCCCTATATTACTGGATAAAGAATTAAAAGTTATTGAAATGTACAAGGTTCTTACCATACCAACAACATATTTTATCGGTACGGATGGAAAGATTCAATTAACCACAAAGATTGGTCCCATGACTTATGAAGACATGGTTCATGCCAAGAATAAATTAAAGTAAAGTAAAACTTATATTTTTCTGAAAAATGGTAATCCTTTTAGTAAAACGTAAAAAAAGAGACGATTATCATTTCTCTAAGAAAAAAACCATCCTTTGAAGATCTTCTAAAGGAAAACAGAAACCAGATATTAAGTGATGAGCAACTATTAGAAAAAATTGAGGAAAGAATTGAAGCAAGAAAAGAGATAACGAACCGAAAAGCAACGTAAACAGGGATGTTACGATAAGTGTGTGTTATGAACAACCTCTATATTCCTGTTTTTTTTTGTAACACCATCAAAGCTGGTGGGAATAAGCCAAGTTTTTCATTGAATAGTGTCAACCAACTGACAAATAATATCATTGACATCCTAAAGAAAGGGGATGGCAATATGGGAAATCCCAAAAAAGACTCCAAGCATTTTAGCCCAAGGCATCTAGGTAAGCAACAATTAGAGGCTGGAGGAAACAAAGGAAAGAAAATGCAGATGAAGGGTAACAAAATGCCAGATGTAATCCAAACTAAGGGTGAATAGGAGGAAGCTTAGTGAATAAGTATAACAACCATCCGAAGCCAGACAATCGTAAGGATAATGTGGAAAAATTACAAAATATGGTTCAAGATACGATCGAAAATATCGAAGCTTCCCATGAAACAATGCAGTTTTCTTCAGAAAAAGAGAAGCAAAACGTGAAAGAAAAGAATAAACGTCGTGAAGACGCAATTCAGGGTATGCGTGAAGAGATCAAGGATGAGTACAGACACCAACAACAAGAATAAGTGTTAAAATGCCCCCAATTATGGGGGTGTTTTTGTGTGCTGAAATCGGTTTTGGGCGATTCGTATGGCAACAGTGAAAGCAAGATAATCAACACAGATGATCGCCTATGGTAAAATAAAACACTGGAAGGGAGCGGTGTCTGTTGAAGCAAAGAAAAATCGAAAAAGCACTAGTAAATTGGGCAACGATAGAACTAGAACCGCCTCTAACTGAAGTGGAGGGATTACGATACATTGATCAGCTAAAAAGGAATCAATATGAATTAGAGTCTGATGAATGGGCCTCATTATATAGTTTACTTGCCTATCACCGGTTCAAGCGTAACCAAAAGGATGACAAG
This sequence comes from Terrihalobacillus insolitus, assembly GCF_028416575.1. Classification (GTDB taxonomy): domain Bacteria; phylum Bacillota; class Bacilli; order Bacillales; family Amphibacillaceae; genus Terrihalobacillus; species Terrihalobacillus insolitus. The sequence goes on along the minus strand of NZ_JAMQKB010000024.1, from coordinate 29,418 downwards.
TTACTTCAGATGTTTTTGAATGAAGCGGAAGCACTTGTTCAAAATCATCCAGTTACAACCGAAATAAAGGGGATGATCGGTAGTTATTCCTTCTATATGGAATTGGAGTCTATTTCGGCAAATGATTGGAGAATAAGAGAAACCGATTATGATCCCGCTAAATTAAAAAAGGCAGATGATCTACTGAAAGAAGTGAATCGAATCTTATCCACTCCTAGAGAAAATCATTCCATTTACCACAGTATGCTTGATCTGTATAAAGAAATAATGAACACAATGGATGTATTAGCAAATGAATTATCAACCACGATCACGATGATTGAAAATCGTAAAACAAATACACAAGTTCAGCCTATAAATGATTTGGTGAAGCAAATTATAGCGTTTCGTAATCAATTTTATAAACAATTACCAGACGTAGTAAAAGATGCATTTCATAAAAGTCCACTTGAAAAGCTAAATGAAATGGTCGGTCATCAAGAGGTTAAGCACTATATTCATCAATTATACCATTATTTGAAATATCAAAAGAAAAGGGAACAGCTTGGATTCAAAATGAAGGATGGACCTGGATTGCATATGATTATAACTGGGAATCCAGGGACAGGGAAAACGACAATAGCAAGGCTAATTGCAGAAATTTATTATGAGCTTGGTTTGTTAGAAACGAAAAAAGTGACCGAAGTAAACCGATCCCATCTTGTTGGATCATTTTTAGGGCAAAGTGAAGAAAATACGCTGAATTATGTGCGTGAGGCGCTAGGCGGGATCTTGTTTATTGATGAGGCATACAGTCTTAAAAGAGAAGGTCAATCTGGAAATGACTATGGTCAATCTGTCATTGACACACTTGTCTCCAGTATGACAGGAAAAGAGTATGGAGATGAATTTGCTACTATTTTAGCGGGATTTCCTGATGAGATGCGACAGTTTCTTTGGGCAAATCAAGGGCTTAGGAGCAGGTTTCCCGAGCAAAATCAGATCGAGCTTCAAGATTTCAATATGGAGGAACTGCTCCAAATTGCAGAGAATTCAGCACTCGAAAACGATTATTTTTTTACGGAAAAGGCCAGAAACCAGTTTAAAAATGTAATTGAAAAAACGCGAGTGGATGAATCATTTGGGAATGCTAGGACAGTTCGGAATTTAGTGTTAAAGTCTATATTTCGCAAAGGTTCTAAAAAGTCATCTGTCTTTAGCGATGATGATTGGATCGATCATATGAGGATCGATGATGAGGACTTAGAATATCAAAAGGAAAATCGATCACAAAACAATAATGACCCTCTAAATGATTTGGATCAATTAATTGGTCTTGATGAGGTGAAAGATGAAGTGAAAAAGCTATCAGCGTTTGTGTCGATGCAACAAAAAAGGAAGGACGCAGGTTTTACGCCTGTTCCGATCCAATTACATTCTGTTTTTACAGGAAATCCTGGTACTGGAAAAACAACCGTTGCAAACATTTATGCCAAAGTGTTAAAGGAATGTGGACTTTTAAAACGTGGCCATCTTATTGTTGCTTCAAGAAGTGATTTAGTAGCTGGATATGTCGGGCAGACCGCAATAAAAACAAAACAAAAAATAAAAGAGTCATTAGGTGGTGTCTTGTTTATAGATGAAGCCTATTCATTAGCAAGGGACAAAAAAGGCTTTGGTAAAGAAGCAATCGACACGCTAGTAGATGAAATGACAAAGCATAATGACAATTTGATCGTTATTTTAGCTGGATATAAGAAAGAAATGAATGAATTAATTACAAGTAACCCTGGTCTTGCTTCACGGTTTAAAAAATACGTGGAATTTAAAGATTATAGCCCGAACCAATTGGTAAAGATTACAAACATTTATGCGAATCAATACAACTATAAATTCGATATAGATGGTCAAAAATATATAGAAGATCAATTTGAAAATAATCAAATAAACGGTAATGGAAGGTTTGCAGTAAATTTAGTCGATGAAGCCATTCAATATCAAGCATTAAGATTATCGAAGAGAAAAGAAATTACGGAAGACTCCATGTATTTGCTGACGTTAGAAGATGTTGAAAATGCGTGGCTAGTGAGCAGGGGGAATAACATATGAAAAAGGTTCGTACGTCTATTAAGGTTCGATATCAGGAAACAGATCAGATGGGAGTCGTATACCATGCAAATTATTTGGTTTGGTTCAAAATCGGTAGGACTGCATTGATAGAATCTCTCGGTTTTCAATATCATGAGATGGAGAAACAAGGAGTAGTTTCTCCTGTTGTGGATGCTTCACTTTCCTTTAAGCAGCCGATTCGTTATGGACAAGACGCAGTGGTGGAAACGTGGATTGAGGAATATGATGGTTTGCGAGTCACGTATGCTTACCGAATAAAAGATACGGCTGATCAAGTTGCAGTAACTGGTTTCACGAAACATGTCGTTGTTAAAAAAGATTCCTTTAGGCCTGTATCCATACGCAGATCTTTCCCTGATTGGCATCAAGCATATACCAAGGCTTTAGGAAAGGATTAACGATGGCTTTCGGTGTAAAACGCAACGAACTTGAAGAATGGAAAGATAAAGTAAGGAGTGGAGAAATTGCGTTCCTTACTCATTATTGGTTAGACCCTAGATTTCCGGGTTGTGACACAGTGACGAAAGTGGGCTGCAAGGATCTTAAACGGCTAAAGGAATGGGGAAAAGGATATGGATTAAAACCAGGTTGGATCGATCACCACAAAGAATTTCCGCATTTTGACTTGTTTGGTGATCAGCAAATAACCATCTTAAAAGCAGAAAAGCAACTGGAACAACTGAATCGTTTTCATTCTATTAGGTAAGGTGGACAATTCAAGATGCTAGGGAAGTTGCACACCTTAACAAAAACCGACCCAAAAAGCGAACATCCTAATCTAGTAGAGAAGATTCGTTTGATGGGTCGTTCTTTTTGTTATTTTTTTTCGGAACTAGGTCAACACCACCTGGATGGAAAGGGTGGCACTTAACAATTCGTTTTAGTGTTAAGTAACCGCCTCGCCACGGACCAAATCGCTCAATAGCCTCTACCCCATATTGTGAGCATGTCGGATAAAACCGACAAGAGGGCGGGAGGATGGGACTAATTACTTTTTGATACATCCGTATAAAAAAAATAAATGCACCTTTGATCACTTGTCTCACCGTCCTAGGTGTTTGTGTTTTACTTGTGCTTTTTATCGACTACGGTTCAATCCATACGTCGTCAATTGGGTGACTTACACTTCTGTTCTTTTGTCGTAGCTTATGGATGCAATGGCATCATGAAGATGAATAGATTCTTCATTTTTGCAAAAAACATGAAATTTCTCAACATAGGCTAATTCGTAAAGATCCGCAGCGACTAACCGGACAATGTCTTCTACAAACCTTGGATTTTCATAGGCCTGTTCCGTAACCATTTTTTCATCAGGCCGTTTCAAAACAGGGTGAATTCTAGCACTGGCATTACTTTCTGCTGCTTCTAGAAGCGATTGCTTCCAATCCACCTTTTGTTCGTCAAATGCGTCGGTTAATGTTACTTTCATTTCCACTTGACCACGCTGATTGTGTGCACTATATTCACTTATTTCTTTTGAACATGGACAAAGAGTTGTAATGGTTCCAGAAAGAGAAACCTCTATATCATAGCCGTTATCATGATCATACATTACTTTAATCCCGGCATTTGCATGATTCATACCAGCAAGATCTGATGATGGACCACGACGCTCAAAAAACCATGGAAATGAGACTTCCACTATTGCGTCGTTTTGTTTCAATCTGCCTGTTAATTCCTTTGTAAATTGTTTTAAAGTAGCAATATTGATGACAAAACCATCTGCGTGATATTCGTTCAGTTGTTCTGTAAAACGACTCATGTTTGTACCTTTACTATCCTCGCTTATACTAGAAGTAAAAGTGAACGTTCCAATAGTCGTTTGACTTGTTGGAAGCAATTGACTTTGTACTTTTATTGGGTGCTTTACATTTGCAATACCAACTGCGTCTATTTCAAATAAAAAATCTTTCTTGGCATTTTGAAGGTCAGCCATTTGCTCTTTTTCGCTAGGTTTTGTTTTTGGACCAGGCTCAACAGATCCAAAAATTTTATGGCGTTCCACTTTACTGGGTAATTGTTTCGTTGATTTGTGCGCATTCATAACATAAACTCCTTTCAGCCATCCCTATCAGAAAGTATACTGAAATACAAAAACCTGTTCAATGTATTAGTCTTATTAAAAGAAAGTGGGACGAATCAACTAAATAAGTCCCGTGTTACATCCATGTTATTTTAGGTTCCGTTTTATTTAAAATTCGTTTGATATTCGCTCGGTGTCTATAAATAACAAAGATCGTCAAGATGGTTGTTACGATTGTTAACCCGACATCATTTTGTAATATCGTAACAATAACGGTGATAACCCCTGTCACCATTGATGATAACGACACATATTTCGTTGCATAAAGCATTAAAAAAAAGGTAGCTAATATAATAGCAAATAAAATTGGGTTCACTCCAAGAATGACACCTCCTGAGGTTGCCACTGCTTTTCCCCCTTTAAACCTTGCAAAAACGGGATACATATGTCCGATAACTGCAAAAATACCAATGATTAAAGGATTGATTTCAGTTACAAAAAACAATGGTAATATAGTAGCAATCGTTCCTTTTAAAATATCAGCTGAAGTTACAATTAATCCAGCCTTTAGTCCTAAAACACGAAAAGTATTGGTCCCACCGAGGTTACCACTTCCATGTTCTCTAATATCTGTTTTATACCAAACTTTCCCGACAATTAGTCCAGATGGAATGGACCCGATTACATAAGCAATCAAAGCAAATAGCAGATAAGTCATATGAAAACTCCTTCATCAATAGGCATTCGTATTTTGGGGTTCTTATTATTTTATCATAAATTAAAAAGATGAGGAGGGCTATTTTTGGTGTACACGCTTTTTGAATAGTTGACTATGTTGAATGAAATTGAGATGATAAAAATATGATTGCCGTTCGGTTCTTTTAGATAAATAATTAAGTATTAAAAACCCTGTTTTCACAGGGTTTTTTCGTTAGCAATAAAAAAGTTTCTTTTACAAAGCCGAAAAACAAGCTAGAATAAGAAACATACGGTTTTAAAACTCGTTAAAAGTGACTTTTTGAACAACCTCTAAAAGAAACGGTTTACATGTTCAAACGTTTGTTCTAGTATAAGAAAGGGTATCGAATCGAGAAATCACCGCTATTTTGACTATATTATCAAGATATTTTTCAAAGCAATTGACCAAGCTGGAAGGAGTCGATGTCGGTTGGCAAAAAAAACGGAAGTCTATTCAGATGATTCGATTCAAATATTAGAAGGCTTAGAGGCGGTACGGAAACGTCCAGGAATGTATATTGGAAGTACAGATACGCGTGGGTTACACCACCTTGTATATGAAATTGTGGACAATGCTGTTGACGAAGCTTTAGCAGGTTTTGGCGATGTGATTCATGTTGTAATACATAAAGACAACAGTATATCGGTAGAGGACAAGGGGAGAGGAATGCCAACAGGGATCCATAAATCTGGAAGACCAACACCAGAAGTTATTTTAACGGTACTACATGCAGGTGGGAAATTTGGACAAGGCGGATACAAAACAAGTGGCGGGCTTCACGGAGTTGGGGCATCTGTTGTCAATGCATTGTCTGAGTGGCTAGAAGTAACCATTTGTCGTGATGGAAACAAATATCAACAACGTTTTGAAAATGGTGGTGTACCGGTAACCTCACTTGATAAAATAGGGACAACAAGAAAATCGGGGACAACCATACATTTCAAACCAGATCCTCACGTTTTTACTACAACAACGTACCAATTTGAAATTTTATCCGAACGGTTGAAGGAAGCAGCCTTTTTATTAAAGGGACTACAAATCGATCTTACGGATAAAAGAGATGGAAATAGTGAGTCTTATCAATATCCAGATGGGTTAGAGTCGTTTGTTGCCTATTTGAATGAGGAAAAAGACACATTGCATCCAGTTGTATCGTTTGAGGGTGAATGGCAGGATATTGAAATCGATTTTGCCTTTCAATTCAATGACGGCTACGCGGAAAGTATGTTATCGTTCGTAAATAACGTTCGAACAAAGGATGGAGGAACACATGAATCTGGTGCGCGAACTGCAATAACAAGGGTTTTTAATGACTATGCAAGGAAAACAAGCTTACTTAAGGAGAAGGACAAAAATTTAGAAGGCAATGATATCCGAGAAGGATTTACAGCAGTTATATCTGTTCGTGTCCCAGAGCAAAAACTACAATTTGAAGGACAAACGAAAGGAAAACTCGGAACGTCTGAAGCTCGTTCGGTAGTGGATGCGATAGTTTCAGAAAAGCTTTCCTACTTTCTCGAAGAAAATCCAGACATTGCTGGAATGCTCATAAAAAAAGCAATTCGTTCAAAAGAAGCACGGGAAGCAGCTCGAAAAGCACGAGAAGATGCTCGTTCTGGAAAGAAGAAAAAACGGAAGGATGCATTGTTAAGTGGTAAGCTAACGCCAGCACAGTCTAAAAATCCAAATAAAAATGAACTGTACTTAGTAGAGGGTGACTCTGCTGGTGGTTCCGCAAAACAGGGCAGAGACCGAAAATTCCAAGCCGTATTACCATTACGAGGAAAGGTAATTAATACGGAAAAAGCAAAACTTCAAGATGTCCTTAAAAATGAAGAAATTTCTACAATTATCCATACCATTGGTGCTGGTGTTGGTGGCGACTTTTCTCTAGAAGATGTTCAATATGAGAAAATCGTCATTATGACTGACGCTGACACGGATGGGGCACATATCCAAGTGTTATTACTCACTTTCTTTTTTCGATATATGAGGCCACTTATCGAAGCTGGTAAAGTGTATATTGCCTTACCTCCACTCTATAAAATATCCAAGGGAAAAGGAAAGAAAGAAACGATTCGTTACGCTTGGAATGATGAAGAGATGAAGCAGGCAATACAAGAATTAAAAAATGGCTACATTATTCAACGATACAAGGGACTTGGGGAAATGAATGCAGATCAGCTTTGGGAAACAACGATGAATCCTGATACAAGAACATTAATTAGGGTTACAATTGATGATCTTGCGCGAGCAGAACGAAGAGTGACTACCTTAATGGGAGACAAGGTGGACCCACGCAGAAAATGGATTGAAGCCCATGTGCAATTTAGTTTAGAAGATGAAACAAATATATTAGAAAATGAAAATATCCAAACCTAAAGGGGAGGGTTTTTATGTCTCAGACGGAAGCTTATTTAGATTTACCTTTAGAAGACGTTATTGGAGATCGTTTTGGAAGGTATAGTAAATATATTATTCAAGACCGGGCCTTGCCAGATGCTAGGGATGGTCTTAAACCAGTACAACGTCGAATTATTTATGCGATGCATGAAGAAAAAAACACGAGCGATAAACCGTTTCGTAAATCAGCCAAAACGGTTGGAACAGTTATTGGTAATTATCATCCACACGGTGATTCTTCTGTTTACGAAGCAATGGTTCGGTTGAGTCAGGATTGGAAGGTTCGAAATGTTCTTGTTGAAATGCATGGAAATAACGGAAGTATTGACGGAGACCCGCCAGCAGCGATGCGTTACACCGAGGCAAGGCTTTCCAATATTGCCTCTGAGTTAGTACGTGACATAGATAAAGAGACGGTTGAATTTGTCCCGAATTTTGATGATACAAATAAAGAACCAGTGGTATTCCCTGCTAGATTCCCTAATTTACTTGTGAATGGTTCTACGGGTATATCTGCTGGCTATGCAACAGAAATGCCTCCACACAATTTGGGTGAAGTAATTGATACTGTTATTAAAAAAATTGATCATCCCAATGCCACGGTAGATGATTTAATGGAACATTTAAAGGGACCGGATTTCCCCACAGGAGGGATTATTCAAGGTGTTGATGGGATTAAGAAGGCATATGAAACTGGAAAAGGAAAGATCGTTGTAAGGGGCAAGGCGGAGATAGAAAAACTTCGAGGAAATAAAGAACAAATTGTTATTGAAGAAATACCATATGAAGTAAATAAGGCAGTCCTCGTAAAAAGAATGGACGAGCTTCGAATCGATCGTAAAGTAGAAGGCATTGCTGAGGTTCGTGATGAAACAGACCGTACTGGTTTACGAATCGTGATCGAGTTGAAAAAAGAAGCCGATAGTGTTGGTGTCTTAAATTTTCTTTACAAAAATACCGATTTACAAATCATGTATCATTTTAATATGGTTGCAATTCAGGATAAAACACCAAAATTGTTAAGCTTATCATCGATTCTTGACTGTTATATTTCCCACCAAAAGGATGTCGTAACAAGACAGGCAACATTCGATTTAAGAAAAGCAAAAGAACGCGCACATATTGTGGAAGGTCTGATCAAGGCTATTTCTATATTAGATGAGCTTATTGCCACAATTCGTGCTTCCAAAGATAAACAGGATGCAAAAAATCAAATTATTAAATTATATGAATTCACGGAACCGCAAGCAGAAGCTATTGTAAATTTACAGCTATATCGATTAACAAATACGGATATAACTGCTTTACAGGAAGAAGCGGAAACGTTACGTAATAAAATTAATGAATTGGATAATATACTTCAGCATGAAAAAGTTTTGTTAAAAGTCATAAAAAATGATCTTTTGCAGTTAAAAAAGAAATACGTTGAAAAAAGAAGAACAGTCATCGAACAAGAAATTCAAGAATTGAAAATTAATTTGGAAGTGATGGTAGCAAGTGAAGATGTTATTGTATCTGTTACGAAGGATGGATATTTGAAGCGGACGAGTCTGCGTTCGTACGCAGCATCTAACGGTGAAGATTTAGCAATAAAAGAAGAAGACCACGTAATAGGCTTACACGAAATCAATACAACAGATAAATTGCTGCTTTTCACGAACAAAGGTAAATACTTGTACTTACCTGTTCATGAGCTTCCAGATATCCGTTGGAAAGACCTCGGGCAGCATGTAGCAAATGTTGTTTCAATTGATAAAGACGAGTTTATTGTTAAGTCTGTTCCAATCCGCGACTTCAAAAACGATCAATTTCTCCTATTCTTTACGAAGAATGGTATCGTTAAAAAAAGTGAACTAAAGCTCTATGAAGCCCAAAGGTATTCCAAAGCACTCGTGGCGATTAATCTTAAAAAAGAGGATCAAGTGGTAAATGTTCATGTGACTGCTGGACATTCCGACATTTTTGTTGCATCAAACAAAGGATATGGTTTATGGTTTCATGAGTCAGATGTTTCTCCTGTAGGTCAACGAGCAACAGGGGTAAAGGCGATCCAATTGAAGGATGGAGAATATGTGGTCAATGGACTTACATTTGATGATTTATCCGAACCAAATCTCGTACTTTTGACCCAACGAGGTGCTTGTAAACGAATGGTGCTGAGTGAATTTGAGAAGACAAGTCGTGCTAAACGCGGAGTGGTAATGTTAAGGGAGTTGAAGCAAAAGCCGCATCGTGTTGCAGGGATATCCCTTGTCAATGAAAAAAGCACCATTCAATTTAAAACAAAAACGGGGTCCGTTCACACCATTTATCCGTTGGAGCTTCCTAAAAGTGATCGCTATAGCAATGGATCTTATGTTATCGATTCAGATGAATATGGAGAAGTTGTCGAGGTGTGGGAGAAGGCAGAGTATGAAAAAAACTTTGCAGACGAGAACTCAACAGAATAATTTGATTAAAAAATACGTTCCTCTTAAGAGGTCGTATTTTTTAATATGAATTCACTAGCGTTGCATAAATATATTTTTAATCTGCCAAACAGCCCCGCAATTCCATTACAAGGTTTATTTGAATATTCTGAACGATGTGTTCTGCTAATTTATAAAAAAGTCAAAGTGGTCATAGAAGGTAGAAATCATAAGACTATCTAACAAAAGAATATTAAGACTCATTTTTTTTATTACCTCTTATATAATATCCACCAATGATCCCTAATATTAAAACAAAAAATGTTTTCGCTTCAAACTCATTAGTAAAAAGATAATAAATAAATTCAACCACAATAACCCCTAAAATAACTGAAATTAAAGATTTCAAAGTAATTCTCCTTATTTTCATAAATTTTGTTAATATTGTAGCAAACAGCATTCCGCTTTTCAATATATTCCAAAAATTTTAATAACAGGTCACGCCCCGAAATTTGTCGAAGATTGATAGATTAAAGAATTGAAGGATATGATAAACTGAAATAGCAACTGAATATTGTGAGGGTGGTTGGTTGTTACGTTTCTTTCCGTGTTAGGAAAGGAGGTGACGATCATGGAAACATATCTTGAATTTCTACGTGAAGTTCTGAAGGGGATTGTGCGTGAAACTGGTGCCTATTTCTTTCGTAAGAGCATTCTACAAAGCAAGAAAACCACCCCTCGCCGTAGGAAGCAGGGTGGCTCTCGTAAAAGATAAAACATGACAACTACCACCTTTGCGGTATCAGTTGCATGGAGGAGTGTTTTAAACACTTCTCTTTTTTAATATAGTCTCATTATACATGAAATAAACCTTGAAATAAAGTGTAGAACCAGGAATGTATGATCACAGAGACGCCCCCTCGGAAATTTGTCGAAGGTTGTTAGGAGAGAAGTGTAGCAGTGGTTGGGTTTGTTGCGCTTCTTTCTATTTACTTTTTTATTTTATATTAAAGCAGTATTTTGGATTATTTTGTAGAATAGTTGGATGTAGATAGAAAAGGATCACTTTGATTTTAAACCTCAATTGTTACCCCACCCTATTTTTCTTTCCCATTTTACTTTGATTATCTGTTTCATTTATTTTAGTACGAATTGTATATTGAAAATATTTAATTGGAGGCATATGTATGACTGTCAAGGTTTCAAGTATTGGCTTAAAAAGTTTGGAAGGCTACCGTGTGCAGGTTGAGGTGAGGATTTCGCAAGATAAGATGCGCTCTCTAATTCTAGGGGCGTATTTTTATCCCTTTAGACATATTACCGCCAACAGTACGTCTATCAAAACCTTTAAAAAACGCCCAGAATTCTGTTGTTTTTTCTGAATAATATGATAAGATTAAATACATATACTGGATAGGTGGTGAGATATGGGTCAACTAAAAGATACTATTTTACAAACATCACTTGAGCTATTTGACAAATATGGTTATCATGGAGTTGCGGTGAATCAAATAGTAGAGGCTTCTGGTACCTCTAAGGGTGGATTTTATCACCACTTTCAGTCAAAGGATGAATTACTTTATGTCATTCATGATCAATTCATTACATATGCATTAGAGAAGGCAACTTACGCAGTTCAACACTATGAATCTCCACCAAAACGACTTGAAGAGGTTGTTCGTTCCTTTGTGAAAGTATTTGATATCTATAAGCCATATATTTCCGTGTTTTATCAGGAAAGTACGTATTTAAAGCCGCCATATGATCATAAAATCAAACAAAAGCGTGCAGCATTCAAGCAGATTATTTTTCAAGTTGTGGAAGAAGGGAAGCAATCTGGAGATTTTAGATCAGAACTACCAGTAGAAATTACCGGAATGGCGATTTTAGGTATGGTTAACTGGACGTATAAGTGGTATCAAAAAGATGGAGAAAAGACAATTGAGGAAATTGCAGACATATTTGCCAACATCATTCTACACGCTGTATTATATGATACAAGGCAAAATGTAAAACGAACGTCTAATGAAGCGTTATTTTTTACCAAACAAAAGTAAACGCTTACAAGAGAATTGCAAGAGACCGACCAACTAGTCGGTCTCTCCATACTGGACAGAGGGGGAGTAAAATGGACTTCGATTTAACGAAAGAACAGGAAATGACACAAAAAATGGTTCGTACCTTTGCAGAGGAAGTGATCGGCCCGAGGGCAATTGAGATTGACAAGGAAGCAAAATTTCCAGAGGATATTTTTAAGGAGATGGGAAAACTCGGCTTATTAGGTATCCCATTTCCAGAGGCATATGGTGGTTCAGGTGGAGACACACTCGCCTATGCACTAGCAGTAGAAGAAATTGGTCGTGTTTGTGGTAGTACAGGATTAAGCTATGCTGCCGCTGTTTCATTAGGTGCAAGTCCAATTTATTACTTTGGGACAGAGGAACAAAAACAAACCTATTTAACACCTTTGGCGACTGGGGAAGCATTAGGTTCGTTCGGTTTAACAGAGCCGAACGCAGGATCTGATGCTGGCGGAACAAAAACGACTGCCACTCTTCAAAATGATGAGTATGTTATCAATGGAGAAAAATGCTTTATCACAAATGCAAGCTATGCAAAAACGATCATCGTTACCGCTGTCACTGGAAAGGATCAGAAAGGGAAAAACATTATATCTGCTATCATTGTACCGACAGATACAGATGGAGTTAAAATTAAAAACGAGTACGACAAAATGGGTGTTCGCGGTTCTGATACCGCAGAAATCGTATTAGAGGATGTCCGTGTTCCAAGAGAAAATCTTCTTGGTGACCCTGAGAAAGGATTTAAACAATTTTTATATACATTAGATGGTGGGCGTATTTCCATTGCAGCTTTGGCACTAGGAATTGCTCAAGGATCTCTTGATAAAGCATTAAAATATGCAAAGGAAAGAAAACAATTTGGCCAATCTATCTCTTCATTCCAATCGATTCAGTTTAAGCTAGCAGATATGGCGATGGAGGTTGAACTTGCAAGAAATATAGTTTGGAAGGCGGCATGGTTAAAGGATAACAATCGAGCCTTTACAAAGGAATCCGCATTTGCAAAATTATACGCAAGTGAAACCGCATTTCGTACGGCAAATGAAGCGATCCAAATCCATGGTGGATATGGCTACATGCGTGAATATGAAGTGGAACGATATCTTCGCGATGCAAAACTATTAGAAATAGGAGAAGGTACTTCTGAGGTTCAACGCATGGTCATTGCTAGACAACTAGGCTGCTAGAAAAGGGAGGTTAGATAAGAATGACATTATTGCATGTAACGGTTGGAGAATTGTTGGAAGAAATAGCTTTGGCACATCCTGAGCAGGAAGCGATTGTTTACCCAGAACATAACCTGCGAAAAACGTACGATGAATTCGACAAAATGGTTAACAAGGTTGCCAAGGGGCTGATAGGACTTGGTGTGAACAAAGGGGATCATGTTGCCATTTGGTCAGATAATAAACCAGAATGGCTTACTACCCAATTTGCAACAGGCAAAATTGGAGCTGTGCTCGTTACCGTAAATACGAGCTATCAGGCACAGGAACTAGAATATTTGCTTAAACAATCAGATACTTCAACTCTGATTTTGGCAGAGTCCTATAAGGGAACCTCTTACCTAGATATTTTAAAAGAATTATGCCCAGAATTGGAACATGCTAAAAAGGGGGAAGTCAATTCTTCTAAGTTTCCATATTTGAAAAATATTATTGTTATATCAGATAACTATTTTGAAAACCTTTACAATTGGGGGGATCTTGATGATAAAGGGGAGCAAGTGTCAGATCAATCATTGAAAAACCGAATGGCCACGATACACGAGGACGATGTCATTAATATGCAATACACTTCTGGCACGACGGGATTTCCCAAGGGAGTAATGCTTACACATCATAACATCATCAACAACGGTTACAAGGTAGCCGATTGTATGAATCTGACAACAAAAGATAGATTGTGTATTCCTGTCCCACTTTTTCATTGCTTTGGCTGTGTGTTAGGTGTATTAGCGGCTGTTTCAAAAGGGACGACAATGGTTGTTGTGGAGCAGTTTGAGGCTGAAAAGGTTCTCCAGGCTGTATCCGAGGAAAAATGTACTGCATTACATGGTGTGCCAACGATGTTTATTGCAGAATTAAATCATCCGAATTTCGGAAACTATGATTATACACACTTGCGAACTGGTATTATGGCTGGTTCCATTTGCCCGATGGAGGTTATGAAAAGCGTAATCGACAAGATGGGAGCCGATGAAATAACAATTGCCTATGGCCAAACAGAGTCATCTCCAGTCATTACACAAACAAGGACAAATGATCCAATCGAGTTAAAGGTCAGCAGTGTCGGAAAAGCCCATCCAGACGTAGAAGTGAAGATTGTTGTCCCTGGAACTGATTTGGAACAAGAACCTGGAATACCTGGAGAACTCTGTACGAGAGGATATATGGTCATGAAAGGCTATTACAAAAATAACGATGCGACTAGAGCGGCGATTGATGAAAATGATTGGCTTCATACTGGAGATTTAGCTGTAATGGATGAAAACGGGTATGTGGAAATAACGGGTAGAATGAAGGATATGATTATCCGTGGGGGAGAAAACATTTATCCAAGGGAAATTGAAGAATTTCTCTATCAACACCCCGATATCTTAGATGTTCAAGTAATTGGTGTTCCTGACCCGACCTATGGTGAAGAGGTGATGGCATGGGTTATTTTGAAAGAAGGGGCAATTGCTTCAGAAGAGAATATCCGTCAATTTTGCCATGGTCGTATTTCACGACACAAGATTCCGAAGTATATAGCCTTTACAGACTCCTATCCAATGACAGCGAGCGGAAAAATTCAAAAGTTTCGATTAAGAGAGCTTGCAACTGAAAAAATCATGTGAGGTGAGCCTATTCTATGTTAAAAAAAATATTAATAGCCAATCGCGGAGAAATTGCTGCCCGGATCATTCGTACATGTAAAAAGCTCGGCATTCAATCGGTTGCTGTTTTCTCTGAAGCAGATCAGCATGCACCATATGTAAGGATGGCAGATGAAAGCTATTTAATTGGAAAGCCTAGAGTGAATGAAAGCTATTTAAATATCGAGAAAATAATAGAAATCGCTCAACATACTAGTGTTGAAGCAATACATCCTGGATATGGTCTTTTAAGTGAACATCCAAGATTTGCAGAGGCATGTAAAGAAGCAGGAATCGTATTCATAGGTCCCCCAAGCGAGGTCATCGCTAAGATGGGTAGTAAAGTCGAAGCAAGGAAGGAAATGGAAAAGGCTGGGGTACCCGTTGTCCCTGGTACAACAGACGCCATACAAACAGTTGAGGAAGCGGTCCAATTTGCAACAGAGGTTGGCTATCCTGTCATGCTAAAAGCGTCTTCAGGTGGTGGTGGGATTGGAATGGAATTGGTTCACGATTCGGAAGGACTAAAAAAAGCGTTTGAGAGCAACTCAAAGCGAGCACTAGCTTTCTTTGGTGATGGTACGATGTTTATCGAAAAAAAGATTGAAAACGCACGACATATCGAAATTCAAATTATGGCAGACCAATTCGGAAATGTCGTGCATCTGTTCGAAAGAGAATGCTCGATCCAGCGCAGACATCAAAAAGTTCTGGAAGAGGCACCATCCCCATTTCTTTCTGAAAAAACGAGAAAAAAGATGGGGGCAGCCGCGATTCAAGCGGCAAAAACGATCGGATATTACAATGCGGGTACGATTGAATTTTTAGTCGACGAGGATGAGAATTTTTATTTCCTAGAGATGAATACGAGACTTCAAGTCGAACACCCCGTTACAGAAGAAATTACTGGGATTGACATTGTTGAGCAACAAATAAACATAGCAGCAGGTCAAGCGTTACATTTTGATCAAGCGGATGTACAACGTCACGGTCATGCAATTGAAGTCCGTATTTATGCGGAGGATCCAGTAAACTTTTTCCCTTCACCAGGGCAAATTACTAAGTTGATCGTTCCAGAGGGCATTGGAATTAGAAACGAACTAGCTGTGGAAGAGAAATCCATGGTTACACCGTATTATGATCCGATGATTGCAAAGTTAATTGCTACTGGAAATACAAGAGAAGAGGCGATAGACAAATTGTCTGGTGCATTGAGACAATACAAAATTGAGGGGATCAAAACGAATTTGCCATTACTAAAAGAGATCCTAAAACAGGAAGCGTTTCAAACAGGAAATACATTAACAAGCTTTATTGATACGTACTATATTCCACAATCAACGACATAAGGAGGATATGAAGCATGAGTGAAGTGAAAGCAAATATGGCAGGAAGCGTTTGGAAAATTGTTGTTTCACAGGGAGAAGCCGTAACAAAGGGGCAAGACATCGTCATATTAGAATCGATGAAAATGGAAATTCCATTAGCAGCTGAAGTAGATGGTGTGGTGAAAGAGATAAAAGTTAGCGAAGGGGATTTTGTGAACGATGGTGATACGATTGCGATCATTGAGTAATGGAAGGGGACTTCTATGAATCTACCAGCGAACATTATGGTTAAAGAAGTGGGGCCAAGGGATGGATTACAAAATGAATCATCTATCATTTCAACAGAGGATAAAATAAAATGGATTAACCTATTATCCCAAACAGGCTTACGTTATATAGAGATTTCATCCTTTGTACATCCAAAATGGATACCACAATTAAACGATGCAGTAGAGGTTGCCAACGGAATTAATCGTGATCCTGGGATTACATATGCGGCATTGGTGCCAAATAAAAGAGGGCTAGAACGTGCGCTCTCGGCCGACATTGACGAAGTTTCCATTTTTATGTCAGCAAGTGAATCGCATAATCAAAAAAATATTAACAAATCGATTCGTGCTACTTACCCTGTTTTACGCGAAGTTGTGGACGAAGCGAAACAAGAAAATAAGACGGTAAGAGGTTATGTATCAACTGTTTTCGGTTGTCCCTACGAGGGTGAAATTAAGATCGAACAGGTCATTCGTGTTTGTGATGCATTGTTTTCAATGGGAATCGATGAACTTTCGCTAGGCGATACGATTGGTGTCGCAAATCCGTTACAAGTAAAAAAGGTGCTTGAGGAATTGGCGCAAAGATTTCCAACAGAAAAGCTTGCCATGCACTTCCATAATACAAGGGGAATGGCCTTAGCGAACGTTCTCGTATCACTGCAAATGGGAATAACTATTTTTGATGGCTCTCTGGGTGGTTTAGGTGGTTGTCCTTACGCAAAAGGTGCATCTGGAAATTTGGCAACGGATGATCTTATCCATATGATGGAAAGTATAGGAATAAAAACAGATGTTAATGAAAGGAAATTGCAACAAGCAGCATTGTTTATTCAAGATGCGCTAGGAAAACCACTATCAAGTCATCAAATTGAAATAAACTCCAATCAGATGTGAGGAGGAATTCATATGTCAGATATTGTAAACTATGAAAGAAAAAATGACCATCTAGTCGTCATCACTTTGAACCGTCCAGAAGCAGCAAATGCGCTTTCGCATACCTTGCTTGATCAATTAAATGAAGCAGTTGCAAAAATATCACTAGAATCTGACATTCGCTGTGTCGTGATAACAGGTGCAGGTGAACGTGCCTTTTGCGCTGGCGCTGATTTAAAAGAAAGACAAGGAATGCATGAGAAAGATGTATTGGAGGCTGTCACGTATATTGGTGACACGATCAATCGAATCGAACAAATTCAAGTTCCAACGATTGCTGCCATTAATGGTGCAGCTTTCGGTGGCGGATTGGAACTAGCTCTCGCTTGTGACATAAGAATTGCTAGTGTTCATGCAAAAATGGGTTTAACGGAAACGTCACTTGGGATTATTCCTGGTGCGGGTGGAACCCAACGATTGGCTAGGTTAATTGGTCTCGGCCAAGCGAAAAGACTTATATTTACTGCAGAATCGATTGACGCTGCTTCTGCATTTTCTCTCCGTCTCGTGGAACGGCTTTCTACTAAGGAAACGTTGTTACAGGATGCAGAGGATGTTGCGAATAAAATTACTAAAAATGCACCAATTGCGTTAATTCAAGCGAAGAAAGCAATCCATTACGGTTTGCAAACAGACCTTCAAACAGGGTTAACAATAGAAAAAATGAGCTACCAAGCTACCATTCCGACAAAAGATCGAGTCGAAGCATTAGAAGCATTTCAGCAAAAGAGAAAGCCAACATTTATTGGGGAATAGGATTTAGGGCAGGAGGTTTTTTCATGATAGAACAATCGGATTACTCTAAAATAGTAGAAGAAATCGAAAAAGGTGGTGCGGATAAATACCACGAAAAAAATGCTGAAAAAGGTAAATTATTTGTTCGCAAACGATTGGAACTTCTTTTTGATGATGGTATAGACATAGAAGATGCTTTTTTTGCCAATTGTATCGATGGGAATCTTCCATCTGATGGTGTTGTCACTGGTATCGGTAAGATCAATGGGACGACAGTCTGTGTAATGGCTAATGACTCAACCGTAAAAGCGGGGTCCTGGGGATCAAGAACGGTTGAAAAAATCATTAGAATCCAAGAAACGGCGCAAAAGCTTCACGTTCCAATGCTTTATTTAGTAGATTCCGCAGGTGCACGAATTACGGATCAAGTTGAAATGTTCCCTGGAAGAAGGGGAGCAGGTCGAATCTTTCATAATCAAATAAAATTGTCTGGATCTGTGCCACAGGTTTGTCTGTTATTTGGTCCATCTGCAGCTGGTGGAGCCTACATACCAGCCTTCTGTGATATCGTTGTAATGGTTGAAGGAAATGCTTCGATGTATCTTGGTTCACCGCGGATGGCTGAAAAAGTGATCGGAGAAAAGGTAACATTAGAAGAAATGGGTGGTGCAAAAATGCATTGTTCCGTTTCTGGCTGTGGCGATGTGTTAGCCAAAACCGAGGAAGAAGCGATAGACTTTGCAAGAAACTATTTATCTTATTTTCCACCTAATTATGCACAAAAAAGCCCGAGAGTAACAGCAAACGATCCTGTAGCAGTTGAAAAAAATATATCCGAAATCATTCCTGAAAATCAAAACGCTCCATTTGATATGTATCAGTTGATTGAACGGATTATTGATAAAGATAGTTTATGTGAAATAAAAAAGTTATTTGCACCTGAGATCATTACAACCTTAGCCAGAATCGACGGTAAGTCAGTAGGAGTCATCGCCAACCAACCACGAGTAAAAGGTGGTGTGCTATTTCCTGATTCTGCTGACAAAGCTGCAAAGTTTATCCAACTTTGTGATGCGTTTTCGATTCCGCTACTTTTTTTAACGGATATTCCAGGGTTTATGATTGGAACAAAGGTGGAAAGAGCTGGTATTATCCGTCACGGAGCCAAGATGCTAGCTGCAATGAGTGAAGCAACCGTACCGAAGATTTCTGTTGTTGTTCGCAAAGCATACGGGGCTGGTTTGTATGCAATGGCGGGACCTGCTTTTGAACCCGATTGCTGTCTCGCACTACCGAGTGCTCAGATTGCAGTTATGGGACCAGAAGCTGCGGTGAATGCTGTTTATGCGAATAAAATTGCTACATTGCCTGAGGAAGAACGTCTGGAATTTATTAAGAAAAAACAAGAAGAATATAAAGAAAACATCGATATCTATCGATTAGCATCTGAGATGGTTGTGGATGCAGTAATCGAACCAGACCGCTTAAGAGAGGAACTAGTAAAACGATTTGCCATTTACGACTCAAAAGACGTAACATTTACGAAACGTAAGCATGGCGTCTATCCAGTGTAAAAAGAGGCTGACCTAAAGGGTCAGCCTCTTTTGTTAATTCTCAGAAAATGCATTTCCGATTGAACGTATTTCTTGAACTGTTTCGGGGTTTTCTAAGGCGCTTAAATCTCCAGAATCTGTATTTAGAAAGGCCGTTTTGATTGCTCTTCTCATCACTTTCGCATTTCTCGTTTTTGGGAGATCGCGAATAAAATAAATATCCTTAGGTGCGAGTGCTTTTCCTAATTTATGCTGGAGATAAGTGAACATTTCATTCTTAAGAGATTCTGACTGTTCTTTATTTGGTTGTAGGACAACAAAGGCAACCGCAACTTCACCTTTCACATCATGGGGGACACCAATGACCCCCGCTTCCATAACTGCATCATGCTCTACTAAAACGGATTCAACTTCTGCAGGACCTAAGCGTTTTCCGGCAACGTTTAGTGTATCATCCGAACGCCCTGTTATTGTATAATATCCATCGCGATCCTGTATTACCCAATCACCATGAACCCAGGTATCTTTCCACCTATTCCAATAGGTATTTTCATAGCGTTCATTCTCTTGATAAAATCCGTTTGTCATTCCGACCCAAGGCTTGGTTAAAACAAGTTCACCAACTTGTTCTTGAACACTATTTCCTTCACTGTCAAACACGTTTACATCCATCCCAGGTAGTGCTGCATTAAAGGTAACAGGTTGAATGGGCTTTACTAAAACGTTGCCAAGTATCCCCCCAGATATTTCCGTTCCCCCAGAATAGTTGAAGATCGGTACTTTTCCTTTTCCGACCTCGTAAAATAACCAGTTCCAAGGCTCAGGATTCCATGGTTCACCAGTTGAGCCGATTACCTTTAATTTGGAAAGATCATACGGTTCAATCCACTTTGTTCCATAATGCATCATGGAACGAATAAGGGTAGGGGATATGCCTAAATGTGTAACCTGATGTTGTTCAACCAGCTGCCATAAGCGATCAGGACCTGGATGATCGGGTGTTCCTTCAAACATCACGATCGTAGCTCCATTAAGAAGGCCGCCGTATACTAAAAAAGGACCCATCATCCAACCCATATCCGTAAACCAAAAGAGTGTGTCATTGTGGTGGACGTCCATGCAGATACCTGCATCAAATGCTGATTTTATCGGGAAACCAGCATGGGAATGGAGTGCTCCCTTTGGTTTTCCAGTTGTTCCAGACGTGTAAATAATCATAAAGGAATCATTGCCATTGGTGTGCAATGCGCTGTAATCGGTTTCATTTCTGTTTATATGATCCCATTGAACATCTCTTTGTTCATTCCATTCTATTTTTCGGTTCGCACGATTCACAACGACTACATGTTCCAATAAAGTTGCCTGATCTGCTGCTTTATCGGCTTCTTCCTTCATAGGAATTATTTTACCGCGTCGAAAAAAACCATCAGCCGTAACAAGTACTTTGGCCTTTGCTGCATTTAATCGAGTTGCGATTGCATCTGCCTTATAACCCGAAAAAGCGGGTGAGAAGATTGCACCAATTTTGGAAGCGGCAAGCATGGTGATTAACGTTTCAGGTATCATCGGCATATAGATAGCAATAACATCACCTTGTGTTATGCCAAGCTGTTCAAAGCCGTGTGCTGCACGGTTTACGAGCTGATTTAATTCACGATAAGTATACGAAGTTGTTTGTTGATCGTCACCTTCCCATATGACAGCAATCTTATTCGCGGTGTTTGGGTTTAAAGCCCATTTTTCTACAGCATTGTAGGCGACATTCATTTTTCCGTTAACAAACCAATTTGGATAGGCAATCCCTTCAGAAAGGTCTAACGTTTGTTGATACGGTTCGTACCAATCAATGTTTAGTTCTTTAACAGCCTCATTCCAAAACCATGCAGTGTCCGAACAGGATTTTTCATAAAAGGGATCATAAGTATCATATCCTAATGACTGCATCCATCGAAACAGTCTTGTCGATTCTGTCCATTCTTTACTAGGGCTCCACGCGACGTTATTATGTGCTGACAAGTAAAAACCTCCTTATGCTTCATGTCTATTCGTATTTATCATGATCTATTATACTATAATTATTCTAATCTTTGAAACGGTTCGGCACACGAAATGGATGTATACACATACGTTGAAAAGTGTAGGCATGCAAGTTTATTCCAATACACGATAAATAGTGATATTCTGTATAAAGTTATGAATGGGTTATGAAAGTAAGAATAGGATAGAAACATAGGGAAAAGGGGGTATGTTACAATGGATGATCGATTATTTAGAGACGCCATGGGCAGATTTGCGACAGGGATTACAATTGTGACAGCCGAATATGAAGAAGAAGTGCACGGTATGACGGTCAATGCATTTATGTCGATTTCTCTTGAGCCGAAATTAATTGCTATTTCCATTGACGAAAATGCGTCAATGTACGATAAACTACAAGAAACGAAGCAATTCGGTTTGAGCATTTTGTCAGAACAACAGAAAGATATTTCCATGATTTATGCAAAACAAAAAGAAAAGGATCGAGAAATTACTTTTATAAAAAGGAATAATATACCAGTACTGCCACATTCGTTGGCTTCATTCACCTGCCATGTTACGGACACATACAAGGCAGGAGACCATATGATTTTTATCGCAGAGGTTCAAGACTTGGAATTAGGTGAACAAAATGAGGATCCGATTCTGTATTACAGCGGAAAATACCACAATTTGCAAACGGACTAGATAAGAGGTTATTCAATTATATAAGAAAAAGTAAGAGAGTAGATTATTCTGCTCTCTTACTTTCATTTAAACTAGTCACAGGAACGTATTTTACGTATAATAGGTCAATAGGTGTTTCACCATCCAAAAATGCATGTCAAAGGGGTAACCAACCGATGGGATCAATCGTTGCAAATAAAATTAATTTGGAAAATCTAGCTGCCATTTACCAGGAATTAATGGTAGATAAACATATAACACAAGCCAATAAAGTATTGGATTTAATAGAAAAGATCAAAGACCAATCGTTTGTCATTAGCTTTTCTGGGCACTTTTCTGCTGGGAAATCGTCCATGATTAACCAACTTCTTGGCGAGGATCTCCTTCCTGAGAGCCCAATCCCAACAAGTGCAAACATTGTTAAAATTTCGGCAGGTTCTGGGTATGCCCGCGTTTATTTCAATAAGGATGAACCAATGGAATACAAGGAGCCGTACGATCTAGAAACGATAAAATCATACTGTAAAGATGGTGACGCCATTACGAAGGTAGAAATAAGTAAAGATACAACCGTCATTCCTGCCAATGTATCGATTATGGACACGCCAGGAATTGATTCTTCCAATGACGCCGATCGTGTGATGACGGAATCTTCCTTGCATGTAGTCGATGTCATGTTTTATGTAATGGATTATAATCACGTTCAGTCTGAAGTCAACCTTCAATTTTTACAGGAAATGCAACAACGCTCGAAACCCATTTATATTGTGATAAATCAAATGGATAAACATCGAGAGGAAGAGCTCTCTTTTCAGCAATTTGATGAAAGTGTAAAGCAGTCACTTGCACAATGGGGGATTATACCAGAAGCATTATTTTATACTTCCTTGAAATCGCCAAATCACGAGTTAAATCAATTTTCCCGGGTACAGAACAACCTCAAGGAATTAATGAAAAAAAAGGAAGACTTTGTGGAGCAAACAGTTGTGAATGCTGTGGATACGATCATTCAGGAGCATAAGAATTGGTTACAGGAAGAGGTACAATCTAAAAAGGAAGCATTACAGGATGAATTAGCCGGGATAGAAAAGATCCAATTAGATCCTTTTTTGACGAAAGCAAAATTAGATGAAGTAAAACAATTACCTAAAAAAGCAGAAAAAGAATTTCGATCAATAGTAGATACGACCCTAAACAATGCTTATCTCATGCCATTTAACATTCGGGAAAAAGCGGAAGCAGTACTGGAATCTGAGCAAAACAATTTTAAAGTTGGCCTTCTTTTTTCCAAAAAGAAAACGGATCAAGAACGTGCGGAACGATTGCAATCCTTCTATAGCTCTTTTATAGAAACTGCAGAAGCAGCGGTGCAGTGGAAACTACGTGACAAAATGAAAGAATGGGCAAAACAATTTAATGTATTAACCGATCAACGAATCCAGACAGTAATTCAAGATTTTTCTGTGTCTTTCCCTAGAGAACGTTTGACCGAGTTAATAAAGTCTGGTGCTAAAAATACAAATGCTTATTTGTTGGTTTACACCGATGATGTGGCAAACGAATATAAAAGACAGGCAAAAAAAGAGGCATATAACATATTAGAGCAATGTCTTCGCCAGCTAGAAGCGAAAGCAAAAACGGAGACAAGTCGTTTAGAAGACTCCCTTCGTGTATCAAATCGATATGAGCAATTACAATTGGAAATCGATCAATTGGATACTGGGATTGAAGATCGAACAAGGACGCTTACCGAACTATTAACAAACGATTTAAGCGATTCGTCATTCGTTGATTTAGTAGAGAAGAAGCTTCAAACACGGAAAAAGCAGTTTAGACAAGGTCAGGGTTACATGCTTTCTGATACAACAGAGAGAGCAGAACAACAGGCTAAGCATCAGACTCAAGATAGAGCAGAGGAGACTATGCCATTATCTGTTGAAGATACGATATTTCGCATGAATCGCGCAGCAAACTTATTGAAGGAAAGAAATGGGTTCCAATCCATTCGTAAAAACTTATTGCAAAAAACAGATCGACTCGAAAACCGAAACTATACGGTTGCATTATTTGGTGCATTTAGTGCTGGGAAGTCTTCCTTTGCAAACGCCCTTTTAGGTGAAAACATTTTACCTGTTTCGCCGAATCCAACCACTGCAGCTATCAATAAAATATGTCCACCTACGACTGAGAACCCGCATGGAACGGTTAGGGTAAAGCTCAAAAGTCTGACTAAGATTGTAGAGGATGTTTCGTATATTTTTGAAGAGAGTTTGAACGAGATCAAGAATATCGAAGTGCTGCTATCTTGGGTAAAAAGCAGAAAAAACAGTGTGGACTTGGAGCATAAGCATCGTTCTTTTTTAGAAGCTCTTATTACAGGCTATGACTTGCTTGGAGAACAATTAGGAAAGCAAATGCAGGTTACCTTAACCGAATTCCCAGATTATGTGGCAAAAGAATCGCTTGCATGTTATGTGGAGTGGATGGAATTATATTATGATTGTCCATTAACAAGACACGGTATAACGATCGTTGACACACCAGGAGCTGACTCTGTTAACTCAAGACATACAGATGTATCTTTTGATTATATGAAAGAAGCAGACGCTATTTTATTTGTTACGTACTATAATCACGCATTTTCGAAGGCGGATAGGGAGTTCCTCACCCAGCTAGGACGGGTTAAAGATGCTTTTAGCCTAGATAAAATGTTTTTTATCGTTAATGCAGCTGATTTGGCAAAAACGGATAGCGAATTGAAGATCGTAACAGACTATGTCAGAGATCAGCTTAGTCCGTTCGGAATTTATTTTCCGCGTATGTTCCCAGTTTCTAGTCATCAAGCAATGAAAGAAAAGCAAGGTATAATAGATGGTGAATCGGGTTTATCTTCCTTTGAAAAGAGCTTTTATCATTTTATTGAAGAAGAATTATCCGAAATTATGGTGCGCTCAAGTTTGTTTGATATGAAAAGAGCACTGAACGTTCTTGACAGGTATATTACGTCTGCATCGCTAAATAGAAATGAGAAAATGGCTGTCCGAGCAAAATACGTTGAACAAAAACAACGAATCGAAAACAAAATGAAAACATTTGCGAATGAAGCATATGAACATGCAATTAGCCAAAAGATAGAAAAACAGGTTTATTATGTAAGAGAAAGAGTCATGATTCAATTTAGTGATACATTTAAAGAAAATTTGAATCCAGCAACGATTCAAGGGAATGGAAAAACAGCAAAATTGGATGTTCAGAAAAACCTGAGTCGTTTCATCCATGAGCTAGGCTTTCAATTAAGTCAGGAGTTACAAGCTGTTTCGTTAAGAATAGAGTCATTTCTAACAGATAAAGCACAGCAATTTAATGAAGAAATGATGATGCAAACGTGTGCGGGTGAAGAAGAATTGGCCTTTCCTGACGTAGAAGAAAAGCGATTTGAAACACAACGTTTTTCTGAGCATTTACAAATAAAGGAGAACATCGTTGAGCAAGCAGCGAGTAAGTTTAAAAATACAAAAGCATTTTTCGAAAAAAATGAAAAGGAAGTAATGAAAACATATTTGAAAGAAGTGTTGTACAGTCCGATCACGGATTATTTGGAAAGCAATCGTAAGCAAGTCGAAGCTTTCTACTTGAAACAGTGGGAACAATTTGTCCTTCAGATAAAAGATCAAGCATTAGATACGGCGGAACAATATTTTGATGGACTACTTTACACGTTATCTGACAATATGGATGTTTCAGAACTAAAAACGACCTACAAGCAACTAAACGAGTTAATTCCGTGGGATAACGAATGATCCTAATCGTTTTTCATCATCCTATATGGTCAGTTCTTGTTTTTGCGGTGAGCCTTTCATAAGTCTATTATGTACGATCATGTTCAAATTATGCTTGCACCTTACTGATTGGTAAATATAGGTGGATGTGAAGTATTAAAATTGGTTCATAATAATAGTGAAACGGATGGATTGGAGGGGTCAAAATGGCAAAAAAACAACATAAAGTAGATCCGAAAGACAGTCGTAAAATCGCAGAGGAGGATTTTGAGCCAAACGATTACAGATTTTCCGAACGAGAAAGCCCACTCCTTTAGGTGTGGGATGATAGTGAGGTCAAATACGGAGTGGCACTTTTAAACTGAAGGTTTGTGGCGCTTCAAGTATTTGAATATTTTGCTTTTTTTATGCGCATATGCGTGTAATTGGGCACGAAAACAGATATCATTATATACATGAATGAATATAGAAAAAAACCAAAACAATGCTCACCTCCAGCATTTGCAAAGCCTTTGGACACGTTCGCTTTTTGTGTCCACTGCAGGCAATGTTTCGAGCGAAACTATGAAACGATACGTTGATAATCAAAAGAAAAGGAATTAGAGAGGAGTAAAAACCTATGGCAAGAAAAACGAAACCCACTTATACAATTGAACTTCCTTTGCACATCCCGCCTTGGCAACAACACCTTCTAGAAAAGAAATTCAAGATTGCTAGAAATGTTTATAACGCTTGCCTAGGTGAAGCTTTAAAACGGCATAAAGCAGTAAAATCGGATAAAGAATATCGTAAACTCCTTAAAGAGTCTAAATCTAAAGAACGTGATAAGCAACTTTCAGCTATTCGCTTAACATATGGATTTTCTGAATATGGAATACATAACTTCGTGAAATCTGTTCAAAGAAAGTTTAAAGAACACATTGGAAGCTTTGAAGCACAAAAGCTTGCAACGAGAGCTTTTCAGGCGGTTGAGAAACTCCATTTTGGAAAATCAAAAAAAGTCCACTTTAAAAATAACACGGATGATATTTCAGTTGAGAATAAATCAAATAAAACTGGATTGAGGTTTGTAGGAGGAAACATTCTTTGGGGTGATAAACCAACAAAGAAAAATCTAAAACCAAAAAATTGGCTTTCTATGCCGATTTCACCGAAACCGAAAGATGAATACGCACATTTAGCTTTAATGGATAAGACAAAGTACGTCCGTATATTAAAACGTGAAGTGCGTGGGAAATGTCGCTACTTTGTTCAACTTATTCAAGAAGGTTATCCACCAACAAAAAGAAACCGTAAGACTTCTAACGATGAATCAAAACGTGTGGGCATCGATATTGGTACGTCTACTATTGCGATATGTAGTGAAGATAAAGTTCAACTTCATGAACTTGCACCAGAATGCAAGACTGATGAAAAAGAACTAAGAAGCATTCAGCGTAAAATGGATAGGTCTAAACGAAGCACTAATCCTAATAATTTCAATGAAAATGGCACAGCTAAAACGGGCAGACTAATTTGGGCAAACTCAAAGAAATACGAGAAACTACGGCAAAAAAGAAAAGAACTTTATCGCAAAATGGTTGTACAACGGAAAATGTCGCACGAAAAACGAGCAAACGAAATCCTTTCTCTTGGTTCAGATGTACGAGTAGAAACCATGAGATTTCAATCGTTGCAAAAGCGTTCGAAAAACACCTCACGAAATAAGGAAAATGGCAAAATCAATCGCAAAAAGAGGTTTGGCAAATCGATAGCCAATCGCGCTCCTTCGATGTTGCTAACAATAATCGACCGAAAACTAGGTTATCAAGGTTGTTCTTTGAAGAAAATAGATACTTATGCAACAAAAGCGAGTCAGTTTAATCATATATCAGGAGCATATAGCAAAAAACAACTTTCGGAACGCTGGAGTGACTTTGGAGATTTCTTCATCCAACGCGATTTATATAGTGCCTTTTTAATTCGTAACACAAACGAAACTTTTAATGCTGTTGATGTGGATTTATGCAACGCACAATGGAATAACTTTGTTGAATTGCATCATCTTGAGATAGCACGACTAAAAGAATCACCAAGTAAAACATTGCGTTGGTTTGTCGCATAAACACAAACCTGATTGGTCGTGACAGCGCCCAATAGAAGTCGGAACGAAAAGCATATCAAGAGTCTTTCTAGGCTTGTTGAGAGAAGTGCCTTGCTACACGCAATACGTCCGTTAATGTTTTAGGGGAATGCACGTCAGTGCTTTGGTGGAAACTCTTTCTGCAAGGAAAGATAAGGGCACCACTGAGAAGCTTGCAAGTACCCTAGAACCCCACTGCTTTAGCCGTGGGAGTTGTCAGCAAGGGAAGACTCAATTTCAAAAAAGACTGGCAATAACACACGAACAAGCCGAAGATGATTACTTTGAAGGAACAATTGACCGAGATTTGTAGTAACTAAGAAAAACAGGGGACTTCTATGGATAAGTCTCCTGTTTTTGTTGTTTAACGATTAAGAAAGATTCGTTTTGTGACACAGGATTGCTCAACTTCTTGTTGGTAATGAAAACAAAAGGTCAGACGGTAAACGATCAAATCCTCTCCCGACATGTTCGGCAAGATGGCTGTCTGAGCCAGGGACTAATGGAATACCTTTTTCTGCCGCAAGCGTAATGACTTCAGGAGCAGGATAACTGACACCACACCATTCTTTGTAAAAACCAGCAGTATTTACGTCCAAGGAATAGTGTTTTTGTTTCATTAAATCAAGTATTTCTTCAAGCACTGGTTCGATATGACGCACAGGATGAAACTGCTTGTGGAATTTATCAATTAATGAAATGTGTCCAATACGTTTGGGTTTATAAGCACCTAAATCACTCGCGATTGCGGCCTTAAGCGTGTTGAAATATGCGTCATACACACGGTCTATTGATCCAAACAGGTCCACAATTCGACCGAATTCATTTGCGCTGTAATCCAAACAAACGTATGTATCGTTTGGTGCCTTTAACATATGGACAGAAAGGATCGCGTCATCGATGTTACTTCCCAATTGATTGAGTACTTTTTCTGTTTCTTTTTCAAAGCCGAGGAGGTAATCAACTTCAAAACCTATATGAACGACAATGTTCTGTTTGTATTTTTGCTTTAATCGGTTTCCTTCTTTTAAATAGACATCCACGTCATGCCAGTTCATCACACTATCATTCGTTGGTGCAGGATCGGTGAATTCAAGTGGGAGTGGGGCATGCTCGGTAAAGGACACTGCCTGAAGCCCTTGTTCTATCGCTTTTTGGACATATTGCTCCATTGTATCATCTGATCCATGCGGACAAAATTGTGAATGCATGTGAAAATCTCCCAATATTGTCATCCGATATTCCTCCTTGTATATTATGTTTAGACCTATTTTTGAGGTCTCTAAAAAGCTAGATTTGCACCTTGATAATTGAATAGCTCTTTCCTCCTTAGTGGTGGAGGGCGTAGCTTCGTAAATGAGCGTGTGCTT
>NZ_JAMQKB010000023.1 GCF_028416575.1 Terrihalobacillus insolitus | reverse complement strand
ATACTCAACCAATGCCTATGAATATTAGGATGTATGTTTGTTTATGTGGACTAAATCTTGATAGAGATTACAATTCAGCACTAAACATCAAAAAAGAAGGCATTCGCTTATTAGCAACTGCCTAAAGTCAATATGAACTCTTGGAACAAGAGGGTTAGCTTGGTCAATTTTGTCAGCTACCAAAAGTGGCGATTACCCAAGAAGCCCCCACTTCAAGCAACCCGCAAGGGTGGTAAGTGGTGGGAGTAGTTCACCGCTAATGAAATGCCTAATGGAATAAGAGTAAGATCGTCAAAATAACCTAATACGGGTATGAAATCAGGTATGAAATCGATGGAGCTAAAAGCATAAGCTATAACACAAATAGAAATTACTTTCGCATACCAAGGAACGCGACAATCTTTAGAAGCAAAGTAAAGAACAAACAAGCCTCGCTCTAATCTTTTAGGCTTTCAATTGTTCCAAAACCTTACCTTTCCCCATCCGATGACCTCATATAACGGTATTTACACGGTTTGAATCCACTTCCCTTTTCGCTATAACTAATACGGAGGTACGGAAATAATTATCCAGCACCATATATAGTACACAGTTTTCTCAGACAGAGAAAATTGTGTACAAAACCAATACCACAAATAATGAATCCTTTAAATACGCTATGATAGGCTTCTAGTCTCGACGGGCGCGTCTTTGGTTGTGCCAAATGTTAATAAAAAAGCCATCAAATTATATATCATTAAATGCGATATTGTTTTACATAATTTATAAACTTCCAATCCTTAATAAAATTATATGTCGAATTCCTGCCTAGTTCAATTAATTGAAATTTTTGCTTATTAGAGATGTTAAAGTCTGTAGCACCAACATCAATATTCTTGATAAAAACTGTTCTAGTGGCATTGTGTGAATTGATATATTTCTTGTCATGCGCTTCTAACATCGTACGAATGATAGCTAATGTTGTTTTTACTGGACCGTTCACTCGAGATGGTTGTGATATTGCACTTGGTCCAGATAAACGAAAACCTATGGTAGGCCATCTTGGCATTCCATCTACATCAAATATCCAGATAGGATAATTGCTGAGAACTCCACCATCTACAATAACATTCCCATTTAACTTACTTGGTATAAAGAAGAAAGGAATAGAATTACTCATTAGAACAGCTGAAGCAATTGGAAATGATTTAGGGTCAACATTATAAAGGGGAAGATCATCAGGAAGAATAGACATTCTATTTCGAGAAAGATCCGTTATCACGATTTTTAGTTTGTTTTCTGGCAAATCACCAAAGCAACGTATGCCTTTTGCTTTTAGTGCCATGTTCAACCATTCCTCTAGAATTGTCATCCTATAAATTCCGTTATTTATAGACAAGCTAAGCCATGATCCAATAATCGGGATATTACCAACAGTCGTTTTCTTTTCAATCTTTTCAAAAGGAAGTTCAATCATTAAACGCTTAAGCTCTTTTGCGTTATAACCAACAGCTAACAATGATGCAACTATTGATCCAACCGATGTTCCAGCTAAACGTTCCCACTTATACCCTGCTTCTTCCATGATTTCTATTGCTCCGATATATGCCAGACCTTTTATTCCTCCACCTTCAAATACTGCATCTACTTTCATAATCTCCTCCTTCCTTCCTTCCTTTATTTTATTCATATTATGGAAGGGTGGTTTTATGTGAAAATTAATCTGTAGATTAAGCCCCACACTACTTCATTGATAGACTTCTCGAACTTTCTCAATTTCATATTTTCGTCTCATCATTAAAGTGATATATGCACATAATCTCCTTAGTTGAATATCCTGTCACTGAAAAGAACAAAGGAGGAAATGAATAATGATGCATAATAATTTTTACAATCAGCAAGCGCAAATCCCAATGAATTACCAGTATCCTGAGCATCTTCATAATCATTTCAATGACATTTACAATACTTGCGTTGCACATATGAAGAAGAAAGTAAAAATAGTGACTGTTGATCAACAAGTTTATCAAGGTACGATCGATAATGTAGATAACAATCATGTTTATTTGCTTTTAGACAATGGTTATAGAGAAGAACCAAGCAATTACGACGAACGTGGATATGGTTATGGATCTCCTGGATATGGCTATGGGTATGGAACCCCAGGCTATGGATATGGTTATGGAAGTCCTGGCTTTGGCTATGGCCATGGATTCGGTCCTGGATATGGCGGAGGTCTTGGAAGTGCCATTCTTCCACTCGCTACATTGGCAACCGTTTCAGCACTGTAGCTATGAATTCAAAATAACAGAAATTTAATCTCAAAACGAAAAATGCAATTTAAATGGAGCTCTTCTAAGATGTTTCAAATCTGGAGGAGCTCTATAATAATGAAGAATTATGTACACGTGTAACTACGGCATTGTTGTCGCCTTAAAACCTCGGAAAACCACCGCGATTTCATCCTGTCATTCTATCAATTAAAACTTATAGTGCGTATTCAAAAACCTCCATGGCATAAGCCACCTCAATGAATGAAAACAAGATTAAAGTCACTAGTTTTCGTATAAAAGGCCAAAAGCAAGATAATTAAAAGCGAGCAGACGGGGCAGATTGCACGTTCGGCTGGTTTTTCGCTCCGAATGCGTCTTGATCGACCGGATGAGAGCGCGTTCGGCTGGTTTTTCGCTCCGAATGCGTCTTGATCGACCCGATGAGAGCGCGTTCGGCTGGTTTTTCGCTCCGAATGCGTCTTCATCGACCCGATGAGAGCGCGTTCGGCTGGTTTTTCGCTCCGAATGCGTCTTCATCGACCGGATGAGAGCACGTTTGGCTGGTTTTTCGCTCCGAATGCGTCTTCATCGACCGGATGAGAGCACGTTCGGCTGGTTTTTCGCTCCGAATGCGTCTTGATCGACCGGATGAGAGCACGTTTGGCTGGTTTTTCGCTCC
This sequence comes from Terrihalobacillus insolitus, assembly GCF_028416575.1. Classification (GTDB taxonomy): domain Bacteria; phylum Bacillota; class Bacilli; order Bacillales; family Amphibacillaceae; genus Terrihalobacillus; species Terrihalobacillus insolitus. The sequence goes on along the minus strand of NZ_JAMQKB010000023.1, from coordinate 38,296 downwards.
GAATGCGTCTTGATCGACTGGATGAGAGCACGTTCGGCTGGTTTTTCGCTCCGAATGCGTCTTGATCGACCGGATGAGAGCGCGTTCGGCTGGTTTTTCGCTCCGAATGCGTCTTGATCGACCGGATGAGAGCGCGTTCGGCTGGTTTTTCGCTCCGAATGCGTCTTGATCGACTGGATGAGAGCGCGTTCGGCTGGTTTTTGGCTCCGAATGCGTCTTCATCGACCGGATGAGAGCACGTTTGGCTGGTTTTTCGCTCCGAATGCGTCTTGATCGACCCGATGAGAGCACGTTCGGCTGGTTTTTCGCTCCGAATGCGTCTTGATCGACCCGATGAGAGCACGTTCGGCTGGTTTTTCGCTCCGAATGCGTCTTGATCGACCGGATGAGAGCACGTTTGGCTGGTTTTTCGCTCCGAATGCGTCTTGATCGACCCGATGAGAGCACGTTTGGCTGGTTTTTCGCTCCGAATGCGTCTTCATCGACCGGATGAGAGCTATAATCAAATGGAGGGCGTAATTACTGTCAAATATTTTTAAATCACTTTTACTGATATAGGATATTGTCCATTACATTAATTAAGTCAAATACATAGAATACTATTACATTGGTCAGGGAGGTGATTCGTAATGAGTGGCGGCTTTGCCGGTGCTAGTGCCGGCTATGGATACGGCGCAGGATTTGGTGGTGGATTTGCCTTACTAGTTGTATTGTTTGTCTTGCTAATTATCATAGCTCCCGCTTTTGGCGGCTATGGTTATTAAAAATGGTTAACTATCGTTGGTGCTGTTAAAGTGCTAACTTGAGGAAGTTTGTATAATCATCATACTATACATCTTCTTATTATTTCAGAAATTGCTTTGTGAGGGTTCAAGAACGTATAAGTTAATGGATAGCAAGCTTAATACTTGCCATCCATTAACTTGTACTATAGCTTGACGAATCATCATGTTCGCATTACGTACGGATTTCTAATTATTCACCAGTTTCTGCAAAGCGTTTTATTCGTTCACCAATTTCGTCCCGCACACGTTGGAAAACATTCCACTTTTCCTCATCTGTTCCTTCTGCTTTTGCTGGGTCGTCAAATCCCCAATGTTCCCTCTTCACATGAGGTGGTGTCATCGGGCATCGATCTGCTGCGTCTCCACAAAGCGTAACTGCCATAGCTGCATTATTTAAAATGTCCGTATCCATGATTTCTGATTTTTGATCGGAGATGTCTATTCCAACTTCATGCATCGCTTTCACTGCATTCGGGTTTAAGCCATGTGCTTCAATGCCTGCACTCTTAACTTCCCACTCGTCCCCTAAATATTTTTTTGCCCACCCTTCAGCCATTTGGCTTCTGCAAGAATTACCAGTACATAAGAAATAGATCGTTTTTTTTGACATAATGATAAGCTCCTTTTTAAAGAATCAATAGTGTTAAATATAGTCCTATTAAAGTAATAAGTAAGATTGGGATTGTTAAAATAATTCCCGTTTTAAAGTAAGTTCCCCATGAGATTTTTACACCTTTTTGAGACAAAACATGAAGCCATAAAAGGGTTGCAAGGGAACCAATTGGTGTAATTTTTGGACCTAAGTCAGATCCAATTACATTCGCATAAACAAGCGTTTCCCGCATCACACCAGAAGTATTTGTTTCTGCAATCGCTAAAGCATCGATCATTACTGTCGGCATGTTGTTCATAACCGACGACAAAATAGCAGCAATGAAGCCCATTGCTATCGTAGCAATAAATAGTCCTTGTTCAGCACTTGCTTGGATCACTTGAGCTAGTACATCTGTAAGCCCAGCATTTTTCAGGCCGTATACAACAACGTACATCCCAATCGAAAAGAATACGATTGCCCATGGTGCTCCCTTAAGAACGGACGCTGTATCGACAGCCCTACTATTTCTTGCCATCATTAAAAAGAAAAATGCAATAATTCCTGCAACAATCGATACGGGCAGGTTGATAAATTCACTAACAAAATAACCGATCAACAATACACTAAGAACATACCATGATATACGAAATAATTTGGGATCTCTTATCGCTTCATCCGGTTCCTTGAGTTGTGATAGATCGTAATTTTCTGGTATGTTTTTTCTGAAATAAATGAAGAGTACAACAATGGTCGCAGTAAGTGAGAATAAGTTTGGAATAATCATTCTAGATGCGTATTCCACAAACCCAATCTCAAAGAAATCTGCCGAAACAATATTCACTAAATTACTAACGATCAATGGTAATGATGTTGTATCCGCAATAAATCCACTTGCCATAATGAACGGAAACACCATTTTTTCTTGAAAATTCAAGTTACGAACCATTGCTAACACAATTGGAGTCAAAATTAATGCAGCTCCGTCGTTAGCAAAAAATGCGGCAACGATGGCACCCAGTACACTTACATAGACAAACATTTTTACTCCGTTACCTTTCGCAGCTCTTGCCATGTGAAGAGCAGCCCATTCAAAAAATCCAATCTCATCTAATAGTAATGAAATAAGAATAATAGCAACAAATGCTAACGTTGCGTTCCATACAATCTGTGTAACTTCTAATACATCACTAAACCCTACTACTCCTACTAATAAAGCAAGGACAGCTCCGCCACATGCGGACCATCCAATCGATAAACCTTTTGGCTGCCAAATCACTAAGACTAGGGTTGCCACAAAGATTAAAGATGCCAGTATAATCGATGATGTCAAGCTGCATTCCCTCCAATTAACAACAGGTAATTCTTGTACCTTGTTCTTCTAATTCTTTTAATTTATGATCTTGATCAGGTAGTTGATCAAGGATCTTTTGAACGAATGGATAATAGTCATTGCTCTTATTAATCGAGTAAAAAATCCATTGTCCCCTTCTCTCTTCTCTTACCAGACCAACATCCCTCAGTTTGCGAAGGTGTTGGCTAATGGACGGTTGACTTGCTTGGAAAATTTCAACGAATTCGCAAACACAGCAATCATGATGATCAAGGATTTTCATCATCGTTAAACGTGTTCGATCACCGAACAATTTCAAAATCATAGCCGCCTTATCGATCTCAACTGCAGTTTTAAGCATAACAAGCCCCCTCTTTTTTCATTTAGATATCATTATATAATGATTTGCTTATATATACAAATGAAAAGTAGGTTTTTCTATATCATCAATTACTAAGTTTCCAAACATACGTTCATAATTCGTCTTTTACTTGTTATAAATCGTAACTTAGCGTTGGAATTCTAGCGTATCACTAGTTTTATTGTTTGCGCTTTTTTTATCATTTTCTAATGATGTATGCCAAAAAGGGCAATACTATTTTCAGAGAATAGAAAAAAGGGACGCCAATGGCGATTCCCTTCATATCGTGAGTTTTAGTTTTATTGCTCTATACATAATTGCGGCATCTCTTCCCATTTTATTGGGTTGATGTACGAAAGGTTTAATCCGATTTAAAAACATTTCATCACACATTTTGTTTGGACCGAATTTTTGATAACAGGCATCATGTTCCATACAAATGGCATCAAGTTGGTTTACCGGAGCACCCGGCCCCGTACAATGTGGTCCTCAATACCGATAGCCAGGAAAACAAGGCATACGAATCCCCCTTCCTTTGTGGTAAATTTGTTATATCTTTACTTTATGAGATTGAGAGCTTATTGTTTGGGATTTTGTCCAACATTTAGATAAAAAGGCGAGAAATAAATGGTGATGGTGCTGCAGGTTATGCATAATAAGGTAAGTAATGAATTCGTATGATGTGGTAAGTGACCTTCTGTAGGATAAAATGATCACAATCTGTCAACCAAAACTGGAAAAACATTAGTGAAAAGGATTTTTGGTTGCAGATCGTCCCATTCTTATTCTCTTCTAAAATTACCGATGACTTCAACGGTTTCGCTGATACTAACAAATGCAGCAGGGTCAACACTTGCAATAAGAGGCTTCACTAATGCTAATTCATAGCGTGAAATGACGGTGTATAGCACTTTACGTTCCGTATTGGAATATGCTCCCTGTCCATCTATTACAGTAATACCTCGAATTAAATTTTTAATAAGCTCACTTTTAAGTTCTTCTCCTCGATTTGTTACAACCATAAGATTCAATTTTATATGGCGGGTATGAACCCGATCAATCACAATTCCAGTAATGTAAATGGAAGCCATCGTATACAATGCTAATCCCCAGGAAAATACAAATCCAGATATAAATACAACGACACTATTTAACCCGAAAATTAATCCGCCAAGAGGGATATCACGTTTCTTAGTAAGAATGACTCCAATAACATCAAACCCTCCAGTTGATCCGTAAAATCGTATAATAAGTCCAATAGCCACACCAGCAATGACGCCTCCAAAAACTGCTGACAATAACGCATCATCGGTTACTTTATAAACTGGGATATACTGCATCGATATAGAAGTGACCAACACAGAAAATATACTGTTACCAATAAACTCCTTTCCTACCTTCATCCAACCAACAATTAAGATCGGGATATTTAAAAGAACAAGCCAAATCCCTGAATTAATTGGAGAAAGTAGTCCAAGAACCATGGCAAGACCAGTTACTCCGCCAGTCAATACTTCATGGGGAAGCAGAAACATATTAAAAGCAAAACCTAGAACGATAGAAAACACAAATAGTACTACATATTTGTATAAACGATTCATTAGACATGACACTCCGATCCTTAAAGAGGATGTTCAAAAAGTCACCAAATGATAAGCAGCGCATCTCAGGCCCACACGATGTGGGTCATGCAGGCGTTGCCACAGGACGTGGCGGTCTTAGCCTGTATTCCTTAAATGGCTTGTTTTTCCGTTACTCACGTATTAAAAGCATACGTTCCGTTACTCAAAACAGCGCCGCCTCGACCTGCTTGCTTCTAATTTGTCGACTTTTTGAACACGCACTTAAAACGTCAGTAGAAACACCTAATGAATTCTAGTGGTTTAAAAAATAAATGTCAATCCTTTTTTTACCTAAATGAACATATCAAGCCCCTTAGCTTTACCCAAGCTAGACCTTTTACATAAAGCGATATGGTTCAAACATAAAACCAGTTATTCCGTAGTGCTGTTAATACAGCATTTGTGCGATCTGGAACATCTAATTTCCTTAAAATCGAACTAACATGATTTTTAACGGTTTTTTGGGTTACACATAAAATTCTACATATTTGTTCATTTTTCCGTCCTTCCGTTAGGAGTTCCAATACTTCCCATTCGCGTTCAGTGAACAATGCAACTGGTCTAATGGATTCTTTCGTATGGACTTGAACATAGTCTTCTAACAGTAAATTAGCTAATTCGGTATGGATATATTTTCCTCCATTTCGTATCGTTGTTATGGCGGAAGCTAATTCTTCCTTTTCCATTCCGTTAAAAAAATACCCATTTAAATCCAACTTAAAAAGCTCTAATAAACTGGTGTCATTTAAACTAGAAGTCCAAACAATAATTTTCATTTTTCTATCTTTAAAGTTATCAATGACGGATAAGATTTCTACTTGTGAGTTTAGATCAATAATAACTAAATCCGATTGCGTTTCTTCTTGTAAAAGGGCACTATAATCTTGTGAATAATAGGTTAAAATAGTATCATTCACAAAAGATTCCCTTAAAGCGTTTAACATACTTTCTCTAATTAGAGAAGAATCTTTTAATATAGATATTTTCATGAGCCACACCCCTTGTTCTTCGTCCGATTGAATATCTTTACTTTTTCAAAGGTCCTCTTAATTTGGAACATCCTTTTTGAACAACCTCTTTAAATAAAAATTTCTTCCCCTAAAATTTCTGGTAACTGTAACAGGTCAAAGATTTCTTGAACATCCTGTTTCACATTAAAAATAGATACGTGTATTCCTTTATCTTGAAGTGCTTGTACCAAGTGCATTAACAATCCAATTCCTGAAGAATCAACAAAAGGAACATTTTCAAAATTGATAGATATTACCCTATACTTTTCTAACTGAGGTATTAATTGGTCTTCAACTACCTCTGTGCCATCAATATCCAAATCTCCTTCTAACTTAACTTCTAAAGCATTTTTAATTTCCTTTGTTGAAAAATGAAACATCATACATCCTCCCTTCCCTTTTATTCAAATACGATCTGCCCTTCACTATTTATGCGGGCTGTGATGTTATTTCTGTTTTCTTTTACGATATGCTGTATATGACCAATTTTTAATACCGTTCCTTCAAAGGCTCTCCCAATTCGGATCTTTTGGTCACTTGGAACTGCTATTACTGTTTTTGTTCCACTATTTGAGCCTGATTCCTTAATTTCTGCACCTTGTCTACCATATACTTCTCCACCACGAACGGATCCTGTAATTTTCAATTGTCCCCCAGAGTGAACTTTTGTATTTACACATCCCTGCCCAATAATGAGGATATTGCCACTACAATAAAGACTACTGTTTAGTGCATTGGAAATGGTTATATAAGAATCGGGCTCTATAGGTGTTTTACTATATTCATGTAATTCTTTCATTTTTCTAGAAAGGATTTTCAATTGCTCTAAAGAAGTTGTTTGATTGGATAATGTTAAAAAAATTTGTTGGATGGAGGTTGCAACTTTCCTCCAATCTTCTTCTTCCAAATATTCCTCTCCTTTTCTTGTAACTTCTACATATTTCTTAGCAAGTGGGAGGAAGCTATTAAACTTTTTTTCTAATAAAATATGGATGAGCGGATTTAGTCCCCCGCGCGAAAAATCACTAGATTTAAAAGCAGGTGACTGGGACAGTTGTTTAATGAACGAAATCATTTTTTCAACTTGGATCTGAATAATCCCCAACAGATGACCTAATTCTGTAATTAACATATTGCTTTTACCAGCAGATAATTCAGAGCCTGTTACATTTCCGTACGTTATGATCGATTTTGAGGTCGTGATGGTTGCATCACTTGCTGATTTATAGATAATGATATCTCCGCCACCTTCAACGATCATGTTTTCCTCTACTTCACCTCTTATTTCAATATCCCCATCAAAACGAATGTTTCCTGACGATATATCTACATTGCCGTTATGAACCAGTTTTGGTATAACAGAAGCTTTTATAAACGGACCTCTTTGTTCTACAAAAGGGCGGCCGGCTGTCGTTGCTATAATGTTATCTTCCACAACAGTGACACCTATTTCCGATTTAAGAACGATCGGATGTGTTTCTTTTGCGGGAAGTGGTTCATTTGTTACGGTAGTACCTCGTTTTCCTGGAATAGGAGGATGTATGATTGCAATAATTTGTCCTTCCTCAACTGTCGGAATCATTTTAAGCTCGCGAAAATCAACTTTTCCCGCATCGTCTTCAATTAGTCCATTTTTTGTATCTACCTCTACCATTAACTCGATCCTTCCATCAACTCCTGGTTTCGCTTTACTTCCAGTTGCGATTTCATAGGAACTAGGTACATTGGTTTCAAGTGCTTTCCTAATTTCATTTTGATTAATCCCATATGTTATCCGGAGTGTTTCCATTTTATTTCGAATATCTTCATAGGTCAGTGTGTTGATCGTCTCTTTGTGTTCATCTACTGTTAGCTCAATTTGTTGGTTTGGTTCTACGTCTTGAAGTTTACGAGTAATCGTATGGCCAGGATTTACTTCAAGAAGAACGTTTAATTTATGTTGATCGATCGTAATATTCCATCTTGTATCTTGTTGTTCGTCTTCTAATGTTATTTCTAATGCGTCTTTTTCAGATACAATGGTCTTTTTTTCTTTCACCATTTGATTGTTTTTAAATAATTGTACACCTTTTCCAATTTCTACAATCGGGTATTGCGTTTCCGAATCTTTCACATAGATCGTGCCGTCTGTTACCCATGCCTTTCCCTCTAATTCCTGTTCGGTCATTTCTTTTTGTGATACATCAATTGCATAGTCTATAGGATATCCTTCAAAAACGGAACTTTGTTCAAAAGGTAAATCATCAACTAAATGTTCCATTGTTTTATAGTAATCAATGCTGTTTGTTTTTGATTGACGTGAAGTAGTATTGCTCTCTTGTTTTGATAACTTTACGACCGCATTTTTCCCGCCAATCCCGAAAAAACCTTTTGTTCCATATTGAATGATTTCAATACTTACTTCATTTTTCTTTACTTCCATTAGTTCTAGTCCTAAGTGAACAGCTTCTTTAACACTCTTCCCCTTCGAAACAATGCTTTGCATTTTCAACCCTCCTATGGATGGATAACTGGAGAATTATAACTTGTTATATCTGTCTTCTCTTGATTAACTTTTAATAAAACCATTGTAATGTCATCTTTTTGGGGAACACCTTGAGTAAAAGCATGAATCGAATTTACAATCGATTCTTCTATAGCATGAACATCTTGATGATGATTATCTAAAAGGACTTGATGCAAACGTTCGACACGATACATTTCTCTTTCATCATCTTGAGCTTCTACAATCCCATCTGTATAAAATAAAACGATATTTTCTTCATCTAATATTATGAAATTCTCGGGATAGTCCTGATCAGGTAACCCACCAATCATTACGCCTTTCGTTTTTGGGATTTCCGCAACCTCATCTTTCGATCGTACAACTAAAGGAATGTTGTGACCTGCGTTGGCATATGTGAGTTGACGATTTTCGGGATCCCAGTCTGCACAAAATACAGTAACAAAAGAGCCGAGGGTACGTAGATCCTGGTACATTGCTTTATTCATCGCTGCTAATGTTTCCCCAGGTCCTTTCGTGCTTTCAGCAGCACTTCGAAAAGCCCCACGGGTTAATATCATCAGCATTGCTGCGGGAATCCCTTTTCCCATCACATCACCAATTACAATACGTAGTTTCCCATTTGGTAAAATGTGAAAATCGTAGTAATCTCCTCCGATTAAACGGGCAGGGATGGAAACACCAGACACTTTTCCGTTTTCTACTTCTGGATGTTCGCCATTTAATAATTTCATTTGAATATTTCTTGCGAGTTGAATTTCACGTTTCAACGTATGATTCATTTCTTCTTCTGACCATTGATCCACTGTTTGGGAGAATTCTCTTCGGTACATGTCAAGCCTCCTCCATTTTTAGTTGTTCCATTATTTGAAATACACCGATCGTATCAAACAATTCTTCAATCTCTTCGTTTATTCCTTGGAACTCAACTTTAAAGTTCTTGGCGTTTGCATCATGCACCAAATTAATAATTGCCCCAATACCCGTAGAATCTATGAACTCTAACTCATCAAAGTGGACGATAACCTTTTTAGTGCCGATCTCTATCGATTGGATTTCTTCAATAAAAGGGTTCATCGTAGAATAATCCAATACACCACTTACTCGGAATGTACAAATTCCATTTTCTTCTTTTACAACGCGTATACTAGATTCCATTCCATTCACCCCTCTTGACTAGAGTTTTTGTCAGCATTTTGGCTTTCATCTGTGTTTAATTCAAATTGCGCCATATTTTTAAGTAATTTCTTTGATATATCTGATAAGGAAGCTGATTGGTTATGCAATGACTTTAATAAGTCTGCTAATGTGATCGTCATCTCTGTTGTAGAATTCGTACCAGCTCTTATTTGTTCACGCACCTCATCTACTTTTCCTAGAATGCTTTTAGCCTTTTCCCCTTCTTCTTGCTGAAGGTATCCTTCTAGCTCATTTAAGAAATAATCGATTTCTTCTATTGCTTCTCTTGATGTTGTCGTCGTATCCACCGACATGGAGTAAACCTTTTCAACAGAGTTATTTGCTTCTGCTTCTAACAAATAGGCATGTCTTTCTGTTTCCGTTGCTTGTTCGCGTGTTTCACCGATCAATTTGTTTAACGTCTCTGCCATTTTGTTTGTCGTTTTAGATAAGTCACTCAACTCTCCGCCATCTTCCACATGACTGCGGGAGGTAAAATCACCTTTTTCTAGAGATTTAATTTGATTGATTATTTTCGCAATATTGTTATAAATATCACTAAAGAAACGTGCTGTAATAATAAATAAAAGTAGTAAAGCTAGAAAACCAAATACGATTAATAGGAGAGAATTATTCTTAAGTGGTGCACTCATTTTTTCATAGTCAAGCGCGATGTAGATGACACGACCCTCATCATAAGGAATAAACATTTTATAAATTTTCTCTCCGTTGTTGTTATCGATATAAGACACTCGCTTTGGACTTTTCAACAGATCGATCAGTAATTTTTCGTCGTTTCTAAAAGTATATTTTCCGTACACCACTTTTTTTAGAGGTGGGTACATCCTCTCTGCTAAACTAGGATCAGCAAACACCCGTGGATCTAAAATTGCAATCTCTTTTGAGAATTCACTTCCTGTTAACACTTTTTCAATCCAAGCACTTGGACCTACCTCTTGGGTGAACTGGTACACTTCATTTGCTTCAATAAAAGCACTAATGATGTAGTCTGTACCTGGTTGGTGGTAGTAAGCATACTTAAAAAATTGGGGCTCTTCACGAGATCCTGCTTGGGCTGTATAAAGAATGACGATGTTGTCATTTATATAACTTGCAATCCCTCTTCCATTAGGTTTCTCTTCCATTAGTAATTGTTCAAGTGCGTTATTTCCTTCCTCACTTATTCCTTTTAATGTGAATCCAATTTCCTCTGGATCTGTAGAGTTTGATACGGAGATTACACCATCTTCTTTTTTAAAGATGTCGATTCCAGCTATTTTCACTTTTTCGTTCACCTTTATTAAATCTGAATTCGAAATATCTGCTGCTTTCTCTGGTAAAAGTTCACCTATACGTTCCGACGTATCCTCCAGCTTATAATCAATCTGCTGTTCGATTGCTCGTTCTGCCAAATCTGTTTCCGTGATCCCTTGTTCAATACTTTGGCCGATCATCATTGCTTCATTCTCTACATTTTGTTCGACTTGTCCATATGAAAGATAGAATTGAATCGCACCTGAAATAACCGTTATACTAATCAACACGATGAGCATCCGAGTGACAAATTGCTTGCGAAGTGTTTTATTTTTCATCTTCATTTCTTGACTCCTCCCCTTGTTTGTTCGTACCACTTTCGGAGGGAGATTTTATCTATTTTTCCTTGAGAAACGGGAATATCGTCTATAAGTTCGATCACATCTGGCACTTTGTATCTAGCGATGGATTGAGAACAGAAATAAAATAATTCCTCTTTGTTGATCTCTCCTTCTGTTACGACAAATGCCACAATTTGTTCTCCAAAAATCGGGTGTGGCGTTCCAATGACAACCGCTTGTTTTACATGCTTATGTCTAGATAAGTGTTGTTCGATTTCACTTGGAATTACTTGTTGACCGCCTTTTTTAATGATGTCCTTTTTCCTTCCAATGATCTCAAATTTACCCGCTTTGTTTTCTTGCACAAGATCTCCAGTATGGATCCATCCATCTTGAGTGACCATCGCTTCCGTTAATTCAGGGTTCAAATAATAATATGAAAAAGCAGAAGGTGATTTTATTAGTAATTCATTATCACTTATTTTGTGATCTACTCCATTGTAAAAGGTGAACTCGATTTTCTTTCGTAGGTCACAAAACATTGCGCCACCAATTTCAGAGGTTCCGTACATTCCAAAAAACGCACAATCTTTCATTAAATCAAATTGTTCGGCATAACCTTCCGTCATCATTTCCCCGGTCAGTGAAACCAATTCAAGTTGCTTTACTACGTCAGGGTTGATTGCTTTTGCTACTTGATAAATCGCCTTAAAAATAGACGGGGTGCTCATCAATTTGTTACAATTATTTTCCTTCATTAGCTTTATCATGTTAGGGAAATCAAAACGATCAGGAAAAACGACCCTAGCTCCGTTGTAAACACCAGTCAACAATGCTGAGATTCCAAACACAGCATTAGGAGGCGCATTTAAAAATATCCGATCAGATGGTTGGATTTTATTTTGTTCCGTTAAAATCTGAATAGAGAAGTTTAAGGTCTCTGCCCCTATTACCAAGCCTTTTGGTGTTCCAGTACTTCCTGAAGAGCAACAAATGAAATCGATTCTTTCTGTTTCTATCGGTCTTTCTTTTCCACCATAGCTTTTCACTTCCCATTCCTTACAATCGGTTGATTCATAGATAACCGTTTTTTCAAGGGAATCTTTCGCCCAGGAATGAAATACGTCAGCAAACGAAAAATGATCAAATTCTTTTACCGTTAACACAATATGGGGATTAAGGTAGGAAAGAACCGATAATAAATCTTCTTTACGGAATTGCCAGCTTAATGGCACCACCGTCCCGCCGAGCTGATTGATTGCAAGTACTAGTGATAAATAGGATGGAATAGTCGGTATTAGCAAGCCAACCTTCTTTCCAGCTAATTTTTCATTTTTTAACAATTCAACATAATGATCTATCATGTTTGTTATGTTCTGCGCAGTATAATCACCAGAGAATGTTGTTAAAACGATCGGATTCTCATTCTTTCGGAATAGCAAATCTCTTAGTTTACTCATTGATTTTCCCCCTTGTATATCACTTGTTGATATACACCACCAACCGTTTGTATATCTTCTGATTTTACAAAATGATCGAATCCCACTCCTGTTTGTTCTGATAGTTCGATAAATAAATTGACCATTTGCAGTGAATCAATTCCTAAATCGTCTCTAAATGTGGAGTTGCTTTGTATTTTTTCTGGTGGAATGTGGGCAATGTCAGAAATAAGTGTGCAAAATTGATCAAAACGCATACTTACGCCACTCCTTTTGTTAAAGGCTCATGTTTCATTGTTGGACATCCTCTAAAAACCATTGCGTTGATTGTGTACGTACCTCGACAAGCTTATGATTACAGCAATGACCCTCTTGACTATACTCGACTATTTTTTTCGGATTAGGAAGTGTGCTGTGTAGCTGGTGAACTTCCCCATCAGATACCATGACATCCTTATTACCGTGAAATAATAAAACACCTTTATAATCCGATACATCCTTTAATCTAGGTAATATCGTTTCATTGTCCTCTATTACATAGTTCAACCGTTCCGTAAAGTATTCTGGTAAAGAAACTCCATTCCCGAACGCTGGACTTACAGCCACTGCCTTGTCTATATACCGGTTGGCACTTCCGTAAATGGACCACGTTCCTGCAGAGCTTGTACCAAATAAATAGATAGGAAGATCATGAAATGTTTTTTTAGAAAAAGAGATGAGTTCATTTAAAAATACATCCCACCGTTTTGTAGTTCCCTTTAGGCCATTTAAAGTATACGTCTCTCCTTGTCCCGGGCCATCAAAGCTAACGGTAGCAAAACCTAATGCGATAAAATGCTCTTCATAGGAGAATAATTCTTCCTTGGTTGAATCAATTGGATTGAGAATAATGATGCACCCTTTTGGTTGTTTAGGAGTACGAACCCTGCCAGCACAACGATGCTCATCAATGCAAATCGTTTCGAGGGAACACTTTGTACTCGACAACTGGTCTGCAAGTATAAATAGCTCTTTTGATTTTTTGTACCAATGTTGTTTTCGTGAACTATTTTGGGGGTAAATCCAATGAATCAAGTTGTAGTAAAGACCTGATAATCTATAATGATATTCCGCTTGGGCATTGGATGCTTTTTCTGCTGCTTCGTAGTGTGTAAAGGCATAATCTAGAAATCCATTCACCCAATTTTCTACATCTTGTAAAGAATTCCTCACCTCAAATACCGCTTCCTTCTCTACTCCATGAGCAATCCATCTCTCCCAAAAACCGTCAAATAATCTAGCAGTCATTAATGTTTTTCGAATCGTTGTATTAGGATTGTTGTTCGTTTTGATCATTGATTTCATCCCTTTCTCCATCCACTATCAAAATCAAAGTCGATCCAGCAGATGACGTTTCTAATACGACTTGTTCGGCTATTTTCATCATTAACGTGAATCCTTGGCCTAGTGATTTTTTAGTAGAAAAACCAGCCATAAGTGTTGTTTGAGGTAATAGTTTTAATGAAAATCCTGGTCCTTTGTCTTGTACACTCATCCGAATACATTCTTCGTCTTTGTAAATCTGCATCTTTCCGTACTCAGCATGCTTCAATATGTTTGTAACTGCTTCTGAAATGATTAATTTGTAACTCATTGCCTTAGAACGTTTTAACCCCATGTCATCAAAGACATTTTGTGCTAGTTCTCGGGCTTTTGGAATATCTTTTCTTTCTTTGATTTCTATTTCACACAAAAGTTCGCCCTGTTTGTAACGTCCTATTTCCTGTTTGTCTATTAAAAGAAAGCGACCATGGGTAGCTGCGTAAATGACATCACGATATACTTCCCATACCTTATAAGAAGTATCCTCCTGTGGATCTTCTTCAGACTGAACCTCACTGATCACAAGAGATAAATTTGTATGATAAGAGGTAGAAAGAGCTAACCGTTTTATTTCTTCCTCTACAACAGCGTTTTTTTCTAACCAATCGACAGCAGATTCTGCTAACTGTAGAATCTCTCTTGATTCTTTATCTATGGTTTCATCTAATGGTTGCGTCATAAAAGCGAAATAGAATAAGGTTTCTTTATATACCCCGTTCATTTCAAGCATTGCCGCCAAACGGGAAGCGATCCATCCAACAGTTGCCCTTTTTTTCACCTCTTGTAGAGAAGAAAAAGAAGCAAGTTGTGGAAACGAGATTGCCGGAGATTGTTCTTCTTGAAGAGGTTGCTCATGGCGGAATTTTGAAAACAGTTTTTTCATTTACTCCGGCACCCCCTTTTTATAAAATTCCGGCTGGCGGCATGATCGTAATTTCATCAACTACCGATTGTGTTGGTTGACATAATAAATAGGCAATATGCTCTGCAATCGACTCGACTGGAATCATACTAGATCGATCCGGTTTTGGTTCAATTTCATCCCAAAAAGAGCTATCCACAGAACCTGGTAGAACGGCCGTAATACGTATTCCATCTCTCCTCAGTTCGGTTTGTAGAACTTTCGTTAATCCGAATACACCAAATTTCGATGCGGAATATCCTCCACAACCTGCTAGTGCTGTTGTTCCTGCAATAGATACAAGGTTAATGATTTGACCTTCTTTTTGTTTCTTCATGTGTCTTCCAACATATTTACAAGATAAATACGTTCCCCGAAGATTAATGGCGATCATATCGTCAAAATCTTTTGTATCAGATTCCAAAATAGATGAAAATGTACCAATTCCTGCTGCATTTATTAAAATGTCGATTCGTCCAAATTGATTCATACTCGTATCAACAAATTGTTTAACAGACTGCTCATTGCTGACATCTACATAAATGGGTAAAATATTTTCTCCGTTAGAATCCTGTTCCAATTGCTCAATGTTCCTAGAACCCAAAACAAGTTTTGCACCACACTTTTCCAATACATCCGCTGTTGCACGACCAATACCGCGGCTAGCACCTGTTATGATAATTACTTTATCCTTTAGTTGCGATACGTCCATTTTCATGTTTTCCTCCTAACCCATATATTCGAAATAGTTTTTCTCTGTTTCCCATAAACCAATCTTATAAAGGTTCGGTATATAAGGTTTTAGCAAGTCGTACATAACTTTTGTAACGTTCTCAGAAGTAGGATTAAGCGCCACAAACTCTTCTGTGTCTAAGTTAAAGTGCTTATGGTCAAATTTATAGAGTACAACAGATTCTACGGTTTCATCTAAACTGGATATATTTATGACCATGCCTGAAATTGGATCGGGTTCCCCTTTAACAGATACTTCAAGATAATAATTATGACCATGTCCATAAGCATTGTTACACTTACCAAACAAATGAATATTCTCTTCTTCCGTAAGTTGATCACTATGTAATCGGTGTGCAGCACTAAAATGATATTTTCTCGTTAAACTAACCATGTTTCCTTCCCCCTTCTCTGAGAACAAAAATGGATTCTCATGTAAACGAAGCCTATGTAACTCGCAATCCTCTAATTGCGGTGCAATAGATTTCCACAGGTATAAAACCAGATTCTCTGTTGTTGGTATGTTTTGTTGGAAATACGAAAGTTCTTTATTTAAAAATTTACCATCGAGTTCTCTTTGCACAAAGCCACCAACAATGCGTTTTATATCGGTAGTGTTCACAACAATACCAGATTTTTGAACCAAATCCCCTTTGACCATAACTTCTAACTGATAATCGTGACCATGACCACTAGGATTACTGCATAAACCAAAAACAGTACGATTCTTTTCTTCACTCCAGTCAGAAACACGATAACTATGCATAGCGGAAAAATCGACTCTCCGAGATAAATAAAGCATTTTTCTTCTCCTTTCCATCGCTTATCTTATTGTGATGTTTCTTTCAAACTCCCGAATGCATGATGCAGCCTCTCGTTTGTATACTCTAATTCATTTTTACTAGACAAAAAAAGAGTCCACCAAAAAGAATGGTAGACTCATGTAGCCAATGAATACGGGCTACTAATCATTCGATCCAATCCTTTTCGGTAACCAGGCGATCATAGTCCTAAGACCTTAGACCCTTAGCTTTGCGTCCTCATCTTTCAATGAGTTTGCCATTATCGAAGGTGATACATACTATATCGAAAATTATACTTTGTAGGTATATAATCCCACTATTTTAGAAAAACTTCAACATATTTTTAGGTATTTTGACTTTTCTCGACTTAATTGTGCGTTTACAAATGATTCCAATTTTTCCTTTGAAAGTGGATGGGAAATGAAGAATCCTTGTGCTTCCTGACAATATTGATCCTTGAGGTAGTCCAATTGTTCTTTCGTTTCTACCCCTTCTGCTACAACAGTTAGTTGTAACTTTTTAGCCATTTCTAGAATAGATTCGAGAATCGCATGATCATCATTGTCCTGAATGAAAGCCCGATCGATTTTAAGTATGTCAACAGGGAGGCGTTTTAATAAATGTAAGGATGAATAACCAGTACCAAAATCATCAATCGCAATACGGATACCCATTTTCCTTAGTTTTTTAAGAATTTTCGTTGCTTCTTTTTTATTTTCGATCAGAGATGTTTCTGTAATTTCAAATTCCAGCCATTCTGGTTCCATATTGGTTTCCTGCAAAATATCTGTTATTTTCTCTATAATGTCTGGATCTTTTAATTGGATTGGTGATAGATTGACTGCTACTTTGAGAGTTGGATAACCCTGATCCCTCCACACTTTATGTTGAGTACATACCGTTTTTAGTATCCACTCGCCAATCGCATGAATCATACCCGTTTCTTCTATGACTGGAATGAATTCATTAGGTGATACCAACCCTAATTCTTCATGCTCCCACCTTAACAATGCTTCTACTCCTTCGATCTGTTCGGATTCTAGACTAACTTTTGGTTGATAGTGAATGAAAAATTGATTTTTCTCTAATGCGTTCCGTAGTTCCATTTTAAGTCTTATATTGTTTGTAATGTCTGATTCCATATCTGTTGTATAGAAGCGGTACGTATTTTTTCCCTGTTGCTTTCCTTGATACATGGCCATATCTGCGTATTTTGTGAGCGAAGAACTGTCCAACCCATTATCAGGGTATATAGAAATTCCGATACTAGTCGTCATAACAAAGGTATTCCCTTCAATCTCATAAGGTTTTGTCAACATGTCCATCATACTTTTGGCGGATTCTGCAGCAACGTGTTTATCTTCGATGTTTTGAAGGATGACAGTAAATTCATCACCACCCAATCGAAAAACAGTATCTTTCTCCCTAATGCAACTTCCAATTCGTTCACTGATCACTTGCAACAAACGGTCTCCCACATTATGACCAAAGGTATCATTCACTTGCTTAAATCCATCTAAATCTAAAAACAGGACGGCAAGTATTTCTTGCTTCTCTTTTGCGTCTTCCAACTCTTCTTCTAAACGTTTAAAAAACATTTTTCGATTTGGTAGATTTGTCAAATCATCATGATAGGCGTGAAATCTTATTTTTTCCTCTTGTTCTTTTCGTTCTGTGATGTCGGTTGCAACACACAACACCTGGGTCTCCTCTTCCTCGTCCCCTATGATTGGAACTTTTACGACATCAAGCCAATACTGCTTTCCGTTTGGATCAAAAATGGAGACTTCTGTTTCCAGTTCTTCCAAGGTGTTGATCACTTGTTGATTTTCCTTAAGAAAGGTTTGTGTCTGTATTCTAATAGGATTAAATTCTTCTTCTTTTTTGCCGACCATTTCTTCTGGAATAACATGAAAAAAGTCGGCATAAGCTTTGTTTACAAGGGTATGCCTTCCCTCCGAATCCATAGCATAAATGGCATTTGGGTTGTGGTTGATTACTTTTTGAAGAAACTCCTTTTGTTTGCGCACTTGTTCTTCGTTTTTTAGAAGATTCGTGCGAAAATCTTGGATTTGATCTATTAGTTCATTAAAACGAGTCGCGAGCAACTCAGTTTCTGTTTTCCTGTTCGAAACATCTACCCGTTCTTCAAAATTTCCTTTGGCTATGGTATCGATGGCAGAACAAAGTTGACTTAATGGTTTAAGTACTCTTGCAGCCGTATAAATCATAATGAACATGGAAACGCCAATAAAGGCCAAACCGATCGGGAGTAAAGTCTTTTGGAAGTCACGAACGGCACTGTAGGTGGACATTACCCCTTGATTGTAAACCTCTGAATTAGTTGAAATAATCAAACTTGAAAGATAGAATAGTAATCCAAATAGGATAAGGATGATTGCTAGCTGTGTGATACAAATTCGCAAAAATATTTTTGATTTCCAGATTTTCAAACTAGATCACTCTCCTTCAAGGTTATTTGAACAACCTCTTTAAACTTTTACGTGAATAAATGGGCTGCAAACCAATGGGTTTCGTGGACAAGATTTGTCCATATTGTGACGTACTATCGTTCTTATTTCTATCACCCATTGCTCCTATTATTATGTGAATAGGATAAATAGGAAGAGCTTCCTATTAACATAGAATCAATTAACATAGAACCAATAAAAAACGAAAAAAACTTGTTCCATTTGCCAATAGAACAAGTTTTTTTTCATACATGAACTATAGAATTCTATATGATACCATCACCTGTTGACGTTTGTTTCAAACGATACACTTTCGCAATGGCTTGAGATCGATCTGAGACTTGCAACTTTTGAAAAATATTTGTTAAATGATTTTTAACCGTATGATCACTTATGAACAATTGTAGTGCAATATCCTTGTTGCTTAAGCCTTGTACGACTAAAGCAAGTACCTCTTTTTCTCTTTTCGAAAGACTTACTTGTTGATTCACTGATTCTACTAGCTGCTCACTTTGTAGATTCGTAATGGTTGAAAGGTCTATTGTTTGTTCAGTTGTTTCTCTTTTTGCAATAAATGCACGAAAGTCATTTTTAATCGTAGCAGATACTGTCGTTAATGTATGGATATACTTTTCATTTTTGTTATGCTTTACATAACTCCAAATTAAAAACAAAATCTGACTTTGTTCACTTAACACTATTTGCTCTTGTTCACTACTCTTGCTATTATTTAACCTTTGATGCACTTTAAATTCTTTAATAAGAGAAACGATAGAAGTGTCCGTAACGATTTTTTCAATAATCGAATCATCGATAACTTTTACACAGCATGAATCAAGCAGTAGTTTCATTTCCGCCTCAGAATACCCCTTATTATTACTATATTCTTTAATGAAATCGTGTTCTTCTTTCACATTTTGATACTCTGTAGGTTCGAATTGGGATAGTGTAACGTATAAAGATTGGATCATTTGATCAGATTCTGTATGACTTAATTGCTTTGCGATCGATAAACCAGCTGCCGTAGTTAAATTCGTTAAAAAAGATTGATATTCCTTCTTTTTTTCCTGATGCTGTATTCCTATAGCCAAACAACCAATCGTATCTTGCTGATAACAAATCGGTAGTAACAAAGTCTTTTTATCAGAAGAATGGCTTTCTATTGTTGTAGATGCAGTTTCCATTTTACCATTTTCCACATAAAAATACCTTTTTACAATGGCTTGTCCACAATGATTAATTTCTTCAGATGTCATTCCTCTTGAGACGATTGTAGCTTGCGTTGTTCCTTCTTTAGGCTTTAACAGAGCACAAGCGTATGTAGCTTCCATTACATTAATCCCAATGTCAACTAACATAAATAGAATTTTTTTAATATCTTGCATTGTCGTCATGACCTGAAAAATTTCATTAAACATGGATAGCTTCATTAATTGGTTATTTAAACTATTTCTCATCTGCTTTTGATGAACTTGTATGGACAATATGTAGGAAAGTTTTTGGCTAAATGAACCAATTTCATCATAGGAAATATTCGCTAAAGTACTCCCTCCAAAAAAAATGCCATTTGTCTCACCATCCATTATTAATGGAAAACAAAATAAACCTTTCGGCTCAAAGTCTTTAAAAAAAGCGGCTCTTGGATCAAATAAAGCATCCTTCCATACGTTTCCTGTCCCAGTTGCAATAACACTTCCAAGAAAACCTTCACCGGTTGTAAACTCCATTCCTATTAATTTTTCAGTAGCAAGGCCTTGAAAGTTCGTGATCGAGAATAAATCCGCATCTATTTTTTCAGCGATCCCGATAAAATCTAACTTCTTATTATACGTTAAACTACGTTGCAATATGGAACGAACGGAGGATTTGGTTGTCGTTAATTCTTTTAATATATTGTTAACAATGCAATCGACGTTTTTATGTTGATCTGAAAACGTTTCTACATTCAAATAATTAGAAATGATATCGCACATGGTTCCGATCAACTGTAACTTGTTCCGTTTTTCTTCGCTCCAAATTTCTGGTAACTCTTCTGTAGCTTTTTTCCAAGCAAAAGAACTATCGATGTGTTGTTCAACATAACGTTGAACGGTTTCTCTAGTTCCATAATCAATAAAGAAGCCACTCCATACAAAGTACTTATTTACTGAATCCACTTTTATTGGAGCAAGAATTCCTTTAATTCCTGGTTCATAATCAAAAAAAATAGGCTTCGAGATGCTGTTGAAGCTTCTCAATGCGTCCGATCTTCTTTGTTTCCTATTTTCTCGTGCCATAACCAGATCTGTAAATTTATGACTTCCAGAAAGATGGGTAATCGTTTCTCCGTCTTTGGTTGTAATTAAACAGGATAATCCAATAAGTTTCGTAAATGCATCTTGAAGATGTTGAAGTGCGCTTACACTTGTTCCCATGACAGATCAACCTCACTAGCTATTTTTGGTTGATTATAATGGTAAATAGCGGAATCCCCTTCCCCTAATGCCTCGATAATATCTAATGAAACAAGATGCTGGACAATTGGCGAAAGATCAGATGGTTCTCTTCCTAAACGTAAAGCCAATCCTTCTATTGTTTCATATGCATATGGGTTTTTTTCAAAATACAACGTACACTCTAGTTGTAAAGGGACATTATTATGGTGATCATTCATTTCATCCTCCTCCTACACAAGCCGAATAAACGGTTTTTCATTTATATTTTCAACGACAAACGGTTCAGAATTATGACCATTCGGTGTCTTTGTAATTTGCATGTACTGATATATTCCATCCACCCATGTTCTTATTACTCCATTACTTGTCCGTTCAATAAAACTTGAAGTTTCCTGACCTAGTTCTTTAAAATTACATAAAGATAAGATACTGATCCCTAACGCACTCATGTTGGCAACTTCTTCAGCGAAATATCGTTTAAGAAAAGCCGAACCTCGTTGGGATACAATTGTATTTAGGTCGTAATAAACAAACCATTTCCCACCTTTTTCAATACCGTTTTTTATGGAGGGGCCAACTTTCTCCGTTAATAGCTGTTTGTATTTATCATCATCCAACCCGACTACATTTATCGTAGCATTCTTGAATTTTTCAGGAACTGGACGATTATAATGTTCAATGAATATTGCTTTTTCATCTTCAACAAATTGTTCAAGATCAACATCAAATAATTTTAACGTCCCATTTAGATCATCGATCGTGTTCAAGCTTGATAATAGAACGACAACATTTTCACCAGCCTTCATTCGATTCGCTAAAATGGAAGCGAGTAAAAATCTGTAATTTGATTTACTATTTGTGTCAATAATAAAAGATGATCCGTCGTATATACCTCCACCAAGCAGTCTATCTAATTTATGAATGCCTGTTGGGACTACATCTAGTGACGTTATAGTCTCATCCTCTACCATCGATAAAGCGGGAAGTAGATAGATTCCTTGTTCTGTGATTTTAAATAAATGTTCTCCCTCTTGTATATTACTCCCTCTCATCTTTGTTACTTCGAGTGTTCGTTTTCGGTAATTTTCAAAATGATGATCCAGTTTAAGCTGAACGACTCCGTCAACTAAGTAATTGACAAAAGAAACTTGTTCTTGATCCATTTCGGTGTACTCTTTAATTAAAAAAGAAGTAAGAGAATATTTACGTAATGCATTTCTTAATGCATAAATCGTTTTACGTTGCTCTTCTTTTGAATTGTAATAAAAATGGAACAAACTAATACTATCAATCACGATTCGCTGACAACCTATTTCTTCTATAAGACGCTGGAAAAGTCCATCTGGATTCTTTATTTGCTCCATCAATACTTGTGGTGTTAACGTAATAACTCTTAGTTTATTTTCTTGTTCTAATTTTCGTATGTCCCACCCAAAGGAGTACATATCCTGGTATATTTGATCGGGAAATTCCTCAAAAGTAATATATAATCCTGGCTCATTATACTGAACTGCGCCAAAATACAAAAACTGCATCCCTAGTATCGTTTTACCAGTACCAGGATTCCCTTCAACAATTATCGTGTTGCCCTTTGGTACTCCTCCATACAATGTCGTATCTAATCCGTTTACTCCTGTACCCACTAAATTCTTCATATATCCCCCTGATATTGTAATCTCTATTTTAGGTCTCATTATAAACGAATTCTTGGGAAAAGTATATTACGATAATGCTTTTATTAGTGGGCTTAAAGGACTGTTTTTATACGAGATTAAGCATAAAAAATGAACTTGGACTATGCCTTTTGATGCATATTTAACAAAGCGTCTAGCTCTTTACTTTTCATTACTGTTTTCTTATGAGACAGCCCATACCTTAATCCATCATTGATCATTTGCTTTCGTTTTTTTTCAATTTTTTTGCTCGAAATTTTTGAATTGATCGATTTTATATTAGACATGAATACACCCCATTGATTGAGTTTTAACCAGTTGGTTACGTTCATTTTGCCTAAAGCTGGAATGAATTCATATCACCTATCGTTCTCATTTTCGAGATTAACTAGAAAACTAGGAAGTAATTCCTACTGATTACAATAATGAAAATGACTTAGGGTACTTTTTTATGATAGCTTTTTGAAACAAAAAAAAAGACCAATGACTTGTATGTCAGTGATCTTTATACAATACGATTATTCATGTTATTCATCAAACAAATTCATGCTCAAGTAACGCTCCCCTGTATCTGGTGCAACACATAACACGCGCTTCCCTTTTCCCAACCTTTTTGCAATTTCAATGGCTGCATATACTGCTGCTCCACCAGAAGGGCCAATAAAGATTCCTTCTAATCTTGCCATTTTTTTAAACATTTCGATGGCCTCTTCATCAGCAATTTGGACTATTTCATCGTAAATGTTTGTATTTAAGATGTCAGGGACAAAACCAGGGCTTGTTCCGACCAGCTTGTGCTTACCAGGTTTTCCACCAGACAAAACAGGTGATCCCTTTGGTTCCACTACCGCAATATAAAGTCCGGGTATTTTATCTTTCAGCACCTCTCCTGTTCCTGTAACAGTACCCCCTGTTCCAGCTGTAGCAACGAACGCATCTAACTTGCCATCCATTTGTTCATAGATCTCAAGTGCAGTCGTTGTACGATGTATATCAGGGTTTGCTTGGTTTTCAAATTGATGTGGAATGAAACTATCTGGAATTTCTTTTTGTAACTCTTTCGCTTTCTTAATTGCACCAGGCATTTTTTGATTGCTCGGAGTTAAAACGACTTTTGCACCAAATGCTTTTAGCAAATTAATCCTTTCTTTTGTCATATTATCAGGCATAACTAAAACTGCCTGATAGCCTTTGGCAGCAGCATTCATCGCGATACCTATTCCAGTATTTCCGCTTGTTGGCTCAATAATAGTATAACCAGGCTTTATTAGTCCTTGCTCTTCTGCGATTTTAATCATATTAAAAGCAGCACGATCTTTTACACTTTTACTCGGGTTAAACAATTCTAATTTAACAAAAACATCTGCCGCATCATCAGGTACGAGTCTGTTCAACTGAACGACAGGTGTGTCGCCAATCAATTCTGTTATGTTTTGTACAACTTTCATGGTATTCAACCTTTCCTACACTATATTCATTCCAATTTATAGAGGTTGTTCATATTTTAGAACACGCACTTGTACTTTGGCATCCTATATTACTCCACTTTACCTTCCCATTCTAGCATTCCACCTACCATGTTGGAAACAGAGAAACCGTGATCTTCTAGTAAGTCACAAGCTATTTCGCTTCTTCGACCAGAACGGCATACAAACACGTGTTCTTTCGATTTGTCCAACTCATTCATACGAGACTCTAAAGATCCTAATGGAATATGTATTGCCTCCGCAATTTTCCCTGCATTTACTTCTTGATCCTCTCGAACATCTACAATCATAATGGGTCTTCCTTGTTGGATATAGGATTCTACTTCTTCTGGTGTTACCTCTTTCAAATCATTAACCTCCCTCACCATACTTATTTTCACATTATAACACACAAAACAATACTTCTCCTATAGGTGAAATTCTCTTTAAATGAGAGTTCAAAACACCCATGACTTGCATGCTTCTGGAAATCATTTGGAAACGCTTGGGACTTCGCGGGAATCTGGTTCTATCGCTTCTGATGTTCGAATAATCACACTCATCTTCCCTTGTTCGGCCTTTGCCCTAATTAAGATCGGCTTCTTGTATTTGTTTTTAAATTTAAAATCAGGGCCATACCAACTAACTGTCGCATCGCGGCCAGGTGGTACATATGGCACACTTTTACTATGGGAGTAACGTTGAACAATTTCCATTCCTGCTTGATCAACAGCATTGTACAATGTTGAGGATACTTGGCAGATTCCTCCCCCCACATCTTCAGCAATCTCTCCCTTTACAATCACAGGTGCTGGTAAATAGCCTTTTTCCTTTGTTCTTTTGCCAACAACTTTATTAAATGAAAAAGTTTCGCCTGGAAAGACGACGTAATTATTAATTGCTTCTGTGGCAAGTGTAATATTATGTGAACGTTCCTCATTACCCGTCTTATAATAAGTTTTGTAGTCCCCTATTTTTTTCACTCTAATCTGATCGAGTAATTCGCTGTCTACCTTAGGATAAATCGTCTGTATCGGTATTTGAATCGTTATACGCCCTTTGCGATAAAATGCCTCATAGAACATGACCTTAAACCTTTTCCGATTTAATTTTTTTCCAGGTAATTCTTTTATAATCTTGTTGTCTGCACTCAACGTAGCATCTCCTGGCTCCTCATATATATCTTGATCTATTTTATTCATCAATGTTCCCAGCTTCGAACGTTCTAGTAAGGGAGAACCAAAATATGGAATAGCAAACTGTTGACGTTCAACAGTTTGGAGCGTTTTCCCTTGGTCCGTAATATTGATCTGACTAGGAAGGTCAACTTGCGGTAGAAAAACGAAAAGGATGGATAAAAGAGCTGTTTTCATTATTGGATACCTCCTCCTTATTTAGTATGAGAAAAAGCTGGTAAATCATGTGCCGTTCATTCCAAAACCTCTAGTTGAATGACTTATTTCAACATGGGTCATCTTGCATAGAATAGGTATAGGGATGTTCGAAAAGGCACCATATGGTTTTTTAAAGAGGTTGATCAAAAAGTCACCAAACGATTTCAAAGGAAGGGGGGACATCCGTGGAAGTTCAATTTGATCAGGATCGGCAATTTTTCAACAAGTGGGAAATGTATAAACTGTTAAGCGGAACAGAGTTGGCATGTCATCTTCCAAAAACAAAAATGTTAACCAAGCATACATTAAATGATTTCATTTCAACATATACTTCATTTGTTATAAAACCAATTGATTTATGGGCAGGCAGGTGGCTAAGCATAATAGAGAAAAAAAAGAACGTGTTTGTTTGGAAAAAACAGGGGCATCCAATCAAATATTTTTATAAAAAAGAACAGATAACAAAGGCCCTTCTATACGATTACAAAGGAAAAAAATGCATCATTCAAGAAAAGGCACCGATTCTTTCTTATTTGGGACGTCCTTTTGATATTCGATCACATATGCAGCGAGATAAGAATGATAAATGGATTTACGTTGGTGATGTCGTTCGTGTAGGTGGGAATCGTTCGTATGTCTCGAATGTCTTTACCGGTTATGGTGGCATTGCAGATACTTCCTTTATTTTGAGACGACTATTACAAGATGAGGTAAAAGAGAAGGATGTAAAAAGGAAATTAAAAAAAGTAACGCATCAGATAACGGATACGCTTGACGAATTCCATTATTTTGTTGATATTGGTCCAGACTTTGGCGTGGATACAAACGGAGGCATTTGGTTGCTAGAAGTAAATACCGATGATACATTAGGACGGCCAGATTACAAATTGTTTAAAAAACTTCCGAATACAAAGTTGTATACAGAAATGAAAAAACGAGAAGTATCACGAAACGAAAAATGGTTGCAGGAAAGGCTGAGAAACCTAGGTTTCCTTGATGGAATAGAATGATAAATGTAGCCTCTTCATAGATTACTACCTTGCCACTTTTTGTTTTGATTTCTCAGAAGAGTATGGTAGGCAGTGCGAATATAACTAAAAAGAAGTAAAGTTATGGATTGGGAAACCAAATAAACACTAAAAGAATAAACAGCGCTCCAACCTTTGTAATGGAAAACTTCAAATAAGGCATTGGTCATTTCAAACAGCATACCAAGAAAAGAACAGACAACAATATACAGTACAATTCCAATTCCGCGGATATTAAATCTGTCATAAAAGTATATAAAAAGGTAGCTAAATGGAGCGTATAGCAGATAGGTGACAAAATCAAACAGATCGTATTTCCCTGTGTCATTGATGTCATATAAATCAACTGACGGTGAAGCTAGCAGATGATCGGACAATCTCGCAATCATTACGGATAAAAGCATGACTAGAATGAATTGGCTCCATGGTATTCGCTTTGGCATTAGAAAAACAACAGTATATGAAAGAATAATCATTACAATAAGAAACCATTCATTTTGATCAAACTGTACAGGAAGAATCATCGTTGTGATACCCCTTCTATTTTGAGTATATGTCGAAAGCCTAATAGGAGGAAATAAACGCTTGTTAAAATAATCGAAAGAAAAAGAATCGATTGCCAAGCATTCCAATTACTATAAACGATAACCCCCCACTTCACGAGTATGTATTCATTTCCGTACAAAATCCCGACAAATAACAATGTATAAACGACCTTAGATAATTTTGTTTGTAGTTTCGGAATTAAATTGTAATAAAACATATAAAGTAAAGGTACGATGATTACCTCATATATACGAAACGCAATGAACCATTCTATACTCTTAGTTATTTCCCAAAAATTATGATTAATGTATAAAATAGCAAAGTAACTTGTAAATACGAATTCTAAAACGCAAAAGAGAAATATATTTTCAAGTACATTACATTTCTTTTTCGTTACAAAAAAGGACATTATTAATAAAATGGATAAAATAAATACATATTGCGATTTCATATATTTCAACTCTCATATTCTAAGTTTCAACACATCACTACTATCGCCAAGAACTCCCCTCATCATACTTAGGAACATATCTAATAAGTGCAGGTGTCCGTTAATCAGGCGGATTCTTTTACTTGGCATCAAACTCCTATCGCGGTTATGCGGACACCTTGTCTTGCTATGCGGATTCTCACGCGGTTATGCACATCAGATCACACCAGAAACATCAAAAAAGTCACCAAACAATGGAAGAATATCCTCTTTGATGACTTTCTCCTATCTTATTTTAATTCCTCTTATACTTACTACCCAATTGTTTTTTTGACTTAATTTTATTTCGTAACCTATTTGTTTTTCTTTGTTCTCTTTCAGTCGTTTGTTGATTAAGTGTAATGGATATAATATGATCTTCTTTCATTTCCAGATCAAACCAGGAATGGAGCTGACTTCCGCAAGGCAATTGTTCTTTTGGGATAATCACTTCCTTGTTCCATTCCTCTATCAAAATAACTGCTTTTTCCCCATCTTCTATTCTATCTAGTATACCTTTCATCACTTCATCCCCCTTTTATACATGCTAAACCTTGTTCTTTTATTTCATTTATTCGCCCTGAACCAATTCCATTTATTTTGGTGAGATCGTTCATTGAATCAAATGGCCTTAGATCAATCAAATCTTTAGATCTTTCAGGGCCGATGTTAACAATTTCCTGCAATTCTTGTCTTGATGCGTTGTTTATATCGATGCAATAATCTTCTGAATCTGGAGCCGTGCTTTGCTGTTCATTATCATCCTCTTCGATCGAATTTCCTTCATTTGATGGGACAACACTTCCCTCTTTCTGTGTTTTGACAGCATAACTTTTTCCTGTAGTCGTAACTAATATATTACCATTTACATCCGTTCCATAAAGCTCAATTCCACGTTCATTTATTGCTTCAACCACTTCCTCATGCGGGTGCCCATACGGATTGTCTGAACCAGCACTATAAATCGCAACCTCAGGATTTACTGCATCAAGAAACACTGGACTATTGGAAGTGGACGAACCATGATGTCCCAATTGTAAAATAGTTGCGTTAAGGTTATTACCACTCTGAATCATATTTTGTTCAGCAGCAGTTCCAGCATCCCCAGTAAACACAAAACTTACATCTCCATACGTTAGTTTCATAGAAATGGATTCCTCATTTGAATCTCCAGAAATTGTTTCAGGATTCAGAATGTCAATCTTTAATGGGCCAATATCATATATGTCTCCCGCTCTAGGTTCATCATAATCAACATTCTTAGAATCGATGGCGGTTAAAACCTCTTGAAATGTTTCAGAAGTATTTGTATTTCCAGATAGCCAAACTTCGCCAACCTCGAATTGATTTATTATTTTATCCAATTGCCCTATATGGTCAGCATCAGGATGCGTGCCAACCACAATATCTAGTTTGGATATGCCTTG
Source organism: Terrihalobacillus insolitus (assembly GCF_028416575.1). Taxonomy (GTDB): domain Bacteria; phylum Bacillota; class Bacilli; order Bacillales; family Amphibacillaceae; genus Terrihalobacillus; species Terrihalobacillus insolitus. Next base: position 9,170 of record NZ_JAMQKB010000023.1, on the reverse strand, counting down.
ACCTGACAGGTAATCTACAACATCGGTACTATCCCAATTACCAGCATCAATTAGTAACGTAAAGGAGCCAAATTCAAATAAAGTCGCATCCGCTTGACCTACATCTATAAAATGCACCGTCAATTTCGGTAATGATCGATCATTCGGGTTATTTTCATCGTCACCTTTTTCTTCCGTTTGATCGCCCGATTGTAAGCGATTTTCTCCACGATCCGCTTGGTCAACTTCAGTTGTCGTTTCCTTTTGATCCCCACCAGTATTTGTTTGTACCTCTTCACATCCAGATAAAACGAATAAAGTGAAGAGAAGAATATGAAATAATAGAATAAAGTTCTTTTTCAATCTTTATTCCTCCCTTTTTGAACACGTACTTATTGTTCAATTCTACCATTGACAACAGTTTCTTAACACTACCAAACAAACACAAAGTCAAATTTATGTTTCTGCCATACGCTAATAGCACAATGGAAAAAGGAGGTGCTTATTTGAGGAAGTGGTATCGATACGGAACTAGACTTCCACCACCATATCCTGTGTATGGCAGACATCCGTATATGTATTATGGTGGATACGGTAATCCCATCCACTATCGATTTCATGGACCACGATATGATAACAACAGGATCATTCCGAATCCGAATTGTTTCGATCGGACACATGGTATTTCCCAGAACAATGATTTTATTATTATCATGGTGCTGTTCATTTTACTCATTATCGTTGGTGTAGTTGCCTATCCACCTTAGCCGAAATGATTAGATCAAGACAAAAGTTGATATTTTACAAATGACAACATCTGTCCCTTCCAAACTTCCTTCACAACCATAGAATACAGTAAGTTAATAAGGAGGTGAACACATTGAGTGGAGGATTTATCGGTGGCAACGATGGGTTTATATTGTTAGTTGTATTGTTTGTCCTACTGGTTATCGTTGGTAACAACTACCCAGCAGGCGGCGGCATTGGTTATTAATGAACCCTTGTCAAAGGGTATTCGTAATAATGACCTTACCTTACTTTTATGAGCTAAACGAATGAGTAAGGGACGGAGATGTATGATTTGGAAGCATATCGCTGTATGAATGGGAATGAGGCCACTCTCCCTATATTTCGGATGATGATTTTTCGACTAAAAACTGGTTAACCTAAGTCCCATAACCACCAACTCGCTCACCTACCTGAGCATAGTACTCTCCTAGTACGGACACGTAAGGAAGGGCCCCACCACCCTTCCTTTTTATTGTTGAAAAAACGCGAATTTTGCACACGAACCAAAAAGTTCACATATTAGTCATTGTACTTTAGCATGTAAATTGATAATCTTTTGTATGTAATAGTTAGCTAAGCATAGTAATACTTTAGCCCTATTTTTTTCTACCAAAATTGCAGAATCAGTACAAATCCGATTCCGTTAGAAAGGATTTAAAAAATATGAGACATCGTTTTTCCTTTATCACAACCGTTATTACCCTTGTCGCTTTATTGCTTGGGAATCTTGTTACTGCAACCAACTCTGGGGATGCTTGTGGTGCTAACTGGCCTAAATGTAATGGCAGTCTGTTTCCTAATTTGTCCAATTACAAAACAATCATCGAGTATTCTCACCGCATATTCACAGGTATATTAGGCATTATTATTTTAGTGAACTTATTTATTGCATTTAAGAAAAAGGTTAAGGGGGAAAAGTTAGTAACCATTTTAGCCTGTATTGGTATGTTTATCTTGATTTTGCAATCATTAGTCGGCGGCCTAAATGTTCTGTTAGGTACACCTCCAGGTTTTACTACGATCGATGTTACGGTAAGTCTTAGTCTGTTGGTAAGTTTAGTTTTACTAACAACTGCTTTACAAAGAAAGCCAGTATCCACTCTTAGCAACGAGAACAAATTGCAGCAAAAAAATGAAAAGAAATTGTTTTACCCAATTTTGATTAGTTTCTCTCTCTATTATTTAGAAATAATTATAGGTGCCTTTTTTAAGCATAGCGCTGCAAGTAAGGTATTTCTGGATATTCCTGCTGAGGAACAGTTAATCTATTCTCAGTTTCTTGCCAACCTTCTTTACGATTCACACGGCATTCTAAACTTTGTCATTTTGGTAAGCAGTGTGTGGCTATTGTTCTATTCTTTCCGATTTAGGATCATGAGAACAGTTAGCTCTCTGTTCTTACTGTTTGTACTATTAACCGGTCTAACTGGGTTTATTTCGGTCTTTACAAGTTTAGGTACAATATCCTCTTCCATGCACATGATCGTTTCTTCCATCACGATTGCAATAGGGGCAATAATTCTTGGTAAAACGGCATTTGGAAGCTATGTTTTGATAAAACGTTAAAATAGAAGGTGAAAAATGATGAAGGTTTGGAAACAGCGTTCACTATTAGTTGTTACTTTTCTCAGTTTTATGTTTTTTGGAAGTGAAAGGTTGGTATATGCAAAGCATGCGAAGGCGATTGACATTTCTTTAAACACTTACCCAATTTTTTTATATATAATGATTGCCCTAATACTTGTTCTCATCATTGTCATTATAGTATTTTTCAGGCTTAGCAAAACAATAAAGAATTCAGATGAGAAAAATATAACAGAAGAATTGATGTATCGGAAAAGATTTTATTTCATCTTTATCATAATGCTGGTGATCGGTATCCTTTCATTAGTATTGATTTACCTATTCTTGCAGTCTATGGCACAAACGCATTAAAATTTCTCCCCAATATTAAATTTTTGAACAAAATGTGAACATTTTATGATCATTTTGTGATAAAATAATAATAAATACAAATATTGGGGTGATTGTTATTAATATCTTTAAAATGAATACCAACCAGAAAGAGATGTATGGGCCAATAAAGGTATTAAAACGGATCGCATTATCTTACTTTATTATCGGGCTTTTTCTTTTAAGTTTATATGTAAGCGGTTTCCTTTACTCGGGATGGATTCTCATGGGTGCGGTAGGATTCATTTTGGCTTGGTTACAAATTCTTCTTCTGGCAGCCATCGTTAAAGGATTTTATAAAAATAAACAAGTTAATCAATCAAATCCAATTTAGCTCTTATTAATAAGGGCTTTTTTTTATGCCTTTTTGTCAACATTTCAACAAATATATGACAACTTTCTTACAATAAATAAAGCAATTTGTGAAGTTTCCCATCTTGTTATCACGATTAGCTATAATAAAAATCAAATAGAAATAGAAAGGTAGGGAAGAAATATGTCCTTTAGGAATTTAATGAAGCGAATATCAAAAATTAGTTTGATCCTTTTTCTAACTACATTGCTATCAGCCTGCAGCAATGCTGATTATATTGTGTTGGACCCAAAAGGTCCTGTCGGGCAAATACAGGCTAACTTAATATGGACTTCTGTCATACTATTAGCTTCTGTTATTGTACCTGTACTTTTATTATTTGTTTTTATTGTAATTCGTTATCGGGATAAACCTGGGAATCGAGCACCATTTAAACCAGAATGGGACGATAACAAAACACTTGAAATTATTTGGTGGGGAATACCCATTCTTCTTATAGGTGTATTGGGATTTTTTACAGTAAGGGATACATTTGTATTAGAAGAACCGCCTTCAAAGGACGTAGAGCCTATGACAATCCAAGTAACATCACTTGATTGGAAGTGGCTTTTCCAATATCCAGAACAAGAGATTGCAACCGTTAATTATTTACAAATACCAACAGATACACCGATTAATTTTGAATTAACAACAGATGCGCCGATCAATTCCTTTTGGGTGCCTCAACTAGGTGGTCAAAAGTATACATTACCTGGTAAGACACTTTCTTTATGGCTTGAAGCTGAGGAGGAAGGCACATACTTTGGCACAGCAAATAACTTCTCTGGCAAAGATTTTACAAAGATGAAATTTGACGTTATTGCTAAATCGAATGATGAATTTCAACAATGGGTTAACGAAGTAAAGCAATCGTCTAAGCCCCTGACTTTAAATGATTATCAAGAATTAAGTAAACAAAGTGTTGTCGGTACATCTGAATATTCCACCATACCAGCCGATTTGTTTGAATACATTGTCGATAAAAACGGTGGTCAATATTACAGAAGTAACAACCATACCGCAAGCGATCACGATCGAAAACAACTAGAACTGTCAAATAATGAATAGTCGAAAGGAGGAATAATTATGCTTGAATCAATTAAAACGTTTGCCGCTGATTTTTTTGTTACTGGAGATCCATTGATTTATGGTGCTGACGTTTCGATTCTTCTAGTTACAATTGCAGTTATTTTCGTGTTAACGTACTTTAAAAAGTGGAATTGGCTTTGGCGTGAATGGCTGACAACGGTTGACCATAAAAAAATAGGAATTATGTACTTAATTGCATCTTTACTGATGATGTTTCGTGGAGGGGTGGATGCGCTCTTAATGCGAACCCAACTCGCCTTCCCAAATGCGGATTTTCTTCCATCCGATAAATATAATGAAATTTTCACAACCCACGGCACCATTATGATTTTGTTTATGGCTATGCCACTCATGTTTGCATTATTTAATATGGTTGTACCTCTTCAAATAGGTGCAAGAGATGTTGCATATCCGTTTTTAAATGCAGTAAGTTTCTGGGCTTTTTTCTTCGGAGCAATGCTATTTAACCTATCCTTTGTCATTGGAGGTTCCCCTGATGCTGGCTGGTTAAGCTATGCGCCACTATCAGAGGTGCAATTTAGTGAAGGACCAGGTCAAAACTTCTATATTTGGGGTATTCAAATATCAGGTATTGGTAGTTTAGCAAGTGGAATCAACTTCTTAGTTACGATATTAAAAATGCGCGCACCAGGAATGAAGCTAATGAAAATGCCATTATTCTCTTGGTCCGTGTTATCAAGTTGCATTATTATCATTTTTGCATTTCCAATTTTAACGGTAACGTTAGGACTTTTATTCGTTGATCGCTTCTTTGGTGCTAGCTTTTTTACGTTAGACGGTGGCGGTAATCCGATGTATTACATTAATTTGATTTGGATGTGGGGACATCCTGAAGTATATCTCGTTGTACTTCCTGCTTTTGGGGTATTTTCTGAGGTGGTAAGTACATTTAGTAAAAAGAAAATTTTCGGTTACAAGTCGATGGTTTTTGCGTTATTGAGTATTAGTTTACTATCTTTTTTCACTTGGGTGCACCACTTCTTTACTATGGCCGATTATAAGGTTGATGCTTTTTTTGCGATTACGACAATGGCAATTGCCATTCCAACTGGTGTAAAGGTATTTAATTGGATGTTTACGATGTTTAGGGGAAGAATTCAAATGAAGCCTCCAATGCTGTGGACACTTGCATTTATCCCAACTTTTCTTGTCGGGGGTATGACAGGGGTTATGCTCGCAGTTGCACCTGCAGATTTTCAATATCATAACAGCTATTTCTTAATTGCCCACTTTCACCAGGTATTAATTGGTGGTGTGGTATTTGGTTTCTTCTCTGGTATTTATTACTGGTGGCCAAAAATCTTTGGTTTTACGTTAAATGAAAAATTAGGATTATGGGCATTTTGGCTCTGGAATATCGGATTCTACTCTACATTTATGCCACAATATGCGCTTGGTTTCATGGGTATGCCCCGTCGTTCTTCTACGTATGGTTGGGATATGGGCTGGTGGCCATTAAATTTCGTTTCAACCATTGGTGCATTTTTAATGGGTGCAGGTTTCATATTCCAAGTATGGCAAATAATTTATAGCGTCAGACAAGGGAAAAAGGATACAACAGGCGACCCTTGGGATGGACGGACTTTGGAGTGGTCAATTCCGTCACCTCCACCAGAATACAACTTTGCGGTCATCCCAACTGTTGAGCAGCAAGATGATTTCTGGTATAAAAAACAGCAGGGTAAATCTATGAAACCAACAAAATATAAATCGATTCATATGCCGAAAAATTCCGGAATTCCTTTTATTATGGGCTCTTTCTGGTTTATAGCTGGTTTTGGATTAACGTTTGAATGGGTCTGGCTGGGCATTATTGGACTAATTGGTGTCGCAGTTTCAATCGTAGCTAGGCATTTACAAAAAGAAAGAGATTACTACATTCCTGCAGAAGAAGTAGAAAAAACAGAAGCTTCGATTGGAGGTGCACGGTAATGGAATATGCATCAAAGAACAAGATCAAACACATTGAAGATGAGCATGACCATGACCACGAGCATGATGAAAGCTCCATAAAGACATTTGGCTTTTGGGTTTTCCTCATCACTGACTTAATTTTGTTTGCTACACTGTTTGCTACCTACACCGTTTTAAGAACTCGTTATAACGGGGGGCCAACAGGAGAAGAGCTATTTGAAATTCCAATATTCGTGGCAGAAACATTTATTTTGTTAACGAGTAGTTTTACAAGTGGCTTAGCAACCTTAGGATTAAAAAGGAAAAATCCTAAAATTGTTATAGGCTGGTTAATTGTAACAGCTATTTTAGGATTAGCGTTTATTGGGCTAGAAATAACGGAATTTACAACTCTCGTTGAGGAAGGTGCAGCAATTTCGACGAGTGCCTTTCTTTCTGCCTTCTATGTTTTAGTAGGGACGCACGGAATTCACGTTTCTGCCGGTATCATTTGGATGGCAAGTACGATTATTCAAATAGCTCGCTACGGGATTACGAAAGATACGGAGCACAAAACATATATTGTCACCTTATACTGGCACTTCTTAGACGTTGTCTGGATCTTTATTTTTACCGTTGTCTATTTGATAGGAGTGATGTAGTATGTCTAAAGAAAATCAAGAAATACAAAAGGATTTCAATGCTTACGTTATTGGGTTTTCGCTTTCCATTATTTTAACGATTATTCCTTTAGTACTCGTCTTGTATGGTATGTTGGATAAAACAATGCTCATCATTGCTATTCTTTTAGCTGCTAGTCTCCAGTTTCTTGTCCAAATTTATTACTTTATGCATTTGAAAGAAAACAAAAATCGGGGTTATATCCTGATCACATTGGCTGTCGGCATTATCATTGCTGTTACAGTTGTCGGTGGTTCTGCATGGGTAATGAATTTTTAAAAAATTTCTAAACAAAAACACGTTGTCCATTTTGGGGCAGCGTGTTTTTTTAATTACGTATTTATTTACGTTTCGAGAGCTTTTTAATTCTCTAGTATAACAATTCATTTATTTCATTCAATTGATAGCCACGTTCATGATCACCAGATTTGTTTGCATGGTGTATTTCTCTTTCTAATATTTGGCGTAGCATTTGTGTATCTTCTTGAGAAAGATTCCGAACAAATGATTCTTCTGACTGATCATTATGTGCCACCATCTTTTGATCAATATCATAGGCAGCATGATTATCTTCAATATAATTAGATAATACTTCATGTAAATACTGTAATGATTGATCCATCAAATCATCCTTTCCTTCTTAGCCTTTCATTATAAGGTTAGGATGTTTCTAATCTTTTGGAATATGTATGATGGATACATTTTTCGTCTACTCCAAAAATGTGTTCGGTAGTTGTCATGTGTGCTTGTCTGTTAATTGCTGAATAATTGTTGCCAATAAAAGGGTCCGCGGTAAAAGAGAAGGTATGTCCATATATTCCTTCTCACTATGAGGATTTCCGCCTACTGGGCCTAAACCGTCAATGGTAGCAATGCCGAGTGCAGAAGTAAAGGATGCATCTGAACCACCACCAGTATTTGTACCTTCAATATTGACACCAATTTCATCACCAATGTCTTGAATAATGCGCAAAAGGGATTCATTTTCTTTATTGCTTTCCATTGGTGGCCGATTTATTTCACCTTCAAGCAGTGTCTTTGTCCCAGAAACATCTGTTGTAGAACAAATTCTTTCTATGCTTCGTTCTAAAGACTCTGCTTGTTCTAAATCAGAAATACGTACATCGATATGTGCGACCGCATGATCAGATATCGTATTGACAGTTGAACCACCCTCAATTAATCCAACACTTACACTAATTCCTTTTTCATAATCTGATAATTCATGCAGTTGAATCACTTTATGTGCAAGTTCTTCAATGGCACTTCTTCCCTTTTCTGGTTCGATTCCAGAGTGTGCCGCCTTGCCTTCAACGGTTAACGTGTATACACCATTCCCTTTTCTTGAAGTAACAAGCGAGCCGTCAGATCTTGCTGGCTCCATGACTAAAGCGTACTTTTTACCTGCTGCTTCTCTTTCGATTAAAGAGCGCGACGTCAACGATCCCATCTCTTCATCACTGTTTAAGATGATTTGTATGTTTTTGTAACCCTTCTTTTGTTGATGAACTAATAGTTTCACTGCAAATAGCAATGAAACGATACTAGATTTCATATCAATCACACCTGGACCATATGCTCTATCACCTTTTATATGAAAAGGGCGCTCTGATGCAGTTCCTTCTGGAAAAACAGTATCCATATGGGCAAGTATAATAATGTCGGGTTTCGTTGCCTCTTCATGCTGAATGATGAGATGATCGCCATGTTCTTGTTCTTCCACTACATCTACCTTAAAGCCAATTTCTTGAAAATGCTCTTGTAGAATCTTTCCTATTTCGTTAACGCCGTCTTTATTTATGCTTCCACTATCGATGTTTACAAGCCTTTCAATCAAATCAATCATGTTCTGCTGTTGTTGTTCTAAAAATCTGATCATATTTTTCCCCTATCCTTCACAAAAAAATACGTTATATATAGTATACTACATTTGGAAAGGAAAATTTAACATAAGTAAAATTGGCACGACTAGCTTAATCCTGCGTATCTTGATCTTCAACTATTTTTGCGATGCCACTTGCATGCCATCGTGCTGCAGTTTCATCTTGAATCACATATACCTTACCCTCTCGGAAAATTTCCCCATTGTATGCTGATTGAACGAGCATCATTACTTTTTTCATATCGGTTTTCTCCTTTTTGTTTGTTACTCTTTAAGTTAAAATTGTATATTGAACTACCCACCACTTACAAAAGAAAGTTCGCTTTCTAGAAATGGGGGATTCTAATGAAATAGACATACACGGTTTATGTTGTGTATGACCGTATCCCGTTCAACTAGGATATGGTTTTTCCACTTTTCAGCTTGGACAAACTTTTTTGCTCTAAATCTGTGAGAGCACCTAAAGCAAAGATCTCGTTTGTGGTACGAAACTTGTCTAAGTCAAAAAGATCTGATTGGTAGAATGCATGT
>NZ_JAMQKB010000022.1 GCF_028416575.1 Terrihalobacillus insolitus | reverse complement strand
GACTGAGAGGCCGTTAATTGCCAAAAATCCAGCCATAAAAAGGTCAATTAGAGTAAATAGCGTCCTGTGAGTCCGCTAAACCAAGAAAATCAGGCATTTTTGTGAAAATAAGGGCCTCTCAGTCCGCATAGAATTTTTAAGCGGACTCACAGGCCCTTATTTGGCAGAAATCCGAGGTTTTGGAAGGTTTAGCGGACTGAGAGGCCGTTAATTGCCAAAAATCCAGCCATAAAAAGGTCAATTAGAGCAAATAGCGTCCTGTGAGTCCGCTAAACCAAGAAAATCAGGCATTTTTGTGAAAATAAGGGCCTGTGAGTCCGCGTGGAATTTTAAGCGGACTCACAGGCCGTTATTTAGCAGAAATCCGAGGTTTTGGAAGGTTTAGCGGACTGAGAGGCCGTTATTATCCCGATCTAAACAACTAAAAAAGTTATACACGGGTTGTGTATAAACCTGAGGATAACGTAGCATATATCGTATGGAACAATTATTCCTATACCATATCATGAAATCAAATTGTGCATATGTGGATAGTTTTGTGGATAACTTGTATATAATTGCGTATAACCTGTGAACAATCCCCTTTTTGTTGTGGGTGTGGATAATAATGTGGACAAAAAGGAATCGGTTTGATTGGGTTACACTGTTGTACTTTGCCAAGGATGACAGAAGTGGTGAATCATTGCTAAGAAGGTACCTTCTGCTGTTCGATCATCTTAAATTAGAAGGCTAGCCTTGACTAACATTCCACAGACATAAATAGTTTCTACATTGTGCGACGGAGGTATCGACACCAGCTGATCCCACATCCGTTGCATTGATCAACTGTAATTTGTCGACTTTTTAACACGCACTATAAGTCACCTTTCATAAAATAGAAAAGGTGGTAGTTGTTTTTACAATCTCTAAAATTTATTTAAGCATAATGTAATCGCTTCACATATTGGTGTGATTACAACTTCAATATTTTCACTTTGTATCATAGTTAAATTGGATATAGACAAATAATATTATATGATATAGTATTTTAAATTATCTAACATTTTATATAGTTTATAAGGAGGATGTTTATGCTGGACAACGCACTTATCGCAACGGTTTTAGTTTTTGCATTAATTGCTTTAGGAGAATGGATTTCGATCATATCAAGGGCAAGAGTTCCGATGCTTCTTACCGCGATGGTAGGGTATTTGATTAGCACTTGGACTGGCATTTTTCCAGCGGATATTTTGGACAGGTCTACGTTTGCTGCTTTAGGTGCTATTTTAATAGGCCCAGCAATTTTACATATGGGGACAATGATTCCTCTGTCATTGTTGAAAAAGCAAATAAAAGCGGTAGCGATCTCATTAGGTGGAATAATTATTTCTGGTATAATACTCCTTGTTGTGGTAACAATTGTTTTTGATTATCCAACAGCAGTAGCTGGTGTTGGCCCAATTTCAGGCGGAATTATAGCATTAGTAATTACATCAGAAAAACTGACAGAGGTTGGGTATGCTAGTCTTGTTGTTATCCCTGCATTAATCGTTGCCTTCCAAGGCGTATTGGGAATGCCATTAGCGCTTAACTTTATGAGAAAATACGGCATAAAGATTCAAAGGGAATTGGATAATGGTACTTTCGTTCTAACAGAAAATAATGATCAATTGCGCGACAAGAAAGAAAAGCAAGGGCCTATTCGTTCCAGTATGACACTAAAATTATTTTTCGTGTTTGTTGGGGCGGCTATAGGGATAGCATTAGGCGAAGTAACTCCTATTCACTATAGTTTGTGGTGTTTAGCAATTGGTATTATCGGATTGAAACTAGGTGCTTTTGAATCAAGGTCACTGGAACAAGCAAACTCTTTTACAATAACAATGGTGGGGATTATATTTGTTGTTATCGGTACAATGGGTGGTGTTACACCACAACAAGTAATCGACAATTTACCAAGTATTATTCTTATTTTGCTATTAGGTACTTTCGGAATTGCACTGGGGGGGTACATAACATCTAAATTAGTAAAATGGCACCCATATAAAGGAATGCCTGTAGCATTAACGGCCTTATTTGGCTTTCCAGGAGATTATATTTTATGTGAAGAGGTAAGTAGAAGTATAGCTAGAAATGATGAAGAGGAAAAGTTAATTTTTAATGAGTTATTGGCACCAATGTTAATTGGTGGATTTACTACCGTTACTGTTACATCTGTAGTTATTGCGGGAATTTTGGTAGGAACTTTGTAAAACTCAAATATCTTGGCAAGGGAGAGGACTTATAATGGTTAAAAAAATTATTAAAAATGGATTGTTAGTTGATGGGTATGGTCATGAACCAAAAAAGGATCAAGTTGTTGTCGTTGATGATAAAACAATTGATTATGTTGGTCCTGAAGCAGATTATCGAGTTACCGGAGAAGAAGAGATAATCGATGCAAATGGAGGAACAGTTCTACCAGGTTTTATTGATACACATGTTCATATGATGATGGAGTATCATCCTGTTTCAGAAAAATTATCAACTCCTTTTTCATTCATGTATTATAAAGCACAGGAATATTTAAAAGCAACGCTGAATGCTGGAATAACATCTGTAAGGGATGCACTTGGAACGGATCAAGGTGTAAAAAGGGCGGTAGAAGAAGGGTTAATTGCTGGTCCTAGAATGCAATTAAGTATTAATGCACTAACCATAACAGGTGGTCACGGCGATGGTTACACAGTATCAGGTAATGTGGTTGATATTCTACCAAGTGGTTATCCAGGTATGCCGCATGGTATGTGCGATGGTAAAGAAGAAGTACGCAAAAAAACACGCGAAATGCTACGTGCGGGCGCTGAGGTAATAAAAGTCCATGCAACTGGCGGTGTCCTTAGTGCAACAGACCATCCTGAATTCACGCAGTTTTCCTTAGAAGAATTAAAAGTGATCGTTGAGGAGGGAAAATTCAGAAAAGGCGTCAAAGTTATGGCGCATGCTCAAGGTGCTGAAGGGATCAAAAACGCTGTACGAGCAGGTATCCATTCCATTGAGCATGGCATATTCATTGACGATGAGGCAATTGAATTAATGTTGGAAAACGGAACATTCTTAGTGCCTACTCTTCTAGCGCCTGTTGCTGTATTAGAAACTGCAAAAGATGTAGGAATGCCAGATACTGCAGTTGAAAAGTCAAAAGAAGTCATCGAACAACATAAGGAAAGTTTCACCAAAGCGTATAGAGCAGGGGTCAAAATTGCGATGGGTACGGATGCTGGTGTTATGAAACATGGAACAAACTTGAGAGAGCTAGGTCTAATGGCAGACGCAGGAATGAGCCCAATGGAAACGATTGTTGCTTCTACTAAAACCGCTGCGGAATGCCTAGGTTGGGAAAATAAAGTTGGTACAATCGAACAGGGAAAACTAGCTGATATAATTGTAGTAAAAGGGAATCCATTAGAGGATATCTATTCCCTATCGAATAATGATACTATTCAAGTTGTAATAAAGGATGGTAAGATCGAAAAGAACCTATTAATTAAATGAAAACAATTATAAAACATATTAACTAGAGCAGTCCAAGTTCATTTTAGGGCTTAAGAGAAACAACCTCACTACAAACATAATGTTTTAGTGGGGTTTTTGTTTTTGGGACATATCGTAGTTGGTTATATGATAAAATAAAACTTGTAGAGGTTGTTCAAAAAGTCACCAAATGATAAGCGGCGCATCTGCTTGCCCACGACGGGCTGCATCGCGGTATGACACTTGAGGCATCATTGTCCGCTTAGAGTCATTGAAATTAACAAAGGAAAAAAGAGGATGAAAATAAATGAGTTATGCTATTGGTGTGGATATTGGTGGAACGAAGATTGCGATTGCAATTGTTGATAAATCGGGTAAATTACTGGAACAAGAAGTGATTCCGACAGATGTTGATATATTACCAGAGAATATGATTCATCGCATAAATGAGTCTATTTCTACTATTATTGATCATGCTGGCATTGCTTTGAAGGAAATAGACGGAATAGGAATTGGTTCACCAGGCCCACTTGATAGTAAAAGTGGTATTATCACATGCCCACCAAATTTAAAGAATTGGATAGACGTCCCAATAGTTAAGGAAATAGGAACATATTTTGGTTTACCAGTTACCTTAGAAAATGATGCAAATGCAGCAGCGGTGGCTGAAAAGTGGTTAGGGGCAGCAAAGGAATGTGTTGATTTTGCATATGTAACGATCTCAACAGGAATCGGGGCGGGCTTCTATGTAGACGGTAAGTTACTTAGTGGTTCGAGAGGAAATGCGGGAGACATTGGCCATGCTGTCGTGGACCCTTCCTATGGACAATGTTCGTGTGGTCAGTATGGTTGCTTGGAATATATTGCTTCCGGGACAGCAATTGCAAGGCGCGGTTCTAAAATAAAGGGCAAGGAATTAACAACGAAGCAGATTTTTTCTCTATTCCATGAAGGAGACGAACACATAACGACATATATTCATGATGTGTTTCAGAAAATTGGTGTCGCATGTGTATCAATTATTAATACATTAGATCCGGAGAAGATTGTTATTGGTGGTGGCGTTTCCAAGGTAGGCGATCCACTTTTTCAAGCAGTGACCGATTATGTCCGGCAAAACGCTTTAAATCCAGCAGGCAGACGTACTCCAGTAGTTCCAGCAACACTTGACCAGAATGCAGGTGTGATTGGTGCTGCAGCGCTTTGCTATAACATTTGATAGAACAAGAGAAAACGATACCTTCATCCTTCCATTCCATTCCATTCCATCCTCCATGGATCACTACGATCTCGAAGGAAAGGCAACGTTTTTTTTCGTCTCTCACCCGTAAAAACCAGGTTTGTATGCTAGCCTGGTTTTCTAACTTTAAGAGGTTTCCAAAAACAGGTGTTTTACCTATATTGAAAAAGGGGAAAGAGTATAGAAACTAGTTAGGATAGTCACTCATAACACTTAATCTGTAAAAAATGAAATGCGTGCATATTTCTTCATTTTCATTCGTAATACGAGCTGTAACTGAATATATTGTAAAAGTGTATCATTCGTGCAAAAATTAACAGAAGATTCGGGTTAAAAAGGAGGGATTTGATGGTACAGGCTGCATATAGGAACGAATTCTTTCTTTTAAGAGATATTTGGAAAGCAAGAAAACGGATCGGATCAATTGTAAAGCGCACACCACTGACTTTTTCTCAGCCTTTATCAAGTATTACTGGTGCCTCCGTCTATCTTAAGCTAGAAAACATGCAGGATACTGGTGCATTCAAAATAAGAGGTGCCGCTAATAAAATCCTTTCTCTGTCAAAAGAACAACGGGAGAAAGGGGTGGCTACCTTCTCGACAGGAAACCATGGAATTGCCGTTGCATATGTCGCCAATCAGCTAAACATTCCAGCAACAGTTTGCATATCCAATCGGGTTCCAACAGGTAAAGTGAACAGACTGAAGCAGCTTGGTGCCAAAGTTGAAGTGGTAGGAGAAAATCAAGATGACGCAGAAGCCTATTGCTATGAACTGGAAAGTAAGTACGGCATAACGGTTGTAAAACCCTTTGATGATCTTGATGTCATTGCTGGCCAAGGTACGATTGGTATTGAAATTATCCACGATTTACCTGAGATAGATCATGTCGTTATCCCATTATCAGGAGGGGGACTTCTTGCAGGAATTGCCTATTTTTTAAAGCATACTGACCCTGCAATTCATGTTACAGGTGTAACGATGGAGCATGCTGCGGTCATGCATGAAAGCTTAAAGCAAGGCAAAGCCGTAAACCTCCCTGAAGTGAACACTTTAGCAGATAGTTTATTAGGAGGGATTGGTAAGGACAATCGCCATACCTTTTCTATGATCAAACAATATATCGATAAAAGTGAACTCGTTTCAGAAGATTCCATCGCACAAGGTATTCTTGCAATGATGGATCACCATAAAATGGTTATTGAAGGGGCAGCTGCAGCAGGTGTAGGCTGGCTTCTCCAGCAACAGGATATCGCAGATCAAAACATAGTCATTGTAATAACTGGAAATAATATTGATCAAGAGACAATTGAAGGGTTACTATAAGAGGTTGTTCCTCTATATAAAGTGTCTGCAATTGGGTGAGGTGAGAACATGGGGTTATTGGTAAAGGATGTTGTTCAATTATCGGTTATGGAAACGGCAAAGGTTAAAACGGGGAAAGATTTTTTGTCGGAAAAGCAAGTGGAGTGGATTTCTGTCATTGAAGTGCCAGTTGAAAACTTTGTCAGAAAAAATGAATTCGTATTAAGCACAGGAATTGGGTGTGAGGATGACCCAATTTTGCTGGAAAAATTCGTCCAAGATGTGATAGATTCTGGTGCAACAGCGTTAGCATTTGCTACAGGAAGATATATATACGACATTCCCGATCGCGTGCTACAGCTTGCTGAGCAACACAATTTTATCCTAATCGATATCCCGTGGGAAGTGCGTTTTGGAGATATTCTTCAAATGGTGCTCCAGGAGATAAATGAGGATAAACAAGCTGGTAGAGAACAAGCAGAGGGAGTAAGACAAGAATTAATTAATTGTGTGTTACAAGGAAAAGGACTTCAGGAAATTTCGGAATTATTATTTGTTCACACGAAATTACCTATTGCGGTTATAGACGAAACAAAAACATTACGTGCAAAACGCTCATTTGATCAAGAAATTATTGATGCGTTAGATCAAGCTGCACAGTGGCAAAAGATTCCACCATCAGAAGTTTCCTATAGTGATCATCCACTTTATCACCATATTGAAGAATTTATTATAAACAACAAGACTTGCTTCCAGTTGTCCATCATGTCCAACCATAGTAAACAAGGCTATCTCCTATTCCAAGTAGATGATCGTCAGCAGTTAAACTGGTTTGTCATGAATGTGTTGGAGCATGCCTTAACAGCGTGTGCCCTCTATTTTGTAAAAGAAAATGCAATTGAACTTACAGAAATTCGGTTAAGGGATAACTTTTTACTGAACCTTGCTAAAAATCATACAGAAGTCACCAATCAAATTTTGTCAAAAGCACAATTACTCGGCTATGACCTTTCACGACCTTATTTATGTATTGTTGGAGATATTCGATTCAAGGATGATACAACCAACAGCCAGCACACAAAAGATAGGCCACGCACATCGTCCTTGCAAAGTATGAATTATTATTTTCAAAAAGAGATTACGAATGCTGGAAATTTACTTAACAGAAAAACGATGACAACCTTTGATGAAGGGGAGGTTATCATTTTTTTAGAAGCGGATCATATTCCTTATATGGAGACTTCTAATCAGTTTTTAGACATTATTGAACGCAGACTTCACGAATTATTAACAGGTATTTACACTTCATGGGGAATTGCAGCCCATAAGGATGGCCATTACGTGTTTCATGAAAGCTATGAAGAAGCAAGAACTGCACTTGAAATCGGAATGAAGCAAAAAGGAAATGGAGAACGAACGTTTTTTAGTGATACGAGAATCAATCGCTTGTTAATGGCCTTGTCACACGACACAGATATAGCTGATATTGTAAAGGACACGATTCAGCCGTTAATTCAATATGATAAAAAACGGCAAACAGACCTAATCTATACATTCATGATTTACAACAAATACAAAGGAAATGTGAGCCAAACAGCACGAGCACTTAACCTGCATCGGCAATCATTACTACATCGTCTGCGGAATATCGAGTCACTAACACAGCTGTCACTCGTTGACTCGGATGACTTATTCTTACTTGAACTAAGTGTAAGACTTTGGATGTTGAAAAAAATGGAGTAAATGACGAATTGGAATACGGCTCTCACTACTGGTGAGAGCCGTTTGTTCTTTTTGTATAAGAGAATCGTTTAAAAGTTCATACAGTTTATACATTACGAAAAAGAAAGCGATTTAATATGATAGGTGTAAGAAGAAAAAATCTAAAGTAAATGAGAGGAGGAAAAAGGATGTTGCCGTTTGATATTTTGGAATATCAGGATCGGTTAAGCAAGACAAAACAGCGTATGGCAGAGAATGGGATTGAGGTGCTTTTAATAACGGATCCCGCCAACATGAATTACCTTTCCGGCTACGATGCCTGGTCATTTTACGTACACCAAATGCTCGTAATTATTATTGATGAGGCACAGCCAATATGGATTGGGCGTTATCAGGATGCAAGTGGGGCTAGATCCATGACGTGGATTTATGACGACAATGTCATTCCATATCCAGATTACTATGTACAGTCAACGACCTATCATCCAATGGAATTTGTCGCACAAATTTTAACACAAATTGGACACGGAAACCGCTATACAGGTGTAGAGATGGATAACTACTATTTTTCAGCAAAAGCATATGAGTGTCTTAAGCAAAATCTGCCAAACGCAACCTTTAAAGATGCGACTTCACTAGTGAATCGTGTCCGAATCATTAAGTCTGATCAGGAAATTGAATACATGAAACGTGCAGCTCAAATCGCTGAGCTTACAATGTACAAAGGAATTAACAGCATACGTGCAGGGGTGAGGGAGTGTGACACAGCAGCAGATATTTATTATCAAATGGTAACTGGTACGGAAGAATTCGGAGGAGATTATCCTTCCATTGTTCCACTACTACCATCAGGTGAAAATACGTCCACCCCGCACCTAACTTGGACAGAAAAACGTTTTCAAGAAGGAGATTCTGTAATCGTTGAACTTGCTGGCTGTTACAAAAGATATCACGTCCCAATGGCACGAACGGTTTCAATCGGAGCCCCCGCTGAGAACTTAAAGCAAATTACTCCAATTGTAGTGGAGGGATTAAATGAGGTATTGCAAACTGCAAAGCCAGGGGTAACGTGTCATGATCTAGAAGCAGCTTGGCGAAAAAGTTTACGTAAGCACGGTATCGAAAAAGAAGCACGTCTCGGCTATTCCGTTGGGTTAAATTACCCGCCAGATTGGGGCGAACACACGGCAAGCATTCGGATGGGCGACACTACTGTTCTACAGCCTAACATGACATTCCACCTCATACCTGGCTTGTGGTTTGATAACTACGGAATAGAAATTAGTGAAACGTTCCGTGTGACAGATACTGGCTGTGAATTATTCACTAATTGCCCACGAGACTTAATCATTAACGAGCCATACAACATGAACAGTAGCGATAAAATTAGCTAGGGGGTGCAGCATGAATTGGAAATAATAGCGAGAACAGACATTGTTGAAAAGGTGAAACTGAATGAGGTCGTTATTGCAGTCATTGAGCAGGCATTTAACGACCTAGTTCAAAAAAAAGTAAGCATGCCCCCAATTATGCGGATTGACGTTCCTGAAAACAATGGTGAAGTAGATATTAAGTCGGCTTATATCGAAGGGGATGATAGTTTTGCAATCAAAATTTCATCTGGATTTTTTGATAATCCAAAACTGGGCATGCCAAGTGCAAATGGAATGATGCTATTGCTAAGTGCGGAAACAGGAATTCCAAAGGCTGTGCTAGCTGATAATGGTTATTTAACAGACATTCGAACCGCCGCTGCTGGAGCTGTTGCTGCAAAATATTTAACAAAAAGGGATAGTAAGGTGGCTGGCATCATTGGTACGGGTGCACAGGCGCGGCTTCAGCTTCAAGCTTTAACACTTGTCCGTGATATCGAAAAAGCATATGTGTACGGAAGATCACCTGACAAGGCACAGCAGTATAAACGTGAAATGGAAGAACAACTCGGTATTCCAGTCGAGCCCGTATCAGAAGCTGCAGAGGCCGTGAGAAACAGTGATGTAGTCGTAACGACAACACCCGCAACAAAGCCGATTGTAGAAGCGGCTAGCTTGCATAAAGGTGTACACATCACGGCAATGGGCTCAGATGCGGAGCACAAACAGGAATTAAGTGCAGACGTCTTAGAGGCAGCAGATCTTTTTGTGTGCGATGTAAAGGACCAATCAACGCGCCTCGGAGAATTAAGAGCGGCTACCTCTGAACGAGTAGAACGAGATGCAATCGAGCTTGGTGAAATTACCACAGGAAAAGAGCGTGGACGAACAAAGGATGATCAAATTACAATTTGTGATTTAACAGGCATAGGCGTACAAGATACGGCTATTGCTCGATATACGTATCATTATTTATTTAAAGAGCTGGAAAATCAGAAGGTTGACTAAGATCAGCAGGTCGAGGTGATGTAGGTTTAAGTAAGTGTAAAATCGTCAACATACAACAATAAGGAGGAGAGGCTGACATGAAAAAAACTAACATCGGCACAAGAGCAATTTGGGCAGGAGAGAAGGATCAACTCGCATTTGGAGCAACACAGGTACCCGTTGTTCATAGCGTTTCGTTCGGTTACGACGATATGGATGAATGGTATGACGTTGCGATCGGCAAAAAAGAAGGACATATATACGGACGAAACACAAATCCGACTGTCCAGGCATTTGAAGATAAAATAAAAGACTTAGAAGAAGCAGAGGCAGCTACAAGCTTCTCAACTGGAATGGCTGCAATTAGTAACACATTGAATACGTTCCTTTATCCAGGTGATCGCGTCGTCTCAATTAAAGATACCTATGGTGGAACAAATAAAATATTTACAGAGTTTTTACCAAAACAACACGTAGAAGTTGCACTTTGCGAAACAGGAAATCATGAGATTATTGAACAAGAGATTGAAAAAGGCTGTAAAGTACTTTATCTCGAAACTCCAACAAACCCTACCGTAAAAATCACGGATCTAGAGCGGATGGCGCAAGTTGGTAAGGAAAAAGGGGCCATTGTTGTTGTAGATAATACATTTGCAACGCCGATAAATCAAAGGCCATTACACTTAGGTGCAGATTTAGTTATTCATAGTGCTACAAAATTTCTCGGTGGCCATGCAGATGCATTAGGTGGCGCTGTTTGCGGAGCAAAGGAACTTGTCGAACAAATTTATCATTATCGTGAAATAAATGGAGCAACACTAGATCCGATGGCAGCTTATCTGCTTTTACGAGGAATGAAAACATTGAAGCTTCGAATTGAGAAACAGAACGAAAACGCAATGGCAGTCGCAAGATATTTACAGACGGTCGATGTAGTCGATGATGTTTTTTATCCGGGATTAGAAGGTCATACAGGTCATGACATTGCGAAAAAACAAATGGATGGATTCGGTGGTATGCTGAGCTTCTCTGTTAAGGGTGGAGTCGATACAGTACGTCACCTGCTGCCAAAGCTTCAGTTTGCAAATCGTGCAGCAAACCTTGGATCTGTTGAAACGGTTGTTGGACCATCTCGTACGACAAGTCACGTTGAGTGTACTCCAGAAGAACGTGCTGCAATGGGTATTCCAGAGGGCTTGATTCGTTATTCAGCAGGAATTGAAGATATAGAAGACTTAATCAATGACCTAGAGCAAGCCTTTCATGCATTACCAGAACACCTATTTGTAAACAACTAAAGAGGGGAGGCTATTCCCTTGGCGAATGAAAATATCGTAGATCGTGCAGAGGAAATTAAAACGTGGCTTGTTTCCTGGCGGCGCCACTTGCACAAATACCCAGAACTGAGTTTCCAGGAAAAACAAACGAGTAAATTCATCGAATCGGTTCTACGCTCGATGGGCATTTTGAAGCTAGAAACAGGGATAGGTAAACATGGCATTGTCGCCACACTAGGAAATGGGGAGGCTCCTGTCATTGCAATCCGGGCAGACATGGACGCTCTGCCCATTCAGGAATTAAACGATGATGAGTATGCTTCCACCTATCATGGTATGATGCACGCCTGTGGGCATGACGCACACACGGCCATCCTATTAGGAACAGCAAAACTATTAGTAGAAGACTATGAAGCTGGCAATCTAACTGGCACAGTCAAGCTTATTTTTCAGCCAGCTGAAGAGGATACAGACGAACAGGGCATAACAGGAGCACCATATGTACTTCAATCTGGTGTATTGGATGACGTAGATGCTGCACTTGCTTTACACATGTGTCCATGGCGTCAGGTTGGAGAAATTCAAGTGAACGACGGACCGAGCATGGCTAACATTGATAATTTTGAACTAACGATAACAGGAACAGGGGGTCACGGCGGATATCCACATCAAGGAAAAGACCCATTTTGGATGATGACCTATGTTCTACAGGGGATTTATAGTCTGATCAGTAGGAAAATGAATCCGCTCGATGTCGGGACAATTAGTGTTGGTCAAATTCAAGGTGGTACTGCTATGAATGTAATACCAGATCAAGTAAAGATTAGAGGTACAATGCGTTCATATACAGATGACGTACGCGAGCAGTTGAAAAGAGAATTGGAACAAATAGCTGGAGTGGTGCACGCTTTTGGCGGAGACTATGAACTTCAGCTCGAGCAAGGGGAACCAGCCCTTGTAAACGATAGAAAGATAAACAACGTAATTCGTCAGGCGGTTGGTACGCTTTTTCCAAATATGAATATGTATGAAGAACCTTTTGGAATGGGAAGCGAGGATTTTGGGCACATCACAAAACAAATACCCGGTGCTATGTTCTTTCTCGGTTGCGGATTTGACGATGGTATCATGCGGCATTTACACACACCAGATTTTAAAATCAACGAAGATGTGCTTCCAATCGGGACAGCACTATTTACTGCATGTGCCCATCGATTATTACTTGATGGAGGTGGAAAATAAGGATGACAACAAAAATAGCCTTTATTGGATTTGGTGGTGTTGGGCAGGCACTAGCAAAACTTCTAGACGAACGCAGCCAGTCACTACGAAACAAATACGGATTGGAAACAGAAGTCGTCGCCGTATCCGATGTAATGAAAGGATCTATATACCATCCAGACGGGTTGAACACACAAAAGCTACTCGATACGGTTAGAGAAACAGGCAATGTGGAAAACTATCCTGACCAGCCAGGCATCATCAAAGGCTGGAATAGCTTAGAAACAATCCAAAATAGTAATGCGGATATGATCGTCGAGGTTACCTTTACAGATGTAAAAACAGGTCAACCTGCAATTGATCATCATAAAGCAGCTTTTGAAAATAAGAAAAGTGTCGTGACAACAAACAAGGGACCTGTTGCCCTTGCTTATAATGAACTAAATGAACTAGCCGAGCAAAACGGGGTATTCTGGGGATTTGAAGGAACGGTAATGAGTGGTACGCCAGCATTAAGAATGCCAGTAACAACATTAGCGGGGAACGAGATTCATGAAATTAAAGGGATTTTAAATGGTACAACAAACTACATTTTAACCGAAATGGAAAAGGGGCAATCCTATGATGGGGCATTAAAGAAAGCCCAAGAGCTCGGTT
This sequence comes from Terrihalobacillus insolitus, assembly GCF_028416575.1. Lineage (GTDB taxonomy): Bacteria > Bacillota > Bacilli > Bacillales > Amphibacillaceae > Terrihalobacillus > Terrihalobacillus insolitus. The sequence goes on along the minus strand of NZ_JAMQKB010000022.1, from coordinate 29,287 downwards.
ATGCAGAAGCCGATCCAACAAGTGATGTAGAAGGCTACGATGCAAGATATAAAGCGGCAATTCTATCCAATTACTTAATGGGTACTCCAGTTTCTGCTGAGGATATTCCTTGTGAGGGGATCTCAAATATTACCCAGGAAATGATCCAGCAGGCATTAAAGGAAAACAAGAAATGGCGATTATTAGCACGTGTGACGAAGGAAAATGGAAACGTTACTGCTTCTATAAAGCCAGAAAAAATTGATGCGGATGATCCTTTGGCAGGGGTTACAGGTTCAACCAATGCCATCTTATATGAATGTGACCTAGCAGGACCAATCCTACTAACAGGAGCAGGAGCAGGTTTAATTGAAACAGGGTATTCCTTATTAATTGACATTATCCATTACCAAAAGCAAAACGCTCTTGCAAAAATATGAGAAAGGCGGTGCGTTATGCAAACACAAATAAGAACGGAAAAAATGCTTGTTGCAGGAAAATGGTTAGATGCAGAAAATACTTTTGAGGTTTATAATCCTCAAGACAACCAGCTAATTGCAACAGTTCCTCTGGCATCTAAGGATGACATGCTAAAAGCAATTGACGAGGCAAATCGTGCGTTTGAAAGCGCCCGAAACTGGCCAGTCCACGATCGCATTCGCGTAATCAATAAAGCAGCAGACTATGTTTCTGAACATCAAGAGCAATATGCACGAACCATAGCCTCTGAAGGAAGTAAGACGATTACAGAAGCCCGTGGAGAAGTTAAACGTGCGATCCAAACATTACGAATTAGTGCAGAGGAAGCGAGGCGCATTAACGGAGAAACGATAAATTTTGATCAAAACGAAGGAAGCGAGAACCGAGTGGGCTATTATTATCGTTTTCCAATCGGTGTCATTGGAGCGATTACACCTTTTAACGACCCACTAAACCTGGTAGCACACAAAGTAGGTCCTGCTCTTGCTGCAGGGAATGCCATCGTCGTCAAACCAGCATCGGTCACTCCGCTAAGCGCGTTATTGCTTGCAGATGCTTTTATTGCTGCAGGCTTACCTGAAGGGTTATTATCGGTTGTCACTGGCTCAGGTAGAGAGGTTGGCGATGTACTCGTAACCCATCCTGCAGTGAAAATGGTCTCCTTCACAGGAGGATTAGAAGCAGGAGAAACCATTGCCCATAAAGCAGGCTTGAAAAAAATAAACATGGAGTTAGGGTCCAACTCCCCTGTTATTGTATTACAGGATGCTGATATTCAAGATGCTGTGCAGTCAAGCGTGTCAGGAGCCTTTTCAGCTGTCGGTCAAAACTGTCTAGGAGTTCAACGCATTTACGTAGAGAAGGATAAATACGAGGAATTTTTAAATTATTTTGTTAAGCTAACCAACAACATCCAAACAGGTGATAAAATGTCGGAATTAACCGACATGGGACCGATGATAAACGAAAAGGAAGCAAAACGAGTGGAAAGCTGGGTAAGCGAAGCACTGCTAGAAGGCGCAAACATTCATACTGGCGGAAGACGTGAAGGAGCATTCTACTATCCGACTGTTTTAACAGATGTGCCTGACACAGCGCGAATTGCCAAGGAAGAAATTTTCGGCCCAGTCGTGTTAATTTACCCAGTTAACAGCTTAGACGAAGCGGTTGAATTCGCAAATGACGTAAATTACGGACTTCAAGCTGGAATCTTCACTAAGAATCTCGACAAAGCCTTTTACGCAATCCAAAGGCTAAACGTAGGTGGCGTCATGGTAAATGACAGCAGTGACTACCGCATTGACGCCATGCCATTTGGCGGAGTAAAAGGATCAGGCCTAGGACGTGAAGGCGTTCGAACCGCAATTGAAGCAATGACAGACCCAAAAGTAGTCAATTTCCGGTTAAATCAGAATGCTATTTAGCAGCGGAAATGGATTACGAATTTAGATGAATCACCCCTCTGGCCGATGCTGGGGGGTGTTTTTTGTTAGAGTTTATTAATATATCTAGTTGAAATAAACCTAGCGAACGCGTCGTGATCGGCTGGATGAGAGCGCGAGCGGGTCGGAAAACGTGATCGGCTGGATGAGAACGCGTTTGGGTCGAAAAATCGAGTGAATGCGTCGTGATCGGCTGGATGAGAGCGCGTTCGGGTTGGAAAACGGAGTGAACGTGTCGTGATCGGCTGGATGAGAGCGCGAGCGGGTCGGAAAACGGAGCGAACGCGTCGTGATCGGCTGGATGAGAACGCGAGCGGGTCGGAAAACGGAGCGAACGCGTCGTGATCGGCTGGATGAGAACGCGAGCGGGTTGGAAAACGGAGTGAACGTGTCGTGATCGGCTGGATGAGAGCGCGAGCGGGTCGGAAAACGGAGCGAACGCGTCGTGATCGGCTGGATGAGAACGCGTTCGGGTTGAAAAATCGAGTGAACGTGTCGTGATCGGCTGGATGAGAGCGCGTTCGGGTCGAAAAATCGAGTGAACGCGTCGTGATCGGCTGGATGAGAGCGCGATCGGGTCGAAAAATCGAGTGAACGCGTCGTGATCGGCTGGATGAGAGCGCGTTCGGGTCGAAAAATCGAGTGAACGTGTCGTGATCGGCTGGATGAGAGCGCGATCGGGTCGAAAAATCGAGTGAACGCGTCGTGATCGGCTGGATGAGAGCGCGAGCGGGTTGAAAAATCGAGTGAATGCGTCGTGATCGGCTGGATGAGAGCGCGATCGGGTCGAAAAATCGAGTGAACGCGTCGTGATCGGCCGAATGAGAGCGCGAGCGGGGCAGAAAATCGAGTGAACGCGTCGTGATCGGCTGGATGAGAGCGCGTTCGGGTTGAAAAATCGAGTGAACGCGTCGTGATCGGCGGGATGAGAGCGCGAGCGGGTCGGAAAACGGAGCGAACGCGTCGTGATCGGCTGGATGAGAGCGCGTTCGGGTCGAAAAATTGAGTGAACGCGTCGTGATCGGCTGGATGAGAGCGCGAGCGGGTCGGAAAACGGAGCGAACGCGTCGTGATCGGCTGGATGAGAGCGCGTTCGGGTCGAAAAATTGAGTGAACGCGTCGTGATCGGCTGGATGAGAGCGCGATCGGGGCAGAAAACCGAGTGAATGCGTCGTGATCGGCTGGATGAGAGCGCGTTCGGGTCAAAAAACGGAGTGAACGCATCGTGATCGACCGGATGAGAGCGCAAGCGGGTTGGAAAACGGATAAAATGCGTTCTCATTCAGTTATATTCAGTAGAAGCCCACACCTAGTTAAAGGCCCCATACCAGTCGTTCAGCTAACTAACTTGTATTTTAATATTTATTCGTATTGAGCCCATTGTTTTATGCCCACTTTTTTAAAGTTCTGCTCTAAAACTCTTCTAATCGTTCTCTTAGATTCAATGATTTTGCACCACTCATGTATTCCGTTTGTGGTAATAGGTTTGTTAGAAAATAAAAGCTTGTATTCTTTTACACTACGTAATAGGGCTGTGTCAACCATTTCCTTGTGCCCACAATCCTTGCAAACACAATACCTACCATCGAGGGTGAGATTAAATGTGTTGCAGCTTAGACAAGTTATTCCTTTTGTTAGTTGATCATAATCGTATGAGGGTAATAGTTGATAGGGTGATTGTTGCATGTGCAGTGCAATTAGTTTATCTGCTAACGCTTTGTGCTTTCCGTGTAATTTAGAAGATGAGGAACTAAGTTTGTTTAAATAACTATTGATTTGAGTTGGGAAGATAAAAGGTCTGTTAAGTGGTGATTGATACAAGGTAAATTCGGGGTTAATGAAAACAACAGAACCTTTAACGGAGAAATTAAATCCAAGACTCTGTATTAATTGACGTAGTAAAGATTCACTTCTATTTAACTGATTGAGAGGGTTGCTAACTTCAATTTTTTCATTCTTATACAACTTGTCCGATTCGTAAATAAAATCTCCCTCGAAATTCTTTACTTCATAAAATTGAATCGTTCCTGACATAATTACTAGAGAGTCGATTTGAAATGTAGTATTTTTCAATTTAAGTAGTAAATCATTTAATATGAGACAATCAAACTGTTGCTTCTCTAGCAAAGCATCAAATACTTTCTCTCCTTCATACCCCTTTCTAAGATTATGATAATACTGCTTATCCTTATCGCTTAAATGCATTCGGGTATCTAAGGATTCTAAAACTAATAACTCTAACGATTTCGTGCGTGATTTGTAAGGCATCGCACACTTCCTTTCCTAATAGAAATTGTTAAAAAGAGGTAGGGAATAACGAGAGGATAACTTTATTATAAGTAAACCGATTAGAAAAGGGAAGTCTGAATTAAGCGTAAACAAGAGCACCAATAATATAATGGCCAAAATATCCAGGTTTTGTCGTAGCAAAAAAAATTTTGCTGCAGGATTCAGAAAGGCTAAATCATTCAAAATAAGATGGATGAAAAATGAGGTAGTGCACTCCGCTACCTCAAATTCCTAACCCATTCTTAACCTCATTTTTTTGGTGCTAGTTCAATAGCTTGTCGAATTGCCTCCAATAAACTTTGTTCATCGGCAATTCCTGTTCCTGCGATGTCAAAAGCAGTTCCGTGATCTACACTGGTGCGGATAATCGGAAGACCGACTGTAATATTCACGCCAGCTTCCAGTCCCAGTACTTTTATTGGGCCATGACCTTGATCGTGATACATAGCGACTACCATATCAAAATCACCACGAACAGCTCGGAAGAATAGAGTGTCGGCAGGAAGGGGACCTTGTACATCTATCCCTTCTTCCTGTGCCTTCATCACACCAGGTACAACCTTCTCTTCCTCTTCTCCATACCCAAATAATCCGTTTTCCCCTGCATGGGGGTTGATTCCGCAAACTGCAATTCTCGGATTAGTAATTCCTGCTCTTGTTAACGTTTGATGTGCCAGTCGAATAACATGATAGACTCGTTCAGGATTAATCATGCGAATCGCGTCTAGTAATCCTACGTGTGTCGTGACATGAATTACCTTTAATTTTGGTGAAGAAAGCATCATAGAAAAGTCTTTCGTTCCAGTAAGCTCCGCCAAAATTTCTGTATGCCCTGGATAAATATGACCGGCTTTATGGAGGGCTTCTTTGTTTAAAGGAGCCGTACAAATCGCATCAATTTTATGCTCATTTGCCAAATCAATCGCTGTTTTCAGGAATTGAAACGATCCATTACCAGCCTCAGCTGACACTTCACCAAATGGTAAATCTGCTGAGATAATATCTAAGTCAAGGCATTTTATTTCAGTTGAAGTAGTAGTATGAAAAGAATCCTTATCAGTTATTCGTGTAATCTGGCTATCGACTTGTAAAAGTTTAGCAGCGCGTTTCAATCGTTTCGCATCACCAATGACAATTGGGTGGGCATGCTTATAGACCTCTTTATGCTGTAAGCTTTTTACGATAATCTCTGGTCCAACCCCTGCTGCATCACCCATGGTTATACCGATAATCGGTTTCTTGTTCATTTGCTCGCACTCCTTTCAGTTCTAGCATCGCTGTATACAAAGAATCTTCTTCACCAAAGGCTCCGGCTTTTGTAACAACATACATGTCATCATACGTTCCAAGTAAACGTCCTAAAGGTATTCCTGGTTCTATTTCTTTTATTAAATGAAAACCGACTGCACTGAGTACACGCGTTACATCTTTACCAGTATCTCCACCAGTTAAAATCAATCCATCCACCTTTCGATTCCCTTCTACAATACTTTTTGAAATCATACTAAGTGCAATCGATATTTGTTTTCCAATTTGATAGGCTGTTAAGTTAAGAGACTTTCCCTTTTCCATGACTTGCTCTCTTTGTTCTTCCGTAGATGGTACATACAAAACGACGTCTTTTCCATTATTTAGAGCCATATAACTTTGCTTTATATATTGGCGTTGATAGTGATCCCAGTTATTCTCAAAAATTTTGACTGTATCTACTTCAACAGGTACTACCTCATCTTGATTGGCTAAAAAAGCAACCTGTTGCTGGGTCATTTCTGACAGGCTGCCACAGACGGTTAAAACCTGTTGGCAGGAAAAACGGTTCGTTGGCGTACTCTTTTTATCGTTCGAATGAATGATTTCGGGGAGTACCTCAGCAAGACCAGCAGATCCAGACCAAACCACTTGATCAGTAAAAGCACGAATCTGGTGAACAATAGTGGATAAATCTTGAATCGTTTCTGCATCACAAACTAAATAGTGTATCCCTTTCTTTTTAAACCCCGAAAGTGTTTTTTCCCACTTTCTAGCATCATCACGTAAATTAGCAGTTTGAATCAGTCCAATTTCTTTTCCTGTTTGTTCAAACAACAATTTTGGTATAGAAGATTCTTTCACAGGATGCTTAGGATCACGCGAAATTTCTGTATCAGAAATTTTGGTTCCTTTTAAGTAATGAATGCCATTTTTTGTAGTGCGTCCATAAGGAGGGAAAGCCGGAGCAACTACAAGAAACTCCGGCTCACATACTTCTCTTATCGCCTCTAGTTCAGCACCTAAGTGCCCACGTAAGGTGGAATCTATTTTTTTATAAATGTGTGAATAGCCAGCCTTTTTAAGAAAGGTTGCAGCTTTTTTTGTGACATCATATGCATCCTGACGGTTTAAAGAGCGTGAGTCTGTGTCGATTACGATTCCTTCACTCAAATGATCCTCTGTACTAGGAATATCAAATAGTACAGATGTTTGGATGCCTTTTTCTGTAAGTTGAACGCCACTATCATTTGCACCTGTTAAGTCGTCGGCAATAATTCCGATAACACGCTCCATTCTATTTCCCTCACTTCCCTATGATGCGTTTGTTGCCGCTTGTTCAGATAGCTTTTCTTTTGTTGTATAGTCGTCAGGTAGTTTGACTCCTTTTTTCTCTAACCGTTTTACTAGGAAACCGATATAAATTGGAAGCAATATAGCAGTTGTTACGGTTGAAGCTGCAACTTGTACGGTTGCGATTTCTGCAATACCTGCAAAGCTTGCGTTTGCTGCAGCAATGGCAGCAGGTGTTGCAACAGCATTACCAGCAGTGGATCCCTCTGAAGCCCCAACAATTGGATTCCATTTAAATGCCTTGAATACGAAATACCCTGCAGTACCTGTAAAAAATACGGTTGCAATACCAAGAAAAATTCCAGATATTCCACCTTCAATGATTTTACCGAAGTCTATCCCCATACCTAGCGCAAACGCAAAGAATGGAATTAACATGGAGCTTCCCTTATCTAAGAAATCACGCATTTGACTATCTAAGTTACCCAAAACCATTCCAACTAGGATAGGTAATAGAACAGCGATAAACGATTGCAGAGAAAACATTCCGTCTACAAATCCCATTGCTCCAAATATGGATAATGCAACCATTGTAAAGAATGGTCCGTCGTTTAGTGCTAATAGAGAATATGCAGCACGATCATCTTTGTTTCCATATTGTCCTACAATGGCAATATATAACCCGCCATTACTATTTGTCATTGCTGCAACAATGGCGATTGGAGCTAGGCCTATCCATAAACCATTTGAACCAGCTAAAATGTATGCCAATAGCCCAAAAAAGGCACCAACAACCCATTTAGTAGTTAAAAGCGTTGCTCCCTTACCTAAGCTGACTCCAAATGTACGAAGATTAATCTGAGCACCTGTACATAATAAGAACAAAGCAATAAGTGTTCCAGCACCATCAACAAACAATGCCTGTGTAAAGTTCCCGATTCTTAGTAGATCAGGAGCAACAGTGTTTAATACTGCAGCAAGTAATAACGGTACAACCATCATCCCACCAGGAATTCGATCTAATGTTGCTTTGATTTGCATTTTAATTCCTCCCCATTTTAACATAAGTGTTTTAAAATGAAACAATATAAGTACTATGAAGCGCTTTCAATATAAATTTAACATATGATTGTGCAATTAAGCAACAATTATTTTTTGATTTTATCATTTTATTCCCAATCGAAATAATAAATAAATAGAATTGATTCATTTTGCAACAAAAAGCACAAGCTATTTATTAAGCTTGCGCCATAATGTGGATCGATTGATTCCTAAACGTTCCGCCGCTTTTGATTGGTTATTCCCTTCTTGATCCAACACTTTTTGAATGATCAATTGTTCCATATCCTCTAATGTCCCATGCAACGGAATAACAGGCTCTTCCTTCTTTACATCATCATCCCTTTGATACTCCGATAGTAACCTTTCCACTTCGGTTACCTCAATAAAGATACCTTGTGAATGAAACGTTAATTCACCGATCGCTTGCCTTAATTGATTAATATTACCCGGCCAATCATAAGTTTTTAGCTTTTCTAAAGCGTCTGATCTTATGCCGACCGTTTCCTTTCCAAAAGTAGTGTGTAGCTCTGTGATAAAAGATTGCACTAAAGCGTCTATATCTCCCTTTCTATTCTTTAAAGGTGGAATACGAATGGTCAGCTCTGCCAATTGATAGTATAGATCGTGAGAAAACTGTTTCTTTTCTATTTGATCCCCCATTCTTATTTCAGATATAGAAATAATAGATGCTTTAGTTGGAATTCTTTTAATAGTAGTTAGTAAATGCTGTTGTAACGTTGGACGTATTAAATGAATGTTTTTTAATACAAGTGTAAAGGTTGTTTCCTGCAGGGTACTTGATTCTAAAAGGTTATCCAGATCGTGCTCCGTTACTTGATCACAGTTTGCGATGACCATAGGAGAATTTGAACCATACCGTTCTGCATGAATCGTTTCAGTTAGTGTTTCTTTGCCTGTACCTGGCTCTCCAATTATAAGCACTGGTCGATTTGAAGTAGTAAGACTATGAATGGACTTTTTTGTGCTTTGGACAAACTCACTAGACCCAACTAATGGAGTGTGTGGAATGTTTGTTTTAACGAAGATGGCCTCTTCACTATTGCTGCCAAAGTGAGATCTTTGGAAAACAAGCACTGCACAGTTATCTGTGTCGCCTACAAGAAACCCATGGACGGTAATGATCTTATTGCCTATTTTTGTCGTAATCGAATCAGAAACACCCTCTTGCAAAATTCGTTTAAGCAATCCCGAAATACTAGTATCTTGAAGTAGTGGATCAACTTCAATTTCACGCTTAAACCGATCGTTGCACTCCTGTATCTTATAATCATGATTGATTAGGGCAATGGGATACGGTAGTTGATGGAGCGTCTGTAAAAGAAGGTTGGATTCCTTACGTATAGAGGAAAACAAAGCATAGATTCGTTTTGCTTCTTCAAAAGCTTCCATAATAGACTCTTTACCAGAAGTAATTAAAATACCTTGCATTCCAATTTGCTCTGCGGCTTGTACGGTAACTACGTCTCCAATAATAACCGAATATCCTTCACTTTTTAGCTGTAGTAAATGTTCTTTTACTTCACTTCCACTATTAATTGATATGGTTTTTATGTGTAAGTCTAAAATACTACACAACGTAGCTGCACCTTGACAAATATTAGGGAAGCCAACAAGAGCTGCTTTATCCTCCATCCCTTTAATAAGTGTTAACACCCTTATCATGTCATACCCTGTCACATCAATATGGACAACGGGTATCGATATATGTTGTTGTATTAACGAAGCTGTTCCGCCACGACTTATGATGACATCATAGCCCAATTCTTCTGATCTTTTCGCGATTTCAAGTCCCTTTTCAAGATCACCTACTTCAATATCAATATCTAAATCCGACTGTTCAAGACGATATTTTTTCATAAGTTCTACCATGCCAGGATACGGAGCAATAACTAAAGTTTTAATCATACGGCGTCCCTCTCTTTTGTAGACTTCTACCACAATTGTTTCACATTGCAACAGTAATGGCAAGCTGTTGCTATAACTTTCATTTATTAATGACAAGTTAAAAGGTACAATAGAGAAAAGAAAGAATCGGATCAATAAAAAGGAAAGGATGAGAGGAAGGTGGAGCGTTTAACTGAAGAACAAATTGAGCAGGCGTTGCAAAAGCTGTCCGATTGGAAACGAGTCGATAAAAAGTGGATTCAGCGAAAATATCGCTTTAAAAACTATCTTGCGGGAGTTAAATTTGTCCATGACATTGCTAACTACTCCGAGAACATCCAGCATCACCCGTTTATATCAATTGACTACAAAGTAGTTACGGTAAAGCTATCCTCGTGGCAAGCAAAGGGATTAACAGACCTAGATATAAAGATGGCAGCAAATTTTGATGAGGTATATGAGAACGAAGAAAAATAATGTTACCACAGGGTAAGGTATAGAAAGGAAGGCCAATGAAGATAACGATTATTGCAGTTGGGAAATTAAAAGAGAAATATTTGAAACAAGGAATTCAGGAATATATAAAACGGTTAGGTGCGTATGCTAAGGTTGATATCATAGAGATTCCAGACGAAAAGGCGCCAGAAAACATGAGCGAAGCGGAAATGAAGGAAGTGAAACGAAAGGAAGGAGAGCGCATCCTATCCAAAATTTCGACAGATGACTACATTATTTCCCTGGAAATAATGGGCCACATGCTCTCATCCGAACAATTCGCGACAAAAATTGACCAGCTAGCTACATATGGGAAAAGTAAGGTCACTTTTGTTATTGGTGGATCTCTCGGATTAAGTGAGGAAGTAAGGAGGCGGAGTGACTTTGCTTTGTCTTTTTCTAAGATGACGTTGCCACATCAATTGATGCGGTTGGTTTTGTTGGAGCAGGTGTATCGGGCGTTTCGGATTATGAGGGGGGAACCGTACCATAAATAAGGGTAAACTATTAAGGGACTCAAGCATGTCCCTTTTATATTTACCGTATGAAATGGAGCTTTTTGACCAGATATCTAGCTGCTGTTCAAGGTCTGGATAAATCATCTCAAGTAGCTCGTAGCTATCAGGCATAGCATCAATGGTAAAATCAAAGAATAGGTTAATTTTCGTAATATGACGTCCCAATCCACGAGGTGCATCCAATGATACTTGTATATCCTTTATGATGGAGCGGAGTAATATCTTTTGTTCCTCTGGTGCAGCTTGTGAAAGTAGCTGTTTAAAGTCTCCTAATAATTGTTGAACTGAATCATATTCAATTGGTGTTGTATCAGCTTCAGTTAGTTCTGTATTTAATGCTTCCAATCGTTTTTCTAGTTGCTGTTTTTGTTCCTGTGAAGCGAATAACTTTGGTTTAACAATTTCCTGCGGAAGTTCCTCGTCTAATAAGGCGTTCATCAGTTTGTCTATGTGATTTGTTACCTTGTTAAGCTTTCTTTTGAGAAGTTTCATTTCCTCTTGAATGGGCTCCGTTGAATGACTTCTTTGCTTGTTAGTTTCTTCAATGATTTCCTTAAGTCCTGGATTCCCGTCATTACATAACGATGAATCAAGTAAAAACATGAAAACACCGGGTTTTATGCCCTTTTTTTATTGTTTCTAAACTCGTTATGTGTTACAATATACATAACGAGGAGGCGACAAAGATGGCTACCATCGTTTATCAGAAAGATAAGCGTTCAGGGATCACCTACGCGTATGAGTCCATTTCTTACTGGGACAAGGACAAGCAACAATCCCGATCCAAGAGGACCTTAATCGGACGGGTGGACAGTAAAACCGGGGAAATTGTTCCGACAGACGGTAGGGGGCGTAAAAAGAAAGAGGGCGGACAAGCCGTGACAAAGAGAGGTCCTGATCCCTCTGTACAAACCGCACGTTATTTTTACGGAGCCACGTATCTGCTGGATGAGATCGGTTCGCATACCGGCATTGCAGAAGACCTGAAAGCGTGTTTTCCCGGCACGTACCGGCAGATACTATCCATTGCATACTATCTAATCTTAGAGGACAGTGCTCCTCTTTATCGTTTTGAAAAATGGAATCACTTACATAAACACCCTTACGGTGAAAACATCACGTCCCAGCGAAGCAGCGATCTGTTCGCATCCATCACCGAAGATGCAAAATATAAGTTCTTCCGGTTGCAGGGAAAACGGCGGACGGAAGAGGAGTTTTGGGCCTATGATATCACCACCATATCCAGCCAGTCTGAACTTCTGAGGCAGGTGCAATACGGCTGGAATAAAGAAAACGATCCCCTGCCTCAGCTAAACCTGGCGCTGGTCTTCGGTGAAACGTCCAATCTGCCGTTTTATTACCGCAAATTGGCTGATAATATCCCTGATTCCAAAACCGTCGGAAACCTACTTGCCGATTTGGATGTTCTTGGTTTCTCCAAGGTGAAGCTGGTCATGGACAGGGGCTTCTACAGTAAAGAAAATATCAACGCATTATTGAAAGACCACGTAAAGTTCCTGATTGCCGTCAAAGTGTCGCTTGTTTTCATCCGGAAAGAACTGGATGCTATCTATGACGGTTTTCGATCATTTGAATACTACAGTGAGAAATACGAGTTATATGGACGCACGGTTCGGACGAAGTGGGATTATACGCAACACCGGCCTTATAAAGGGGACACCCTGACGCAGTCCAAGCGTATGTACATTCACTTTTATTACAATATTGACAGAGCCGCGGAGGATGAAAAAGCGTTTGACCGCAAGTTAATCACCCTGCGGCAGGAATTGGAATCAGGGAAAAGACAACCAGAACATGACAAGCTGTATCAAAAGTACTTTGAGACAAAAACCACACCAAAACGAGGGACAAAAGTTACCGTCAACGCAGAAGCTGTCAACAAGGCCAAACGCTATTTTGGATTCTTTGCACTGATGACCAATGAAACCATGGACGCCATCACTGCGTTGGAGCTTTATCGCAATAAAGATGTCGTTGAAAAAGCGTTCGGGAATCTGAAAGAACGACTGAACATGCGCCGAACACTGGTGTCATCAGAAAAGAGCCTCGACGGGAAGATTTTCGTGGAGTTTATCGCGCTTATCTACCTTTCTTATATCAAAAAGCAAATGCAGGACACGGATTTATTTAAAAATTATACGTTACAGGGCGTGCTGGATCAACTGGATGTTATTGAATGCTTTGAATCGCCCGGGAAAAAACTGCGCATTGGCGAACTTCTCAGCAAACAAAAGGAAATTTATGAAAGCTTGGGTGTTATCCCGCCTACCTCGTTATGAGTATGCGGGAATCCAGGTTAAGTAGCGTTTTGTTTTCCTTTGTGGAAAGTCTTCAATATCCTGTGTGAAAATTCCACTTAAACGTGTTGCAGATAAAATGGCATCAATTAGCGCTCTTTTCTTAGCCATTTTCAATACAGTGTTGACGATTGTATAGGGATCTTGTTGCTAAAACGATGATTCTTTACTGTTGCATGATCCTAAGCCTTCAGATTCAACAAGCCCGTTATCCTTGCGTATAAGTGTCATCTTCACTTCATATGCAAATATACCTGTTTCCCACTGCTCGATGCGGTTTATGACCTCTGCTACTTTAGAGAAGCCGAATACGTCGCATAACTTTTCAGCACCTGGTTTTAGTAATGTTGGTTTTGAAAATCCATCTACTAAACCATAATCAACACCTTTTACCATCACATCTTCAACAAACGTTTGCAATTCCTCTATACGTCGTCTCGATTCATTAGTCGATACAACAATATTAGGCAGTGAAACCACTTCAGATTCACCATTGTTGGAAAATGGTACGATATTGTTCTTAGGTGAATGTTTACCTGTTTCCATATGATTTTCACCTCCTTTCAATGGGTTAGGATTTATCCTTGATTGCATCAGCTAGTTTGGATAATCCTTTTGATGTTTTCTTAACAAGATATTTTCCTGCTTTATGATTAAGCTGATTTCCCTTACTGAATGCTTTTGTTGATATATTAATTGTCTTCGTTACCAAACTGTGTGCTGAGTGATTAAATTTTTCTAAGCTGTTTGAAACGTTTAACAATACTTCATCACCGCTAGTCTCCAAAGATTCAGCAGCATTGTTAAGTAAACGGGAGACTCGTTCCTTAGTAGGCATTTGGCCGATAAGCTCATCTTCATGCAATGATTCAATTTCCTTTATTGCATCTTGGATCTTACTTCTACTTACCAATAGATGAGACAGCCTTACATAGTCGTTGCATTCAATTGAATCTACTATCTCGTTTGTAATTCTTTCATTTTCATTTAATAAAGATTGGTAGATTGTTTTAATCTCTGGAATAGAAACTCCTTTCCCATTAATCAATTCGTGATCCAGGCATAAGTACTTCTGCATAATAAAATTCCTCCTAAATTCTTTGGATACCTATCATTGGTTGAAGTAATGATAGCCTTTGAGAGTTAGCTTCAGTAGCAATCCATCTGACTTACTCTTCATAGTCAGAATGATTCCTTCATCCTCAAGTTTCAGTAGATTAACCTTGTGAATGTCATATTTCACTAGAAACTTTACTGGAATCCATTTGTTCAGTTTTTTCGCCTCTATTAGGGCCTTTGCTAATGAGTTGTTCATCTTTAGTCCTCCTTTCGTAATACGCTCCTCTCACCGCGCAAGTCGTCTCTGTAATGCAAAAAGCCGTTATCTATCCAAATGGATAAACAACGGCTATATAAAGGGGTGGGGCACGAAACGGGAAGGTACACCCTTTCATATAAAACATGGAGGCGACAGAAATTTTTACATATTTTTTCATTTCTGTTGTGTTACTATTGGACTATCTATAAAATAAAAATAAAGTATAAAAAAAGTAAGAGTGGGTGACTTCAACGTGGAAGTTAAACTTTTTCAAAAAACACAAAGAGATTTAGCTGCATATATTAATCTAGTCATTGATAAGTACTGGGATGATTTTATAAGTGAACAAGAAATGGTAGATTTGATCCAAAAACTATACATAAATAATGAAGATAAATTCAAAAGAAACGGAAAGTATACAACGGTACTTCGTCAACAATGTGGAAAAAGAAGATTGAATGTAGTGAGCAAAGTGCTAGATACAAATGCCGATATATAGGTGTGTATTTTAGGTTTAAGGAGATGTAAGAAATTCAAAAAGTACTAAATAATAAAAGCTTGGGGATGATAGGCGATTCATTAAAAGAAAACATTCGTGCAAATTCTAAATTTCATATATACAAAGATCTACCTTTAAATCATAAAGAGAATTTTTTATTCTATTAACCTGTAATCGGAGGGAACGGAATGCCAAAGTTAAATATAAATCAGTTAAAAGCTGTCCAAACTACCGAAGGGCCCGTTTTGATTATTGCGGGGCCAGGGTCAGGGAAAACATATACTCTTGTTGAGCGCATTTATTATTTAATTACGAAAAAAAGGGTAGAAGCAGAAAATATATTAGTGGCTACTTTTACTGAAAAAGCAGCAAATGAGCTGATGACTCGTGTTTCTAATCGCCTCCATGAAGCAAACATATCTTTTAATCTAAATGAAATGTACCTAGGAACAATACACTCAATTTGTTTACGCATTTTAGAAGAAAATAGAGAATACACCAGGCTTAAGAAAAATTTTATGTTAATGGATCAATTTGACCAGCAGTATTTTCTGTACCAAAAGTTAAACGATTATTTACAAATTCCAAATGTTGAAATATTAGTGGGAGAGAGAACTTCTAGATGGAAAAAGGCCGAGAATTTACTTAAATGGATTAATAAAGTAAGTGAAGAAATGTTAGATATTGAAGAGTTAAAAAAGTCAACAGAAATTCAAGTACAAGCATTAGGCTATTGCTATGATCGATATCAACAACAATTGGAAGAGGAAAATGCTCTTGATTTTTCTACGATTCAATTAGAGGCCTATAAATTACTAAAAGAATATCCTCAAATTACATCTCAACTTAGTGAAGAATTGCATTACTTAATGATTGATGAATATCAAGACACCAATACTATCCAGGAAGAAATTATCTTTTTATTAGCAGGGGAAAAGCAAAATATTTGTGTTGTTGGTGATGATGACCAAGGTCTTTATCGTTTTAGAGGTGCTACAATTAGAAATATCCTAGAGTTTCCTAATAAATTTCCAAATGAAGTATGTACACAGGTTGAATTGTCAACTAACTACCGTTCTCATCCGAATATTATTCAGTTTTATAATCAATGGATGGAACAACAAAATTGGAACTATAAAGGTAAGAGCTTTAGATATGATAAGAAAATAGTACCGAATGAGGATAACTATCCTAATAGTAGTGCCGTATTAAAAGTATCTGGTGCCGATGTATTAGATAGTTGGTATGAAGAAATATATCAATTTTTAATGTCATTGAAAGAAAAAGGGAAGCTCACAGATTGGAACCAAGTAGCTTTTCTATTTAAGTCTGTAAAAAATTCAAAGGTTACAGGATTGGCTAACTATTTAGAAGAAAAAAATATTCCAGTCTATTCGCCGAGGTCAAATATGTATTTTGATAGAGAAGAAGTACGGTTACTAATAGGCGCAATCATTTTCTTATTTCCGCAATTTCCTGAAGTAAGAAAATGGAATAAAAATGCGCATTTAGACGAATGGGAAATGTATGATCAGTGTTTTTTAGAATTTACAAATGAACTTAGGAAGCCTGAGAATGAAAAGTTATTAAAGTGGGCAAGAAAAAAATCAAAACACCATTATAGTTTAAGTGAAAATACTGATTACGCATTCGCTGGATTGTTTTATCAGTTACTACAATTTGATTTATTTAACCGATATTTGGAACAAGGAACTGAAGGAGTTAGAGACAGTCGTCCAGCAAGAAACCTCTCATTATTTTCCCAGTTGTTAACTAAATTTGAATATTTGCATCGTGTTTCAGTGTTTACGCCTGGAAAAGTAAATAAAATATTAAGGACATTTTTTAATCAATATCTTCGCTTTTTAATCAACGGTGGAATTAATGAATATGAAGATGATTCAGGGTATGCACCGAGTGGTTGTATATCATTTTTAACAATTCATCAGTCAAAAGGGTTAGAATTTCCTATTGTAATAGTTGGGTCACTTGAATCATCACCTAGAAAACAATATTCAGATCTAGATGAAGTATTGCAAGAGGACTTTTATCGAAAAGAACCATTTGAACCATTGAGTAGGACAAAATATTATGACTTTTGGAGACTTTACTATACTGCTTTTTCCCGGGCACAGAATTTATTAGTGTTGAGTTGTCTAGAAAGCAAGGCGAGTGGACAAGGGACTAGAAATGTTCCATCTAAAAGTTTTATTGAATCCTATAAGCCATTAAAAAGTTGGAGAGAAGTTACGGATATATATGATTTAGAACTTGAGGATGTTAAAGATGTCAACATCAAAAAAGAATATTCATTTACTTCACATATTAATATTTTTGAAACATGTGCTATTCAATATAAATTTTATAAAGATCTAGAATTTGCTCCGGTAAGACAGGGGGCAACATTGTTTGGAACTCTTGTACACCAAACTATTGAGGATATTCATAAAGCCGCTTTGAAAGGCGAGGAGGAAAAAGTCACAAGTGAAAATGTTGAGAACTGGTTTGAATCTAATTACAAAAATTTAATAAGAAAAGAAAGAGTTTATCTTGCTCCACAAACACAAATTGCTGCCTTAAAACAAGTAAAGAAGTATGTAGATAGACAAAATAATAATTGGTCTCACATAAAGGACGCGGAAGTAGATGTATCTTTAGTGAAAGACGATTATGTGTTAAAAGGGACTATTGATTTAGTTCAAGGTGAAGATGGATCAGTAGATATAATTGACTTTAAATCGGAAAAAAAACCTGATTTAGTGAAGGAACAAGAAAGACTTTATCATTATAAACGGCAACTTGAAGTTTATGCTCATTTAGTAGAAGAACGAACAGGACAAAAAGTGAATAATATGCATTTATATTATACAGGTGAAGATAATAGTAACCCTTATGTAACATTTAATAAAGATACAAAGTCAATAGATAAAACAATTAATAAGTTTGATAAAATTGTAGAGCGTATTGAAGAGAAAGATTACTGGATAGCAGAACGTCCAATAAAACATTGTCGTAACTGTGATATGCGATTTTATTGTGATCAGAAATTATAGGAGTGATAATTAATGAGTGAATTTAACTTAAATCAAGAAGAAACAAATATTGAAAAGTATGAATTTGAACCAATTAAAGGATATCCAATGCTGAATTGGAAAGGGAAGCGACCATTTCGTTCAACACAATACTACCCTGCTCAATTAAAAGAGACACATGGGGAAACTGTAGATGGTTGGCTTAATAAAATATTTTGGGGAGATAATTTACAGGTAATGAGTCACTTGCTAAAGGAGTATAGAGGCATAATAGATCTAATTTATATAGACCCACCTTTTGATTCAAATGCTGATTATAAGAAGAAAATAAAACTAAAAGGAAAGGCTTTACATAATGATTTGAATAGCTTTGAAGAAGTTCAATACTCGGATTTGTGGTCTAATGATGAATATTTGCAATTTATGTATGAACGACTAATTTTAATGAGAGAATTATTATCAGATAGAGGAACAATTTATTTACATTGTGATTATAGGAAGTTACACCATTTAAAATGTATTATGGATGAAATATTCGGCTCATCGAATTATAGAAGTGAAATTATTTGGAAAAAAGATGCAGTAGGTAAAGGAGCCAAGAAGAAAGCAAAATACTGGCCGCGTACTTACGATGTTATAATTGCGTATTCTAAAACAGATAATCCTATATTTCATATACAAGATGGTGAGTTAACAGAAAAACAATTAAAGGAATTTAGATATGAAGATCCAGATGGAAGAAAATTTAAAAGAACAACATTAGGGGATTACTCCGAAAACTCTATTAAAGAAATGGAAAGAACCGGACATATTTATATTTCTTCTACTGGGAAAAAATATAAAAAATATTACCTTGATGAATACAGTATTCCTATGGATTCAATTTGGACAGATATACCTGGATTTGGGGTGGCTACAAGTTCAAAAGAGTTAACTAAGTACCCTACACAAAAACCTGAACAAATTTTAGAGCGAATAATAAAATCATCATCTAATGAAGATAGTATTGTATTCGATTGTTTTATGGGATCGGGCACTACTCAGTCAGTGGCATTAAAGACTGGGAGAAAATTTGTTGGAACGGATATAAACTTAGCTGCCGTACAAACAACCACAAAACGACTGATAAAAAATTATAATGAGAGTGATCAAGAATTACCAGGCTTTGAAGTTTACAATGTAAATCACTACGAGATATTTCGTAATCCTGCCCAAGCTAAGGAAATTTTAAAGGAAGCTTTGGAAGTACAAACGCTTGTTAATAATTCCATATATGATGGTGAAAAAGATGGACGTATGGTAAAAGTTATGCCGGTCAATAGAATAGCTACTAAAGCTGATTTAAATGAATTAATTACTAACTTTGATTATAAAATGTTTGAACAACGCCAAGCTGAAAATCCAACTCAGCCAGTAGAAAAACTGTTAATTGTTTGTATGGGCCACGAACCAGACCTTGCTGCTGCACTTGAGCAAGAGGTAGGGTATAAATTAGATGTTGAAATTGTTGATTTATTAAGGGACAAATCTAATTTAGAGTTTAGGCGTGATTCTGAGGCTGATATTATAATTGAGAATGGTCGTTTAATAATTAATAACTTCTATCCTATGAACCTACTTCAAAAACTGAGTCTTATGAAAGATAACGTAGAAGATTGGAAGGAATTAGTTGAATCAGTTATGATCGATTGGAATTACGATGGTGCTGTTTTAGAACCAAGTGTAGTTGATATACCTGGAAATGAGGAGACAGTAAATGGAATATATGAGGTTCCGAAAGATGCAGGTACGATTAGGGTTAAGATTACTGATTTATTATCAGAGTCATTAGAGGTGAGTGTTAAAAATGGCTAAGAAAAATGAGTTTGCATTAGATTTTGCTTTCTTTAATTATTTACGGCAATTTTATGATCAAAATAAAGGTACTATACGTAGGAATTATAGAAGTTTATCAAGGAAGTTCCTAGATTTTAATGATTCAAGTAATCCCGATTCATTTTTAAGAGTACCCCAATTTGAAGCATTAGAGATGTATATTTTTCTAAAGGAGTATTTGGATAACAGGAAGGTTTATCAAATATTTGAAGATTGGTACCATAAGCAAAATGGATTTAAAAAAAGAGATGATTTTGGATTAGGAAAAGGCGAACAGATGGTTCTATTTGGTATTGATCATGAGCAATATAAACAGGTTTTCTCCAGAATGAAAAAATATGCAGAAGATTTTGCTCAAGAATACCCAAATTATATATTTTCTTTAACTATGGGTACAGGCAAAACAATTTTAATGGCTACATGTATCTTTTATGAATTTTTACTTGCAAATAAGTTTCCAAAGGACAAAAAGTATTGTCATAACGCCTTAGTCTTTGCACCAGATAAAACAGTTTTGCAGTCACTAAAAGAGATTCAAACCTTTGATAGGAGTAAGGTAGTTCCACCTGAGTATTTAAATTGGCTAAATACGCACTTAAAGATTCATTTTCTTGAAGATACAGGAACTACTTTAAATACTATAGATAGATCGAAGTTTAATATTATCATTTCTAATACTCAAAAAATAATATTAAAGAGGCAACACAAAGAAAAAAGTGGAGTTGAAAAGTTATTTAGCACGCCCTCTTATAGCCAAGATAGCGTTTATGACCAAAATGCAGATCTTTATGGTTTCGATCAGCCTGAGGATGAAGGAGAGTTAATAGAAAATCAGCGATTCTTAAAATTAACTCGACTTGAACAGTTGGGCATTTACGTAGATGAAGCACATCATTCATTTGGAAATGCACTCGCAAAGGATATGGGATTGAAGAAAGCAAAAACTAGCTTAAGGCTCACCATAAACGAAATATCAAAGTCTTTGGAAGAGTCTGGGACAAGTGTTGTAGGTTGTTATAATTACACAGGAACACCGTACGCTGGAAAAGAAATCTTTCCAGAGGTTGTTTATGCTTATGGACTGAAAGCAGCAATTGATAATCAATATTTGAAAGAAGTAACAGTGAATGGATATTCTAATACGAAATCAATAGAGTTCTTGCGGATTGTAATTAAAGATTTTTGGGATAAATATGGAGAAAATAGACGTGAAGGCTTATTGCCTAAAATAGCGATTTTCGGTTCAAAAATAGAAGAAATACAAAACGAATTGAAACCTGCTGTCGAACAAATTTTACAAGAGTTAAATATTACAAATGATAAAATACTTGTCAACGTTGGTGATTCTAAATTAACCACTAATGATGACATAAGGGAATTCAATCGATTGGATAGTCCAAATTCTGAAAAACAGTTTGTCCTACTTGTTAATAAAGGAAGGGAAGGCTGGAATTGTCGTTCTTTATTTGGAGTAGCGTTATATAGAAAACCAAGATCAAAGATTTTTGTACTACAAGCAACGATGAGATGTTTGAGAGCAATAGGTAATATTCAAGAGAGGGCTAATGTATACCTTTCTGATGAGAACATGAGTATATTACAAGATGAACTACAGCAAAACTTTAGACTAAATATTGATGATTTAAAAAATAAAAGTGAAAATAAGCGCTATAAGGTAAAATTAAATCCACCACCTGTTAAGATGAAAGTGAATAAAAAGAAAAAATTGCATATGTTGAAGGAAAAACAAATAACAGACGAGATTGATTTTGAATTCGATAAAGTTGATTTGGATAGGTACAGGTTAGTACAAACTGTACAGGAAGGCTTAATTAAAAGTAACAGTATGAATTGGAATAAAGAGTATGACTTAACTAATGAAAGAGATACTAGACAATTTAGTCAATTGATGCTCGTAGCTGAAATCGCTCGATACTTAAACAATTCATGTATCGAAATTGAAAAAATATTGAGGAATTCCAAACAGAGTTTTAATGAAATCCTAGATTATGTAAATAAATACAATGAGTTATTGTATGATTGGATTATTCCTCGTTTATTTAATGAAATGTATGATATTGAAAGTTACGATAAAATAGAAGAACAAGAGATTAATCTAGTTAAGGAGCCAGAACAAGGATACTATGAAATGTCTGCAAACCCTAATCTAGTCGTAGATGTAAACGATGATTACTTTAGTAATTGGTTAGATAAATCTTTTCATTTAGATACTTATTGCTTTGACTCGAAACCAGAGAAAAATTTCTTTAAAGATATAATTGCTAGTGATAGAATTGAAAAAATATATTTTACTGGAATGCTCACACATGGCCAATCTGAATTTTTTATCCAGTATATAGATCCTGAATCCAATACTGTAAGAAGCTATTACCCAGATTTCTTAGTAAAAAAACGAAATGGTAGATGGCTTATTATTGAAGTTAAGGGCGATAACAAGATTGAGGATCCGATTGTACAAGCGAAAGAAAAGGCCGCTAAGGAGACGGCATCTGCAAGTGAGATGAATTATTCAATCATCGCTGGAAGTGAGGTTATGAAGGGTAATTCAACTTCAGTATTGGATAATGGATAGGAGATAGGAAACTATAACTTATTGTCCACTCATTAATTAATTAGTAACTAGCACTGTTTCAATAAGTTAATTGGAAAAATTGGGGAGAGTAGGAATTTGGTTGTTTGACAAGGAGTGTCTGCAAGTATGATAAGAGAGCCAAGGTACCAGATTTCACAAGGCGTCGAAGGGAATCAATATAGAGCTTTAGGTAACGCTATTCCGTCAGTTTTAATGTGGCACATAGCCAAGAATTGCATGTGCACTTGAAAATATAAATAAAGATAGACTTATTTATGAGGTAGCAGGTACTTTATAGTATTCGTATGAATATAGCCTTAATATTAGATTTCCAACTGCTTTATAGTTTTCTAATGTTAAGGCTTTTCATATTAAAAATATAGTATAAAAGTGTAGAAAAATTACAATTTCTCTTTAAATTTTCAATATTATTCCGATTTTATTTGCAAATAAATGGTAAAAAACAATACATAGACCAATGAATGAATTAAACAAAATAAAATTAATAAACGCAATTGAATTTGAAGTGTTATACTTAAGAATTAAGGAGTACAGAACGTTTTACAAGGAGAATAGAAAATGACAAACTTGTTTTATGAAACATCACTAGGAAAGTACTATTTAGATAGAGCGGAAGATTTTATTAACTCAGAAGAAGGAGCGAAATTCCACGGAAGAGTACAACTTCTAATAACTTCACCACCATTTCCTCTTAACAAAAAGAAAAAATATGGAAATCTAAAAGGGGAAGAATATAGAGCGTGGTTTAGTAATTTATCAGAGGCTTTTAGTAAATTGTTAACAGATGATGGTTCCATTGTAATCGAAATGGGAAATTCATGGGAAGCGGAAAGACCAGTATATTCCACACTTCATTTAGAATCACTTCTTGGGTTTTTAAAAAATCAAAAGGCCAATCTTAATCTGTGCCAAGAATTTATATGCTATAACCCTTCACGATTGCCTAGTCCAGCCCAGTGGGTGACAGTAAATAGATTTAGAACCATAGACAGTTATACTCATGTATGGTGGATGTCAAAGAGTGATACTCCAAAAGCAGATAATAGTAAAGTCCTTCGTCCATATAGTGCAAGTATGAAAAGGTTACTTAAAAAACAAAAATATAATTCTGGAAAGAGACCCTCCGAACATGATATTGGAGAAACGAGCTTCCTAAAAGATAATGGTGGAAGTATTATGCCTAATGTATTAGAAATAGAGCAGATTGATGAAACAAGGGAGAGAAGGGTGCCGGGGAATATTTTTAGTATTTCTAATACAAATTCATCCGACTTTTTTTTGAAGGCTTGTAGAGAAAGGGGGATTACACCCCATCCAGCTAGAATGCCATTGGAACTCGTTCAATTTTTTGTTGAATTCTTAACAGACAAAGGGGATTTGGTTTTTGACCCATTTGCAGGAAGTAACACAACTGGCTTTATTGCGGAGAAGCTAGAAAGGAATTGGGTAGCTACAGAGGTCATGAAAGATTATGGAGAACAGTCTATGGTAAGGTTTGAGGATCCTAATTTAGATACTACATTATCAAAAAAGTAATATTTCGAGGGGGATAAATTTGAAATTAACTGAACGAATAAAAAGTGAGGCTCAGATTGATTTGTTTTTGGAAGGGAAACGTAAAGAAGATTTCGTTGGACGTCCTTTTTATATAGACTACGATAAAGCATTTATTTTGATTAGTGATTCTAAAAAATATCGTGTGGGTGGTGTTCCACAAGGTTCATTTCTCTTAGCATATTATGATAATGAAGATGGTGTATCGGAAACTTTATTGCTCCGTGCCATTCAAACTACAAAACTACCTACTGATAATGAAATAGTTAGTTCTATGATTGAATATTATAAGGATAATATTAATACAAGTGGTAGCGGTAGCGAACTTGATGACTTTACTAGATATGAATTTAGTTTTTCTGGGCTAGAGTGTAGAATTTTAGGGAGTTTCTATAAAGGAAGCAGTGGAAAAGTGTTATTTGGTGCAGACGTAGAAAACTTCTATAGTGCTCACAATTATAGCGTGTTTAAGCCGAAGGGAAAGGCATTGGATTTTATAGTTAATGGGAATGAGGAAGGTATAATAAACGAAGAAATATATAAAAAGATTGGGCAGGTTAGGTATAGTTCTACTAAAAGGTTTCAGGAGAATGATGAAGAAGTCCCTGTATCAATATTACCTACAGACTTTCTAGGTAAACGAACAGCTTTATTCGGTATGACAAGAACAGGTAAATCTAATACTGTGAAAAAAGTAATACAACAAACAGTAGAGATGAGTAATTTAGCAAATCATACCCTTGAGGAGATTACTCAAAAGCAATATCGAAACGAAGTTGGTGCAAAGTTTGTCCTCAATAATTTTAATAATGATGGGACTACAAAGTATCCTGTAGGTCAAATTATCTTTGATATTAATGGTGAATATGCTAATGCAAATCTTCAAGACGAAGGCACAGCTATATTTGAACTTTTTGAAAAAGATGTTATTCGTTATAGTGTAGTTGAAAAAGAAGAGCCGGGCTTTAAAGTTATGAAAGTTAATTTTTACGAACAACTAACAGCTGGATTTAATCTAATCGAAAATCATTTTAGAAATACAGGAGAAAGCTCTGACTATGTAAATGCATTCCGGGTAGTGAGTTTAGAAAAGCCTGAAGATCATGATCGTAGTGCGAAAACGAGATACGATAGAAAGAAAGCAGCTTACTTATGTTGTTTAAAAAAGGCTGGTTTCCCAACAAATACATTCAAGGTGAAATTTAGCGGATTTAAAGAACTTAATGATGAAATAGGAATTGACCCTTCTAAAGGAATTTCACTTGAAGATGCTTCAAACTGGTTCGAACAACTTTGGGATAAATATAAGGAATTAAAACATACATCTGAATATCCCAAAAAGAATAAAGGTAAAGAGTGGGCGGATGAGGAATTAAAAGCTTTATTAACATTCTTAACAATGAAGAAGCAACCTGGTGCTAACCCAACTGTAAGTGGATATAAGAAACTTACTCCTTTGATTAGATTACACACAAAATCTAATAACAACCCGTTTGAGGAAGATATTTTAGAGCATTTAAGAATTGGAAAAATTGTTATTGTGGATTTGTCTCAGGGGGATCCTGATATACAAGCGCTTTATTCTGAGCAAATATGTAAGAGGATATTTGAAGATGCGATGTCTAGATTTATTGGTACTAAACCCAATAACTTTGTTCAATTTTATTTTGAAGAAGCACATAATCTATTCCCTAAAAAAGATGATAAGGATTTAAGTCAGATATATAACAGAATTGCTAAAGAAGGTGCTAAATTAAATTTAGGTTTAATTTATGCAACACAAGAAGTCAGTTCCATTAGTTCGAATATATTAAAAAATACTCAAAACTGGTTTATAGCACATTTAAATAATGAGGATGAGACAAAGGAATTAAGAAAATACTATGATTTTGCAGACTTTACTTCTAGCTTAATAAAATTTAGTTCTTCTAACGATAAAGGTTTTGTCAGAATGAAGACATATTCAAATTCATTTGTAGTACCAGTACAAATTGATAAGTTTTCTGCCCAGGAGGATGCATAATAATGGCCTATATATCAAAAAGAGGGAGGCGGCCAATTGAGAAAGCAAGTAAATCTTCGCACTCCTATGTAATTAAAGACAGTGACGTACAGTACTTCTTAAGTAATTGCGATTTACCAAAAACAACTGAAGAAATAGATGCAAACCATTTTAATACCTTTGAAATAAACCAATATGATTCTAATGAGATTCAGAGAGTAATTGCATTTGATGGAAGTTATAGAGAAATTTCAGTTAGAAACGACTTCCCCTCATCTAAAATTGCTTTTTTTCAACTGGGAGCATCTTTTTTTAAAATAAGTGATTTAGATGAAATTCATGAATTACCATTTATAGATGAAGAAGACATGGAATCCTTACGGCAAATAGAGAGATTAAAGTTTGTAATACCAGTTAAAGGAATTTCCTTAGATGGAGAAACGTCACTTACTAAATCCGTTAGAAAAACATTATACGATGTTTTTATGAATAAACCTGATGAAAGTAACTTTTTTATCGATACGTTAAAGTGGTTTGTTTATAAGGAATATAAAGGAAAGGAAAGAAGTGAGGCTGACCTTACTTATCAGCTAGGGAGTTGCCCAAATATAAACTGTGAAAAACGAGCCATAAACCTAAGCTGCAATGAAATGACTTCAGATGGTATATTCTATTGTCCTGAATGTAAAGGTGAAATTTATTTAACAGATGTCTTTAGACTACATGAAGCTATTGATGAAGAGCTTGGTGCAGGTGGTATCTTAGGGTACTTGGTTACTCTTATGGAACAGATTTTTATTATTCATATAATAAAATTAATGCTACAGACGAAATCATCTTTGTTGAGCGAAACTATGTTTATAAAAGACGGCCCTTTAGCATTTTTTGGGCAAACAGCTAATATGCATAAATTAATGAGAGAAATGATAAACTACCTTATAGATAAGAGAAATTTGTTCTTAATTGGGTTAGAAAAATCAGGTTCGTTTGTAGAACATGCAGATAAGATAAAGAATAAATTAAAAAAAGGAGAGGCCTTACTCCTAGATAATAATTATATTTATAAGTATATATTGCCAGGTAAGGCTGATCCCGAGAATCCGTATGCTTCGACATCCTATTATAGTGGAAAAGTAATCTATAAAGATAATAATGAGCGAATTTACGTTGCAACTCTTCCAACTAAAGACGCTAAAGTTATATTAAACCCGAAGAAAGAAGATTACAGGAATATAGATATAATATTAACAAATATTGAAAAATTGAAGTGTGATATGTATGATGATGCTTTATTACCAGTAGCTTTAGTAAATAAATTGATATCTTTAGCTGACCATCCTAGTTCAACAATATTAGAGAAATTTGCGAAGTCAAATATATAAATTCTATTTTTGAGGGAATCTTAGCATCCTTAGTTTTGAAACTGGTACCTTTAACAAAGTTATCTAAGGTTTATCATTTTATTCGAGAGCACTTTACATTTAAAAAGTATCGTAAATTAATTTGGAGGGAGGGTTTCTAGTACTCTCCCTCTTGATTAGTTTTATTATTCAAGGTGATTCTTTGCTAAGTTAAATATAGTAGTTGCAACTTCAAGAAGGTGTCTTTCGGTGGGAATATCCTTGTATACAACCAAATTTCCCTCTTTTGTTAGTAGAACCTTTAAGACCTCATTTTCATCATCCATTAAATTAGGAATATCTAATCTTAATGCGGAGATTATCCCTTCACTTTCCTCATAAGTGTTCCAGTAATAACTTTCTGTCACTGTACCTCCGCCTAAATAAGCTACTTCAACATCTGCAATTTGAAGTCCTCTCCACCAACCACCACGAATTCTACCTAAAGCACCATCTTGTATTTCTTCTTTCAGGGAACTTAAATTTATTGTTAACTTTTCTGTTTTAAAAATATTTCCTTCACCATGGTTATATGTACCATCTGTCAAGCGTTTTATTCCATGTTCTATAATTGCTTTTTTAGCATCAGTAAAAAGTAAAAAATCATCCTGTGTTTTAAAAATGTTAAAAGATTCTTCTCTAGATACGGCAATTAACTCATGCTCACTTCCATCTTCTATAATTCCTTTTCCTTCAAATGAGTTACCAATTGGATGAAGAACTTGGTATTTATTTATAGTTTCCTCTGTATATTCACTTAATCCAAGCTCCCTTATTTCGGATGTAAACATTAATCGGGTCTCGGCTGTACCGGTAGTGTTTGTTCTTACTGGAAACTCTTGTGGGAAACTTATTAATCTTTGCATAATAATTGATTGTGGCATGAAAATATACTCCTTAATTAATTAATTAATTCTAATGAAAACTTAATTCCCTTTATCAGATGAATTTTTTGTTTAGTAACAATAGTGACTTCATTATGGTTGGCAGCAATATTAATGTTTGCGTGATTTATTTTAATGTTAAAGCTTTCTACCTCTGTAGTTTTGAGTTCCTTAATGAAATGTTTAATCATAAAACCATCTATATTAGTGTTCTTTGAAAGTTTAAGAATATATTTGTTCTGGTTCAGTCCTAATTGTTCAATACCCTCATAGACGTTTATTAAGAAATCGTTTAATACTGCTTCACCGTTTCTGTATTTTAACCTACCATTTGCTGTTAGGGTAAGTGACTGTTCACCAAAGTTATCCGATTGATCTATAGACATATAAATTTTATAAGGGTGAATATAAAACTTCACACCACTAATTCTATCTAGTGATGGTTCGATAAGCTCATTTTTTTTACCACTAAAACCTTCCTTTAACAAGATATCATATATAATATCTTGAATGATAAGATAATCCTTGTTAATATTTTGTATTTTTGACTTATTTTCAATGTTAAATACAGATCTAAATTGCATATCAAATGTTGATAGGTTCAGAATGTTAATGGCTTTTCTAAACAAAATCCTTATTTTTCGTACATTTACGAATAACGTATTGAAGGCAGTATAAATTATTGGTAAGGCAATTAAAACTGCGATAATGCTGAAACCAAACCTTGTGAAAGTTGCAATTATAGCTGCTACGGCGCTTAAAAATAACAACCACCACATAAAACCACCTCCTCATTTATTTTCCAAGCTAATTATTTTCATTATTAAACAATTTTATAACCTTATTATGAAGGATTTCAGAAAAAAAATCTAATAAAATTTCAAGCCTTGACTCCTAGTTTTTTACTAATACCGAGTTGAAGTTTTTATTCTATCTCTAAGAGCATGTAAGGGTTGGTATGTCAACACTAAACTGAACAATTTTTTAAAGGAACATAAACTTGTTTATAGCTCTCTAAGTTTTAGCACTTTGTTTGAAGCTAGCGCGTGCAACTTGTCACTTGACTTTGAGCCTCTGCGG
>NZ_JAMQKB010000021.1 GCF_028416575.1 Terrihalobacillus insolitus | reverse complement strand
GCATCACTGGGTGCAGTGGAAGTATGTAACGAAATTGCTGAAAGGGACACGTGCACATGCATTCTACCAATCAGATCTTTTTGACTTAGACAAGTTTCGTACCACAAACGAGATCTTTGCTTTAGGTACTCTCACAGATTTAGAGCAAAAAAGTTTGTCCAAGCTGAAAAGTGGAAAAACCGTATCCTAGTTGAACGGGATACGGTCATACACAACACAAACCGTGTATGTCTATTTATTAGAATCCCCCACTTCAACAAAAGTGAACTTTCTTTTGTAAGTGGTGGGTAGTTCAATTTGTCCAAATATGCTATGCAGTATGTAATTTTCTATAGGTAGTAACAAAAGTCCTACTTTGACAAGTTGAAACCTGTGTGTAAAACTGAAGTAAGAATTAGGATAGAAAGGTAGCAGGTGCGATGAAAATTTTATTTATTGGGGATGTAGTTGGGTCATTAGGAAGAGACATGGTGCAAACATATCTACCAAAGTTAAAGAAAAAGCTCCAACCCCATGTGACGATCATCAATGGTGAAAATGCCGCTTCAGGAAAAGGAATTACAGAGAAAATTTATAAACAATTTTTGGAATGGGGAGCTCAAATTGTAACGATGGGCAACCATACGTGGGATAAAAAAGAAATATTTGAGTTTATTGATCATGCAGATAAAATGGTTAGACCGGCAAATTTCCCTGAGGATACACCTGGTAGAGGAATTGTTTATCTAAAGTCAAACAATACTGAAATTGCTGTGATCAATTTACAGGGAAGGACCTTTATGGCTCCATTAGATGATCCATTCAAAAAAGTCGATGATTTAATTAAGGAAGCAAAAAAACGTACAAATATTATTTTTATTGATTTTCATGCAGAAGCGACAAGTGAAAAATTAGCAATGGGTTGGTATGTAGATGGTCGGGCAAGTGTTGTGGTAGGAACACATACACACGTACAAACGGCGGACGATAGGATTTTACCGAAAGGGACTGGGTATATAACAGATGTTGGGATGACAGGCCCATATGATGAAATTCTGGGTGTTGAAAAAGAAGCAGTTCTCACTCGTTTTTTAACCCAATTACCCGTTCGATTTGAAGTTAAGAAAAATGGCAGATCCCAGCTAAGTGCCTTTTTGGTTGAAGTCGATGATAAATTAGGTACGACTAAAAAAGTCGATCGAATCTTGATTAATGATGATCATCCTTTCTTCAGTTAATGTTTGAATTTTTAGACAAATTAAGTCATAATAAAAGGGAATAACGTTCATCTCTAAGAATATAGTAAAAGTGGAACTACTTTAGTAAACTAAGGAGGTACTAGGAATGGACATATTAAAAGTTTCAGCCAAATCAAATCCGAATTCGGTAGCAGGAGCACTTGCGAATGTGTTAAGAGAACGTGGCTCAGCGGAAATTCAGGCGATTGGTGCTGGTGCATTAAACCAGGGCGTAAAAGCGGTAGCGATTGCACGAGGATTTGTAGCACCTAGTGGAGTGGATTTAATTTGTATTCCAGCTTTTACAGACATTATGATTGATAATGAAGAGCGTACAGCAATTAAATTAATTGTAGAACCGAGGTAACAACATTGCTCCACCTGTTTGCTATGGCAAGCAGGTTTTCTTTTGGGTAATCAAGTTATTTACTGACAATGAAACATGTACTATCTGACATAGGAGGATTTTAAATGATTATCGATGCACATTGCGATGCTTTACTTAAATTATGGGAAAAGAAAGGTTCCTTTCAATCTAGTGATCTCCTTCAAGTGACGAACGAAAAGTGGAAAATAAGTCCGGTCAAAATACAATGTTTTGCTATTTTTGTTCCAGATGATGTACCGGAAGATTCGCAATTTCAGACTGCACTTGAAATGGTTGACATTTTTTATAAACAGATTGTAGAACCGAATAGCGATATTAAGGTCATCTTGTCAAAAGAAGATCTGTTATCCTTAAAAGATAATGAAAGAGGTGCGATGTTAACATTAGAAGGCTGTCATTCCATTGGACACGACATCAACAAACTAAAAACATTGGTCCGCTTAGGGGTTAGGGCCGTTGGTTTAACTTGGAATCAAGCAAATGCTGTAAGTGATGGTGTGGGTGAAAAAAGAGGTGCAGGTCTTAGCTCATTTGGTGAAGAAGTGGTGGATCTGTTAAACGAGCAACAAATTTGGACAGACGTTTCCCACCTTTCTTATAAAGGTTTTTTTGATGTAATGGAACGGGCAAAGTATCCTATAGCATCTCATTCAAATGCTTTTGCTATTACACCCCATCGCAGAAATCTTGATGACAGGCAAATTAAGGCATTAATAGAACGGGATGGATGGATCGGAATTACATTTGTTCCAATGTTTTTAACTGAAGAAAACACTGCCACAGTAGAAGACGTTAAACGACACCTTCACTATTTCCTAGAACTCGGAGCTAAAGGCTGCCTAGGGTTTGGATCCGATTTTGATGGTACTAGCAGATTCGTAGAAAGGTTATATGATCATACAGATTACGGAACATTCATTCAAGAATTAAAGCAAGAGGTCTCTGAAGAAACTCTTCTCCAATTATGCTATCAAAATTTTATAGAAAAATTCCCACGAACGAAATGAACATTTACAGTTGAACATCCCAACAACAATCATTAAATGGAATAAGAACCCCTTTGGTTAAAGGCTTATCCTTATATAATATGTTACCAAGAATCAAATGGCTTTTGCTATTTTCGTAAAACTTTTGACTAGTTTGTATTAAATAAAAATTGCCTCAGTAATTACAGTATAAATGATTGAAATATGTTACAATAAAATACAATAGACTGGCTTCGCATGAGGGGTCTGGTAGCACTGTCGATCGTCGGTAGTCTTCGGTGGGAGACTTCCCGGGGAGGGAGGTGCTTGCCAATGGACATTGTTAGTGCGCTTACGCTTATGATATCCTTCGGGATGTTAGTAGCGTTTATCGTTTCTGATAATAGCCATAAAAAATAACCCCTCATAAGCGTTTTTGCGGGCGCTGAGGGGTTATTTTTCCTAAAAGCTGCCTAGCCCCTCTTGATGGGGTTCGGTCTATTGTGACTGTCCATGCACCAGCATGGGCGGTCTTTATTATTGTATGCACTTATAATCTTTCTATGTTCATTATACCACGGAATCAATATTTGTACACATTTTTTATTATTCTTCTTTGTTCTTTCAACATCATTTATATCCCCGGTATAAGACACAACTTTTTTATGAATCTTAACCATTTTCCCCGTTGGGATGGGAACACATTAATTTTCTTGGGGAGTTACACTGCGCTCCTCAAAACTAAGCCGCCTCGACCTGCTTGCGACGCACAGGACGTGGCGACATTAGTCTACCTTCTAATTCGGCAACTTTTTGAACACGCACTTTATAAAAAAATAAAAAAACCCCCACAGTAGTCATTTGTGTTTATGTAGTGGACAATAGGTATTGAAAAGATTTTTGTTCATGGTAAAATGTATGTATATACTAAGTTTAATCGTTTTATATAAAGACAGGGGTGTTCGTTGTGAATGGAATGATGAAAGCAATCGTTAAAGGTGAACGGAGGAAAGGAGCCGAGATAAAGCAGGTTCCAATACCATCAGTTGGTGACCACGATGTACTCATAAAGGTGCATGCAACGTCTATTTGCGGTACCGATGTACACATATATAATTGGGATGAGTGGTCACAAAGTAGAGTGAATCCGCCATACGTGTTCGGCCATGAATTTGCAGGAGAAGTCGTATCACTTGGAGAAAAAGTAACAAAGGTAGAAGTAGGGGACTATGTCAGTGCAGAGACCCATATTATATGTGGGAATTGCCCGCAATGTTTAGTCGGTAAATTTCATATCTGTGAAAATACAAAAATAATCGGGGTTGACCGCGATGGTTGCTTTGCCGAGTATGTTGCCTTACCAGAGGGAAATTTGTGGAAAAACCCGAAAACAATGCCAACAGATATTGCCTCTGTTCAAGAGCCAATGGGCAATGCAGTCCATACAGTATTAAATGGTGATGTTGTCGGTAAAAATGTAGCGATTATCGGTTGTGGTCCAATTGGATTAATGGCTGTCGCAGTTGCCAAGGCAGCGGGAGCTTCTCAAATTATAGCATTTGATATTAACCCATATCGTCTAAAGCTAGCTGAACAAATGGGAGCGACTCGTGTTGTGGATTCGACAGAAACGGATCCTGTTATGGAAGCAAAAAAATGTACAAATGGACACGGGGTTGATGTTGTATGTGAAATGAGCGGCCATCCAGTTGCAATTGATCAAGGATTAAAAATGATCACGAATGGCGGTAGAATGTCTATCTTAAGTCTTCCAACAAAGCCTGTTACAATAGACATAACAAATGATATTGTTTTTAAAGGGATTGAAGTGCAAGGAATAACTGGTCGAAAAATGTTTGAGACATGGCAGCAGGTTTCTGGGCTTCTACATTCGAAACAAGTTGACCTTACCCCATTAATCACACATCATTTTCCATTAGAAGATTTTGAAAAGGGCTTTGATTTGATGAACCAAGGAAAATGTGGAAAAGTTGTTTTACATCCTTAATGAAAACCATATAAACGGAGGCTGATAAAATGAAAGGCTTTGACTATTTACAGGAACAGCTCGACCAAATGAAAGATGAAGGTACGTTTCGAGAATTAATACCGTTAGAGTCTGCCCAAGGCTCACGGGTGCAAATTAAGGGAAAGGAAGTCATCCAGCTTTCATCCAATAATTATTTAGGGTTAACGTCACATCCGAAACTGAAATTAGCAGCAGAGCAGGCAATAAAGGAATTTGGTGTAGGGACTGGATCAGTAAGAACGATCGCTGGAACTTTAAAAATGCATGAGGAATTTGAACAGAAACTCGCGAAATTCAAGCATACAGAAGCGGCACTTGTATTTCAATCTGGCTTCACTACGAATCAAGGGGTATTGTCCTCGATACTCACGGATCAAGACGTTGTTATTTCAGATGAATTAAACCATGCTTCTATTATTGATGGGATTCGCTTAACAAAGGCTGCCCGAAAGGTTTACAAGCATGTGAACATGGAATCCCTCGAACAAGCATTAAAAGAAACGCAAAATTATCGGAAACGTATTGTCGTAACAGATGGCGTGTTTTCCATGGACGGAAATATCGCACCGCTTCCAGACATTGTAATGCTTTCAGAAAAATACGACGCACTTATCATGGTAGACGATGCACATGCTAGTGGTGTTCTTGGCAACAACGGAAGAGGTACGGTCAACCACTTTGGTTTGGATGGTAGAGTCCATATTCAGGTAGGTACATTAAGTAAAGCGGTTGGTGTTCTAGGTGGGTATGTCGCCAGTACACAAACACTGAAAGATTATCTCATTCATAAGGGGCGTCCATTTCTATTTAGTACATCCCACCCACCTGCAGTAACAGCGGCATGTGAGGCAGCCGTTGATGTGTTGTTAGAAGAACCTTCCCTAATTGAAACGCTTTGGGAAAATACGAAATTCTTTAAAGATGGACTAACAAAAATGGGCTTTGACACTGGGATCAGTGAAACACCAATTACACCGATTCTCATTGGCGACGATGCAAAAACTCTCCAATTCTCCGATCTATTGTTTGATTATGGTGTATTCGCCCAGGGGATTGTTTTTCCAACTGTTCCAAAAGGGAAAGCCAGAATTCGTACGATTGTAACAGCCGAGCATACGAAAGAAGAGTTAGCAGAAGCACTTAACGCAATGGAAAGAGCTGGTAAGGAGTTAAATATTATTTAATTTATTGCGAAAAGGTGAAACCGGTCATTTTGGTTTTACCTTTTCTTCTGTTAGGCAATCCTCTATAAGATGGTAGGAGTCAACCGAAAGAAGTTTTCCTTTATTTTTAATGTCTATCCTTGCTATAATGTAAAACTAGGGGCATGACTTAGGCTGTCTAAAAGTAAATGCTTTAAATTTTATATAGATAACCACGATCGTAAATAAATGAAAATGAAAGGAGTAACATGGATGAACGAACAACAACGTAAAGAGATGAGTCAAATAAAGGAAGTCTCTTCCTCGGACAAAAAATCCAGTGGGAACGGCAACCTTAATCGCTTGAAACAAATGGGATCCGATGACTTGATCAACAAATACTTTCAGACCACATACGAACCACCAAATTTAAAAAAAGCAAAAAAACGTAGAAGAGAAGAAGTGCAAATCCACTATGATTACTCTGTACCAGAAGATATGGAAAATGTCGGGAAGGGTAAAAAGTTTCTCATTCGTACGTACGGCTGTCAAATGAACGAGCATGATACAGAAGTGATGGCCGGGCTATTAACGGATATGGGGTACGAGTCTACCGATGATACAAAAGAAGCAGATATTATTTTGCTTAATACATGTGCAATCCGAGAAAATGCTGAAAACAAAGTATTTGGTGAAATAGGACACTTAAAACCATTAAAAACAGAAAACCCAGGTGTTATTCTGGGCGTTTGTGGATGTATGTCACAAGAAGAGTCGGTTGTGAATCGTATTTTGAAAAAGCATCCATTCATCGATATGATTTTTGGTACTCACAACATTCACCGGTTACCACAACTATTAAAAGAAGCGATGTTTGGGAAAGAAATGGTTGTGGAAGTTTGGTCAAAGGAAGGAGACATTATTGAAAACCTTCCTAAAGTACGAAAGGGTAGTACGAAGGCATGGGTCAATATTATGTACGGATGTGATAAATTCTGTACGTATTGTATCGTACCATATACACGTGGTAAAGAACGAAGCCGACTTCCACAGGACATCATTCAAGAAGTTCGGCATTTAGCTGCACAGGGGTATAAAGAAGTAACATTACTTGGACAAAATGTAAATGCATATGGAAAAGATTTGAAGGATATGCAATACGGACTTGGTGATCTAATGGACGAAATCCGTAAAATAGATATACCGAGAGTCCGTTTTACTACTTCTCACCCGAGAGATTTCGATGATAGGCTAATTGAAGTATTAGCAAAGGGCGGAAATTTGCTTGATCACATTCATTTGCCAGTCCAATCTGGAAGCTCAGAGGTACTCCGTGTGATGGCGCGTAGATATACAAGAGAAGAATATCTTAAGCTCGTTAAAAAAATAAGAACAGCAATGCCAAACGCAACTTTAACGACGGATATTATTGTTGGATTTCCAAATGAAACAGATGAGCAATTTGAGGAAACACTTTCTCTTATGGAAGAGGTTGGCTTTGAAAGTGCTTATACGTTCATTTACTCTCCGCGTGAAGGCACACCTGCGGCAAGATGGGAAGACAATATTCCAATGGAGAAGAAAAAAGAGCGTCTGCAACGTCTAAACAAATTGGTCAACAAACAGTCCGCTGAAGCAATGCAAGAATATAAAGGGCAGACCGTTAAAGTACTTGTTGAAGGCGAAAGCAAAAAAAATCCTGACATTTTAGCTGGATATACGGAACGAAATAAATTAGTCAACTTTGCTGGACCAAAATCAGTAATTGGAGAAATCGTTGAAGTAAAAATTATCGAAGCCAAAACCTGGTCACTTGACGGGGAAATGGTTGAGAAGGCTGTAGAGGTGAAATAATATGGCAGAATATACACGTAAACAAGTAATTGAAGAAGCAGAAAAGCTCGCAAAAATGATGGCAAGCACAGAGGAAATAGATCGTTTTAAGCAACTAGAAGCAAAATTAAACGAAAATAAAAAAGTACAGGATCTAATTAATCGAATTAAAGCTCTTCAAAAGCAAGCAGTCAATTTCCAGGCATATGAAAAAAATGAAGCATTGAAAAAAGTGGAAGCGGAAATTAACAGATTAGAAACAGAAATAGATGAGATTCCAATTGTGCAGGAGTTTAAAGATTCACAGATGGTAATTAACGATGTTCTCCAGCTTGTGTCAAGTACAATCTCAAGAGAAGTAACGAACGAAGTGATCCGATCCACTGACGGAGACCTTTTATCAGGCGAAACTGGATCAAAAGTAAAAAATAGTAACAATTGTGCTTTTTAACAACCTTTATAAAAAGGGGGTAGCCTATCCATAGGTTACTCCTTTTTCAATCTCCGCATTCATATGTACATTTTCTTAGGCAGCTGCATACGATGAACTAGAACCTTTAATGTCATATCAGAATGTCATATTCATCAGAAAAGGTATGCACTTTAGGTGATTACCATGCATAAAATGACTATGAAAAAAAGAGGAGGTTTTAGTTCTTATGTCATTTCTTGATCAAGAATATCGGGAAATTATTACGAAAGCTGTCATAGGAAAAGGGCGGAGGTTTGTTCAGGATACGAATACCGTAACCCCATCACATAGACCCTCAAGCATCTTGGGCTGCTGGGTAATTAACCATATCTATAACGCAAAGAAAAAAGGGAACGATGTGGTTGAAGTATCTGGAAGCTATGACATTAACATTTGGTATTCCTTTAACGACAATACGAAAACAGAAGTTGTAACAGAACGTGTTAACTACTGTGATCATGTAAAATTGTCTGTTAAGGATGAACAAACAATCAACGATGAAGTAGAAGTATACGCAAAGGTAATCCAGCAGCCAAATTGCCTAGAATGCAAAATTGCTAATCAAGGACACAAAATCGTTGTGGAAGTTGAAAGAGAATTTCTAGTAGAGGTCATTGGGGAAACGAAGGTCTGTGTGAAAGTAGATCCAGATGGCTATGTTGCCGATGATGACGATTGGGATTTTGAACTTTCTGATGATGAGTTCGATTCCATTGATCCAGACTTTCTCGCAAGTGACGAGGAAGAATAAGAAAAAAAACGAGAGCATAGTCTCTCGTTTTTTTCTTCTTTTTGATGAATTACGAATGGATGAGATTTCTATAGAAATGGTCAATAATCGTTGAATTAAGGATTTAATATAAGATATAAACTAAAAATGGTCCTCTATCTACTAAATGAATCTATCATCTATGCTATAATGATGATAGATATTTTTACGTGTTGGAGGAATATGGATGACGACCTATACACCAATGATACAGCAATATTTGAAGATAAAAGCACAACATAAGGATGCTTTTTTGTTTTTTCGTTTAGGCGATTTCTATGAAATGTTTTTTGATGATGCGATTGTTGCATCAAGAGAGTTAGAGATTACGCTTACAAGTAGGGATGGTGGAAGTGAAGAGCGCATTCCGATGTGTGGCATCCCTTATCATTCTGCTGAAAATTACATAAAAAATTTAATTGGAAAAGGATATAAAGTAGCAATTTGTGAGCAGGTGGAAGACCCTAAATCAGCGAAGGGCGTTGTGAAACGAGAGGTCGTTCAGTTGATTACTCCTGGCACCGTAATGGAAGGGAATATGCTGACAGATAAAGAAAATAATTATTTGGCCAGCCTTTCCGCCTTTGATGATGGCACGTTTGTCGTTGCCTATAATGATCTTTCTACTGGGGAAAACCATGTTACACAGCTTTCAGGGGGATTGGATGCTGTAATCAGTGAGTTGTTTAATCGTTCGGTCAAGGAGATGGTTGTTGATTCAAAACTACCTGAGCAGTATCAAAATGAGCTGCAGCAGCGCTTACAGATCACTTTTTCCACACACGACAATGTAACAATACAAAAAGAAGATGAACAGTTGACCCAAGATTTACATCAAGAGAAAATGATACAAGCGTTTGCTAGATTGATTAATTATATTCGTCTAACACAGAAGCGATCTTTACATCACTTAAAGCCTGCTCAAATCATAGATTTGAACGAATACATGACCTTGGATATGTTTTCAAAACGGAACTTAGAGCTGACAGAGACGATCATGAGAAAAGGAAAACATGGATCACTACTATGGGTACTGGATCAAACGGTTACAGCCATGGGAGCTCGAATGTTAAAAAAATGGTTGGAACGTCCTCTATTGAAAAAAGTGCAAATCGAGGATCGGTATGATTTGGTTGAAGGATTGTTGCAACAATTTTTCGAGCGCGAGTCACTTAGAGAAATGCTGAAGTCTGTTTATGACTTAGAGCGCCTTTCTGGACGAGTGTCCTATGGAAATGTAAATGGTCGAGATTTCATACAGTTAAAACATTCCTTAAGTAAAATACCAGACATAAAGAATTTACTTTCAACATTTGCTAGTGAAAAGGTACAAGCACTCAGTCCAACCATTGATCCATTAACAGATTTATATGACTTGTTAGAACAAAGCTTAATGAATGATCCACCTGTTTCGATTAAAGAAGGTGGGCTCATAAAGGATGGCTTTGATGGTAGGTTAGATGATTATCGAGATGCGTCAAAGAACGGGAAAAAGTGGATTGCCGAATTAGAACAGCGGGAAAAACAAGAAACAGGAATTAAATCATTAAAAATTGGTTATAACCGTGTGTTTGGCTACTATATTGAAATAACACGGGCAAATCTTCATCTTTTACCAGAAGGAAAATACGAAAGAAAACAGACATTAACAAACGCTGAACGATATGTGACTCCTGAACTAAAGGAGAAGGAAGCATTAATCCTAGAAGCAGAAGAAAAAAGTGTGGAGCTCGAATACGAACTTTTTATTCAACTACGAGAAAAAGTGAAAGCTTACATTCCAAAGCTCCAGTATCTTGCCGATCAAATTAGTCATTTAGATGTATTACAAGGCTTTGCAACAGTTAGTGAAGTGAACGACTATCATCGACCAGCTTTAAATGAAGGTAGAAAGATTCGAATTGAAAAAGGTCGACATCCTGTTATAGAAAAAGTAATGCAACAGGTAGAATTTGTCCCAAACGATGTGCATTTTGATGATAAAACGGATATGTTATTAATTACTGGCCCAAACATGTCTGGGAAAAGTACGTATATGAGACAGCTAGCCTTAACTGCAATCATGGCTCAAATTGGATGTTATGTTCCATGTGACAAGGCAGATATACCGGTATTTGACCAGATTTTCACGAGAATTGGGGCAGCCGATGACCTTGTTTCTGGACAAAGTACATTCATGGTTGAAATGCTTGAAGCAAAACATGCCATAACAAATGCAACCGAAAACAGCTTAATCCTCTTAGATGAAATAGGTAGGGGTACGAGCACTTATGACGGTATGGCATTAGCACAAGCCATTATGGAGTATATTCATGATAACGTTCGAGCAAAAACTTTATTTTCAACCCACTATCACGAACTTACGACGCTAGATAATACGTTGGACAGGCTTAGAAATGTCCATGTTCGGGCAGAGGAATACAATGGAAATGTTGTATTTTTACATCAAATTCATGATGGTGCAGCAGATGAAAGCTATGGCATTCACGTTGCAAAATTAGCGAAACTACCACAACAACTCATTGAACGTGCAACAGACATTTTAGCTGATTTTGAACAAAAAGATACACCGGCTAAAGGCAAGGTCACAGATGATCAACAACAGCTATCCTTTTTCGTTGGAGAGTCATCTGAAAAGAAACAGAAAAAGGATTTCAAAAAGCTTGACACGGAACTACTACGTGATTTGCAGAGCTTGAACATAATGGAAATGACACCACTTGAGGCAATGAATGTATTGTATCGCTTACAGAAAAAAGCGAAACAGGACTAAGGGAGGGTGTAGCTATGAAGATTTATCAAATGCCAGATGCATTAGCAAATAAAATTGCAGCAGGTGAAGTGGTCGAGCGCCCAGCTTCTGTCGTAAAAGAATTGGTGGAGAATAGTATTGATGCAAATAGTACTTGGATAAAGGTAGAAGTAGCAGAAGCGGGTCTTGATACGATTAAAATTACAGATAATGGAGAAGGAATGTCAGAAGAGGATTGTGAGCGCGCCTTCCTACGACATGCTACGAGTAAAATACAAAACGAAACCGATTTGTTTCATGTCCGAACATTAGGATTCCGAGGAGAAGCTTTAGCTAGTATTGCCGCGGTAAGTCGGTTAAAAATAAAAACATCTACTGGTGAAAAAGCTGGATCTACTATTGAATTGGAAGGTGGAAAACTCGTTCAGAAAGAAAGAAGCGATGCAAGACAGGGGACTGAAATTACTGTTCAAGATTTATTTTATAATACCCCAGCACGACTGAAATACATGAAAACGATTCATACAGAGCTTGGGCATATTACGGACGTTTTAAATCGGATGGCACTCTCACACCCGAATATTCGATTTGAAATAACGCATAATGGAAAAATGCTGTTTCAATCTTCGGGTCGGGGCGATTTACTGCAAATAATTGCGCAAGTTTACGGTATGAGTGTTGCGAAAAAAATGATAGCTGTATCCCATGAAACATTAGATTTCAACATAAAAGGCTATATTGCAAAGCCAGAAATAACAAGAGCTTCTCGGAATTATATTTCCACGATCATTAATGGAAGGTTTGTCCGTAGTATTCCACTCAATAAAGCTATCACGAACGGTTATCATACACTACTTCCGATCGGGAGGCAGCCACTCGTTATATTATCCATCGAAATGGATCCAATTTTGTTAGATGTGAATGTCCACCCAGCGAAACTAGAGGTTCGCTTTAGTAAAGAAAAGGAATTATATGAAGCAGTTGAAACAACAATAAAGGATGCATTTCGCCAGCGATCCCTTATACCAGAAGCACAGATGCCAAAAAAATCACAAGAAAGCAGTGTACAGCATACACTTCATTTTGATGATCGCGAAGAAAAACGCGCAGACGCCAAAGAGGATTTATCTTCCACATCACTTTTTGATCCTGTACCAGATGAAACGGTTCCGGATCCGTTTTACGAGGCGCAACAAAAAGCCCTTGAAAGCGTACAAGAGGACACGGGGAGTTTTATTGAGAAAAAAACAGTTGATATAGAGACGAACCAAGAAAACAATGTTTATCATGAAAGGATTCCAGTTTTGTATCCAATTGGCCAACATCATGGTACGTATATATTAGCTCAAAATGAAAAAGGCTTATATATCATTGACCAGCACGCGGCTCAAGAGCGAATCAAATATGAATTTTTTCGTGATAAATTAGGAGAAGTAACAAACGAGGTTCAAGAATTATTAATACCACTAACCTTTGATTTCTCTAAGCAAGAAGCACTTATGATTGAGCAGTATCAAGAGGAATTGAAAAAAGTAGGGTTATTTTTTGAATCCTTTGGCGAACAAACCTTTATTATTCGGTCCCATCCGCAATGGTTTCCTAAAGGCTTCGAGGAAGAAACCATCCGAGAAATCGTTGATCAAGTAATGGAAGAAGGCAAGGTAAGCATTCAAAAAATCCGAGAAGAAGCGGCCATATTAATGTCCTGTAAACGATCCATTAAAGCGAATCATTTTCTGAACTCTGATGACATGTTTCGTCTACTGGAGGATTTAAGAAAATCCACAGATCCGTTTACATGCCCACATGGCAGACCAATTATTGTACACTTTTCAGGATATGAAATGGAGAAAATGTTTAAACGAGTGATGTAGAATAGGTAGCGCCTAAGTTCTGATAACAAAGACTAGGCGCTTTTTTACATGCGCGCACATAAATTTACATGAAAGTAGCATAATTTTCTATTTTTTAGATCAAGCTATTGGTACAAGTTTTTTCCAAGGAGTCGATCAATGTGAAAAGATGGTTATCCGTTGTTTTGTGTTCCATTTTGTTTACTATTCTTATTCCAAGTATTTCCTATGGAGAATCGATTAAGTCGGACATGCTAATCGCAAAAACACCGCACAATTGGGAAGTATCGAACGTTGATTATACGAAAAAGAATGTACGCACCCATGACTATAAAATTTTTGACAATTTTATTCGGAAAACGCGTCAGTGTGATGTTGATCAAAAAATTAAAACAGTTGTTTGGTATTGTGATTTGCATGGTGAGACGAAATCTGCAACTTATTTACTTGAACGTGAACATTCGGAACAGCACAAGTGATAGGGAAGCTCCTTAAGTTGTATAAAAATAGTGTAATCCACTTAGAATAGTAGGGGATGTTCAAAAGTCACCAAATGATAAGCTGCGCATC
Organism: Terrihalobacillus insolitus; assembly: GCF_028416575.1. Classification (GTDB taxonomy): domain Bacteria; phylum Bacillota; class Bacilli; order Bacillales; family Amphibacillaceae; genus Terrihalobacillus; species Terrihalobacillus insolitus. The sequence continues at coordinate 28,838 of NZ_JAMQKB010000021.1, read as the reverse complement.
TCTTCGTTGGCTTGTTTTTCCGGTCCTGGAAAAGAAACTCGCTTTTCCTTCGTGCGATGTATATTCGGGGAAGCAATCCTTGTGCTCATGTAGGTTATGTCTACACTGCGCTCCTCAAAACTACGCCGCCTCGACCTGCTTGCTTCTAATTTGTCGACATTTTGAACACGCACTAGTAGGGGATGTTATCAGGAAGGGAAGGATATCGTTTGCAGGAAAATCAAAGGTTAATTAATTTTTTAAATCAAGAACTCTCAAATTTTGCAGTTCTTTATGTGAAACTCCATCGGTATCACTGGTTCGTTCAAGGGCGCCATTTTTTTAAATTGCATGAGGTGTTTGAGCAGTTGTATAAAGAAGCAGCCACAGATCTCGATGTAATTGCCGAAAGAATTTTAGCAATCGGTGGGAAGCCACTTGCAACAATGCACATGTATATAAAAGAGGCAACCATCCATGAAGCGCAAGCCGATGATAAAGAAAATGAGATCATTGGACAGCTTATGAAGGACTATCAATCCATTATACATGAAATTAAGGAAACAGGGGTACCGTTGACAGAAGAACATAATGATCAACCTACAGCCGATCTACTAAATGAATTTCAAGGACGATTTGAAAAGCACGTATGGATGTTGCAGGCCTATATCGCATATGAATAAAAAGTAATAATTTTTTACTGCTCGCTTAAAAAGGTAGAGCAGTTTTTTATGAAAAGTGCTCCCCGTTGCGAAAAATGAAATAACGTGTATAATAAAAAAACAATAAGAGTAACCGATTTAATTTAGGAGTTAGGTTTATGAAACCACAGGTCATTACCGTAGTTGGCCCTACAGCCGTAGGCAAAACGGAGCTTAGTGTTAAAATTGCAAAGCAGTTTAATGGGGAGATCATTAGCGGGGACTCCATGCAAATATACAAAGGGATGGATATCGGTACTGCAAAGGTGACAGAGGAAGAAATGCAAGGTATTCCACATCATCTGATTGATTGTAAAAATCCTAGTGATTCGTTTTCAGTAGCTGATTTTCAGTCACTTGTTCGTCAGCATATTTCTGAAATAACGGAAAGAAATCACTTGCCCATAATTGCTGGCGGAACTGGACTCTACATACAAGCAGCATTAACGAATTATCGTTTTGCTGACAAAAAAAGAGATGACGCCTACCAAAAACAGTTGGAGCAGAAAATAAACGAACGTGGAGCTATGGGTTTTTATGAAAAACTCAAGCAAGTTGATCCAGAGCAAGCAAAGAAAATCCACCCCAATAATACGCGTAGATTAATTAGGGCATTAGAGATATATGAAACAACGGGCATGACAATGTCGCAGTATCTCACAAACCAACAACAGGAATCGTTATATGACGTGATTTCTATTGGGTTAGAAATGGACAGAGCACGTTTGTACGAACGGATCAACAACCGTGTTGATTTGATGATGAAAGCGGGACTGTTAGAGGAGGTAAGGGAGTTATATGATCAAGGACTAAAGGATGCACAGTCAATGAAGGCAATTGGGTATAAGGAGTTTATTCCTTATTTTGAAGAAGAGCAATCGCTTCCGTATACAGTCGAAATTCTAAAACGCAATTCAAGAAGATATGCGAAGCGCCAGCTAACATGGTTTAAAAATAAAATGGATGTAGATTGGTATGCGATAAACGAGGAAAATAGAGAGGAAAAATTTCAAAAAATTTTAAACGATCTTGCAGGAAAGCTTGAAAAAAAATAGAAATTATATGGATAGATAGAAAAGAGGAGGAAATTTCATGTCTCAAACAGTAAATATTCAGGATCAATATTTGAACCAGCTTCGCAAAGAAAGAATTCAATTAACTGTCTTTTTGTTAAATGGCTTTCAGTTAAAAGGTACTGTTAAAGCTTTCGATAATTTCACCGTTTTATTCGAAACAGACGGAAAGCAGCAGTTGATCTTTAAGCATGCTATATCTACATTTGCTCCCGTTAAAAACGTGCAATTAGACAAAGAGTAATAAGACAAAACGAGTGTATGCAACTAAGTTGTACGGATCAAAGTGGCAAGTATTACAGATAACAGACGATCGAGTGTAAAATCGCATAGATTTTATGCTCGATTTTTTTGTCTGTTTGTAGATAGTAGAGTCATGCGATCAAAGGGGTGTCATCCCCTAAATTTGTCGAAACGACTCTTAAAGATAGTATGAATGAACTAGAATGACGGTTGAAAGATAGAAAAATGCCGAAACGATCAGACTTTATACCGATTTATTTAATTTTTCAAATATTGTAAAATTTAAATAAGCTATTGTCTTATAGCAAAAATAGAGGGGGGATTCTAATTGATTAAAAAACTGTCAACTGTAGCATTATCTGTAACATTGATCGGAAGTCTCGTATTTACAAGCGGCGCTTCAAGAGTAAATTTTGCGGATGAAAATGCTCAAAAAGATTTTGGCCTAAGTTTAGCAAATCCTGTTGTGGGTACACCAGAATTAGTAGAAAAGGCAAAAGACTTAGGTGTAGATTTATCTCGGGTTGATCCTGCAGAAAAATGGAATAGTGGTTCAAAATTTCAACAAGCTGGAGATAATCGTGTAACCTATCAAAAAGCAAAAGGTGACGTACCAATGCTTGTGATTCTTGCCAAATTTAAAGGCGATGATGAGCCAGTAGGTGATCCAGAAGGCCAAGTTCCTGCAAAATATTTTGAGGATTTAATTTTTGGTAACGAATACAATCCTTATGAGTTAGATCAATTTAAGCAATATGCAGAATTTAATGGTGTAAAAGCACCAACGAACAAAACGATGCAAAACGCTTACAAAGAATCTAGTAATGGAAGAATTAATCTAGTAAATAAAGAAAACACGGATTATAAATGGGTGGAGTTACCAAAGGGTGCCTCATACTATTTAGATCAAGATGGCACATATGCAGATGGCGACTCTTATAAATATGGTAACGAAAATGGTTATGCTCGAATTGGTGAACTCGTTCGTGATGCATTAGAAGCAGCAGATGACCAAGTAGACTTTAGTAAATATGCAGAAGATGGTGAAGTTCCCAACGTATTTATAATTCATGAAGGTACAGGTGCGGAGTTTAGTAGAGACCCTGCACAAATTTGGTCTCATAAATGGAACTTGTTAAGCGCTTTATACTATGGTAAATATTACGAGACAGGTAAACCTGCTCCAGAATATGAAGGAGTAGATTATAATGATTGGGAAAATAACACAATAAAAGAAGACATGACGTATGATGGTGTAATTGTTAACAATTACAATATACAGCCTGAAATTGGTGGCAATGTTTCTGGTTATAATTTAGAAACAGGTGGCTATGACGAAGAATTAAAAACAGGGCCATATCCAGCTCAAGCTGGTGTATATGCGCACGAATTCGGGCATGCTTTAGGCTTACCTGACTTTTACGATACTGCCTATACTTCTGAAGGTGTTGGTAATTACTCTATGATGGCAGGTGGATCTTGGATGCGTTACCCTGACGCTAGTGCATATTCAGGAAATTCGCCAACCAACTTTGACCCATTTTCAAAAATATTTTTAGATTGGGCAGAGCCGATAAATGTAACCCCAGAAAGTGGAATTCAAGAAATTACATTACCATCAATTGATAAAGCAGATGCTACGAATGGAATCGTGAAAATGGAAGTACCAGGATCAAACGGTACGGAGTATTTCTTATTTGAAAACATTCAGCAAAGCGGTTTCAATGAAGGTCTCATCCGTCAAGGTGAAGATTCCAATGGATTGGTTGCATGGCATGTTGATGAAAATATTATAAATCTATATCAAACTGCAGGGTTTAGACCAAATAATGTTGAAAACTGGATGAATAAGCGTTTTCAGTATAACCAATCCCAAACTGCAAGTGATGGAACAGAAGTGACTCACTATGGTTTGTCTGTTCTTCAAGCTGATGGAAACTATGATCTTGAAAAGTATGTAAACCGCGGAGATGCAGGAGACTTCTTTAAAACTGGAGACAGCCTTACTCCTAATTCAAGCAATGTGCATACCGGTTCATACTACTTTTGGAAAGGTAATAGTGCCACTCCAGCTGACTCTGGAATCCATGTTACAGACATTGTAGAAAATGATGATGGCTCTATCACAGCAAACTTTTACTATTCCACTAATGAAGCGAAAGTAAAGTAACATAAACAACAAATGATAGAAGTTTAACGAAAGGCTATATCAATGTTTTTGGTATAGCCTTTCGTGTGTAAAAATTTCAAATGCTCTTGGAGAAAACGATGTTTCACTTAGCTATGCCCGTGAACTATACTATTTTTGATACAAATCGAAAACAAAAGATACTCAAAAATATCGTGCCTATTATAACTTTTGACCTAGATGGAATACAAATGTCTATGGTAAGAATGTATAATCGTTTATAATGAAAAAAACCATACTAAAAGAGGTTGTTCAAAAAGTCACCAAATGATAAGCTGCGCATCTCTTCGTTGGCTTGTTTTTCCGGTGCTCATGTAGGTTATGTCTACACTGCGCTCCTCAAAACTACGCCGCCTCGACCTGCTTGCTTCTAATTCGGCGACATTTTGAACACGCACTAAAATGTAGCAATAGCAGTTTATTAAAAGGGGATAGCTTACGATGATTTCCACAAAATACTCGCCGTATATTACGTTTTCGCGAGAAGCGTGGGCGAAATTACGCTTTAACACACCATTGACTTTAACACAATCTGAAATCCAGGAATTACAAGGAATGAACGAAAAACTTTCAATGAAAGAGGTTGAGGACATCTATTTACCTCTTACCCGCTTGTTAAATCTATATATAAAGGCTTCGCAACAACTACATACTGTTACGGATGAATTCTTTGGAGAAAAAACGAGAAAAGTTCCGTATGTAATTGGGGTAGCGGGAAGTGTGGCAGTTGGAAAAAGCACAACTTCAAGAATACTGCAATCCTTACTTATGAGATCACCAGATCATCCTAAAGTAGAACTTGTTACGACAGACGGCTTCTTATACCCAAATGACGTTTTAAATAAAAATGGATTGATGGAAAAAAAAGGATTTCCAGAAAGTTATAACATAAAGGAGTTAATTACCTTTTTGACAAATCTCAAGTCTGGAGATACAAAGGTAAAAGCACCTGTTTATTCACATCTGTATTATGATATTATTCCAAATACATATCAAGAGGTTGTTCAACCGGATATTGTTATTATTGAAGGGATCAACGTTCTCCAGACACCGAAAAACGAGGACAAAACGCTTCCTAGTGTGTATGTATCTGATTTCTTCGATTTATCCATTTTTGTTGATGCAGATGAAAAGGATATACAACAATGGTATGTAGACCGATTTAAATTGCTGAAGGATACAGCGTTTACAAAAAGGGAGTCCTATTTTAAAAGGTTTGCTGACCTTTCAGTTGTTGAAGCGGAAAAGGTGGCAACGGATATTTGGAACAATATTAACAAAAAAAATCTTGACCTGAATATTAAGCCAACCAAAAATCGTGCGGATATTATTGTTAGAAAGGGGAAAAACCATTCTGTTTCTAATATTAAGCTAAGAAAGATTTAAAAAATGCTAAGTTTCTGCCATTTCCTGACTACGAAAAGCAAATGTTTAAAAAACGTTGTGTTTTCGTAGTCAGCCTATCATAAACAGTATCCTCAACGGATCATCACCAGAATCAATTTTCCATATTAAACCATAGTGGATCATTGTTATCAACATCTCCATTATAGTTAATGAGTAGTTCCTCTCCCGCTTTTATATCTGAGTAAGCATAGAAGTCAAACGTGTGATTCGGAAAATTGATATCATACGTGCAGTTTGGCTTGTATGAATGATTAAACAGCATGCCATATCCTAAGACGACAGCTGTATGATTTTTACCGTATTCGAACACGTAATCTTCTAATATGGTTTGCTCTATTAATATGTGCTCCCTATTAGGATAGGGAATGACTGGTGCCTCATGGATAAGCTCCCCCTTTTTTATTGCACGAGTCGCAAATACGCCTCTATTAAATTCTCCATCGCTTAGTGGAGAAGTTTTTACCTCAATCATGATACTCATCACCTAATCGTATTTTATTTAATCATACCTTTTAATTTTGACAGTTATTATGAAGGATAGCAACTAGTTGCACTTGGCTTGGTTTAGCTTTAAAGATTACTTATACAAAAATTAACAACAAGTAATTAGAATAATTTTATAGCTGTTTTAAAACTATAAACATAGAAATGGTGTCTTACTGAGAACAAAATTTTTGTGACACCAATGAAAGGACATAAATATGAGAAAAAAATTTGTACTGGTTTTTAGTGTGATTTTAATGATGGCAATGAATGTATCTTCTGCTCATGCAGCTAATAACCCCAGAAATATTTATGAGGTGAAATCTGGAGATTATTTATGGAAAATTGCAAATCAGTATAGTACTTCTGTAAAAGATTTAAAAGCAATAAATGGATTGCAATCCGATTTAATACTAGTTGGGCAGAAATTGAGGGTTCCAATCACGTATGAAGTAGTTTCTGGTGATACACTATGGAAGCTTTCTTTATCCTTTAATTCTTCCGTCCAAGCAATAAAATCAGCAAATGGACTTTCATCTAATTTAATTAATATTGGGCAAAAATTAAAGATTCCTCCTAAAACACTGGACATGCAAGGACAGTACGTTCTTATGACGAGGGAGGAATTTAAGGACTGGCTATTTAACCATCGTTTCACTAGGGAAATTGGTAAAATTCAACAACACCATACGTACCAACCGTCTTATCAACAATTCAATGGATCCAATCATTTTTCCTTGTTGAAGGGTATGGAGGATTATCATGTGAATGAAATGGGATGGAGTAATATAAGCCAACAATTAACAACATTTCCAGATGGGAAAGTAGCAGTTGGTAGACCATTTAACACACCCCCTGAAGGTTCATTTGGACTACAGAATAAATCCGCAATGGAGGCCATCGAAGCTGATGCATTAGCAATTGAAAATGTAGGGAACTTTGACAAAGGTAACAATCAAATGACTTCAGAACAAAGGGAAACGATTATTAGTGTTACAGCCTTACTTATGCTGAAATTCGGATTAACTCCATCCGTTGACAGTATCACATACCACCATTGGTGGGATATGAACTCAGGAGAAAGGGTATTAGATAACAGTGAAGGACATGCTGTTAAAACTTGTCCAGGCACGGGATTTTTCGAAGGGAATTCTACAACAAGTGCAAAAAATAATTTTTATCCGCTCGTGTCACGAAAAATGCAAGAAATTTTAGCAACGATGCATTAATGTAAAAAAAAACTCAGGCCCCATGCAACTGGTTCTCTTGTGAGGTGCAGATACGACCTAGTTTGATCCTTCATAGCTCTTATGAAGGGTCTTTTTCTTGCCAGCCTGCCTCAGAATGGTCACTTTGGCACGAAAGAGAGCGCATTAACGTGATATTCGCCTGTCTGTGGGTTCTCATAGCGCGAATGAGAGCGTGTTAACGTGATTTTCGCCTAGTCATGGGTTCTCATAACGCGAAAAGAGTGGCCATTATCTTGATTCTGCCCCAGTTTAAACCTAATTTCCTCCATCGTGGAGTCTGGTGATCCTCAACATTCATTCAAAAAAGGTCTATTTCTATGTTAAAATTTTAGACACGTTAGATTAAATGGGGAAAGGTGTTCACATGCAAACATATATCGTAATAGGGGCTGGTATTCTCGGTGCATCTACCGCATATCATTTGGCTAAGCAAGGTGTAGATGTAACGTTGGTGGATCGGAATGATGTTGGGCAAGCAACAAATGCTGCGGCAGGTATTGTATGCCCATGGCTTACGAAACGTCGTAACAAAGCTTGGTATCGTTTAGCTGTTGGAGGAGCAAAGTATTATCCTACGCTTATTCAGGAATTAGAAGCGGGTGGGGAAACAGAAACGGGTTATGCTAGAGTTGGAGCAATGAACATTTTTGACACGGAAGAGAAATTAGACAAGAAAATGGAGTTAGCTTTTAAACGTAAGGAAAGCACACCTGAGATGGGGGAAATTTCAAAATTATCTCCTGTAGAGACAAAAGCATTATTTCCACCGTTATCAGAGGAATATGGTGCTGTACATGTTAGTGGTGCTGCTCGTGTTAACGGAGGAGCGTTACGTAACGCACTTATACGTTGTGCTGAAAAAAATGGGGCAACTTTTATTCATGGAGACGCATCACTTGTTTATAATGGTGCGAAAATTACGGGAGTAACCGTTAATGAAAAAATAATCCACGCTGATCAAGTGATTGTGACTGGAGGGGCTTGGTCTAAAGAGTTATTAGAGCCACTCGGAATGAACTTTTTAGTAACTTCACAAAAAGCACAAATAGTTCACCTTAACATGCCTAACACGGACACTAGTTTCTGGCCTGTTGTAATCCCACCTTTCAATCAATATATGCTAGCGTTTAATAATGGGAAGATCGTTTTAGGTGCTACCCACGAGAATAATGTAGGCATGGATTATCGAGTAACAATGGGCGGAATTCATGAAATCATGGATAAAGCATTAAGAGTGGCACCTGGTTTAGCCTCTAGTACGTATGTAGAAACAAAAGTTGGCTTTAGACCATTCACACCAAATCATCTGCCTGTGATTGGTCCAGTACCCAACACAGATGGTTTATTCGTTGCAAATGGCCTTGGTGCCTCAGGTTTAACAAGTGGCCCCTACTTAGGTTCAGAGCTCGCTAAATTAGCGCTTGGTCATCCTACTGAACTTGATTTAAATGACTACGACGTATCAAGTGCTTTTAGCTAACAATTACCCCTTTCCAAATGCAATTTAGAATATTTAAACTATTGTAGATTATCTTGTGTTTTCGGATAATTTTGGTATTATGGATACAATTTATATTTAAAAGAGGGGTTGTCAGATGATACGGGTACTTACGGAAACGGATCGAGAGCAATGTTTGGCGTTTGTGAAAGAAAAACCAGCTGAAAATTTGTTTATCATCGGCGATATTGAAGCATTTGGATTTGACGAAGACTTTCAGGATTTGTGGGGCGATTTTGATGAGGCCGGGGATCTAAAAGCAGTCCTGCTAAGGTATCGGGAAAATTACATCATTTATTCCCCTGGGGATTTTAATGCAAGTGGGATTGGAGAAATTATTGCTAAAGATAGTCGTACACATAAATTCTTATCTGGCATATCATCTATTGTGAATAAAGTAGTTGTCCACCTATCCCAAAAGCCGAGGAAGACGAGGGAATTTTATTACGCTAAATGTGAAAAAATGCAGGATTTACAAATTCCAGATATAAATATAAAACAGGCGGGAATCCATGATATTCCTCGAATCATTGAACTGCAAAAACAGATTCCAGAATTTGAGACAAGAGATGGACAAGAAGAGAGTTTGAAAAAAAATATGGAAGAAGGTATTTCACGCACGTATTATGTTGAGGACGGTGAAAAAATAATATCAACTGCTATGACAACAGCTGAAAATAGTATGTCAGCGATGGTTGTTGGCGTTTGTACCCATTCTGAATATGAGAAAAAAGGCTATGCGAGTGCTTGTATGACCCATTTGTGTGGAGAACTGTTAAAAGAGGGGAAAGATCTCTGCCTATTTTATGATAATCCAAAAGCGGGTAATATTTATAAGAGACTTGGTTTTGTCGACATCGGTAAATGGGTAATGCACGTTTTTTAGATCTGTCTACTTTCGATTGGTGTGTTTTTTTACATTTGATAAAATTAAAATGAAAAGAAGAAAAAGGACAGAAATGCTATGTTTACCGAAATTTTGAGATTAGGGTGATTTTTCATGATCTCCAAGTCCAATATTATTTTGTTTGATGGAATGTGTAACCTGTGCAACGGGAGTATTCAATTTATTTTAAAAAGAGATCCCAAGCAACATTTTGTATTCGCTTCGTTGCAAAGTGAAGCAGGAAAGAGAATGATAAATGAATACGGCATACCAGAAAATACGGATACATTTATTTTAATTGAACACGGAAAGTGGTACTCCAAATCTAGTGCAGCACTTGAAGTGTGTAGAAACCTAAAAGGGTTGTGGAAGTTGCTCGTTGTACTTCGGTTGATCCCAAGGCCATTAAGAGACTCCATCTATACTATTGTTGCAAAAAATCGTTATAAATGGTTTGGGAGTAGGGATCATTGCATGATCCCTACTCCAGAGAACAAAAATAGATTCATAGAGTAGGTATTGAGAGGTGAATAAAAATTGGATGAACAAGCGTTAAAAGAACATTTATACCTTCTTGAGGAAAGATTGCTCAAACCTGAGGTTCGTACAGACCCAATAGAACTAGAAAGATTACTTTCAGACGATTTTTTTGAATTCGGGAGTTCTGGAAACGTTTGGTATAAAAAGGATTTCGTAGGTGAAAGTGGGATTAGTGTTTGTGAAATGAATCTTTATGATTTTGATATAAAACCTTTAGCAACTGATGTTGTATTAACAACATATCGTGTGGAGGATAAAACACGAGAACATCATACATTGCGCAGCTCCATTTGGAAGTTTAGAAATAACAGATGGCAAATGTTTTTTCATCAAGGAACCTTAACCAAGTTAAAGTTATGATGAACGAAGTCATTTCACGAGGTAACTATTCTTTAAAATATAGAGTAGTTCCTTTTTTAAAAAAATAAATACGGAAACTTATTCCAAATAACGGTAAGGTTTATTTGGTTAATAAGAATAAGCAACAAAACAACTGATCTATAAATGTTCAACATTAGGAGGTCTGATGTCTATGTTAACCTTTAAAAAATTGGACAGTATGGAACATAGGGATGAAATGCTCCAATTTCGCAAAGATGCATTTAAAATAAGTTTTGGAGATGCTTCGGATTTTGATGAAAATCAATATGTTTCATGGATTGAGGAAAAGTCAGTCCAATTTCCAGAAGGGTATGTCATGGTAGTAGAAAACGATCAAATCGTTGGACAGCTTGAACTATCTATCAAAGAATATAAAGGAAAAATGATCGGTTATATTCATCTGTATTATCTCATTCCAGAACAAAGAGGACAATGTAAAGGCGATGAAATTTATCAATATGCTATGCGGTATTTTTATGATCATAATGTGAATGAATATCACCTAAGAGTATCCCCTTCTAATACCCGCGCAATTAATTTTTATAAGAAAAATGGCATGCAAGAAGTCGGTTTAGAATTGGATGGAAAAGTAATTAGAATGAAGGGGTATTGTTGTAGTAATTAGTAATGTGAAGCGTTAATGAAACTTTCTGGTTAATGAAGGAGGTGCTGATCCGTTGCTATTTGGAAAAACACAGTTAGGTAGGTTCGTTTTGTGTGTAATCATTGTTCTCTTCATACTATCAGGATGTACAAAGGATAATGCAAACACTTCAGACGATTCACTATCAGAAATCGGCAATCCAACACCAGAAGAAATTCTGGAAGATAATTCTGACGCAGACATATTTCAATATAAAGAAATCGTTTATACAAATGCCAAAGACCGGGCGGAAGAGTTTAACCTTACATTAGGTAATCGGGTAAAAGAAATTAGAAAGGAATATAGTGGAAGTGATTTTAAAGCTGACATGGCAACAAAACTGCCAGTCGGAACAGAAATTTATGAACCGAAAGAAAAGCAAGGTGCAGTCCTAGTAGCTATTATAAAAGGCAAGAAGGTACCTTATATCGGACTAATTGAAGGATAACAAGGGGGAACTATGATATATCGGAGTTCTGAAATTTAGGATAATTGCGATGTATTTTCCTATACAAAAGGAAGTAGTTCGACTCCAAAAAAATAAAGGAGATTTAAATGATAAAGCATACAAAGGCTGGTAAAATAATTTTTTGGTTAGGCTTCCTATTGTTTATGTTTGGAGCAAGTCCAATAACAGGTATGGTTGAATATTCACCGATAACGCCAAATAAATGGGCAGCTATTTCATTTTTGGCTTTAGGCTTAGCAATGATTTTTTTATCCAATTTTCACAGGAAACGTCGTTAATATTAAAAAATACCAGATCATTCAAAAACCCAAAATGAATATGTTGGTTTTATAAGGTGTTTTACAAATACAGGAACAATCACTAATGATTGGTTGCAGAGTTTTAAATAGTATGATAGTCTTATGTTTGTAAACGGTTACAAAAAATAGATTATGAAGATGACGGCGTTAATGTAAAAGTACGTATTAAAGGAGAGAGAGGTCCAGATCCAAACGGATTCTATGGATCAGGCGTTTGGAGTCCAGATTCCATTTAGTAGTTAAACAAAAGATGGACAGTACAAAACTATCCATCTTTTGTTTAATAATTAATTAAGTTTTTGGAGGAGTAGTCGATGTTAAAGAAGTTGCTTCCCATTTTTTTGGTTACTTTGTTAGCTCTACTATTAGTAGGAATTAAATTTTACCCTGAACTTAAAGATATGATGGTAAACGAAGATGATTATGAAGCACAAGGTAATAAGGAACTTATCAAAGATGCTGATAGTTCCAGTGAAACGAATGAGAAACCTGAAATAGATAGTGCGAAACACAAAGATAAAACAAAACCAGAAAAATTTCCATTTAGGGAAAAAGCGGAAGAAGAACTCGCGAAAAAATATCCTGACAAATTTAACATCGCAAAAAAAATGTACTATGCTTGGGACTATATTGATAATGCCCAAGGTGAATATGAATACGGTAGCCCTAATATTGGTGATATTCAACAAGTGCAATTTTATGTAGACTTTGTTAAGAAAAAAAATCGAGCCAAATACGAACGGTTGCAAGATGGCAAGGTTACTGAAACAATTAATCTCTTATTAAAGGATAGCAATGCCATTCGTCAAAAGCCGAAAACAAACATTTTTACTAAAGAACCTGTCACAACTGATAACCAACAGCGTTATATAGGTTTATTTAACAGTGTGATTACGAATAGTGAATGGTACACGCTTGTATACAATAATTATTCAGATTGGAATTATAAAGTTGATGAAAAATATGGTATGCCTGTTTATCAAATTGAAGGAGAACTATCCGAAAAAAAATCCGAAGACTTAGCTGGCCCCTTTACAATGGTGGTTTCTAAAGATACGGGTGCTTTATTAGCTTTAAAGTGTTATGGTCAGGATAATGAAGTCATTCTATATCTCAAGGCAAAGGAGATTAAGATTAATCAAGGCGTTTCTGACGACGTTTTTCAGTTGGATGTTTCTGGTGATAAAGAGGTATCTAATAAGGAGTTTAACTTAAGTGGTATTGAAAATTATGAGAAAAAACCTGGTGGGGTAGAAACGAGCAATGATTGAATTTAAATTTGCTTCCAATAAACTGTTTGTTTTATCTGTTGTTTATTTCATGGCAGTCATTATTGTAAGTATTTTAAGTGGCGCTGCAAATGGGGTCAGTAATTCTTTATTTGATTACGTTTCCAATAATCGGGGCGGAGGTAGTGCTAGTATAATGCCGTTAGTACTGGGTGTTCTCCCGGTAATCGCACTCGTCCTTCCTTTAATGATTGATCAATTGGAAAAAGATATGATTGTGCTCAGGTTAAAGCACAAAAGAAAACTATTTTACAGCCATTTTATTTTTTCAATCCTTACAAGTGCCTTTTTCACCCTGGTAATGGTTTTGGGCGGTATTATAGCTTCTTTTATTCTTACAGGAAATATTGATAATCTGTGGGGAACAAAGGAAGGAACAATTTATTTCTTATTAGATAACAAGGCGTATTTTCCATTATATATTCCTAGTGTTACGAGTGTTAAAGTTTGGGCATATATTATCAGTTCAAGATTTCTGGCTACCTTATTTATTGCGACTTGTGTGATATTTTTAAAGCTAATTCTAAAGAAAAACATATATGTGTTTTTTGTCGCATTGATCTTATTTGGTACAGATGCATTTTTTTCAGGACGATATAGTTTGTTTTTAGGAAAAACTCGAATAAATTTGGAAACTTGGATATCACCAGAAGATCAGATGTTTAATATCGTATATTTTATATTTGGAATCGTTATAGTTTATTTAATTTGCTTGAGAAACTATGATAAAAAGGAATTTTATGATTAATAGATAGGATGAGATTAATGCTTAGAATGGAATTCAACCGAATTGTTACGAGACCAATTTTTTGGTTAATCATTGTTGCTGGTTTTGCTCTTGCATTAATTCCTGTTATCAACACCTGGCCGCGCGGTGTTACAGATGATTATTATGTTTTTTATCCCAGAAATCCTTATATCAGTTGGATGTTTTTTGTAGGAAGCACATATTATATTTACTCATTGGTTTTCCCTCTTCTTGCGTCTTTAGCCTACTCAGATACTTACGCTGAAGATGTTAATACAGGGTTAATCAAAAACATTTTAACCAAAGTGGAAAAGAAAAAATATCTACTCATTCGCTATACAGTTAACTTTTGTGTAGGCGGATTTGTAGCGGTTTTTCCACTTGTTATAAATTTTTTGGGTGAAATGGCAGCCTATCCATTGATCGAGAATAACTTTTATTTTGGCATGAATCCAGTTTCTAGAATTTCCTTTTGGCCTGATTTGTTTTACAATTATCCTTTACTTTATGTGATTGTAAGAGTTACTCTATTATTTTTGCTAGGTGGCGTGCTTGCGTCATTAGGCCTCGCGCTTTCCACTATCGTGAAAAATCGGTACATCGTCCTAATTTTTCCTTTTCTAGTCGTGATGGGAATAGATGTTTTGACTAGTACGATGGGGCAACATTCTATTACAGTTTTATTTTTAGGGATTGTTGGAGCGAGTTGGGAACTTTTCATTTATTTGTTTGTAGGACTTATCGGAAGTTTTATCTGGTACTACGTTTTGGGTGATAAAAATGAAACCGTATAAAATAATCCGTATTTCAATTAAAGAGCTATTTACGTTCAAGAAAATTTGGTTAGCTATAATTGTGTATTGTTTTGTTGTCTTACCGTCTTTGATGTTGATTGCTAGAAATGGCGCCTGGTCGGATAGAGGTATTTTTGATTTGATTGCTGATGTAGGTGGCGCGCTTGGCAGTACCAATCATCATATGTTTTATATTGTAGCAATACCGATCATTGTAACCATAATTACCCAATTAATAGAAAAGCACGAAGGCGCATTATATGTGATTACCTTTGGTTCACGTTTTCGCGCCTGGCATAGCCATGTCACATCTGTAGTCTGTTTGTCCTTCATTCTTACTTTTCTTATTCTGACTATTTCTTTCCTTGTTGGTGGACTGTTTGTCGGGATGGATAATACATGGGTACACCCTTCTGGAACAATTGGAAAACTATTAAATGATCGGGAAGAATTCCAGTCATTAGTCGCAAATGTTACAACCTATAAAATTGTATTTAGCCTATTTATTACTAAGTTCTTAGGGTTTTTAATGATTTCTTTTTTTGCCCTTTTTCTGAAACAATTTATTAAGAGTGGCGCCCTTATTATGATTATTTTAATTGGACTAGCCGGGCTAGATCAGACAGGTGCCTTTATTCCAATATTCACCTGGAGGGCGACTTTATCAATAAATAACTGGTTAGATCCGATAGTTACTATCTATAACTCTATTTATTTACTTATTGTTTCATTGGTGTTATATGCTATCACAGGATGGTTATATGAAAGGAAGGACTTTCTTTCATGATGAAATATTCGATTTATAAGCTGTTTTCAAGAGACATGGCATACAGCATATCCAATGGTAAATATAAGTATGTCTTCTTGTTTAGCATCGTTGCTATTTTATCACTTATGACCAGTATACAGCTAGATTCATATGGTAGTAATAGTGTGGGGATATTTTATTCTTTGCTAAAGGATAATGGCTATATTTATCAACTTTCCGATTATCAAGTACCGTTCAATTGGGTTTTTATCCAATTCTTAGTTCTGTTTCTGATCGGTGATTTCTTATTTCAGGATCTTGACAATAATCGTACCTATTTGTTACTGAGGTGCCGTTCGAGAGGGCGATATATTTTTTCCAAAATGTGTTGGATAGTGGTTCAAAATATAGTCCTATATATTGTGATATTTGCTGTTATTTATATTGTTTCGAGCATGACAATAGGTGATTTTTCGGTTGGATCGTCCCCCTATTTTGAAAACGCTATTGCATCACAAATGGATATCCAAATCACTCCTGTACAATTCATCGCGCGGATATTGTTGGGATATATCATGACAAGTATTGTATTATCTAGCATCTTGCTACTTGGTATCCAATTTATTTCACCAGTAATAACATACTTTGGTGTCATTATCCTGAGTGGTGTCTCTACGTTTTCGGATCTAAAATGGCTCCCTGCCATTCATTCCATGATTTTAAAGCAAGCCATCTTTGATTATGAACATTATCTTACATTGCGTTTTTCAATCATGTATTCTGTTGTGTTATACTTTTTAGTTTCAATTGTAACGTTCATTGTCTCTAGAAAAAAGGACATTCTATAGGAGGAGAGGGAAAATGACTGAACATGATGTTTATTTAAAAGCTGACCATGTATCGAAAGAAATAAAAAATGAGCTGATTTTGGATGATATCAATTTATCATTACAAAAAGGCTTTATTTATGGTTTTAGAGGAAAAAATGGTTCTGGTAAGACGATGCTGTTCAGGGCATTATGTGGTCTTATTCTGTCAACGAAAGGGACAATTTCAATTGGAGGAATTACTTTGGGAAAAGAAGGGTCTTTTCCGCCGAGCGTTGGTGTATTAATTGAATATCCAGGCTTTTTAAATGGTTATACTGGGTTTAAAAATTTAAAAATGCTTGCAAACCTTAATGATGTGATTGACGATAACCGCATAAGTGAATCGATTCGTTTGGTCGGACTGGATCCTAATGATAAACGAAAATATCGGAAATATTCGCTTGGAATGAAACAACGTCTAGGAATTGCGCAGGCCATCATGGAAAAACCAGAATTGATCATTTTGGACGAACCAACCAATGCATTGGATTCAGATGGTGTGGAGGAATTCAAAAAGTTGTTACTTGATTTGAAGGCGCAGAACAAGTGCATTCTCATTGCTAGCCATGATAAAGAGGAGCTTGATTATCTTTCGGATGAAATTTTTATGATGGAAAACGGCAAAATTGTAGACCATTACAATTTGTGAAGGGGTTGGACAATGAATAAAAAATCAATCATCGTACTATCGGTAGTTATCGTTGTTATGATTAGCTGGGGTGTAAGGGTTTATTACGTTAACGACGGGATCGCTAAAGAGTATGACATAAAAACATATCAAGTTTTGGATAATGTTCTCTTTGATAATGCAACTTATAAAGTTATTGACTTTCGTTATGGTGCAATTGAAGAAGATGATTCTAAAACAATTCCTCTTACGATAGAGATGGAAGTCCAGAATACTTCAGATAAAAGTATCGCAATTAGTAGAATTATTGAAACCAAGCTTGCTTACGGATTGGATTTTTACCAAACAAGAGATGGGGATTTTGATATATATGAATTGAAAAATTTACCTCCAAAAACAACAACCAACATAAAGCTAACCTATCAAGTCAAACCAAAATATAATGGTAAAGAAGCGAAATTATACATCCCCCAGGATTTATATGGAGAACAAGTCATGGATAAATATCAAACAGGAAAAAGGTACGGAATTGTAATTCAACTATAATGGTTCAGGGTACGATTTATCACTTGAGAAATGATGAAATTAAGATACCAAGGTACATAGCTTTTCTGTTTTTCATTTTAGTGATCTGTAACAAAACATGCGGACACATCCAACTTCAGAGTAATGTATGTTCTTGCTGTATTAAATTTAAAAATGATCCAACCAGACAACAGGATCCTTTTCAAAAAACAAAACTATAGGCATATGTCACATATATGGCCTCTTTTTCGTATAATGTGTTGTGTAAGGGGTGGTGACGTGGTGGATTCACAAGTAACACTCAACAAAAATAAAAATGGCCAAATTAATATTGTTTTACATGACCGAGAAAATGTAATCGTAGAAAAAAATGAGTATTTTAAGGAAAAACAAGAAGATCCCTTTAAGAGTATTGAGCAAGAGTTTTCTTCCTTTATCGGTATGCATAACCTTAAAGAAACAATCAAAGAAATATACGCAAATATACACATTAATCAAAAGCGTGAGCAAGTTGGTTTAAAATGCCAGAAGCAAGTGCTGCACATGTTGTTCAAAGGAAATCCTGGAACAGGCAAAACAACAGTTGCACGAAAGCTGGCAAATTTATTTTACGACATGAATGTCTTATCAAAAGGACATTTCATTGAAGCGGAACGTGCTGACCTTGTAGGAGAATACATTGGACACACCGCCCAAAAAACAAGGGATCTGGTTGAAAAAGCAATTGGTGGCGTGTTGTTTATTGATGAAGCATACTCGCTTGCTCGGGGTGGAGAAAAAGACTTTGGAAAAGAAGCAATCGATACATTGGTGAAACAGATGGAGGATCGGAGTAATGACTTCATCCTTATCCTAGCTGGATATCCAAATGAGATGGAACGATTTTTGTCATTAAATCCTGGGTTGAAATCACGGTTTCCGATTACACTTGACTTCGATGATTACTCTGTTGATCAGTTATTAAAAATCGCAAATCAAATGATGATGGAACGCGAATATCAATTAACAGAAGAAGCCGAATCAAAACTACGAGACTATTTGACACGAAAGAAGCAAAGTTATCCTAGTCATTTTTCCAATGCACGCTTTATTCGAAACTCGATAGAAAAGTCCATTCGTAAACATGCAGTTCGCTTAATGCAAAGGCAGCAATACACGACAAAAGATTTAACATTGATTACTAAAAATGACCTTACCTTGGTAGACTAAGCTACAGGTTGTTCAAATATGATAACCTAACCCCTTGATCCTATCGTTCAAGGGGGTTTTAAATTTCAATTTAAAATTATTGTTTGATATGATGAATCCAAGAAAAGAAAAGAGGTTATCGGCCTATGCAGGAAAAAGCATTACTCGTTGCAGTCCAACATGGAAATCAAGAGGAAGAGCGGTTTTATTCGTCCTTAGATGAATTAAAAGCATTAACAGAAACGGCAGAGGGCACTGTAGTAAAGGTTGTTACCCAAAAACGTGATCGGATCCACCCTGCTTTGTATTTAGGAGAGGGAAAAGTGCAGGAGATTCATGCGTTAGTAGATGAAATGGAAATTGATTTAGTGATATCAAATGATGGACTTTCACCTGGTCAGCAGAAAAACTTAGTCGATAAGATAGGCGTACGTGTACTAGATCGAAACCAATTAATTCTTGACATATTTGCTCAAAGAGCCCACACAAAAGAGGGGAAACTGCAGGTTGAGTTAGCGCAGTACAAATATTTGTTACCAAGGCTTTATGGACAAGGACTAGCTTTGTCTCGTTTAGGTGCAGGAATAGGTACGCGTGGTCCTGGTGAAACAAAGTTGGAAACAGATCGTAGACATATTCAACGAAGAATCGATGATATCAAACATAAGCTTGAAGCTGTTGTAAATCAACGAGCACAATATCGTAAACGTAGAAAAGAAAACAAAGCATTTCAGGTGGCAATTGTAGGGTATACAAATGCAGGTAAGTCTACCATTTTTAACCGTTTAACAAAAAGCGAATCACTTGAGGAAAATCAATTGTTTGCAACACTTGATCCAATGACAAGACAAATTATCCTTCCGTCAGGGTTTAGAGTTTTGCTAACGGATACGGTCGGATTTATTGAAGACCTTCCGACATCATTAGTTGCAGCTTTTCGCTCTACTCTAGAAGAAGTGACGGAAGCAGATTTTATTTTACACATGGTCGACGCCTCCCACCCTGATCAAATGCAACATCAACAAACTGTTACACGGCTGTTAAATGAGCTAGGCGCTGAAAAACTACCTATGCTTACAGTTTATAACAAAAAAGATTTGTTAACAGAAACTTTTTTTCCTAGCTTTCACCCTTCCATTACGATCAGTGCGTTAAATAGTGAAGATCGTAAGCGGGTGTTGACGGAAATAGAAGAAGTGATAACTGCTAGTTGGGAGGAATACGAGCAAATTGTCCCAGCTTCAAACGGAAAATTATTAGAACGGTTAAAAAGACAAACTGTTATTTTGGAACAAATTTTTGATGATGCAGAAGAAACATATAAAGTAAGAGGTAAAATTGCCCCTGATCATCCATTAAAATATTCAATGAAAGTGCAGGTATCTTCCGACAATGATGGAACAATTAGCGGCGAAAGTTGAACAAGAATTAGAAAAACATTTTAAACATGTTGATCACATAGTGGAGGAAAATCAACAAAAAGTATTACGTGCATTTCAGACTCATAAAGTAAGCGATAGTCATTTTAATCCTACAACAGGTTATGGGTACGACGACTTCGGCAGGGACGTGTTGGAACAAGTATATGCAACAGTTTTTGGAGGAGAGGATGCACTTGTTCGTCCACAAATTGTATCTGGAACACACGCGATCACGACAGCTTTGTTTGGGATTTTAAGACCTGGAGATGAACTCCTCTACATTACTGGTAAGCCATATGACACGTTAGAGGAAGTTATCGGGTGCCGTGGTGGAGATAATAGAGATAATGGTTCACTTAAAGATTTTCATATTGGCTTTGATGCAATCCCTTTAACAGATGCAGGAACTGTTAACTGGGATCAAATACGAAAAAATATATCTAAGAACACCAAAATAATCGGTATTCAACGATCTAAAGGGTATGCGAATCGTCCGTCTTTTACGATCGAGCAGATGAAAGAGATGGTTCGTTTTGTGAAAAATATCGATCCTAATCTTATCGTTTTTGTTGATAATTGCTACGGGGAATTTGTAGAAAAAGATGAACCCCTTAACATAGGTGCAGATTTGATAGCGGGTTCGTTGATCAAAAATCCTGGAGGTGGAATTACACGAGCGGGCGGTTATATCGTTGGCAAAAAGGACTATATTCGACAATGCGCTAACCGTCTCACTGCACCAGGACTCGGAAAAGAAACAGGTGCTAATCTAGGATTACTCCAGGAGATGTTTCAAGGGCTCTTTCTTGCGCCACACATAGTTGGGCAAGCACTTAAAGGTGCGATTTTATCTTCAAAGCTATTAAAAGAGTTAGGTTTCCAAACTTCACCCGCTCCAGACGAGAGGCGGACAGATCTTATACAGTCTGTCAATTTTGCAACTAGTGAACAAATGATTGCATTTTGCCAGGCAATACAAGAGGCATCACCAGTGAATTCCTATGTGAAGCCACACCCCTCGTCAATGCCAGGATATGAAAGTGAAGTAATAATGGCTGCAGGAACATTTGTACAAGGTGCAAGCATAGAGCTAACCGCCGATGGGCCAATCCGACCGCCTTATACCGTATTTGTTCAGGGAGGATTAACGTACGCCCATGTTAAAATTGCGATGATCGCTGCCTTACAAAGATTGCAGGAACAAGGTCTGGTTCCTCTTACAAATAATACGGATGAAACAGAGCAGTAGAGTAGTGTCTACTGCTTTAATTTTTGTCTAAAAATGATGTTAATAAACCTCACATGTGTTGACAATTTAATTTCCCTCTGTATAATAGAACTATAAACAAGAAGGAAAGGGGTTAGGAAATTGAGTGATATGGATAGACGTTCATTACCCTTATTTTCAATTGGTATTGTCAAATCACTAACAGAGTTAACTGCGAGACAGATTCGTTATTACGAAGAACATCATCTCATACAACCTGCTAGAACAACTGGCAACCAAAGATTATTTTCCTTCAATGATGTAGATAGACTTTTAGAAATAAGAGAGCTAATTGAAAAAGGAATTAACTTGGCGGGTATTAAGCAAGTTTTATCGATGAAGCAATACGAGCCCAACCAAGAAGCCTTGTCTCAGAATAAAGCTGATGACCTATCTGATAAGGAGCTCAGGACCATGCTTCATCAAGAATTGTTTGAAAGCGGCCGCCTAGGAAAAGCATCGTTACGCCAGGGAGAATTATCACGATTCTTTCATTAAAAAATAGGAGGAGTAAGGAATGGGAGCGAAATTAACGAAAGAAGAAATTTTAAAACAGATCAAAGAGGAAAATGTACGTTTTATCCGACTGCAATTCACAGATTTGCTAGGGACCATAAAAAATGTAGAAATTCCTTTAGGTCAGCTTGAAAAAGCGTTTGATAACGAAATGATGTTTGACGGTTCATCAATCGAAGGATTTGTAAGAATTGAAGAATCTGATATGAAGTTGTATCCAGACCTTGATACATTTGTTGTATTCCCGTGGACATCTGAAAAAGGAAAAGTAGCACGATTCATTTGTGATATCTATAATCCAGATGGTACTCCTTTTGAAGGTTGCCCTAGATATAACTTAAAGCGAAACCTTAAAAAAATGGAAGAACTAGGATTCACGGCTTTCAATATTGGTACCGAACCAGAATTTTTCCTCTTTAAGCTCGACGAAAGAGGGGAGCCTTCGATGGAGTTAAATGACAAAGGTGGTTATTTTGATTTGGCTCCAACTGACCTTGGTGAAAATTGTCGTCGTGATATTGTTTTAGAGCTAGAAGAAATGGGTTTTGAAATTGAAGCTTCACACCATGAGGTTGCTCCAGGACAACACGAAATTGACTTTAAATATTCGGATGCATTAAAGCATTGTGATGACATTCAAACATTCAAACTTGCTGTTAAAACAATTGCGCGCAAACATAATCTCCATGCGACCTTTATGCCAAAGCCGTTGTTTGGTGTGAATGGATCAGGAATGCATTCAAATATGTCATTGTTTAAGAATGGCGAAAATGCATTTTACGATAAGAATGGAGAATTAGAATTGAGTGAAACGGCTTATCAATTCCTATCGGGTATTATTAAGCACGCAATGAGCTTTACAGCTGTAACGAACCCAACAGTAAACTCTTATAAGAGACTAGTACCTGGATATGAAGCACCTTGCTATGTAGCGTGGTCTGGAAAAAACAGAAGCCCACTTATCCGAGTACCGTCTTCAAGAGGCTTAAGTACAAGGATTGAAGTCCGTAGTGTAGACCCAGCTGCAAACCCATACTTAGCAATGTCTGTAATGTTAGCTGCAGGGTTAGATGGTGTGAAAAATAAATTTGAAGCACCAACACCAGTTAACCGTAATATTTATGTTATGAATAAAGAAGAACGAGAAAAGAATGGTGTTCAGGACTTGCCGGCAACCTTATTTGCAGCATTAGAGTATCTAAAAAAAGATGATACTATTGTGGAAGCATTAGGAGAGCACTTGTTTGAACATTTTATCGAAGCAAAGGAAATCGAATGGGACATGTTCCGTACACAAGTACACCCTTGGGAACGTGAACAGTATTTATCTACGTATTAATCGTAAAACCTCTTGGCGCATAAGCGTTGAGAGGTTTTTATGCTTTTTTGAAAAAAGGCTGTGTCAATTGCGATACAGCCTTTTTGATCGTTAAAAATTCGAATTGTTTTAATGGATGGCACGATACAATCCCACAACTTTACCCAAAATAGAAACACTGTCAAGAATAATAGGATCCATTGTTGTATTCTCAGGTTGTAGACGAATATGGTTATTTTCTTTAAAAAAACGTTTTACTGTTGCTTCATTATCTTCTGTCATCGCAACTACAATTTCTCCGTTATTTGCAGTTTGTTGCTGCTTTACGATGATCATGTCACCGTCTAAAATGCCAGCCTCAATCATACTTTCTCCATCTATTACGAGAACAAATAAGTTGTCATCAGGAGCTCCGATTGTGTTTGGGAGTGGAACATATTCTTCAATATTCTCAACTGCTGTAATAGGGATTCCAGCCGTTACTTTTCCGATCACTGGAGCAAAAGTAGCTTCCCCTTTTGGAATAGTGCTATCGTCTTCTAAATGTAATACTTCAATAGCTCTCGGTTTTGTCGGATCTCTTCTAATGTACCCCTTTTTTTCTAGACGAGATAGATGTCCGTGAACCGTGGAACTAGAAGCGAGACCTACTGCATTTCCAATTTCACGTACGGATGGTGGATATCCCTTTTCTAGTACTTGACTTTTAATATAATCCAATATCGCTTGCTGCCTAACAGATAGTTTATTCATATATTCAACCCCTCCAACATAGATTTAATATAAATAGTATAGCACACAAATAAAGCATACACAAACATTCGTTCGAAAAAACATTTGACAAGAACTTATGTTTCTATATAATAGATAGTAGATGAAGCGAACAAAAGTTCTTGACAGGAGGGATATATATGGAAAGAAAAACTTCAAAGGTAGATGTCTTTTATCTTATTTCATTTGTATTAACATTAGGATTTATGTACTTTTCAATGGTCACCAGTGGATAAAAGTTGAAAAATGAATAAAAGGAAGGACCCTTATAATGAAAGCAATTATTTATTGTAGAGTTAGCACGCAAAAAGAACAACAGACTACTTCATTATCTAGGCAGAAAGAAGAACTTGTAAAGTTAGCAGCTGATAAAAATTTCACCGTATTAAAAATAATTGAAGAAAAAGAAAGTGGATACGATTTTGATAGAGAAGGCATTTTTGAAATGCTAGATCTATTTACCAACAAGAAAGCTGATTGTCTATTAATTCAAGATGAAACAAGGCTAGGGCGGGGTAACACAAAGATAGCCCTGTTTCATCAATTGAACAAAATGAATGTACCAGTGTTTTCTGTTTCTCATCAAGGAGAATTGCAGTTATCTGAATCTGATACGATGGTGCTACAAATAGTAGGTCTTGTGGAGGAATATCAACGAAAAATTCATAATTTAAAAATTAAACGCGGTATGAGAAAAGCGATTGATAAAGGATTTAATCCAGAGAAAAATCTTTCAAATCAACAAAATGCTCAAGGAAGAGAACGAATAAAGTTCCCTATCGAAGAAGTGGTAAGGCTTCGACGTAATAAGCTTAGCTTTGATGAAATTGCGATTACACTACGGGGACTTGGTTATAATGTTTCTAAAGCAACTGTACATCGACGATACCAGGAGTTTTCATTAGTTGAATCAAACGAATCGAAACGTTAAAATGTAAAGATGAGATTGAAGCAGGTATACTCTATCCTTGCTTTATTAATAATAAGTGCAAAGGTCTTTAGGTTATTCTTGTGGGATGATGGCTTGCTGTCGCCTTAATAGACTCGGCATTCGTCGAGTTTCTTTACTATGAAAAGGGGTTCTAAAATGCTTTCAAAAGAAAAGATTCAACGAATTAATGAACTTGCAAATAAATCGAAAACGGAAAGATTAAGTGACGCCGAAAAAAATGAACAAAAGGGTCTTCGTGAAGAATACTTAAAGAACGTACGTAAATCATTCAAAAACCAATTTAAAGGAATGACGGTTGTTGATCCTAATGGCAATGATGTAACACCAAAGAAATTAAAAGAAATGCAAGCTCGTGAGAAACGAAAGCATTAAATCTGACAACATTGCTTACTATATTGATCGACTACAAAATAAAAGAATGATGTTGAAACAAGTTTGATTACCAACAGAAATAGTTTTTAATAAGATTTATTCGTTTTTTGTTGACTTTTGTCTTAATAACTACTTGTCTCAATCCGCGTTTAGGTATAGGATAATACATGGTACATAAATGAGTTTTCATAAGAAAGGGGTTTGGAAAAATGGGACAAACTGAGCAAAAGTCAATTAACACAATTCGTACGTTGTCCATTGATGCGGTTGAAAATGCAAATTCAGGTCATCCTGGTTTGCCTATGGGCGCTGCTCCAATGGCATACACATTATGGACTGGACATATGAACCATAATCCCAACAACGCAAAATGGTTTAATCGAGATCGCTTTGTTCTCTCAGCAGGACATGGATCAATGTTATTATATAGTCTGTTACACCTTGCAGGCTATAATGTAACAATAGAAGACATTAAAAATTTCCGTCAATGGGGTTCAAAAACACCTGGACACCCGGAAGTTCACCATACTGACGGTGTTGAAGCAACTACAGGACCACTTGGACAAGGAATTGCCATGTCAGTAGGTATGGCTATGGCTGAAAAGCATTTGTCGGCAAAATATAATCGTGATTCATTTCAAGTAATTGACCACTATACGTATACAATCTGTAGTGATGGCGATTTGATGGAAGGAATTTCTCATGAAATGGCTTCACTTGCAGGTCATTTAAAATTGGGTAAATTAATTGCATTATATGATTCTAATGATATTTCGTTGGATGGGGAACTAAACCTATCTTTTTCTGAAAATGTAGAGGAACGTTTTAAAGCATATGGCTGGCAAGTCATTCGTGTGGAGGATGGAAACAATGTAGAAGAAATTCACCGTGCGATTGAGCAAGCTAAAGCTACTAACGATCAGCCAACACTTATTGAAGTGAAAACGGTAATTGGGTATGGATCGCCAAACAAATCAGCGTCTTCGGCATCACATGGTGCTCCACTAGGTGCAGATGAAGTGAAGTTAACAAAATCATATTATGATTGGGAGCATGACGATTTCCACGTCCCAGCAGAAGTGTATCAAGATTTTGAAGAAAAGATTCAAAAACAAGGTCAAGAAACGGAAGATAAATGGAATAAGCTTTTCGATGCATATAAAGAAAAGTACCCAGAGTTGGCGACTGAATTACAACAAGCAATAAACGGAGAATTACCTCAAAACTGGGACCAAGACTTACCTGTATATGAACCTGGAAAAGACAAGCCAGCTACAAGGGCTGCTTCAGGTGATGTATTAAATGCAATAGCACAAACTGTTCCTTATTTCTTTGGTGGTAGTGCAGACCTTGCTGGTTCGAATAAAACGACCATTAAAGATGGTGGAGACTTCTCTAGCAATAATTATTCCGGTAGAAATATTTGGTTTGGCGTAAGAGAATTTGCGATGGCAGCTGCGCTTAATGGGATGGCTTTGCATGGTGGTCTAAAAGTATTTGGTGGGACATTCTTTGTATTTAGTGATTACTTACGCCCGGCAGTTCGGTTATCAGCCTTAATGGGAGTACCAGTCACTTATGTACTAACCCATGACTCTATTGCTGTTGGGGAAGATGGTCCAACCCACGAGCCAATAGAACAACTTCCTTCTTTAAGAGCAATGCCTAATCTATCTGTTATTCGTCCTGCAGATGGTAATGAAACACAAGCTGCATGGCGCTTGGCACTTGAATCTAACAACATTCCAACTGCACTTGTACTAACAAGGCAAGGGTTACCAACACTTGAAGGAACAAAGCAACAGGCATATGAAGGTGTTAAAAAAGGTGCATACGTGCTAAGTCCAGCTTCGAAAGAAACACCAGATGCACTCTTACTTGCAACTGGCTCCGAAGTACAGTTAGCTGTTAAAGCACAAGGAGAGCTAAAGAAAAAGGGCCATGATGTAAGTGTTGTTAGTATGCCTTCATGGGATCGATTTAAGGAACAAGATACAGCATACAAAGAGCAAGTTTTACCATCATCTGTAAAACGCCGGGTTGCAATTGAAATGGCGTCACCATTTGGATGGGAAAGATATGTTGGGGATGAAGGAACTATAATGGGAATCGATACATTCGGTGCTTCTGCTAATGGCACGAAGGTGATTGAGGAGTATGGATTCACCGTAGATCAGGTTGTAAAACATGTAGAAGCGTTATTTAGTAAGTAGTTCGGTGTAAAAAACCCTTGACTACACTTCTTCTGTCAAGGGTTTTTCAATTTGTACAAGCTTTTCGACAAAATACGTTTGTATCTCCGACGTGGTTTGACAGTAATTTCAGATTTTTTAGTTTATAATGTTCCTCAATAGGAGGGACAAGCCATGAGAGAGTATACAATTTATTGGATTAGAAAAGAATTCTGTAATCGTTATTTTTTCCGTTCTGAGATCCTATTTCGTTTTATTGCAAGCTATCATAAAGAAACGCACAATCCCATATTATCTTCTCAATTTCAATTTGTTGCGCAGGATATACCTTATATTCAATTAGTAAATCATATTAAAAGTTATTACACTCCATTTTTAGATATCCAAGTAGAAGGAAATCAAATAATTTTAAATGGAAACGATCAACTGATGGTTACAATGGATATACATAGAAAGCAAGTTCAAATACGTTGTCAGCATATTCAAGATGCGGAGAGTGTAGTATTTCAGCCATTACGAACATTTGATTCTTGTTTCTTTGTCATTGAACAAGGAGTACACAATTATGGCTGGATTTCACCGTTAAAGAAAAGAAAAGATATATTAGATAAGGAACTATTGTATTCTACTCGTTGATTTACTATACTGTATGAGAGACAACATGAAGGAGGAAGGCTTGACATGGGCACGATTTGGGTAGTACTAATTGCTGTTCTGGCTCTAATTGCTGGTGTTGCGTTAGGGTTCTTCATCGCAAGAAAGTACATGATGAATTACTTAAAAAAGAATCCACCAATTAATGAACAAATGCTCCGTACCATGATGATGCAGATGGGACAAAAACCATCACAGAAGAAAATCAATCAAATGATGCGAGCGATGAATAACCAACAAACGAAGTAAAAAATTGGGACAAGGTTTATCGTATTTCTATAAATTTTATCTCTTTGTAAAACCTTGTTTACTTAATTTTCCTAGTCATTTTAACGTATGATTGGAAAATTTTTCTCAAGAACCACTTTTTCTGTTGAAATAAAGCAGAAAGGAGTGGTTTTTTATGTTATTTGAGGCTGTTTTAACGTACTTCCGAAAGAAGTCTCCCTCTTCAAGCGTGTAAAGGGCGTAGCCCAACGGTAAGGGGGAGATGAATTTCGGTTGGGCGATAGCCCAAAGGCTTTTTCTTTCTTCTAAATATGGTAT
>NZ_JAMQKB010000020.1 GCF_028416575.1 Terrihalobacillus insolitus | reverse complement strand
TTCGTACCACAAACGAGATCTTTGCTTTAGGTGCTCTCACAGATTTAGAGCAAAAAAGTTTGTCCAAGCTGAAAAGTGGAAAAACCGTATCCTAGTTGAACGGGATACGGTCATACACAACATAAACGGTGTATGTCTATTTCATTAGAATCCCCCACTTCAAAAGTGAACTTTCTTTTGTAAGTGGTGGGTAGTTCAATTAAGTATTGTCCATGCACACCTTTTTTAATGACATCCTTGTAGTAATACGATAAGTAAACTGTAAATTACCAAGGAAAGTAAGTGTTTTTTTCATGTTCGTCCTCCTCGCATTGTCTAGCCTGGAACTTGATCACCAAAAAAGTTATAATTAAAAACAGAAAAAAGTTAATTGGGTATACAGTAGCTTAATCCTGAAAAATAACCTAATATCAGGTGTGTGCAAATGTGTCCACAAGTACATAGCGATAATATGGGCGCTTGTACCAACTTTTTTTTACAAAAAAATTCTTTCCCCACAAAATCTACACATTTCTTGTCTATACTACCAAGTGGATTAATGTTAAGTGTGGTCATTTGGGAGAAAAACACAAAATTGAGGTGGCTTATTTTGAGTAAGCGAATAAAATGGATGATCGTATCAATTCTATTCTTTGGTGTAGTAGGTGCGTTGATATATTCGAGCATAGGGAATGCAGCTACTTTTTATATGACTGTTGATGAATTAAAGGCTGAGCAAGGACAGATTGCAGGCAAGCCTATTAAGCTTAGTGGGAAAATTGTCGGCGATTCCATTGAATTTGATTCGGATAAAATTCTATTAACGTTTGAGTTGCGAGGAGAGGAAAATAAAGAATTCCGTGTACCGATTCAATATGAAGGAGCAAAGCCCGACACGTTAAACGATGGCTGGGAAGCAATTGTGACGGGAAAACTTAGTCCTAATGGTAAATTAGTAGCAACCGAACTATTAGTAAAATGTCCATCTAAATATGAAGCGATGGATGAAGAAGGCGAAGAGCTCCCGGCAGATCAATACAATGAACAGCAAGAAGGGGGCTATTAATTATGGGAGAGATTGGTCGTTGGTCTATTATCTTTGCACTAGTGATCATTAGTTATGGGATTGTTGCACATTTGATAGCCATCCGTACCAAAAGTAGTAAATGGCTAATAAGTGCAAAACGATCCGTGTTGGCTTTAGCTGGACTCACGACTTTAGCTGCAGGATCGTTAATCTATTTACTCGTTACCAGTAACTTTGATTATGCGTATGTTGCTCAATATTCGAGCTCAGAAATGGCGCTATTCTACAAGATTTCGGCATTTTGGGGAGGAAATGCAGGATCCCTTTTACTTTGGCTGTGGATTCTTAGCATGTACACTGCATTAGTAACGTGGTCAAAACATAAAGACAGTAATCAATACTTACCGTGGGTCTCTACATTTTTGTTAGTTATTAATCTATTCTTTGCACTTGTTCTTAACATTGTTGAATTTCCATTTGCACTTAATCCAGAGGAGATGAATGAAGGGAATGGATTGAATCCGCTTCTGCAAAATCCAGGTATGGCTGTTCACCCAGTTACCTTATATCTAGGCTATATCGGATTTTCAATTCCTTTTGCATATGGAATGGCAGCGTTAATTTTGAAAAAGGTAGATGCTACTTGGTTAAAAATAACAAGACGCTGGACGTTGGTATCTTGGCTTTTTTTAAGCATGGGAATTATTTTCGGTTCACAATGGGCATACGTAGAACTAGGCTGGGGAGGTTACTGGGCTTGGGACCCTGTAGAAAATGCTTCCTTCCTTCCTTGGTTAACGGGAACCGCATTTCTTCATTCAGCAATGATTCAAGAACGTAAAGGAATGATGAAGAAATGGAATGTGTCACTAGTAGCTACAACTTTCATGCTTACTATATTTGGCACATTGTTAACGCGTAGTGGTGTCCTATGGTCTGTACATGCCTTTGCAAATGGCCCTATTGGAGCATACTTCTTAGGATTTATTGGGTTTATCTTGGTTTTTTCACTTTGGATTATTTCATCCAGGTGGACAATCCTTGAAGCCGATGTACAATTTGAATCAGCCGTTTCTAAGGAAAGTAGTTTCTTAGTAAACAACCTTTTGTTAGTTGTTTCGGCATTTACCATATTCTTGGGTACGGTTTATCCAGTTATATCCGAGGCGGTAACAGGATCCAAGGTGATGGTTGGAGCCCCATATTTTAATCGGGTCAATGTTCCAATTTTTATTGCACTAATACTTGCGATGGGAATTGGCCCCGTTCTAGCATGGAAACGGTCAAGCCTTAGTGTTTTACGCAAAAATCTGATTATGCCAATAGTGGTTGCAGTTATCGTAGCTGTTGCTTTATTCACGATCGGCGTAGGTAATTGGAAAGCGATATTAGCGATTACAAGTGCTCTATTTGTTCTAATGATGATTTTGCTCGAATTTTCAAAAGGTGTACAAGCTAGGGTGAAATCAACAGGGGAATCTCCTTTCCGCTCGTTTATTATGCTGTTTGTAAAAAACAGAAGAAGATACGGTGGATATATTGTACACTTAGCCGTCGTTTTTGTCGTAATTGGATTAACAGGTGCAAGTGTGTTTTCAGTGGACCTACAACAAAATATTACCAAGGGCGAAACGATAAGTTACGGTAAATACTCGCTCGAATATCGTGGTCTTGGTGAAACATCAACAGATTTAAAAACGTCTGTGTTTGCAGAATTTTACGTGGAAAAGAACGGAAAAGAGCTTGGTGTCATACGACCCGAAAAAGTAGATTACCTTAATGGTACGCAAACGACGACAGAAGTAGCAGTTGTGAGTTCCGTTCAAGAAGATCTATTCGTTGCCTTAAATGGATGGGATGAAGAAAATGGTAATGCTATTATTCAAGTTAAAATCTTTCCATTAATAACATGGGTTTGGTTTGGTGGCTACTTGTTAATATTAGGTACTTTGATCGCATTATGGCCAGAAAGATCACGAAGAGCAAGAGAGATTCGAAGGCTAAAAATGGAGTCGATAACAAATGGCAGCAACATATAAATGGGTGTTTCTATACTTGCCAACTCTTTGGTTTTTGACTCTTGTCCCACGCATAGGATTAGCGGCAGAAGATAAGGTATCTGTCACAAGACGGGAAGTTCTAAACGTCGCAAAAGAAATCCATCCACCAGGCTGTTTAGATTCGATGACTGCAGACTACTGTAATTTGTCGACTGCCTATGAAACTCGCTCGGAAATTAGAGGTTTACTTGAACAAGGCATGAGTAAAAACGAAGTCATCGATACGCTCGTCCAAAAATATGGAGATCGAATCTTAGCTTCCCCGAGCACAGAAGGGTTTAATTTGATTCCTTGGATAGCGCCAGGAATAAGTGTAGTTTTAGGTGCGGCATTGGTAATATTTATTATTTATCAATGGTCAAAAAAGAAACCGCAGGAATCAGAAGATTACTCAGAGCCGACCATTACCGATGAGGATAAGATGAAAATTAACGAAGAATTAAAGAATTGGTTGTAGAGGATGACTATTGAACGCACACTTGTAGGAAAGGAAGAGGATGGATGTCCACTACAGTTATTATTGGAATAGGTGTCGTTATTATATTGGCACTTCTTTCTCCTTTTTTCTCTAAAAAGTCTGAAACGAAGAGCTATATCGAGCAAGATCATGACATTCAGGAAAAAGAGCGTGTATTTACACAGTTAGCAGATCTAGAATATGATTATCAAATGGGTAAGCTAGCTGAAAGTGATTTTATCGAAACGAAGAATGAGTTAACCGTTAAAGCAGCTCAATTTGTTCGACCAACGGAACGGAATATCGAGAAATTGAAGTCGCAGGTCGATGACGAAATCAACGATTATCTTGAAAAACACGGATTGGTACCAAGCCAGGAGGTCAATCATGAGAATTAAACAGATTACCTATTCCCTTATGCTGATTATGATTTTCACACTTTTTTTTCAGCCAATGGAAGCACTGGCTGATGGTAAATATCCAGTTCGAATTACGAACCAAACAATGGTTGTTTTTCCAGTTGATGAAACGACCATTCAAGTGGTCCAAAGTGTAAGTTTTAATAATAGAGGGGACCAAACAGAGCAAGAGCTACCGATTTATCTTCCAGAGGATTATGCTGATTTGTCGTTAAGTGATGGGCTAACAGAAGAAAATATGGAAAAAACAGATAAAGGGATCGTAGATGTTACGGGGTTAAAGGGAGGAGAAGAAAAGAAGATCGTTGTTTCCTACAAAATGCCAATGTTTAATGGCACATCCCAATGGAACCTTGAACAATCTTACGTAACAGAATCGTTACAGGTAGTGATTCAACCTGGTGTTTTATCCTTTAATGCAAGTAATTTAGTCACACAGTCTGAATTGTTCGAAATGAACGACCAGGAATTTCGCCGGTTTACACGTGTAGATGCCCACCCAGACGTGCCTTGGAATTTATCCTTCCGCCTATTAAACGCTGCACCACAAGAGGATCAAATTCGTTCGGAGGAACCTGGTGCTAAAAGAACCGAAGATGGGATTAAAATTATCGGGGGAGAAGGATTCGGCTATGGTAAAGCAACTGTTACAGTCATCATTATTATCATTGCTCTAACAGCAGCTTTAATTGGATTGAAGCGAGACCTTCAAAAAACCACTGGTAGAAAGATAAAGATTAATCGATCATGGCTATTAGAGGAAAACGAAGTATTGCTACAAGAAATCCTTCAATTGGAAAAGGATTATCAAGCAGGATTATTAACCGAACAAACATACAAAAAAACGAAAGAACAACTTCGGGCAAAGCTGATCCGAATTAAAACAGAGCTTTATCAGGAGTCGATCAGCTAATGCAGCTGAAAAACGTTAGCTTAGCAATAGAAGATAAACCCGTATTGCGTTCGATCAATTTGAATTGGGCACATGGAGAGGCGATCGCCTTGCTAGGTGCAAACGGAGCTGGAAAATCTTCTCTTTTAAAGGTGATGAGCACATTGCTCCATCCTTCTACTGGCAAAACAACGATGCCTGAGGGGATGTCATTACAAAAGTGGAAAAGTAAACTTGGCGTTGTTTTTCCTGAAACATTTTTGTACAGTAGTTTAACAGGATATGAAAATCTTCTTTTTTATCAAAAATTGTATGGGAAAACAGATAATGAACAAATTGAACAGGTGTTTAATCAAGTCAATTTATCGAGGGTTCAACAGGAACGAGTGGAAACCTATTCGAAAGGGATGAAACAACGTCTTGCAATTGCAAGGGCATTTGTCCACCAGCCAACACACCTTTTATTAGATGAACCCTTTGATGGACTTGATCTTGCATCTAAAACCATACTTGAAAGGTTGTTAAAGGAAAAGAATAAACAGGGAGTAGGGTATGTTTTAGTAAGTCATGATAGTGCACATGCTTGGGATTTATGTGACCGAGCTGTACTCCTACATAACGGCAAAATCGTCTTAGAGACACCGTGTACGGAAAAGACGTATCGCTCCTTTATGAATCAGTATCAGGGATGGTTAAAGGAGAAACAGCATGATGTTTTTTAAACAATCGTTATTGATTTTAAAGCGAGATTTAAAGATAGAATTTCGTAACAAATCTCTTCTTCTATCGATGATTATTTTTGCAGTTCTATTCCAAGTTTTTTTACAAATTGTGTTTGATGCTAATATAGAAGCAATTAAAAAGATTGCTGCTGGTGTCCTGTGGATTCCTATCCTGCTGTCAGCTCTATTAGGTTTTAGCAAGTATGGAATAGCAGAGAGAGAGAATGACGCACTTACGGGGTTACTAATTGCTCCAGTTGATCGAGGGGCGATATTTTTAGGGAAACTGCTAGGAAATCTTCTATTCGTATTTATCGTGGTAATCATATCTGTTCCAGTATTTTTCTTATTTTTAAAGCAGCCATTCCCTGAATCGATTGGATTGTTGCTCTTCACGCTTTTTTTAGGAAGCTGGGGCTTTGTTGCTTTAGGTGTGTTTTTCACCACACTAGCCCAGTCGAGCAGCATCACCGACTTGCTCGTTCCAATTATGATTTTCCCGCTGGCAGTTCCCTTGTTTTTAGCTATTTCACAACTAACAGAAATGGCTTTATATCCTTCTATTGTTATGGGACAAGACTTGTGGGTTTTACTACTAGTTGGATATAATATACTGTTTACAATTGCTCCGTTGTTTTTATTTGATATCTTGTTGGAGGTGTAATATGATACAAAGATTTATTGACCCAATAAAACTAATTTTAACTGGTATAACGGCAATCTTGATAGGTATTCAACTATACATGGTTTTCTTTTTTGCTCCCATAGAGAAATACATGGGTATTGTTCAAAAAATCATGTATTTTCACGTCCCAACTGCATTCGTTGCTTTTGCAGCGTTTGGGGTCGTTTTTGGTGCAGGTATATTATATTTAATCACAAAAAATAAAAAATGGGATTACCTTGCTGTTTCATCAGCAGAAATCGGTGTACTCTTTACAACCTTTGTGCTCATTTTAGGTTCAATGTGGGCTAGGCCTGTATGGAACACATGGTGGGTTTGGGATGACCCGAGATTGGTTACTTCACTAATCCTGTGGTTTATTTACGTTGCATACCTGTTAATCCGTACCTCAGTCAAAGGGGAAGAACGACATCGAAAATTTGCTGCGGTTTTCGGAATCATAGGATTTATCGATGTTCCATTAGTATACTTTTCGGTGCTGTGGTGGAGAACGATCCACCCCAAAGTAATCGATGAAAATGGAGCAAACATGCCACCAGAGATGGCGAATACCTTATTTTTCAGCATGTTTGCGTTTATGGTTCTTTTTGCGACGATGCTTCTATATCGTTACGTACTTGAGAGTCAGCGGGAAAAAGTAAAAGAAATAAGACAACATTCTATGTCGGAAAGGACAGATTTTTAATGACTTATTTATTCATCGGGGTATCCGTTATGTGGATAGGCATTTTAGTTTATATGGGAAGACTGTTTCAACAGCAAAAGCAAGTTTCACAGCAACTAGATAACATGAAAAACGAGGCAAGGCAATGATTCATAAAAAAGGGAGGGGGAAGGCTCATTGATACGAAAGATCATTAGGATTACCTCTCTTGTCGCAATTGCCGCTGGGTTTATTTATGCAGCGATTAGTTTCGGGAAATATTCAACTGCTGCGGAGGTAGACGACCCTGCCCCTGACTTTACATTAGAAGATATGGATGGTAACATGGTCAGCTTATCTGATTATCAAGGTGAGTTTGTGGTGCTTAATTTTTTCGCTTCTTGGTGTCCACCATGTAGGGAAGAAGCACCAGAACTACAAGCTTTTGAGGAACAATATGGAGATCAGGCAAAGCTGTTAATCCTAGATCGGGCTGAACCAAAAGTGAAGGTCGAGGAGTTTATTGAGGAGTTTAATTCTACGTCAACATATCTCCTTGACTATAATGATTCAATGGCATCACCATATGGTGTGACAGGGCAACCAGAAACATTTTTTATCGATGAACAGGGAATTATTCGCTACCATTACGTTGGCCCAATGAAGAAGGAATTTATCGTCGAAACGGTAAACAAATTTAGACAGAATCCGTTGGAGTGACATGGATCTTCCATACATAAATGGAGGGATGTACATGAATGCAATTCTTTATAAACAATTAGTCGACTTTGCTAGCTTTATTACAGATCCATTGTGGGGGCTATATAATAGTTCTTACAATGGATATTTTGGCGCGCCTTTGTTAGGAACGATTTTACTAGGGGTAATAGCAAGTGTGTATCCAAGCCAGTTGGCTGCACATATTGGCTCAATTCCGTTCATTGCAAAACAAATGATGCACAGAAAAGACTGGTGGAAAATGGTTACTGGTCTTTTTTTGGGCAAACTAATCGGTGTTTATCTGTTAACTGGTTTCATTATATGGCTAGAAGGAAATAAGTTAGAGGGCATTGTGGAAAAAGTAAGCATGGCAAGCGCGCCTTTTTTTTTGGTCTTAGGAGTACTATTTTTTCAATGGAGTCGTCTACTTGAAAAAGGCATCCCGATCAATAAACCTAGTCAGCCTATTCTGTGGAAAGGGCTAGCGGTTGGGTTTGTGCTTTCTCTGTTCTTAGATTCTGGTGTCTACCAAATATATACGATGTATACACCATGGATAATAGATAAATCCATATTCTATGTACTTATCATCCCATTTTTATTTGCCTTTGCAACATTTTTTCCTTTACTAATTTTTAGTATATTAGGATATGGTTACAAGCTAGACGTTTTTCTTAAGAAAAAATCTGGGAGTAAATTGGTTTATATTTATTTTGGATTTATTTATTTTTTCGTTGCACTTAATCTATTTTTACTCTATTGGTAGTACATTGAAAAGGAGGTTGGTTAAAATGAGTAGGAAATTAGTTAAAACATGTACACTATTTCATGTGCTCTTATTCATTCTATTTTTTTTCATTTTCACGGAACCTATAGGGGCACATTCTGCTTTAAAAGGAACCACTCCAAGTGGAAGTGAAGTGTTGAAAAAGTCCCCTTCTACAATTGAGGTTTGGTTTAAAGATCCAGTAGAAATACATAAAGAGTCGCTTCAATTAATAGACACAGATGGTAATAAAGTACCGATTGGTAACACAGAAGTTGATCCAGAAGATTCTACTCATATTATTGCGAAACTTGATCAAGAATTAAAGCCTGGCAAATATTCTGTTAAAATCAATACCATTGCCCAGGATGGATATGTAATTAATGAGGAGTTTACATTTTCGGTAAAGGATACTGCAATAAAGAATAAATCATTTGGGATATTAGAATTGGTTAAGTCCAATCTTCAGGATGGGATAGTGTACGAGCAATCTCCGAAACAAATGGAGTTAGTATTTAATCAGCCAGTAAATATCAATGTGGTGGGTATTTTTGATGATAAGCGTGCCCCAATCTCCACCAAAGCACCGGAAAGCGATCCAGATAACCCTAACAAAGTTATCATACCATTTACAGAAGAACTTGCTTCTGGTACATACCAAGTAACATGGATAGGTTCCCCGGCTAACAATGATAAGCAAGTACTTGCAAATCAAGGAGTCTTTTACTTCGCAATTGGAGAGTTTACCCCATTTGGTATAGGGGGCGAAGTTTTAAATGTGGCCCCATCTACTTCCTATGGTTTTACATTAGAGCGCAAACAACTGGCTTATTGGTTAATGTTTGTCGGATTAACCATGTTGTTTGGAATCGCATGTTTTTATACTTTTATCATAAAGAATCAGTATCTAGCAAGATGGAATAAAATGAATTTACTTTTTTATTTAATTAGTTTTAGTGGAATTACACTGTTACTAGTAGAGCAAAAACTTGCACTATCGGAACTGTCTTTTTCAGACTTTTTCTTGTTGAAGTTTAGTTGGATTCCAATTGTGCAGCTCATTTTGCTCACTCTGGGTATTTGGCTTAAAAAGGTACGATTTCTATTGTATGGGTTGGCGTTGCTTTTATCTCCATTCATAATTGGTCATGCCACCTACCCGCGTTATGGAGGGTATATCACCCTGGTTGCATCTTCTATCCATATTCTCGGTGCAGCAATATGGATCGGTTGTTTATTTGCTTTCATTGCCAAACCAAAACAGGAAAATGCTATGGATTGGTTAAAAAAGGCTGGACCTTCGTTTTCAAAGTGGGCATTTATTAGTATGATCGGTATAGCCGTTTCCGGAATTTGGATGTCTGTTGCATTTTTACCTTCCTTTTCGATTCAAAGTTTGATAGAAAGTGAATGGGGAAGGTCTCTAATTGTGAAAGTTGCACTCTTTTTATTTGTAATTTCGGTCGCATATTTCCAACGTAAGACGATTAAGAAGCTTGGGTCTAAACTAGCAAGCTCCGTTTATAAAAAAGGGTGGATAGAGCTAACATACGGTGTGATGATTATCCTATTTGCTTCAACTTTAGTTGCCGCTAATCCAAGTGCTGCTGAGCAAGGTCTATATAAAGAGCCTAACCCTGAGCAAAGCTTGGAGTTAGATGTAAAAGTTACACCAATTGAGATTGGTCTAAGTACGATTACGATTAAATTGCTTGAAGATGTACCTGTTAGCAATGTTCGAGTTAAACTAGGTATGCCACCAGATTGGTTTATTGAAAATAATGCCTTTAAAGTAGATGAAGGAACATATAAGCTTACTGGAAACTTATTACATGCCGCAGGAACAGTCAATATGACAATAAAGGTCACTATGGAAAACGGAGAAGAAATTCAAATACCATATGAAATTGTCGTTCCTGGTGAAATACGATTTAATGAATGAATGAACACAAATGATAGAAACAAATAAGAATGGCTGTGCCATTCTTATTTGTACATAAATTTAATGGACAAGGAATGTAGGAGGAGGAGCAGAGCAAGACTGATTGTAAAAAATGATAGGCTAACACTAAATGGAACAGTGATAAACAGTAACTGTTGTATCGAAGTAAAGAACATGATCACTAGTAAACTTCCAATAATTCTTACAAATGTCTGTTTTAAGTGATGTACATGTTGCAGTAATTTCGTAATTATCAATGCTATAAACCAATAAATAATGACTGTAGTCGTAAGGACGATCAGTTTACTAAAGGGAAACCCAGTTAGGCTGCTCGTAATGAAACTAGCTAAAAAGAATAGTAGGATGTAGGCTAGAATAAAAAAGTAAAGTAGTATTGGGGAAACCTTATTTGCCATAGAATAACACCTTCAATATATATTAGTTTGCTGATTGTATCGTTAGATTCCCTATTTAAACTACCAATATATTGTGCATAAAGCAAATATTATGTAGGTTGTTTTTAGAAAACACGTTAATCTTTAAATGGTTTTAGGGTTTAATTTTCAATCAGGTGAAGTCTAGACTCCACCTGATTCACCGATTTTTCAGCTTGCTGAAACGAGTTCGCTTCTTAATTAAATTACTATATTTGTTGGATGGCTACGTTAGGTAATGAACAGAGAAATCACCTACGCTTTTTCCATTTGGTTCACATTTGTATTGCCTTTATCACGCTGATTATCATTGAAATCCTAGTCCCTTTTTTATAAAAAAAAAGAAATTAAGTAAGATAATTCGGAAAACACACAATTCCTTCATATTTATGATTTATACTTGCTAACAGTCTCACAATCGAAGTAGGATATTATGGACAATGAAAAAGAATGTTGCAAATGTAAACTTCGAGAGATCAAAAACGTGGTTATATTAAAGAAAGTGACGGCGTATATGCCGTCTCGTAAATGGGAGGGTACTTTTGTTGCCCTTTTGTACATTAGAGTAAGCGGTTTAAAGTAAAGCATACTAAATAATACCATCAAGGGAACACTACATAAGAAATTGTTTATGGGAGGTGTACAAGGTGAAGGATAAATTTAAATAGTGTTGCGCAAACATAGAAAATGCAGAATCAAATAAGACAATATCCAAAAAGAAATGTATGTTGTTCACTTTAACCCATGAACGAACCCAATATTAAAACGATCGAATTCATCAATATTTATAGCGTTGGGATTGTTTGTGTATTAAGATATAGTAGGAAATAAAATAATACTGAGGTGGGAAACTTGTTTAAAGATTTTATTACAATTTTCGGATACACCGTACAAACGCATGGTGTCGTATCCGTAATAGCAATCTTATTGGCGTATGGTGTTGCACTAGTTGGCATGAGAGGTACCGTTTATGAGAAACATATGGAAAGCTTTATATTTTATGCTGTAATAGGTGCAATTATCGGTGCGCGTTTCTGGCATGTATTTGTCTTTCAATGGCCATATTTCTCCCAGAATCCTGGTGAAATCTTAATGATATGGAAAGGCGGAATATCCATATTAGGAGCAATCATCGGTGGGCTTGTCGTGTTAATCATTTATTCGTACAAACACAAATTGAACTTTTTTGAATTTGCGGACTACCTTGCTCCAGCGCTCATTCTTGGACAAGCTATTGGGAGAGCGGCTGAACTATTGGCGGGTGATGTTTTTGGCTCTCCAACTGGTGGTAACTTTGGTATGGTTTATCCAGAAGGGACAGTAGCTTATTCTTATTATGGCTCACAACCTTTATGGCCAGCAGATATTTGGGAAAGTCAGGGAAATTTTGTTATTTATGCAATTCTTGTAATATTAAGTGCGAGAAAATTGCCCAAAGGGTGGATTTTTCTGATTTATTTTATCTTGTACTCATTCCAAAGATTTATGCTGGAGTTCCTACGAGGGGATTCACCTAGGTATTTCCTCAATTTAACTGCAGGACAATGGACAACTTTCTGGACCATCATAGCAGCAATCCTATTAGGTGCCTATTTGTTATTTAGACAAAAGAAATTAGCCCTGAATGAAGGCATTATGGAAAACATAGGTAATAGAGATGGTAAAGGAAATAAAGGAAATAAAGGCAACAAAGATAATAAAAATAATAACGGTAAGAAAAATAATAGTAGTAAAAAAGGTAAAAAATAATACAGTAAACGTAGTTATCCCATGCATGAAGTAAATCAGGAATTGCCATCTTAAACAGAAGTTTCGTTCAATGTTATCAATATAAATCCCTGAAACAAGCAGAAGAGTTCTTTGCTAAGTTGTGGTAGAGAAACATGGTAGAAAACCCTCGTACATTGTCTTATTGCGGACGGTGTGCGAGGGTTTTTAATCTTTAAATTGTTTTAGGGTTTTAGACCCCCACCTCTTAAGCGAAGCGTAGGTGGGGATTCACCTATGTTTCAGCTTGCTGAAACGAGATCGCTTTAGAACCAATTAATAGGTACAGGGTTCAAATTATGATAAATATGTTTGGTTTCTTGATATTCTTCTAAACCTAATTTTCCAAGCTCGCGGCCAACTCCGGATTGCTTAAATCCACCCCAAGGAGCGTGTGGAAAATATAAGTTGTACTCGTTGATCCATACCGTACCCATGCGCATTTTTGCAACACATCGCTCAGCCTTTGCAATATCTCTTGTCCAAACACCACCAGACAATCCATAAATAGAATCATTTGCTAGTTTCACAGCTTCCTCTTCCGTTGAGAATTTTTCAACGGTAATGACAGGGCCAAAACCTTCATTTTGGACCACTTTCATATCTGTTGTACAGTTTATTAGAACAGTAGGTAAGTAGAAAAAGCCATTTTGTAATTCAGGATCTTCAGGACGCTTAGCACCGACTGCAACAGTCGCTCCTTCCTGAATACCGGTTTCAACATAACGGATCACTTTGTTTAAATGATCCTGTGAAATAAGCGGCCCCATTTGTGTTGCTTCATCAAATCCGCTACCAATTTTGATTTTCTTTACTCTTTCAACAAGCGCATTTACAAACTTGTCATGGATGCTTTCTTCAACTATTAATCTAGTACCAGCTGAACAAATTTGTCCTGCGTGAAAAAATACGGCATTCAATGCTTGATCCACTGCTGTTGCAAAATCAGCGTCAGCAAATACAACATTTGGATTTTTTCCGCCTAATTCTAATGCAATTTTTTTAACATTTGCGCTTGCAGCCTGCATAATCTTTTTGCCAGTTTCGATTCCACCAGTAAAGGAAATTAAATCGACATCTGTATTGATTGAAAGTTCAGCACCAACAGTGTTTCCGGCACCTAGTACAAGGTTTGCAACTCCTGCAGGCACGCCAGCTTCATCCATCAATTCAAAAACTTTAATTGAAGTAAGTGGTGTGATTTCGCTCGGCTTCATAATTAACGTGTTACCTGTTACTAAAGCAGGTGCCAATTTCCATGATGCTTGTAATAGTGGATAATTCCATGGTGTGATCTGTCCACATACTCCAACAGGTTCTTTTACTACCTTGCTAATAGAATTTGGAATAGGGGAATCAATGATTTCTCCGCCATCTTTATCAGCAATTTCAGCATAATAGCGGAAAACACCAGCGATATCTTCCATATCTCCACGGCTTTCCTCAACTGTTTTACCAGTATCAAGGGATTCCAATTCAGCTAATTCTTCTTTATCTCTTTCAATTAATTCAGCTATTTTCCTTACAATTGCCCCACGCTCCGTAGCAGTTGTTGTTGGCCATGTGCCATGATCAAATGCGCTTCTTGCTGCAACAATTGCATTTTTTGCATCTACTTCGTCACCCTCAGTAACGACTGCAATTACTTCTTGGTTAAAAGGGTTAATGATTTCTCTAGTCTTATTTGACAGGGAATCCACCCATTTTCCGTCAATATAGTTTTTTTTGATGGTCAATAAAATCCCTCCTGTTATACTTGATTAATTATGTTAAGAAAAAATTTAATGTTTTTAACAAATTAAATTTATCATGTGGATATTTGTTTGTCAAAAAAAAATGAAAAGACAGCTTAGGAAGGTGGGATTGTAATTTTACAATTTTAATTTGACATTTTAAATAGAAACGTTAGTATTAAGTTTATAAAGAAAAAATTTAATTAATTTAATATTCTTAACGAACGAGGTGGAACAATGAATGAATGAATCAAAGGACGAACATGCGATAGAAAAAATGGAAAATGCCAAAAACCAAGTTATAAGTGCTATTTCGGAAACAATGGACCTATATGGTGTAACCCCGTCTGCTGGTAATTTGTATGCAACAATGTATTTCAAAGATCAAATGAATTTAGATGAAATGCGCGAAGAACTGTCCATGAGTAAACCAAGTATGAGTACAAGTGTCCGCAAGCTTCAGGAAATAGATATGGTTAAAAAGACATTTCAGCGCGGCTCTAGGAAACACACGTATGTAGCGGAAAAAGATTTCTTTCATTCGTTCATGTCTTTCTATTGCCAGATGTGGGATCGTGAAGTAAAGATGAACATGGAAGCGATCAAGCATGCTGAAGTAGAACTAGTTGAAATTTTTGAAGATGACACGGTCTCAAATGAAATTCGTGATGAAGCAAAAGCACATTACGAAATGATTGAGAATTCAAAAGTATATTATCGGTGGTTAGAAAGATTAACAGCTAGTATCCGGAGTGAGGAGATCTTTGAGTTCTTGCCAAAGAATCCGCCAGAAGAATAGTAATCGTTTGAGTTTCAAAAATAATATCAAACCAAAAGGAGAGCATAAAGTATGATTTTCAAAAAAACGACTTTTTTTATGATAACTAGCTTACTAGTTTTAGTATTATCTGCATGTGGTGCCGATCGTACTGAGAGTGATCAAGCTGGAGGGGAAGCAGAAAGCAAGAAAACAGTTGTAATGGGACAAATTAATTGGGCAGAGAATATAGCTGTTACAAATATGTGGAAAGTAATTCTTGAGGATAAAGGATATAATTTAGAACTGAAGCTTTTAGACATAGGTACGCAGATGGCGGCATTAAAAAACGGGGGTCTTGACATAAGTCCTGAAATATGGCTGCCAGTTCAGGATGCAAGTTACGTTAAGGAATATAAAGATCAAGTTAACTTTTCAGAAGAGACATGGTATGATACCGCAAGAGTTGGATTAGTTGTGCCATCCTATATGAAAGAT
This sequence comes from Terrihalobacillus insolitus, assembly GCF_028416575.1. Lineage (GTDB taxonomy): Bacteria > Bacillota > Bacilli > Bacillales > Amphibacillaceae > Terrihalobacillus > Terrihalobacillus insolitus. The sequence continues at coordinate 35,069 of NZ_JAMQKB010000020.1, read as the reverse complement.
ATTAATAGTATTAAAGATTTAAATGCAAACAAGGAAAAATTTGAAGGTGAAATTACTGGGTTTGACTCAGGTGCTGGAACAATGTTAGTTACAGAGGATGTAATTGAAGCATATAATCTTAACTTTGACTTGATCCCTAGTTCTGAGCCAGCGATGTTAACGGAGATAAGACAAGCAATTAAGAATAAGGAAGCGATCGTTGCACCGCTTTGGAAACCACATAGGGTTTTTTCAGAAATGGATTTAAAGTTTATTGACGATCCTAAAAAGGTATTTGGTGGGGTGGAAAAGATTCACCATGCAACTAGAAAAGGTTTTGCTAAGGACTTTCCAGAAGTTAATAAATGGTTAAAAAATTGGAAGATGGATGATGATTCGGTAGGAAGTTTAATGACTTATGTAAATGAAGCGGAAGAACCAATTGATGGAGCTAGAAAATGGGTTGAAGAAAACCAAGATCTAGTGGACGAATGGGTAAAATAATATTCCAATATTCCAACTAAAATACAACTTGTAATTTTATCACCTAAATGCGCCAAGCTCATTTTGAACATCCTCTTTATGTAAAAATCTAAGATGATGTTATCATTGAACACTTCAATTGATACTTGATACCCTTCATTTGACGGGGTGGTAACTTTTCCTAAATTCATGTTTATAGTGTAAATAGTACGTCGTGCTTGTTATCGAGAGTGAAATCACTCTCGATTTTTTGCATGTTGGTGAAGAGCCTATTACTTCATGCATTTATTTTTTCAAAAACCCGACATAACAAGGAATATATTTTATCCGCTTTACATTCTATGCTATAGCCATACCAACGAATTATTTTTTAGGAGGATGTAAAATGACAGAATTACAGGAGATTTTTCAAGAGATTGATGAAGCGGTGAGTGATAAACCAAACCGTATAAAAGGGGTGGAGGCAGTTTATCAGTTCAACGTAAACGGTGACGATTCAGGCACATACCATATCGTTTTTAACGGTGAAAAAAGTTATGCAGCTAAAGGTGAGGCAGAGAAAGCTGACTGTACAATAACTATGTCAACCGATGACTTTAAGAAGATGGTGGACGGAAATTTAAATGGTACAAAGGCATTCATGTCAGGCCGATTGAAAATAAAAGGGAATATGGCACTTGCATTGAAACTGCAGGATATTCTTTCGTCGTATCGATTAGCGAAGTAAGAATCGTCGAATAAGATTTTTGTTACATTAATAATCTAAATATTAGGAATGGTATTATAATTTAAAGTATACAGGTTTAGCTTTCAGGCGGTTCGTAAGGGGGATCTTGACAAAACCCAGGGGGGATTTGGATGAAACCGAATAATTTATTGGAAATGCTGTATAGAACGGTCCAAAAGTTTCCGCAGAAGGATGCATTGGTGTGGAAGGAAAGTGGGAAATACCAGAGTATCACATATCAAGCGTTCTGGGGCAGGGTTTATCATTTCGCATCAGGGCTAATGTGGCTTGGTATCAAGGAGAATGACAAGATTGCTATTCTTTCCAATAGTAATCCTATGTGGGGAATTACGGACTTTGCAACTGCAAGTATGAAGGCAGTTAGTGTTCCTGTATACCCAACATTACCGCCTGAGCAAGTTGCATATATCCTCAAGAATGCGGACGTACGGGCAGTTGTAGTTGAAAATGAGGAACAGCGGCAAAAGGTTTTGGCTGGAAACACTAATGTGGAATACGTTATTACCATGTATCCTGGAGAAACCTTTTACCCATCCGAAATAGATGTATCCTTTTCCCAATTGGAAGCAGTGGGAAAAGAGTATCGAATATCGGACTGGGAGGCAAAGTGGCGGGACATTGATCGGGATCAACTATCAACGATTATCCATACTTCTGGAACGACTGGAAAACCGAATGGTGTTATGTTGTCCCATGGAAATTTTCTTTCCAATATGGAAGCAGTACAGTTTTGGCTGATTGAACTGTTGTCGGATGATATTGCACTGTCGTATTTGCCGCTATCGCACGTGTTCGAAAGGATGGCAGGGTATTATATGCCTTTATCGGTAGGAGCGACGATTGCTTATGCGGAAAGTATTGATACGATTAAGGAAAATTTAAAAGAAATTCGGCCAACAGTGATGACCAGTGTGCCACGATTGTTTGAAAAGGTATATGCAACTGTTCGTGACGAGATTGATAATGGATTACCGATTAAGCGGAGAATCTTCAACTGGGCGGTGGAGGTAGGCGTGGAGCGATATGATCGGTACCTTAACACTCCGATCAATAAGTTAGTCTTAGGCGATGGTATGCCAAAAGATTTGCGGAGGAAGTGGAGGATTGCTGATCGACTCGTTTATCAAAAAGTGAAAAAAGAACTGGGAGGAAGGATTCGTGGCTTGGTTTCTGGTGGAGGGACATTAAATCCTGATGTAGCAAAATTTTTTTGGGCGATTGATTTGCCGATCTATGAAGGATACGGACTTACTGAAACTTCTCCGGTTATCACGACAAATCCAGTGGTGCGAGCTAAAGTTGGGACTGTAGGGAAGGTCATGCCTAATTTGGATGTTCGCATTGCTGTTGATGGGGAAATACTTGTCCGAGGGCCGAGTGTGATGAAAGGGTATTATAACAATGAGGAAGCAACAGTTGCTACATTTGACGGGGACTGGTTATGTACGGGGGATATCGGTGAACTCGATGAAGATCATTACTTGAAAATCATTGATCGGAAGAAACGTATTATTGTGCTGTCCACTGGAAAAAACGTTGCACCACAACTGATTGAGAATGCCATCAATGAAAGCAGTTATGTAGAGCAGTCAGTTCTCATCGGTGATCACCGAAAATATATCATCTGTCTTCTCAACCCGAACTTTGAAAAGTTATTATGGTGGGCGGAAAGAAATGGTGTCAAGTCAGAGTCGCTTGAGGAGATTTGTCAACATCCAAGTGTCCGGGATTTATTTAAGATCGAAATAGAACGTCAAACAGAGCCCTTTGCAAAATTTGAAAAGCCGAAAAAGGTGGCTATTATTGGTGAGGAGTGGACCGTTGAATCCGGGGAGTTAACGCCTAAGTTATCGACAAGAGTCAAGGTGATTGAGAATAAATATAAACAACTAATCGAAATGATATATGCAGATGAGGAGTCATCCGATTCGCAAGAGCAAACGGAAATACCAGTTAAGCACGGATGAAAAAACAGAAAAGGAGCATTACAATAACTGCTCCTTTTAGATCCTATCTGTATTATTAGATGATCCCTTCACGGATTGCACGTGCGACTGCTTCCGTACGGTTTCGTGCATCCATTTTCTGAATGATCGCGGAAATATAATCACGAACGGTATATGCACTTAAATGTAGGTCACGAGCTGCTTCGATTGTCGATGCGCCTTTCGCCATGAGCTTCATTATTTCGAGTTCTCGTGGAGACAGATGAAAGGATCCTTCGAGCTGTAGATCATCCTGTTGTTTATTTTGGTACTTTCCTAAAATTTCACCAGCACTCTGACCAAATTTAACCAATGCAGAAAATGTATCCTCTGACACGATAAAATGTTTATTAGGTCCTTGATCCAATATTGCCGCACCCAGAAGTCTACTGTTGGAGGATAGATAAATTGGTGCGACCACGACAGAATGAAGCTGGAATTTTTCAATATAATGAACAGGGAATCCGACGGACGCATCCGCCATGTATATCGGTTGCAAATAATGCATGCTTTTGCCAAACAACTGAAGTATCTGCATGTTATCCTGAATGATTGGTAAATTACGGATGTCTTCTGTAATGTTTTGAATCGCTGTATTATCAAGGTGGTGTCCAAATAGTCCAAATCCCATATGCTCGTTAACCGAATAAGAAAACAGGGCGCAACGTTCAAATGGTAAATAACGAACGAAGCCAGCGGATATATTTTCAACGGCGTCATTATACGTATGGGAACGCATAATTGTCTCATTGAACATAATAACCGAGTCTTTCCACTGTTGTTCCTGCTTGTTTGCTTTAAAAGTGTATTTCCCATACTGAAAAACTTGTAGCGCATACGTGATAAATGGTGTGATATGGGAATTGTCTTGTTGGCTGACACATATTAATAACGTTACGTCCTCATAGGGTATTGACAAAACATTGTGATTTGGTTGCTTCTCTTCAGGCATTTGGTTCAGCAGTAACTCAGATAAGTTAAAAATTGTATCCGCTTTCAAATTATCGTTTCCTAACAATAAATCCTGGCTGAGGCTGTTAAACCAGTTCTCTACAATATAAGATTGGTCTCTTTTGATAATGATAGCTGCCCAATCAATCGGTATCTGTGTAGAAGAAACAAGATTTTTCAAAAAGGAATCAATGGAAAAGTATTGATGGTTCGGGTGTGCTAGTAGTTCTTCACTTAATGTTAAAAATAAATATTGCACTGCTTGGTGATCTTGATGTGAATGCTCTTCTTTTGCCTGAATGACCTTATGAACCGCATTTTCCAATAGTGTAATGATAAACTGATTGGTTTGAAATGATTTAGCCCGCTGAAGTGTATGAATATTTAGGTTCAGGTTATTCGTTTCATCTAATTCTAGGGAAAAGAGATATTCCGAAAAAAAATAAATCGTTTCTTCCACATTTTCGCCTGACCTTTTTCCTGTTTCTTTAAGATAAGAAAGGATGTTTTCCCATTCAAACAGTATTGGCTGATGATGGGATTGAACAATCTGCAGACCCTTTAGAAATAACGTATCCATTTGATTATTCAGGGTTAATGACACGACACGTTTCACCCCCTTTCATTTAGAAGAAAGTATGAAAGTCTAGTGACTTTGGTCCTGTTTTTATTGATTAGGTGAATCCCCTATAATTATCGGGTTTCACTAGCATTCTATGTATCTTATACTAATAGTAACACAAATGAATTTTCGCTCAATTCAGTAAAATCGAGGGAGGAATTTAAATGTGATAACCCCTATGGTATTTATTTACCTATGATGAAGTGCATAACGTATCTTGAAAGGAGTGTTGAATTTGGATAATGAAAGTACAGAAAAAGTAGGTACCGTCTGGAAGAAGAAATTCTTTGTAGCTCTTTTAGCTGGGTTTTTAGCCCTTGGGGGACTCATTTCTGTGTTTGGATTCACAGGTACTGCATTTGCACTCCCTCTTGGTGGGATTGGTGATTTTTACGTGAAATTCGATAAACTAGAGGGAAAAGGATTTCAGCTGATGCCTAAGATTGGTGAGACTGGTAATTCCGATGCTGAGCCAATGATCCGTAACAAGATCGAAGAGGTCAAAATAGATAATTTACACATTTATAAGGATATTAAATTGCCAACAGATCAATGGATAAGGATTAATATAAAAGCATTGGGACCAACGAAAATAAGTGGTTTGATTCAGGATGCCAGGTTGATTGATGCTAATTTAAGCTTTAATGAGTTGGCGATTGAAGAGCAGAATACAAGTGATTTCTCTAAAAATTGGTCGCAAAATGCACAAACCATTACGATAACGAATGCCAAATTAGTAACCGACTACCTGTTTCAAAGTGTTGTCAGTCTTGGCAATGCAAAGATATATGTTGAAAAAATTGATTCGCCAGATAGAACGAACATCAATTAATAATCCTGGGCAGGAGGGGGTTCGGTTATGAACAAGAAAGAAGCCAGAGCACTGAAAAAGGAAGAAAAAATCCTGAAGAAGTACAGGAAAATATCGAATGCAGGAAGATTTACGCAATGGCGGAACCAGCGCCCTTTTTTGGGGGGGATTTTAACCCTGTTGGCTGGATTCATGATTTTGTATATACCATTACAGTTGTATTCCATTGCATTCGTTCCTGGAAGCTTTGCGTTTATTGGCTTTTTATTTGGTGGATTAATAGTGATTATGGGGGTACTGAATTTTATTTATCCAGCATTTTCAACGGTGTTTGGTGTGATAACGATCTTTCTTTCTGTTTTATCGGTTATGGGAGCATTGGGCGGATTTTTGATCGGTACTATTTTGGGAATCATCGGTGGTTCACTCTCAATTGGATGGGAACATAAAGAGCTGACCATGATGGATTCCAAACGTGATGATGAAGTTGAAGTGGTTCAGACTTAGGATCAAAAAGTACTGTCAGTTTGAAATTTAGGGGAATCAATATATGAAAAACAAACTAAAATTTAAAAAATACGCTTTCCTCACTTTGATTTTCATACTTGTGTCTGGTCTTTTCATAACACCTGCAATTGCCAATACTGCTACCGCCAGTAGCGAGGAAGACTCTGAAAACAATAATAGTGGCGGTTTCTTTATTGAGAGCGAAAAGGTAGATGGGCAAATGGACTTAGCAGGATCTCTTCTTGGCAAAGTAAGAATTAAGGAAGGCATTATATATGGACTGACCATTACAAAGGTTCTTGACACTGGTAAGGGACAAAAACCAATCGTGATCAGAATCACATCACCTGGTCCGGTTAAAGTTAAAAATCTTTATGCAGAAACAATTGGCGGGGCTCCACCTAGTGTTGGGGGAATCTGTAAGCCTAGCAACGTTGGATGGGTATGTTTAACAGACGTCGTCATGAAGGTTTCGGAGCAATCTGTTTCGAACATTTCTCTACCAAATACCAAAATAGAAGTGTGCTATAAAAGTGAATGCGGCAGTTTGCCAGATTATGATCCAATGACCAAGGAAGAACTGGAGGAACTGCTGATTAAAAAGGAAGAGCGGCAGAGCATGCGGAATCAGCTCAAAGACAAACTTGAAAGTGAAAAGGATAAACTTGCACTAGCCGAAGATATCCTAAATAAGGCAAGAAAAACATATGAAAAAGTAAATGGTGGCTTGCAGTTGGATGAATTAGAGAATCTGACAGGTGAGATTAGGGATTTAATAGAAGAGGATATTACAGATGGTGTTACGGATAGGCTTGATAAGCTAGTTTCTTTGACAGGGAAATTAGAAAAAGAATCTGAGGCATTTGGGATGGTCTCAGGAACATATACAGAACTGGTAGATCAAGCTTTCCAGTTAGTAGAAGACCTTGATGATAATCTGAAGGCTATAGAAGGGGAGATTACAAAACTGACCGAAAACAACCTAGCAGAAAGTGAAGAGAAACAGGAACAGGTAAAAATTGCTGCTGCATTATTGGAGAGCGCCAAAGGAAATACGGATCAACAGGAAAAAATAAGTATAGATACGATACAAAAGAACGTTGATAATTTAAAGAAAGAAACAAAAGAAGTAAAAGAAAAGGTTAATAGCTTGAAAGCAAAAGAAAAAACGATACAAGAAAAAACAAAAACATTAACTGATAACATGAACAACCTCAAAACTACTATTAAAGGAACAGTGACAAATGAAGTTCAGGAAAAATCAGGATTAAGTAGCAGTGAAGATGATCAAACAATTGATGGTGCCGAGATAAGCAACACTGAAACGAGATCAGAAGCTGAATTAGCAACGAAACCAGAAACTGAATCAGAAACGAAATCAGAAACTGAATTAGAAACTGAGGGTAAACTAGAGAGAGAATCTGTGACGGAAGTGGAGGACGTACCAGTAACAGATTCTGGAGCTGACACCGGTTCAAATGCAGAAGCTAGCGAAGAAGATTCACCTGAAAATAGCGAGTCCAATAATTCCGATGATGAAGATTCAACAGAACTGGAGGATGTGATCGATACTATTTTTAAATTATTTTAGTATGTGTTCGAAAGTCACCAAATTTCATTTGGTGACTTTTTGAATATCCTCTCTTAAAGCCCTAATGTCTTGTTTGGAACTTTTATTTTAAAAGAGAATGCATCGTTTTTAGGATTGAATTGTTCGACCTTTACCTTGAAATTACTTTTCATCTCCATTTGGGTTACGGCAACATAGATTAATTCTTTGTTTGGGTCGACTGTTATCCATTCAGGCATAGGGTAATTCTTTTTTAAGTATTCCAACACTTTATTGTTTGGCAACTGCAACAGTCCGAGTGAAATATTTGTTGGTTTTAATATCATATCCCCATTTTCTTCTACTATCGGTTCTAATCGGATGGAAATCGGAATCTCTGTTTGGAAGGCTTTAATGGAGCCTGACATTTGTACATCATCTTCTAATGTAACGAAATAATCTTTTCTTTTACCCTTAAACAACTTTTCCATATAGGCATTTATCAATTGATTAAGGTTTGCCTTTGTTGTATTAACGGTAAACTCTGCGCCTGCCTCTTCTTCGATAAATTCTTTGTCTGGATCCTCCACTTTCGGTGAGGGTGCAAAAACCATTAGAAGAAGGACGGTGACGATAAATAAATTCAATCCAGCTAAACTATAAAATAGTCGCTTCCATGTAAACTTTTTTCGATTGTCCTTCATACAGTAACACCAGCCTGATCTACACTATTTTTATATCTAAGTACGTGCTTCAAGAAGTCGACCAATTTTAGCCGTCGCTTTTATCTTCAATTTCTGGACGAATATATTCTAGGATTCTGCTTGCCATCAATTGATACCCTGCATAATTTGGGTGGAAATTATCCTTGTAAAATACTGCTTCTTCATTATAAGATGAAAAAAGGTCGCTTGTTGGAATAAATGTAACCTGCTCATATTCATCTGCAACGCTTTGATCTGTTTTGTTCCAGTTATCAACGATTAGCCCCAGTTCTTCAATATCCTTAAAGTAATTAGCAAATGGGTTGTAAAATCCGATAAAGTAGATGGAAGCATCGGGATTAAGAGCCAACATTTTGTCTGCTATTTCTCGAAGTCTTTGCTTATAGTCGACTTGTTCTTTAACAAACTGCTCATATTCAAGGTCTGATATGTTTTCTTTTACTACCTTCATAATATCATTTGCACCAATGGTTACAAGAATAATTTCTGCATCCTTAATCGATGATGCAATCTCTTGTTTGTCTAATCGCTTTAGTAATTGATCAGAGCGATTACCACGTTTGCCAAGGTTTTCTATATTTACATCTTGTTTTTCTGTGGACAACCGGCTGTTTAGTATACCAACATACCCACCATTGTTTGTTGTGTCACCAACACCTTGTGTTAAAGAATCTCCTATCGCAACAATATCAAGGTTTTTTTTCAAAAAGAAGCCAACAGCGCCATCGACAATATTTTCAACTTTGTCTTTAATATCGTCAGTTAACGACTGTTTCTCAGAGTTTTCAGTTTGTTCCTCCTTAGAGTCTGTTTCATTTTGTTCTGCTTCCTGTTCATTTTGAGGTGTATTTTGTTTGGTGCGTAAGGATGTATTTGGATTCGAAATGTTTGTGCCTGAGGACAGGTAGTTGATGCTAACAAGGATTATAAAAATAGTTAAAAGACTAGCTGTGATCATCTTGATTGCCTGTTTCTTACGCATCTACATCACACCTAAATAAGTATAGTGATAAACCATTCCCGAATACATTGTAAAGAAAACATGCCTTTTGTTCAAATATATGAAGAGGATTTCTCTCTGTTGCACTTTTAGCGTTGTGATCTATACATAAAAGTGGGGTATAAATCTTTGCGATTTATACCCCACTAAAATTAAGTTATAAACCTATAGGTTCACGATTTGTATACCCGTTGCCACTTGATAGATGGAGCATGTAGGATCGTTTGTTAATCCTAAAAATGGCAATCGACTTTTGACAACAGCACCACGCTTTATACAGACTTTTGTTGTTTATTGTACTCGGATTTCGTTTCCATCTGTTTAAACCACCTGGATTTAGACGCCGTATAAATCGCTAGAGCAGTCCAGATAAAAGCAAAGGAAACGAGGTGTACATTCGTGAAGGGCTCATTATACATAAAGACACCAATTAGGAGCATGATCGTTGGTGCAAGATACTGTAAAAACCCAACCATTGATAATGGAATTCGCTTCGCCCCACTTGCAAATAATAATAATGGAACCGCTGTTGCTACACCAGCACCAATCAGTAAGGCTACTGTTGAGGTGAAAATAGTTGGCAGATTACCAGTTTGTACTTGGTTACCGACAAGGAAGATCAATGCAATCGGTGAGACGATTAATGTTTCAATCGTAAGCCCAAACATGGGACTAATATCAACGATTTTCTTTAACAATCCATATAACCCAAAGCTTAGTGCCAAAACAATAGAGATCCAAGGGAACACGCCAAAGTTTATGGTTAAATTGAGCACACCAATACTAGCGAAGACAAACGATACAATCTGCCAACGTGTAAGTCTTTCCTTTAAGACGAACATTCCCAAAAGTATACTAATAAGTGGGTTGATGTAATAGCCTAAACTCGCTTGGACGACGTATTCCGCATTTACTGCCCAAATAAATACGAGCCAGTTTACACTAATAATGAGAGAAGCTGACGTAATGCCGATTAATTTACGTTTGTCCCGAAGAATAACTTTACACTCTTGAAGAAATGCACGCCATTTTCTTACGGTAAATAGGATGATGATCATAAACAGAAATGACCAAACAATTCGATGCGCTAATATTTCCCCAGCAGGCACTGATTGAATGAGTTTCCAATAGATCGGGAGAAACCCCCATAAAAGATATGCCGCAGTAGTATAAAGAATACCAAGTTTATTTTCACTCATGTTCATCATCAAGCCCTCTTTTTGTTAAACTTTAGTAATGTGCTCATATGCAATAGAACTAGTTTTTGTTAAACTTTAGTAATGTGCTCATATGCAATAGAACTAGTTTAGATGGATTGAAATAAAAAATCAATAAGAAACGCTTGGAAACTCGGAAAGATCATACATGGAAAATGGGCAGCCACGAGACTACCCAATCCCCTTGATGAACCTATTCATGAATATCTCGTTTGACTTGTGCTACATCGGTATTACTTAGCTGCTTGGTGTTGTGGCCTCCGGTTGTCCTTGCGATATATTCCTTAGCCTCGTTATACGACATGCCGGATTGTGCGTTTTTTCTTTTTACTTCTTGAATGTCTGTTCCAACATTTGTAGTATTGTTGTTTTTCATGCGATCCCTCCTCGTATATATTTTGTGCAAAAAAAGTACCATGCATGATAAGAAGAATTATGAAAGTTGTCGATTGTCATATTTTGCTTTAATATGAGTATATATTTGGAAGGAACACAAGGGGGAGTAAACAATGAATTTTGTGCCCTATTTACTAGGGGTAATCTTATTTTTAAATATACTCCTTGCCGTAATGATCGTATTTTTGGAAAGAAAAGACGCTACCTCTACATGGGCGTGGCTAATGGTGCTCACCTTTGTGCCTGTTGTTGGCTTTATTTTGTATTTGATCTTTGGAAGAAGACTTAGCAATAAAACGATTTTCACATGGGATACAAAGAGCCGATTAGGTGTAAAAAAGGCAGTTCAAGCCCAGCTTCGTGCGTTAGAGGAGGGGAGCTTTTTGTTCAAGCACGAGGAGCTAATACCTTATAAAGAATTGTTCTATATGCACTTAAGAAATGACGATGCAATCTTCTCACAGGACAACGATGTTGAAATCTTTACAGATGGACAAGAAAAGTTCCGTGCATTAATCGAGGATATAGAAAGCGCAAAGGATCATATTCATTTGCTTTATTATATTATAAGACATGACCAGCTCGGACAAAAGCTCTCTAATATTTTGATAAGAAAAGTGAAAGAGGGTGTCCAAGTTCGTATTTTATACGATGATATGGGCTCTAGAAAATTAAGTAACAAATATGTGCGGAACATACAACAAGCAGGTGGTGAGGTGGAAGCGTTTTTCCCTTCTAGAATCCCTAAGCTTAATCTTAAAATCAACTACCGGAATCATCGTAAATTGGCGATTATAGACGGTAAGATTGGGTATATTGGTGGCTTTAATATTGGGGATGAGTACTTAGGATATAATGAAAGGTTTGGTTACTGGCGGGATACGCATTTACGTATTGTAGGGGGTGCAGTAAATCATATGCAAACCCGGTTTATCCTTGACTGGAATCAAGCTTCAAGACACGATATTCTGTATGACGATCGATATTATAAAGCGGAACCTTCTGGAGATGTTGGTATTCAAATTGTATCAAGTGGACCAGATTCAGAATGGGAACAGATAAAAAATGGCTATATTAAAATGATCTTATCTGCAAAAGAATATGTTTACATACAGACACCCTATTATATACCAGATGATAGCTTAGCTGACGCTATAAAAATTGCAGTGTTATCAGGTGTGGATGTGAAAATTATGATTCCGAGTAAGCCTGATCATCCGTTCGTATATTGGGCCACCCTTTCCAACATAGGAGAGCTTCTTAATGCGGGTGCGTCTGTTTTTATTTATCAAAATGGATTTTTACACGCAAAGACACTTGTCGTTGATGGGAAAATTGCATCAGTTGGAACAGCGAATATCGATGTCCGCAGCTTTCGGCTTAATTTTGAGGTCAATGCTTTCCTTTATGATCATAAAGTGGCGCAACAGTTAACGGACAGGTTCAAAGAAGATATTCTGTTATCCTCGCAGCTAACAGAAAAGCTCTATAGGAAACGCTCGAGTTGGATTAAAATGAAGGAGTCGATTTCTCGCTTAATCTCCCCAATATTATAAAACGGCATTTTTAAATGCTTGTGATGATATAAAAAAATAACCGCTTTTGCATTATGGCAAAAGCGGTTGGTTATTGTTATGTTACTTCTTCGTGTGTAATCCAATGTTGAGACCAGTCTTGAATATTTTTAATAACAGGTTCGAGTGCTTTTCCTTTATCCGTTAACATATACTCGACACGCACTGGAAAATGGTTATATATATTTCTTTCGATGATGCCTTCTTGCTCGAGCATTTTTAAACGATCGGAAAGCAATCTGCCGCTAACGGGTATTTCTGATTCTATTTCTGAGAAACGTTTAGCACCTTCAAGCAACTCAAATAAAATTAACCCAACCCAGCGTTTACTAAATATTTCCATTGCTTTTTCAAAACGAGGACACAATTCTTGCATAGAATCACCCCAATTACTCTCTACTATAGCTTAACAGATGTGAATAGGAAAGGATTTTTGTCCAAAAAAAAGATTGACCACAGTCCTTTGAGATAAGGAACTCCCATGCTTACTAAAAGTAACCCATAAAGTTAGGTTATCACATAATAGATAAACCGTAAATGGTAGATGTTAGGGTATCCTTCATAGCATGCTGTCGTGTATAATAGAGGACGGAATTCAAAAGGAAAGGTGAAACTGATGAGTATACTGTCTGTAGAAAACCTATACAAGTCATACGGGGAAAAGATTCTGTTTGATCATATATCTTTCACTATAGAAAGCAAGGAGCGGATAGGTTTAATTGGAGTAAATGGTACGGGTAAATCAACCCTATTAAAAGTGATTGCTGGAATCGAATCAAAAGACAACGGAACGATCAACCATTCCAATGATTTCAAGGTAGAATATTTGCCACAGGAACCGATGTTAGATGGTGATCTAACGGTATTAGAACAAATTTTTCAAGGGGATTCACCCATAATCAAAACAATGCGTGACTATGAGCAAGTCTTATCAAAGTTAGAAATGAATCCAGATAATGAACAGTTACAGGAGGAATTGATTGCACGCCAACAGAAAATGGATCAACTTGGGGCATGGGATATGAATACGATTGCAAAAACGATTTTAACAAAACTAGGTGTTGCATCTTTTTCTAAAAATATTTCACAGCTATCTGGCGGCCAAATGAAGCGAGTAGCCATTGCAAGGGCATTGCTACAACCTGCCGATCTACTCATTCTGGATGAACCGACAAACCACTTAGACAATGAAACAATTGAATGGCTAGAATCCTATTTGCCTCAATACAAAGGATCTCTTTTATTAGTTACACACGATCGCTATTTTTTGAACCGAATTACCAATCGAATTTACGAATTAGACAATGGTAAATTATATACATATGATGGAAATTACGAGATGTTTTTAGAGAAAAAAGCAGAGCGAGAAGAGCAGGAACTACTACAAGAGCAAAAGCATCAAAATACACTAAGGCGTGAACTTGAATGGTTAAGGCGTGGTGCGAAGGCGAGAACAACAAAACAAAAGGCAAGAAAACAACGGGTGGAGGATATGAAGGAAAGGAGATTTGCAACAGATGATGCATCCATTGCATTTCAAGTTGGTTCTTCTAGACTTGGTAAGAAAGTAATCGAAATAAGGGATATTACCAAACGTTTCGGTAATCATCATTTGCTAAAACCTTTTAGCCTTTTGATCGTTCCAAATGATCGAATCGGAATGATCGGTCCAAACGGATCTGGAAAGTCAACCCTTCTTAACATGATAGCAAATCGAACAAAGCCTGATACTGGGGTGATTGAGATTGGCCCTACTGTAAAAATAGGTTATTACACACAAGAACATCAGTTTATGGATGAGAACAGTCGGGTGATCGATTATATTAAGGAAGTTGCCGAGGTCGTTTATACTGCAAAAGGGGATGTAATTACAGCTGAACAAATGCTAGAAAGATTTTTATTCCCCCGACCCCAGCAATGGACATATGTGAAGCGATTGTCAGGTGGTGAACGGAGACGATTATACCTTTTGCGCGTTTTAATGGATGAGCCGAATGTGTTGCTTTTGGATGAGCCTACAAATGACTTGGACACGGAAACATTAAGTATTTTAGAAGAGTACCTAGATCAGTTTCCAGGGGTAGTTATTACAGTGTCGCACGATCGTTATTTTTTAGATCGGGTAGTGGACCATTTGATTGCCTTTGAAGGAGATGGGGTAACAAGGCACTTTTACGGTAACTACACACAATACTTAACAGAAAAGCAATTAGAAAAGAAAGCTACATCTGAAACAAAGGAGAAAAAAGAACCATTCGTGCCAAAGAAAAAACGTAAACTATCCTACCATGAACAAAAAGAATGGGACGGGATAGAGGATTCGATCAACCATCTTGAGGAAGAAACTGAGACAATTCAAACGAAGATTCAACAGGCTGGAAGTGATATCAACCTTGTTCAACAACTGTATCAGGAACAGGAACAGCTAGAAAAAGAGCTCGAACAAAAGATGGAAAGATGGGAAGAACTAGCCTCGATTGTGGAGCAAATTGAAAAAGAAAACGAATTCAAACAGTAAATTTTTGTCTATTGTTAGTTTTTGTGAAATAATAGAAAAAGAGATCATTTATGTATCTAACTATAGGAGGTAAAAAAATGGCAGAGAAAAGAATGTTAGCCAAGTACGCAGAATTAGCACTGCGGACAGGAGTTAATGTGCAGAAAAACCAAAAGTTAGTGATTAACGCACCAATAGATGGTGTAGATTTTGTAAGGGAGATAGCAAAACAAGCGTATGGACTTGGAGTAAAAGATGTACATATTAATTGGGCGGACGATACGTTAACCCTTTTAAGGTATCAGCATGTATCAGAGGAAGTTTTAACAAACATCTCGCAATGGCAAATAGACAAACAATTATCCTTTGCGGAGGAAGGTGCCGCTCTTTTATCGATCCGTTCAACCAATCCAGATTTGCTCAAAGATGTGGATCCTAAGAAGGTAGCAGCCGCAACAAAAGCTGGGGCACAAGCAATGAAAGAGTTTCGTTCCTATACAATGAATGATCGTATTCCGTGGTCACTTATCTCCATTCCAACAGGTGATTGGGCACAGAAAATATTCCCGAATAGTTCCAAGGAAGAAGCGATTGAACAGCTTTGGGAACAAATTTTTAAAATCGTTCGAGTTGACAAGGAAGACCCTGTAGCGGCATGGGTTGAACATAATAAAGGATTACAAAAAGCACGTGCATTTTTAAATGAAAAAAAATACAAAAAATTGGTTTATCGAGCACCTGGAACAGAATTAGAAATTGAGCTGCCGGAGGGACACATCTGGAAGGGTGGTTCTGCACATACGGAAGCAGGTATTCAATTCAATCCGAATATGCCGACAGAAGAAGTATTTACTTTACCACATAAATACCAGGTAAATGGAACTGTGTCTAGTACAAAACCTTTAATCTATGGTGGTAATTTGATTGATAACTTTAGTTTGACTTTTAAAGAAGGAAAAGTCGTCGATTTTACAGCGGAGCAAGGATACGATACACTAAAACATCTGCTAGACACGGATGAAGGAGCAAGACGTCTTGGGGAAGTAGCTCTCGTTCCACATGAGTCACCTGTTTCTACATCTGGACTGATTTTTTATAACACTCTTTACGATGAAAACGCATCCTGCCATATTGCGTTAGGTAAGGCATATCCAACGAACTTACATGGCGGATCCAAAATGAATGAAGAAGAATTGGATCAGCACGGTGTGAATGACAGTTTAACCCACGTTGATTTTATGATTGGTTCAGAAAAGCTTGATATTGATGGTATTACGGTTGACGGAAAATCAGAAGCTGTTTTTCGTAATGGTTCATGGGCACTAGATTTTAATGCTTAAATAGGTTGTAGTAAACAAAACATCCCACTGATTGATGCTGGGATGTTTTGTTTTTTCACCCTAAAAGTGCGTGTTTAAAAAGTCCTTTGAACACCCTCTAAAATGAGAGGATGATCTGGTAAGGCACAGTCATTTAACTCATAGTCCCCAACGTTTATTGAGCAAATTGCTATACCGATCGCAGCCCGTTTTTAACAAGAACGGCCTTTATCGTTGTGTAGCTAATGTCCTCTGGGAGTGCTTCCTTTAATGGTCTGAGTTTTTCTTCTGAAATCTTTTCCTTCTCTTGAAGGACGAGTTTTTCTATTTCGGAGTTGAAGAAAATATCCCAGTTTATTGTATGGCCTTCTTGAAAAGCTTTAAACAAATGGTTTTCAATCGTTCTCTCGTTTAAGCTTCTAGTATTCGCTATATCCGTTATTGTTTTTCCCTCTTGAAACATCTGATAGCTAATCGTATGACTTGATTCATTAGTGGATGAATCGAAGCCTGATATAGGAACAGATGTCACTGGTTCCGTATCGTTCGCTCGCTTCCATTCTCGAATCACATTAAGAAAGGCCTCCCCGTATTGCTCGTATTTTTTCATACCGACACCTTTAACCTGGAGTATGGATTCTTTTGTTGTCGGAAGTAGTCGACACATTTCTTTTAAAGTGGCATCGGAAAATAAGACGTATGGTGGAACACTCTCCTCGTCGGCAATTCTTTTACGAAGGGATCGTAATTCTTCAAACAATTCTAGGTTTTCATCGTTTGATTGTGCTGGTTTGATCGAGCCCACTTGCATCCATACTTGCTCTGTCCCTTTTAGAACTTTACCAGCTCGTGCTGTTAGTTTCAGTATTGGAAAGCGATCCTCACCGGTTGATAAAATGTTTTCCGCTACCAAAAAGTGAATGAAATTCGTAATATCCTTTTCCGTATGTGAGGACATTAAGCCATATGTCGATAATTGATCAAAACGAAATTCTCGTACTTTTTTATCTTTTGAACCTTTCAGTACTTTTGCTGTTAATCCAGCACCAAAGCGCTGCCCCATTCTTTTTACACAAGAAAGAACCATTTGTGCTTCTCTTGTTCGATCCTCTCTTTCACCATTTTCCATGCAATTACTACATTTATTGCAATCCCTGTCTAATCTGTCGTCATGGAAATAATCCAAAATAAAGGATTGTAAGCAACTGTGTGTGTGACAATAGTTAATCATCGCTTGAAGTTTCTGGTATTCATTTGTTTTATTTTGTTCATCCAAATTGGATTGTTCGATCAAAAACTTTTGCAGTTGGATGTCCTGACCAGAAAAGAGCAAGATGCAATCACTCGGTTCTCCGTCTCGCCCAGCACGTCCTGCTTCTTGGTAATACGATTCAATGTTCATGGGCATCGCATAATGAATCACAAATCGAACGTTTGATTTATCAATACCCATGCCAAAAGCATTTGTAGCAATCATAATCGTTTTTTCATCCTGAATAAACGCATTTTGTGCATTTTTCCGTGTTTCCTCTGTTAAACCAGCGTGATATTTCGCAACAGGATAGCCCTTTTGCTCCATTGCATGATGCAGCATGTCAACTTGCTTACGTGTTGACGCGTAAATGATTCCGGCCTCCTTGCGTCTCTTTCGTATATATTCAAAAGCAAAGTCTTTCTTATCTTGTCCTTTTACAACATGAAAGGATAAGTTTTCGCGAGCAAATCCAGTGTTAACAACGTGATCATCTTTGATTTGAAGAAGCCTTTTGATATCCTGGGTGACGTCCTTCGTTGCTGTGGCAGTTAAAGCGACGATTACGGGTAGATTTTTTAGTTTTGACAATGACGGGACAATGGATCGGTAACTCGGTCTAAAATCATGTCCCCACTGTGAAATGCAATGTGCTTCATCAAAGGCGATTAAGGACAGGTTAATCGACTGTAATGCCTCTAAAAAAAGAGGAGACTCAAATCGTTCGGGTGCAACATATATGAACTTGTAGCGGTTGTTTTTAAGTTGAACTAATCGTTCGCGTTGCTCTTCATTCGATAACGAACTATTTATATAAGTTGCAGGTATTCCTAAAGATTGAAGGGAATCGACCTGATCCTTCATCAAGGAAATAAGTGGAGAGATGACGACAGCAGTGCCATCCAAGGTTAATCCTGGAATTTGATAACAAAGGGATTTACCACCACCAGTAGGCATAATCGCCAACGTTTGGTTCGATTGTAAAATGGACTGAATCACTTGTTCTTGACCTGGTCGAAATTGATCAAACCCAAAATATTCTTGAAGTAATTGTTTTGCTTTATTTATGGTCATGGCCTGCTATTACTCCTAACATTTATGTTCTAATTACAATGGTACCATGTTTATGGAAAAATGAAATGGGGAAAATAGGTTTGCTGATTTTTGACCGCCTCTGTGAAAAAACAGCTTCTTCATAAAAAACAATCAACTAGTCCACACTAATACAAAATGTGAGCCAAAGGAGAGAGCATTGTGGTCGATTCGATACTGTCAGAAATCATGTTGATCGGTTTATTAGGGATAGGTTCTCAGTGGCTATCTTGGCGATATCGAATGCCTGCTATTGTCGTTATGGCAGTAGCGGGATTACTAGCTGGACCTATAGGACAGGTAATACAGCCAGAGCAAGATTTTGGCGAATTATATGAACCCATTATATCAATAGCAGTGGCAATCATTTTGTTTGAAGGAAGTCTGAACCTAGATTTAAAAGAAATCCGGGGGCTCGGTCGTCCTGTGCTACGTATCGTAACGATTGGTGCTTTTTTAAGCTGGTTATTAGGCTCCTTAGCTGCCCACTATGTAGCAGGCTTATCATGGGTCGTTTCATTTGTTATTGGCGGGTTATTTATCGTGACTGGCCCGACGGTGATACTTCCTCTATTAAGGCAGTCTAAACTAAAACCTCGTCCAGCAAAGATTTTGAAATGGGAAGGAATTATCGCTGATCCGATTGGAGCGTTACTCGCCGTATTTGCATTTGAATTTATCCTTTTTTTCACAAATGATGCTTTCGATAATTCGGCATTGCTATCTTTCTTTTTGGGAGCCGTATTTGCTATAGTTTTAGGATTGTTATTAGGCAAAGGGATCGGGTGGATGTTTGAAAACGGTAATGTTCCTGAATTTTTAAAATCCCCAGTAGTCTTTACGGTTGTCATAATCTGTTTTACCGTAGCAGATGAACTTGCCCGCGAAACAGGGCTTTTATCCGTGACCGCAATGGGAATGACGTTGGCTAATAGTAAAATTGCCTCAATAGAAGATATGCGGCATTTTAAAGAGAATATTTCGTTACTCTTACTGTCTGCTATTTTTGTTATGCTTACGGCTTCCTTAGATCGCTCTACACTATTCCAAATATTTAGACCTGAAATAATCGGTTTCGTCATTCTCATGCTATTTATTGTTCGACCATTGTCGATCTTTTTGTCAACGATAAACACAGAATTAACAAAAGCCGAAAAATTACTGGTCGGGTGGATTGCGCCTAGAGGAATTGTGGCACTTACTGTTTCCAGTTACTTTGCATCTGTTTTACTTGAAGAGGGGTTTGAAGATGCAGCAATAGTCATTTCATTAACGTTTGCATTAGTCTTTTTCACGGTAGTTGCACACGGTTTCTCCATCGGCCCACTTGCAAAAAGGCTTAATCTGGCAGTTGAAAGTCGACCAGGAGTACTAATAGCTGGTAGTAATCGCTTTACATTTGCACTTGCAGCATTTTTAAAAGACCTAAATGTGCCTGTAATGATTACGGATTCGTCATGGAATCGATTAAGAAAGCCTCGTCGGGCAGGTCTTCCATTCCACCATGGAGAATTACTATCTGAGCAAACAGAGTACCTTTTAGACATTACACCTTACAGCTACTTAATAGCCGCAACCGAATTCGACGCTTACAATGCATTAGTCTGTACGACATTTGTACCAGAATTCGGTCGTAACAACGTGTTTCGAATTAGTATTGAGGAAGAGGAAGTAGATCATGTGAAGGATCTTGCGAATACGATTGGTGGAAGAGTCCTGTTCTCCAAAAACAATTCATTAGAAGATGTAATAGATAAAATTGACAACGGTTATGTGTTTCGTAAAACAAATATAACAGAGAAATATGATTATGAACAGTATACTCAAAAACGTGAGGCAGATACGGTGCAATTATTCGCTCTAAAGCCGTCCGATGAAATAACATTTTTCACTGATGAAGGAGAAAGGAGTGTTGAAAACGGTGATGTTATTGTGAGTCTAAGTCCACCAGGAAAAGAAATCGGACAGATCAGAGAAAAGCTTGTCAAACAAAGGAATAATGACACGGATTCTGAGGATGCGTCCAAAAATAGAAATGAACAAGAATAAGAAATTAATGCATAGGTTGCGGAAACCTATGCATTAGGTCAAGAAACGGTTGCTTTCCATAAAAATGGAACTCATGCAGCATTCATTTTGATGTTTTTGCTAATGCCTTATTTAATTCAGATAGCTCGGTTTCTAGCTGTTTGAGTTGTTTTTCAGCGTTGGTTACATTCCCTCCAACGGATTCAAGCTTGTCTAAGTCATTTTGAATCCGTATATAGTCCATTTTTAATTCCTTAATTCGGTCTTCTATTTCTGTCTTTGTCATCCTATCGCTCCTAACTAGTAGTGTTAGATCATATTGTAACAACAAAAAAAGGATCAAGGAAGGGAATCGTTCCTACGTGGAAATAAAGAGTTATAGGCCTTTAGATTCAGTTTCAAGCAATATTATAAGAATATTTGGAGTATTGACTAATAAATTAGAGTATTTGGACATATAAATAAAGATGATTGAATCATAGTAGCTGAGGCAAGCTATTTGGTAAATTATTATGAAAAATACCGCTAAAAAGAATTTGAACATAATGCCAATAATCTGTAATATGAAAAGTAGTCTGAGTTATAGTTGTTGGTCGACCTATGAGGAGGAAGTTAGGTTGAAAATTTTAGGAGCAGTTGACAAATTTATACTTAAACTAGAGGAGTTTATTTTAAGCTACTCCATTTTATTAATTGCATTGATGGTAGTAGGAAATGTAGTCAGTCGTGCATTAACGGGATCAAGCTGGACTTTTTCAGCTGAAGTGAGTAGGTTTGCTGTGACCATTGCAACCTTTATGGGTATCAGTTATGCTGCACGAAAGGGGAGGCATATAAGTATGTCGGCTTTTTTTGACCTAGCACCTTTTAAGTTAAGAAAAGCATTAGCCATTTTCATTCCTGTAGTAACTGCAGTTGTTTTATTTACACTTGCTTATTACTCTTCACTGTACGTTAATTCGGTCTATGAGAGTGGTAAAGTAACGTCTGCTCTACAAGTTCCGGCCTTTTATATGACCATTTTTATTCCAATTGGACTTTTCATGGGGGGAATCCAGTATATTAGAAATGCCTGGGTTAACATTAAAGAAAAAGAAGTAGTTTATTTAGGAACGGACCTAAAGGATTACAATGATGAAAAAAATCCTGAAGAACAAATCCACGTGTAACAAAGTGTGCTATTACTACTACGAATATAAATACATAGTAGAAAGGAAAAAAATATGGTAACGATGTTAATGACGATTATGGTCGTCTTACTACTGCTGAACTTTCCGATGATGATACCATTAATTGTGGCACCATTTATTGTTATGTTGATTTACTTCCCCAATTTGGATCCTATGTTGATGATGCAGCAACTAGCAACAGGGATTGAATCTTATGTACTACTAGCAGTGCCATTATTTATATTCGCTGCAGATATCATGTCAACAGGAAAAACATCGAATCGTTTACTTGACTTCATCGGTGCATTTGTAGGCCATATTCGAGGTGGGTATGCAGTGACAACTGCTGCAGCCTGTACTTTATTTGGCGCTATTTCCGGATCTACACAAGCAACAGTTGTAGCAATCGGAAAACCGATGAGAGAACGCCTTTTAAAGGTAGGATATAAAGATTCTAGTGCGATCGCTTTAATTATCAATGCAAGTGATATTGCATTACTTGTTCCGCCAAGTATCGGTATGATTATCTATGCATTAGTATCTGGTACATCCGTGGGTGATTTGTTTATGGCAGGTGTCATTCCTGGATTGCTCGTCTTTTTTAGTTTGGCATTATATAGTTATATCTACGCACGGGTGAAGAAAATCCCTTTGGCTGATCGAGTTCCATGGAATGAAAGATTTAAGATGACAGGGCGAGCGCTTTTACCTCTTGGCTTTCCAGTAATTATCATTGGAGGTATTTATGCTGGGGTTTTCAGTCCAACAGAGGCTGCAGGCATATCTGTACTATATGCATTTATTTTAGAAGTGATCATATACCGTTCTATTAAAGTAAAAGATTTGCAAAGAATAGCATTGTCTACCGGACTGGTTACCTCTGCAGTATTTGTTTTAGTTGCTGGCGGTCAGGCATTTACATGGCTCATTTCCTTTGCAAGAATTCCGCAAATTGTTACAGAGGCAGTACTAGGCCCTGACCCAAGTGCTACTTTTGTCCTTATTATGGTAACCATCTTCTTCTTTATTGGATGTATGTTTGTTGATCCAATTGTTGTCATATTAGTATTGACTCCGATATTTTATCCTGTAGCAATCAACGCAGGAATTGATCCAATCCACCTTGGAATCATTATCACGTTCCAGGCTGCACTAGGATCCGCAACACCACCATTTGGTGTCGACATCTTTACGGCGAGTGCTGTATTTGAGAAGTCCTATATGGACGTTATTCGAGGCACACCGCCATACATTATTATTTTAGTTGGAATTGCAATATTGTTAATTGCATTTGAAGACATCTCACTCGCTTATCGGTTCTTTACGCCATAACGAGTAGATTGATAAAAACAATTCTAGGGGGTAATGATTATTTTTAAGAAAAAACATTTATTTGGTTTCATTTCAATACTCGCATTAAGCTTTCTACTAGCTGCATGTGGTGGAGGAGGCGAAGAGCCTGAAGAAACGGAAGGCGATACTGGTGGAGAAGGAACCGCAGAAGGTGAATCTAGTATTGAAGCACAAACTTGGCGCTTTGTAACAGAGGAAGTTCAGGGACAAGTACAGTACGAATACGCCGCAGAGTTTGCGAAACGAATGGATGAAAAATCCGGTGGAAAAATTACCATAGAACCATATGAATACGGTGGTCTAGGAAGCGAATCTGACCAAGTAGAATTGCTGCAAAATGGTGGAGTGGAAATGGCTGTTATGTCACCAGGCTTTACAGGAAACATGGTAATGGAAGGACAAATTTTCTCATTACAGTTTCTATTTCCAGACAGTGTTAAAAAGACACAAGAAATCTTAAATACAAGTGAAGCACTAAATAAAGATTTAGCTGCAAAGTATGAAGAAAAAAGCATTAAGCCGCTTGCATTCTGGACAGAAGGCGGTACACAATGGACGAGTAACAAGCCGTTAAAAACACCTGCGGACTTTGAGGATTTCTTAATGAGAACACAAACTTCTCCGCTACAGAAAAAGTCCTATGAAGCATATGGGGCTGAACCAACTGCAATGAGCTGGAGTGAACTGTATACTGCACTAGATCGCGGAACAGTAGAAGGCCAAGAAAATCCAATCTTCTTTATCGGAGATGCGTCATTTAATGAGGTGCAAGATTACATGACCATTTCCAATCATAATAATTATGTCGCAATGACAACTGTTAATAACGATTGGTACAACGGGCTATCAGATGAAGTGAAGTCCATGATCGATGAAACGGTAACAGAAATGCAGGATTGGGTATTTAAAGAACAGAAAAAACAAAACGATAAATATCTACAAATAATTAAAGAGGATACAGAAAATCCAACTGAGGTTATTGAATTAACAGAAGAACAGCGTCAAGCATTTAAAGAAAAAGCGCTTCCTGTTCGTGACTTTTATCGAGAAGAAGTTTCCACAGTGAACGGGGAAATTTTAGACAAACTAGAAGAAGAAATTAAAGCAGCAACTGAGTAAGCGAACTCGTTTCAGCAAGCTGAAACATCGGGGAATCAGATGGAGTCTCGACTCCACCTGATTGGAAGTTCCCACCTACGCTTCGCTTAGAGGTGGGGGTCTAAAACCCTAAAACCATTTTAAAATAAACGGACAAATCACAATGGTGATTTGTCCGTTTATTTGTGAAATCTGGAAGTGAGGCGTAGCTCAATGTATAAGATCCTGTTCATCAGCAGGTTGTTTCTTTTTCCACTCGTGGTAGAAGTGGGAAATGATTGTCTTTATAACGGCATATGCAGGAATAACGAACAATAGACCGAGAAAGCCTGCAATACTACCAGCAGATAGTACGAGTGTAATAATCGTTAAAGGATGAAGTTCTAATGCCTTTCCCATAATGTTAGGAGAAATCAAGTTGCCTTCTAACTGTTGGGCTGCTACCATAACGATTAGTACGTAAACAACCATAAATGGATCCTGGAAGAAAGCGACAAGAACGGCAGGAATGACAGCCAAAAAAGGACCGATAAAAGGAATAATATTGGTAAGCATTGCAAATAACGATAGGGTCAGCACATAATCTAACCCAATGATTTGGTAACCTATATACAGTAGAACCCCTACACAGAAGCTAACAATAAGTTGCCCTTGAATATAAGCGGTTAGCGTATGATTGATATTCCCCATTAACCTACGAAAACTTTCCGATTTGTTATGGCTCATAAATTGCGTGATAAAAGGAACAAATTTCTCTCCGTCCTTTAGCATAAAAAATAAAAAGAACGGAACAAGTACAACAGCGAAAAGGAAGCCAAACAATTGGCCGACAAAGTCAAATATAAAAGTTGTCAAACCTTCGATATAAGTTTGTAAATTATTTGTTAGATTTTCAATTGTAGATTCAACCTGTGCCGGAAGAATATTTTGATCGCTTTGCCAATAAATAATGATATCTTGGACTGTATCTACCATTTTCGGTGTATTATCAATTAACTTTTCAATCTGTGATTGTGCCACTGGAACAATAAAGACTGTGAAAAGATATAGGACAAACAAGATTAATAGGAATACGGAAATAATGGCCAAAATTTTTGGGAATTTAAATTTTTCTAGTAGTGAAACAACAGGCTTCGTTAAATAATAAAGAACCCCTGCTCCAACAAACGGAACTGCAACAGCAATAAGATAATCACGGATCGGTTCAAACACAAAGTCTGCATAGGAAATTAATAGAATAAGTAAAAAGACTAATATAAAAGCTACAAGCGTTTGGAACCAGCGTTTTTCAAACAAAACAAACAACCTCCGACATTGAATGATTTTCTATTACTTCTAGTATAGTATTTTATCCTAGATTTTCCTACTAGTATTTAGAATCTATTTTACATTATGCCCATCAAAGTATCTTCTAAAACTTCATTCTGGTACAACCCATCAATATTTTTAGTGTATTTCAAATGTAGAAATAGAAGTTCGTGTAGAAATATGGTAGAATCTGTCTAGAAGCGTAATTGGCACATAGGAGGATAAAGTATGACGTGGAGAACTACATATGAGAAATGGGATTCGTATCAAGGGATGGATCCAACTTTAAAAAAACAGTTGGAAGAAATGGGCTCCTCAAAAATCGAGTTGGAAGATGCATTCTATAAAGAGTTAACATTTGGAACCGGTGGAATGCGCGGTACACTTGGTCCAGGAACAAACCGCATGAACATTTACACTGTTCGAAAAGCAGTGAATGGACTTGTGAATTATTTGAAGGCAAATAGTGAAGATGTGGAAACTCGAGGAATAGCAGTAGCCTACGATTCAAGATATATGTCAAAGGAGTTTGCGATTGAAACTGCAAAAGTATTAGGTGCATTCGGTATTACATCCTATGTATTCGAATCATTAAGACCAACACCAATATTATCCTTTGCCGTTAGACATTTAGGTGCAGTGGCAGGCGTGATGATTACTGCTAGTCATAATCCACCAGAATACAATGGATTTAAAGTATATAATGAGGATGGTGGACAAATTACACCAAGTGAAGCAGCGCAAATTATTAAGAGTGTACAAGCGATCAAAGATGAATTGTGTGTTCCTGTAAACGAGCAGGTTAAGGTAGAACAGAATGGTTTACTCAATTGGATCGGGGAAGAGGTCGATCAAGCCTACCTTAAATCGTTAAAGAGCATTTCGCGTTATCAACATGGTAGTAATCGCTTTGAACCAATAACGATTGTGTTCACACCATTACATGGAACTTCATTTCACCCAGTAATGGACGGCCTTACACAACTGGGCTTTAACCATGTACACGTTGTGGAGGATCAAGCGAACCCTGATCCAGAATTTTCTACGGTGTCTTCCCCAAACCCGGAAGAGCACCAGGCATTTAAAATGGCAATCGAGCAAGGAAAAAGGGTGGATGCCGATATACTGATTGCGACAGATCCTGATTCAGATCGATTAGGTGTAGCGGTAAAGGATGGAAAAAATGCATATACAGTGCTATCAGGTAACCAATTGGGAACGCTTATGCTTGATTATTTGT
This sequence comes from Terrihalobacillus insolitus, assembly GCF_028416575.1. Classification (GTDB taxonomy): domain Bacteria; phylum Bacillota; class Bacilli; order Bacillales; family Amphibacillaceae; genus Terrihalobacillus; species Terrihalobacillus insolitus. The sequence goes on along the minus strand of NZ_JAMQKB010000020.1, from coordinate 8,166 downwards.
TATCACAATCAAGCCAAGAGCTACTCGATAATGGTAGGTTAATTAAGACAATTGTCACAACAGAAATGGGTCGAGCTGTGGCCTCCCATTATGGTGTTGGTACCATTGATACTCTGACAGGTTTTAAATTTATTGGAGAAAAAATAAAAGAATTTGAAACAACAAAGGAACAATTCTTATTTGGTTATGAGGAAAGCTATGGCTATTTAATCGGTGACTTTGTGCGAGACAAGGATGCAGTACAAGCGGCAATGGTTGCATGTGAAATGACGAGTTTTTGGAAAGCAAAAGGGAAAACATTAATCGAAGCACTTCACACATTGTATGAGAGGCATGGATATTATCTTGAAGATATGACATCTCTGACATTAAAAGGGAAAGATGGCGCCGAAAAAATAGCAAAAATGATGGCAGATATCCGGGAAAATGAAGTGACGCAAATTGGTGGCCTGCCTGTGGTGTATGTGGAAGATTACGCAACAAGCGAGCGAACAGCAATGGCTACAGGGTCAAAAGAAAAAATAGAATTACCAACTGAAAACGTCGTGAAATTTTTACTTACAAATAATAGCTGGGTCTGCTTACGTCCTTCTGGTACAGAACCAAAGATCAAGTGTTACTTTGGTGTTTCAAGCGGTTCCATGGACGAAAGCAACAGTTTGCTCCAACAATTAAAAGAAGACATGACCCAAAAAATAAACAAAAGTGTCTAATATCGAGTTCTTGATCCTAACTGAAAACAGTCCAATAACAAAAAGGGTAGAATTCCGTCATTCTACCCTTTTTATCATTCAACGAAGAGATGCGCAGCTTATCATTTGGTGACTTTTTTAACATCATCTAAAAAGAAAGTTTAAATGCTTTCACAATAATACCATCATTTGCAGGCTCAAAATCATATTGTGGTAAACGCTCAAAACCCATTCGCCCATATAGTTTGATCGCGCTTTTCATAAAATCTGCGGTGTGTAAACCAATAGAATGGTAGCCATTTGATTTCGCACGTCGAATACATTCATCAATTAAGGCAGATGCTACCCCTTGCCCTCGGGCCTCTGGTGTTACAGCCAACATTCTTATTTCAGGATAATCGAGTTCTTCGACATACCCTTCATAAGCATCCGAATTAGAAGGAAACAAAGCAACACTACCTACGATTTTCCCATCGATCTCAGCAACCATTCGTTCTACGCCTGGATGAATATCCGCTTCTGAATAAATTGCTTGTCTCAATGCTTGCCAATGCTCTGTATTTATCACTTGAGCGTACTCGCTATAAGCGTTTACTCTCTGTTCTCGAATGAAGTCTAATTCATTTTTCTTTGCATCACGTATGTTCATTCTGAATCTACCCCTGGATCAAAAATTTGTCTTCTTTATTGCTTAAATGTTGTCGATTATGGGCTGTTTCCCAGTCTGACACATCAGGTCCTTTAGGCAAGATTTTGACCTCATCTTTGTCAGGATTAATCGTTATGGATAAATGATAGTGTCTTTTGATCGCATCAAAATTAGTTGTATCGCCAAACCCTGGTGTTTGATATAAATCACGGGCATAGCCCCACAAATGAGGAAATTGACGAATTAGATTTCGGTTCGTTTTAAACGCTGAGTAATAAGCAGCATCAAAGCGTGCCAAGGTAGTATATAAACGAACATCGGAGTCTGTAATATAATCACCAAACAAGAAGCGTTGCGTTGAAAGACGTTCTTCTAACGCATCTAGTCTTGCAAATAATATGTCATATGCCTGTTCATATGCTTCTTGAGAATGTGCAAACCCACATTTATAAACCCCATTGTTCACATCATGAAAAATGACTTCGCTTAAAGCGTCAATCTCATCGCGTAAATGCTCTGGGTATAAATCTGGAGCATTTTCTTTATGAAAAGGTGACCAAACCGTTTCAAAATAATTTGTTAATTTGAAGTAGTCATTATTTACCGCTTGTTTGTTCACCGTGTCAACCATTACTGGAACGGTTGGTCGACCAGTATATTCAGGGTCTGCATTTTTGTAAATTTCACTCATATAGCGATTTCCTAATATTGGATCTACGCCATGCTCATCTAACGAGAATTCCCAGTCAACGTGCTCCAACCGTGGGCGCATCGGACTAGCTGTTCCTAAACTAATCGCCTCTTCTAATCCAAGCACTTTTCTCACAATTACCGAGCGATGGGCCCATGGACATGCTGCTGACCACAGGAGGCGATACCGTCCCGATTCTACTGGCAGCTCTTCTGGTTTATTTCCAAACGGTGTGGTGAATCTGTTTCTTTGACGATTAAAGGATCCGTCCTTACTGATTTCCTCGGGCTTTTTTACCTGATCTTTTTTATCAAAATCAATTTGACAGCTTGCTTGCTGATCATTGTGCGGCATGGGAACAACCTCCCTTTCTGATTTGTCTTGTATTATAGCATCTTTAAGAAAATTGATTTACTAATTTGTTTGAACTAGGGAATTTGTGAGATATGGTTTTCATTATTCTGCACTTGGAAATAAGCGCGACTATTGGTACTGTTCGTTATAATCACTTATAATGAAAGTTGACAATCACGTACAAGTACAATTTAATCGAAAGAGAGATTAGCAGATGTCATCCAAAAAAGAGTTGTTTGAAATAAAAGCTCTTCTACGAAATAATGAACGTATCGAGGAGGTTAAAAGATGGCCGAACATCATTTTCATTTAAAAGCGGAATGGCCAGGAGGAAGAAACAATGTAGGTACGATACATGCTGACAATTTACAAACGACTATTTCGATTCCGCGAGAAATGGATGGACCAGGAGAAGGTACAAACCCAGATGAAATGTTGCTTGGAGCTGCTGCTACCTGCTATATCATCACGTTGGCGGCAATGATCGAACGAGCAGATTTGCCTTTACTCGAAATGAACCTCAATTCAGAAGGGGTCGTTGATGTTACAAGAGGCGTATTTACATACAATAAACTGATTCATCGACCAACAATCACCTTGAAAAAGGGAGCAACAGATGCAGACAAGAGAAAATTGAAATTACTGGTTGATAAGGCTGAGAAGAATTGTATGATTTCACGTGCAATACAAGGAAATGTTGAGCTCGAGCTAGTGCCGAACATAACTGTCCAAACATAGGTTTTGTTTCTCTGTCTTTAAGAGGATGTTTAACAAAACAAATGATAAGCTGTGCATCAAGGCGATGAGAACGCATACGGGATCGAAAACCAAGTGAACACGCACTTTACGGGTCTTTTTATGAAATAATCATATAGAAAAGGAAAAGGGGAAGGTAGAATGACGAACCAAAAAGAACAATTAGTAAAATATTCGAAATTAGCTGTCCAAATGGGTGTGAATTTGCAAAAAGATCAAGGACTAATCATAAACGCTCCAGTCGAAGCGGTTGATTTTGTTCGAATGATTGCCGAGGAAGCTTATGCGTTAGGTGCGAAAAATGTACATATAGAGTGGAATGATGAGGGATTAACCTATTTAAAAATGAAGCATGCACCGTTAGATGTTTTAAAGAACTTTCCGAAATGGAAGGCAGATGGATTGGTTGAAATGGTAAAGGATGGTTATGCGCTTCTCTCCATTTATGGACCGAACCCTGACTTGTTAAAAGATATTGCTGCAGAGCGTGTTGCTGCATCCAACAAAGCTAGTGGGCAAGCATTAAGTGACTATCGGAACTATGTGATGAACGATAAAGTTTGCTGGTCAGTGATCGGTTATCCAGAGACTTCATGGGCTCAAAAAGTTTTTCCAGATCTTGATAAAGATGACGCAAAACAAAAGCTGTGGGAAAAGATTTATAGTACGACCAGAGTGGATCAAGAAGACCCTGTATCAGCATGGGCCAGACATAACGAAACGCTTCGTGTTGCTAGAGAGTATTTAAACGAAAAACAATACAAAAAGCTAGTTTATAAAGGGCCTGGAACAGATTTAACGATCGAGCTTCCCGATCACCACATTTGGCATGGGGGATCAGCGGTGTCTGAATCAGGAGTGGAGTTCAACCCAAATTTGCCAACCGAAGAAGTGTTCACGATGCCTCATAAATATGGTGTGAACGGGACAGTGGTTAGTACAAAGCCACTGAACTATGGCGGTAATTTAATTGAAAATTTCACTTTAACTTTTAAAGAAGGAAAAGTAGTTGACTTCAAAGCTGAAAAGGGAGAGGAAACACTCAAGCACTTGCTAGACACTGATGAAGGCGCTCGCAGACTCGGAGAAGTAGCATTAGTACCACACGAGTCACCAATTTCTCAGTCTAATATTATTTTCTATAATACACTATTTGACGAAAATGCTTCCTGTCACTTAGCACTTGGAAAAGCGTATCCAACTAATATAAAAAATGGACCAACTATGAGTGAAGAGGAAATGAACCAGCACGGTGTCAATGACAGCTTCGTTCACGAAGACTTTATGGTCGGTTCGGCAGACCTAGATATAGATGGTATTACGAAGGATGGACGAACAGAGCCGATTTTCCGGCAAGGAAACTGGGCAATGTCGTTTCAATAACGAATAGCAAAAAGCCAAATCATTTTTCGTGCGTTTTGGCTTTTTGCTATATTTCAGCTCTCGCACCCATTTTGGAAGCTGCTATGTTCAAATTTTGCCATGACATGCTCAACTAGTGCTTTTTTCTTCTAAAGAACCAATAATATCAATTAAATTAGAGTTATCCTGCTCGAAGAAATCATGAAATGGGCATTCGTGAGTTGTAAGGCGTTTAAGAACAAAGGGTATATCATATTTTTCAACTTTTAAGTTTTTGTTAACTTCATCCCAATATAGTGGGGTAGCTACAGTTGGTCTATCTCGGCCTCTAGTAGAGTATGGACATATTATTGTTTTTCCTTGTGCGTGTTGAACATAATCAATATAAAGTTTATTTCCTCTGTTTTTCTTTAGTCGTTCTATTGTGAAATACTGAGGGTGTCTTTCTACTAGATATCTTGCAATGAACTCCGTAAATATTCTCGTTTTGTCATATGTTAATGATGAATCTTTAATAGGTATATGTATTTGAATACCTTTATTACCTGAAAGTTTCGGATAACTTTCTATTTCAAATGTATCAAATATTTTTTTCATTTCCGTTGCTGCTTTGATCGCTAAATGAAACGCATCTCTATCAGGTGGATCTAAGTCAAAAACTATTTCTAAAGGGTTTTCGCGATTGATTGTTTGAAAAGGAACATGATATTCAATTGCTAGTTGGTTTCCTAACCACAGCAAAGTTGATAAGTCATTACAAATAATATAATTTATATCGTCTTTCTCTGCTGTTCTAATGAAATTCGGAGCATAATCTGGGCAGTTTTTTTGATAAAAGGATTCATTGTAGATTCCATTTGGATAACGTATTGTTGTTAAGGCTCTATTCTCTAAGAATGGCAAAATAAAAGGTGAAATATGAATTAAGTATGAAATAAAGTTCTCTTTATTAATATTGTGATGATCCCATATCATTTTATCTGGATGAGTAATTTGAACTTGGGTATTGTCTAGTATTAATCTATCCCAAGTACATTCCTTCCAATTTAATTTCAAATGAAATGAATGAAATGTTGGATCAATTAGTTGGTTTTCTTCTATTGTTTTAAAGTAAATTTCTACACAGATTCCGGGTTCTGTTCGTATCGTTTTGTTACTAGTATTATTATCATGTTTTCTAATAGCCTCCATTAGGGATTTTTTCTCGCTCTTATTAAGTCCTTTAGAAAAAGTACCCATTTGAACAATCGTATTTTTTCTGATAACACCTAGCAAAAAACGCTCGTTTTGCGTTTCCAACCCTAAGATAAAGAACAAACCTCTGTATTTTTTCTTGTTTTTAGGGAATAATTTGTTTAAATTTTTATCCTCCTGCATACATATCCATCCTCATGATTCACTCAGTCTGCAATTTTTTGGATCATGGTCTACAAACGCTTGAATACTAGGTTGTCTTAGTGAATGATCTTTTGGCCATTCAATATATTGTACTTTTACTGTTAAAAGTGGTTGAAGCCATTGTACTTTATTTACTCTTTCAGGATGGTTTGCAAACGGTTTATGATTTGTTCTTAATGGTTCCATTAATTTAGTTAAATTTTCCCATTCAGTCCTTGTAAGCTTACCTGTTCCGACATGCCCAATGTACAAGAACTGATTATTGTTATCATAAAGTCCAAGTAACATTGAATTTACAATGCCGCCCCGATAAGTAACTCCTCCAATTACAGCAATAAGATCCTTGTAATTCTTTATTTTTCTCCAATCTAAATTTTTACCTTTTATAATGTATCGACTATTGAGGTTTTTACTGATAATTCCTTCTAGGTCGTGTTTTTTGGCAACCTCAAACAAACTGTGGCCATCGCTATTAGAGGGTACAATTTGTACATGTTTATTGGGTTCTATACTATTTAAAAGTAAATCAAGTCTATCCTTTAGTGAATATTCGTTAATCCATTCATCATTTAAAAAAATAATATCAAAAATCATATAGTAAACTGGAACTTCTTTAGCAATATCATTTACTCGTTCCATACGACGTATTCCGTCACGTCTCATTACTTCATGAAAAGATGGTTTACCTTTATGATCAAGTGCGATTACTTCACCATCAAAGATAAACGACTTAGCAGAAGTTAGCGAATTAATATTTTTTAATTCTGGATAAGTATTTGTACGCTCGTTAAGTTTTCTATTGTAAAGCTTAATATCTTGTCCATTAAAGTAAGTTAGAATTCTAACCCCATCCCATTTTATTTGTGAAATCCATTCCGAACCCTGTGGTATTTCTTCGGAAGTAATAGGTTCAAAAGGGATAATAGGGTCTAAATTCATAATACGAGCTCCTTTTATTATCATTTTTAATTCCTTAAAGTGCGTGTTCAAAAAGTCGGCAAATTAGAAGCAAGCAGGTCGAGGCGGCGATGCTTCTGAGGACCGCAGTGTAGGCTTTCCCTACATGAGGACCGGAAGAACGAGCCAACAAAGAGATGCGTAGCTTATCATTTGGTGACTTTTTGAACATCCTCTTAAAAGATTGTCTAACAAGGAATTTATATATGCTATACCCATTTCTATTCTGCCACTTTACTGAACATAAATACGAGTTATTTGGCTTTTTAATGAAGTAAACTTTGAATAACTTAAATTGGAGCACATTTCATTTAAAGAAAAAGACTAACCAGATATTTTATAAATTTCACATATGTATTTAAGGTAAGCCTGATTGCAAATGAAATTTATTTTAAATACTTCAAGAACCAATCAATCAGCAACTAGAAAGGAGAAAAATTATGATAAGAATACCCGTATTACTATTTACGTTTATATTTGTTTTTACTGCTTGTGGAACACAAGAGACATTAGATAAATCGGAAGTGCTAAAATAATGCAAGTGAAGCAGTAGTGACGATATTAAAAACACGCACCTAAAATTGGGTGCGTGTATTTAGTTTCTAATCAAAAGATTAGATTGAATATGTTATTTCTTTTTTCCGTTCCCGCCTTTGCCTTGGGTAACTATACTTTCATTAAAGTTTACTGCTGACTGAGCATTCACTAACCCATTCCCATAATTAAATGAATCTCCTAAATTGGTAGCTGTGTCATTTAGAGCACTTCTGATTTGAATATTGTTTAACTCTGGTTGTGCTTCTAAAACTAATGAAGCTACTCCTGTTACATGCGGAGACGCCATTGATGTTCCGTTGTTCATAGCATATCCGCCTGGTACTGTACTTTGGATGCCCACTCCTGGTGCCATGATTTCTAATTCTCGGCCAACACTAGAAAAAGCTGCTCGTTCATTAAATTGATTTACAGCACCAACCGCTATTACGGAATCATATTTAGCTGGATAACCAATTGTTCCCTTTCTATCATATCCTGTATTTCCTGCGGCGCCTACAAGTAGGACTCCTGAATTATACGCGTTATCCAAAGCTCTCTCTAAAGTACGAGAGCTTGTTCCACCCGAAAAACTCATGTTAAGGATATCCAAATTATTTGCAGATGACCATTCAATACCTGCAATTGGTATGTCAACACTAAACTGAACAATTTTTTAAAGGAACATAAACTTGTTTATAGCTCTCTAAGTTTTAGCACTTTGTTTGAAGCTAGCGCGTGCAACTTGTCACTTGACTTTGAGCCTCTGCGGG